>WGMZ01000029.1 GCA_016124735.1 Bacteroidota bacterium
GCAACTAAACAGGCAGTAGAAACATACAACAGAAAAAGACCTCATATGGCTATCGGTCTTAAAAAACCTGCTGAAATCTATGCCACTTGAAAGAGTAATTAGAAAACAAAACTGTCAACCTATTCCAGGACAAGACACCGACACCTGACACCTTACACCTAATCCCCGACACCAGTTACCCAAACTCCTTGCTTAACTCGCTACAATGCAGCAAATTTGCGGCATGAAATTTTTCATCGATACCGCCAACCTCGATCAGATTCGTGAAGCCCAGGATTTGGGTATCCTCGACGGGGTTACCACCAATCCTTCACTGATGGCCAAAGAGGGCATCAGCGGACAAGACAATGTTATGGCTCATTACAAAGCTATTTGCGACATCGTGGATGGAGATGTGTCTGCCGAGGTGATTTCAACCGATTACGAGGGAATCCTTCGCGAGGCAGAAGTACTGGCCGCATTGGATGAAAAAATCGTGGTGAAAGTTCCGATGATTAAAGACGGGGTAAAAGCCATCAATTACCTGACACAAAACGGAGTCAAAACGAATTGCACCCTTGTATTTACCGTAGGACAGGCTATCATGGCAGCCAAGGCAGGGGCCACCTACATTTCTCCCTTTGTAGGACGTCTCGATGATCTTTCTGAAAATGGTTTGGAACTCATTGCCAATATGGCCCAGGTTTTCGCTGTTCAGGGATATCAGTCACAAATCCTGGCCGCCTCCATTCGCAGCCCTTTGCATATTGTTGATTGTGCTCGTCTTGGCGCCAATGTAATCACCTCACCACTGAGCTCTATTCTTGCTTTGCTGAACCATCCACTAACCGATATCGGACTGGCTAAATTCCTGGCCGACCATCAGAAAGCGAACGGATAAGTAGAAGTAAACAAATCCCGTAAATACGGGATAAAACGAAATAAACGAAGCCCGGTAATCGAGAGAGTGCCGGGCTTTTTTTGTCGAAAGACAAAAGACAGGAAGACAAAAGACGGGCTCCTGATTGGTATACCCATTCATCCACCTCGTCTAAAAAGTCTAATAAGTCCAATTAGTCTTAAAACTCTATAGACTCTAAAACCTCTACAACCTCTTCAACCTCTAAACCCTCTCAACCAAACTCCTCAAATCTGTGTTGGCATCCACCAAAATCCCTCGAACACCGGCTCCTTCGGCTGCTTCAATGTCTCTTGGACGATCGCCTATCATGACCGATTGCTTTGGATCTAAATCGAAGCGGGCCAATGCCTTTTCGATCATCAGGGAGCCAGGCTTCCTGCTTAAACTGTTTCCAAAATCAGGATGGTGGGGAGAATAATAGATTGCATCCAGATGGATACCTTCCTGATTCAGGAAAGTATGTAGGTATTGATGCAATAAATGCACGTCTTCATGAGAATACATTCCCTTGGCAATTCCTCCCTGATTGGTAATAATTATCAACTTATATCCTTTGGAGCGCCAATATTTCAACGCTTCAACCACTCCTTCGTTTATTTCAAATTCTTCCAGTTTATATACGTAGTCACCAATTTCTTTATTTATGATTCCGTCCCTATCCAGAAAAATTGCTTTATTCATTGCATCCATAGCGCATGTAAAATTATCTGTAATTATTGAAAGTTCGCTGCTTTAGGCCTATTTTCGGGCTTAAATTTTTTCCCCGTGCCAGAGAAACTCGTCATCATTCCTACCTACAATGAAAAGGAAAACATTGAGCGAATGCTTCGTGCTGTCATGGAAATTCCCGGCGATTTTCACGTGTTAGTGGTTGATGATAACTCGCCGGATGGCACAGCAAAGATTGTAAAGTCGTGCCAGGAGTCATTCCCAAACCGTATTCATCTTCTCCAAAGAAAGGCCAAAGACGGACTGGGTCGGGCCTATATTGCAGGCTTCCAATGGGCTCTGGAAAGGGATTACCCCTATATCTTTGAGATGGATGCGGATTTCTCTCACAATCCATCTGACCTGAATGCATTGTATCAATCTTGTGCGGAAGGCGCCGATATGAGCATTGGTTCTCGCTACGTTACAGGCGTAAATGTGGTGAACTGGCCCATGGGACGAGTATTGATGTCGTATTTTGCATCTGTCTATGTTCGCTTCGTTACAGGCTTAAAAATTCAGGATACCACCGCCGGATTCGTGTGCTATAGACGCGAGGTACTGGAGAAAATTCCTCTTGATATGATTCGCTTTAAAGGCTATGCCTTCCAGATCGAGATGAAATTCACCGCCTGGAAATATGGCTTTAAACTCGTTGAGGTGCCCATCATCTTTACCGACCGATCTGAAGGAGAATCTAAAATGAGCCGCGGCATCTTCAAAGAAGCCCTTTTTGGGGTGATGCAAATTAAAATCAACAGCTGGTTCAGGAAATACGAATAGTCCTCTTCAATTTCTTTCCTAATACCAAAAACTAAATCCCCTCTTCTCCCTTCCCGGTTTGTGAAAAGAGTTGAAATTGTAAACAAAACTCAGCATATAATAGCGGGTTACCGCATTCACATAAGAATAAGTGAGTTCATTCACTGTGCTTGTCCGGGTAGTATTCCTGTTCTGTCCGAGCAAATCAAACACACTCAAGCGAAGCTGTCCCCGGTTTTCTTTCATCACCAGCCAGGTGACCGCCATGTTCCACAATGAAAACTCGGTTGGTACCGAATGAACCGAGGTGAAATTTTGCCTGCGATAGGTATACTTGCCATCGAACCAGATGCGCTTAAAGGGCGCCACCCACCACTCTATGGCGTAAGTTTGATTGATGCTTGTGCTCTTTGACTGCAAGGAGGGAATGATGGAGCTTTGCCAGGACGGAGCGGCGGATAAAGTCAAATCCAGTTTGTCCTTAAGGTTCAAATTATAAGAAAAGTTCGTATTGATATTGGTTGATTGATTGCTGCGCACCTGCTCATTCAAAACAACATAGGAATTGTTCAGACTGGATGAAATATAGACCGACGGTCTCATGCTCCAATCCTTTTTAAGTTTTATCGACCGCATTATTTGAATTCTGCCGCTAATACTGTTAGTTCAATAGGCAGGATCCAGATTCACTGGTTGGGAAACCGACCTTCCGGCTTCGTCGTAGGACAATGCATTGACAATAGCCCGGTTTTCCTGACTTGCACTGATCGAAGGGTACAGGGAGGTTTTTCCCGACTTATCCTTCCAACTGTACCTCATTGATAAACTATTGTTTAAATAGGGACGTAAATCAGGGTTTCCCCTGGTGATTCGATTGGGATCTGAATTGTTTGTCAGGTCAATCATCTGCCAGTAATAGGGCATCGTCTGGTCCAGGTTGTAATTAACAACGAGTTGATTACTGTTTTTGTCTTTGAGTATATAATACAATTGGCTTTCAAAAAGGTAAAAGCGGTTTTGCACCGACTTACTGCTCAACTGGTTCAGTAAATTGTAATCTGCCAATGACAAATCAGCCGAGCCCCAAAGTCTGGAGTTCTTTCTTCGGATATAAATACCTGTATTCAGACTCAGCTGGTTAATCGTGTAGTGAAACTGGGTACTCAAATAATTCAGGAAATTCAGGTTACCTAAACTATCCCGGTCATTGACCGCAATATTCTGCAAGCCTTTCTGGTATTCATTCGAAACACCAAGCGTAAAACGTGTACTGTCATTGGGCGACCGGGAATACGATATCGTGTGATTCAATTCAGTGGAGTTGATATTCGTACTCCTGGCCTGAACCTGATTGGTCTGACTTTGCAAAAAGAGTGAATCCAAATAATTGGAAGTCAAAAATTGATTTGTTCCCGTCCCGGTTCCGAATGATTGACCTGCGGAACTTTTGACATAAATCTGGTTTTTCCGAACTTTCCAGTCGTAGGATGCCATATTCGACCAGGAATAATTCGCATAATTCACTATGTTCTGGTTATTAATATCTGTATGACTGGAATCTCCCTCGTAGCGGTTTTGATTGTCCTTGAGTACCTGATTGTTGTAACCGGAGTATTCAAACTGGGGATTAATGGTAATGATCTGAACGGTATCTGGCGTAAATTTGACTCTGACGGAAGCATGATGGCTACTGTTTTTCAGTAAGTTTTGAGAATTCATGGTGAAATTCAGGGTACTGTCGCCAAAATACCTCTGAGAGATATCCTGCTTGATGGCACTGGTGCTGTTCAATCCAAAAAAGTAATTGGTATTCAGCTTCAGCTTTTTAGGAATGTCGTAATTAACATTGAATCCCAAGGCGCCTGTAGTAGTGATTCCTTCCCCCCCTCCCATATTAAGTCCGTTCATCTCCATCCGTCCATCTTCGTATATAGCCATCCGATTAATTCCGGAGCGATTGAATCCACCCATTTGATAGAGTTCACTGAAACTAAAACCCGACTGGCTCAGGTTGTTTCCAAATCCAATCAAAGAAATTTGCAAAGTGTCGCGCATCAAATTCCACAAGCCTCCTGCTTCGTAGCGACCTGTAGTCCCCGTGCCTGCGTATGCCTTGCCAAAATGGCTTTTCTTGGCCCAATGTTTTAAGGTAAGATTGATGCTTACCGCACCGGTTTGAGTTTCCAGTCCTCTGTCATCTTTTTCCCTGGAAACCTGAACCTTCTCTATGGCTTTGGCGGGGATATTTTTTAGCAGGATGACGGGATCATTGGCAAAGAAATCCTTGCTATCGATAGTGATTTTTGAAACAGCCGTACCATTGTAAGTGATATTTCCGTTGGCGTCAATCACAATGCCCGGAATGCGTTTCAGCAAGTCTTCCACCACCGAACCCGGTCGTCCAATAAACGCATCAGCATTGAATTCCACGGTATCGTTCCGAATAACAATGGGAGGCGCTTCCCAGGTAACCACCGTTTCCGTAAGTTCATTTTGTTTCTCTTTTAGATGGATGCCATCCATCTCGAATACACCACTGGTGTCTACCTTAAAATCTTTTAAAATAGATTGATACAATAGATGCGAAACCAACAACCTAGCTGGAATACCAATGGGAATTCCCCTGAGTTCAAATTCGCCCTGATCATCGCTCAGGCAGAAATTTATAACGGAGGAATCACGGGTATCGAAAATGGCCACTGTAGCATAAGAAACAGGGTGATTGGCAGAATCTAACAACTGTCCAGATACATGTCCGGTTTGCGCAAAAATAGCGTGGAATGAAAAGAGAAATCCCAGAGAAGTGAGGAGTAGTTTTAGGTTCAATAGCGAATGTTTGGTCCGTAAAATAACGGATGCACACAATTATTCGTATGGTCAATCCGAAAATTCGACCAATAAAAAAAGCCATCCCTTTCGGAATGGCTTCTATAAATTCTCAACTTGTTGATCAGGTTAATACGATGATGGTGTTTTTCAATACCTCCACAATTCCTCCCGTCACTTCAATAAAATGCGTCCCTTCTGCATCTTTGACCCTGATTTTTCCACCTTCAAGGTTAGAAATCAGAGCTGCGTGGTTGTTCAGTACTTCAAAAGAACCTTTGGCTCCTGGAAGCTGAACGGCATTTACTTCACCGCTGTATAAAACTTTGTCGGGAGTGATGATATCCAAATGCATCCTGTCTCCTTTCTATTAAGCGTTTTCGGCCAACATTTTCTCTCCGGCTTCAATCACTTCCTCAATGGTACCTTTCAGGTTGAAGGCCGCTTCAGGATATTGGTCCAGCTCACCATCCATGATCATGTTAAATCCTTTGATGGTATCTTCAATAGCTACCAATTTACCTTCCAAACCGGTAAACTGAGAAGCCACAAAGAATGGCTGAGAGAGGAAACGTTGCACACGACGTGCGCGTTGTACAACCATTTTATCATCTTCAGAAAGCTCGTCCATACCAAGGATGGCGATGATATCCTGAAGTTCTTTGTAACGCTGCAACAACATTTTCACGCGTTGAGCGGTATTGTAATGTGCTTCTCCTACGATATCCACAGTGAGGATACGGGAAGTGGAATCCAATGGATCCACCGCTGGATAGATACCCAACTCTGCAATTTTACGAGACAATACGGTGGTGGCATCCAAGTGAGCAAAAGTGGTTGCCGGGGCCGGGTCTGTCAAGTCATCTGCAGGCACATAAACGGCCTGTACAGAAGTAATAGAACCATTCTTAGTAGAGGTAATACGTTCCTGCATTGCACCCATCTCAGTAGCCAGGGTGGGTTGGTAACCTACCGCTGAAGGCATACGTCCCAAAAGGGCGGATACCTCAGAACCTGCCTGAGTAAAACGGAAGATATTATCAATAAAGAACAGAATGTCTTTTCCTTTTCCTTCTCCTTCTCCATCACGGAAATATTCAGCAATAGAAAGACCGGTCAGGGCCACACGTGCACGTGCTCCGGGAGGTTCATTCATCTGTCCGAAAACAAAGGTTGCCTGCGAATTGATCAGTTCGTCTTTGTTTACTTTACCAATATTCCATCCGCCATGCTCTTCCTGAGCATGAATAAATTCTTTACCATACTTTACAATGCCTGACTCAATCATCTCACGAAGCAAGTCATTCCCTTCACGGGTACGCTCGCCCACACCGGCAAATACAGACATACCTTCGTATGCTTTTGCGATGTTGTTGATCAATTCCTGAATCAATACCGTTTTACCTACACCGGCGCCTCCAAACAAACCAATTTTACCTCCCTTGGCATAAGGTTCGAGCAAGTCGATCACTTTGATACCAGTAAAAAGAGGTTCAGACTGAGTAGACAAATCTTCGTATCTTGGAGGAGCATTGTGAATAGAGCGACTGTTGCTTTTGTCAATATCGCCCAATCCATCGATTGCATCACCCACCACATTCAACAAACGGCCTTTGATATGCTCGCCAACTGGAACCTGAATCGGAGCACCTGTATCATTCACTGGCATGCCACGGAGCAGACCTTCGGTAGAATCCATCGAAATGGTTCTGGCCATATTCTCTCCAAGGTGTTGCTGAATTTCAAGAACCACTCGGGTTCCATCTTCTTTCTCAACGTAAAGTGCATCGAGAATTTTAGGTAGTTTAGCCCCCTCTTGATCGAAGCTAACATCGACTACCGGGCCGATGATTTGTGCTATTTTGCCTTGATTTGACATGTTCTAAATCATGTAATTTTATGCGCTGCAAAAGTAGGATTTTATCCTTTAAAAAAAACGGGGTGGATATATTTTTCCGAAAAGCTGGTTTTGTCCACTTATCAGGACGATTTACAGCCTTTTTTCGAGGAGTACATTCATGAAATACAGATGGCCATCAAAATAAGATTCCTGGCAATAAAACCCTGCATTCTTTATAAGAAGCAAAAATTCCTCCTTCGAATACTTTTTCGAGGTTTCGGTACAAATCGCTTCAAGGTGATTAAAATGGATGCTGCGGTTGAGCTTTTCAATCAGCACTTCCTGTTCCTTTTGAGAGATGAGAAAGTTATGTACTTCTCCGCTTTCCGGTTGGTAGCTGGAATAATGCTTGAAATTTTTCAGATTGAAATGGGCACCAAGCTCGGTATTCATCCTTTTTAATAAATTCAGATGAAAACGGGAACAGATTCCTTTTGAATCAGCATAAGCGGGCAGAATGACAGCCGGCGCTTTTTTCAAATCCACGCCAATAATAGCCTGATCGCCCGGATTCAAAGCCCGATGCAATTGCTTTAAAAAGGCCAGTGCGCCCTGATAATTGAAATTTCCGATATTGGATCCCAAAAAAAGCACGAGTCTTTTGGTCCTTGAATCCTGTTGTTCCAATTTTTCCAGAGCCGAAAAATATTCCTGATTATAACTTTCTATTTCAATATTCTTCAGGCGCTTAGGTAAATTGGATATTAAAAAGGTTAATGCTTCCCTCGAAACATCAACCGGTACATACCTGATTTTTTTACCGACTGCCTGCAAGGCTTTTAGAAGATAGTAGGTTTTACTCCCATCTCCCACTCCAAACTCAATTATTTCGAGTTCCTCACCCGAAATTTGTGAAGCCATTTCTTCGGCATGCACCTGAAATATCTTTCTTTCGCTAGGGGTCAGATAATAGTCGGGCATCTCAGCAATCTCACGAAAAATGCGTGTGCCAGAGTCGTCGTAAAGATACCTCGACATTAGTCTTTTGGGGTTGGAACTCAGTCCATGACGGACATCTTCCGCGAAATTTTCCATTGGGTTCAGGGCTCCCTCAGTCATTTTTGTTTCAATCCTTATTCAAAGCTAACCATTTTAGTTAAAGGTCAAGGTTAAGTTTGTGTGGAACATTTAGGGTTTTCGTTCATACTTTTTCTGAAATGACTCTCCTCTATAATGCTACCTCTGATTGATGAGAATAATCCCCATTCTTTTAGTAAGTTCATTTTGTCTTGATACTTCGAATTCGCTCAGCATAAATTCCAAATGAACCACAAAATCAAGGCCGCAAGAAGCTTTTCTATTTCTTACATTCTTTGATGTGATGTTTAGCTGGCATAAGCATTAGGCGCCTGGCTTCCGTCCCGAATTTATCGGGAGGGAACCCGCTGCCTGAGGGAGCGGATATCCCGTACGTACGGGATAGCGGAGGAAGGATAAATTATTGTGACTACTGCAACAAAATGTTGAAATTGGAAATAAACCGATACACATGTATTTCGAACCAAATCAATAGTCAGAAAGAATGGGATTCCCTCTTTTTCGTTTTCTTTGCGCCAGATGACGCCCAAACTCAGTATCATAACGGTAACATTCAATGCCGAAACCTTCATTGAGTCAACCATTCAATCGATCGCTGAACAAAGTTTTACAGATCGGGAGTATTTGGTAGTGGATGGGCTATCCCGGGATAAAACCTGTGATATTTTGAAGCGTTACCCTGAAACGGTAACACGTTTTATCAGCGAAAAAGATGCGGGCCTTTACGATGCCATGAACAAAGCCATTCATATGGCTCAGGGCGAATACATCATGTTCCTGAATGCCGGCGATTTATTTTACAACAAAGACTCCCTGTCCAAGGCATTTGAACAAGCCAACGACGAAGACATCATCTACGGCGATACCGCCATTATCGATACCGATTATCAGTATGTGGGAATGCGGCATTTGCGTCCGCCGGCAAATTTGAACTGGAAAAGCTTTAAAAATGGCATGGTAGTGTGCCATCAAAGCATCATCGCGAAAAGAACCATCACTCCCGATTACGACCTGCACTATCGCGTCGCTGCCGATATCGATTGGGCTATTCGCCTGACTAAGTCTGCCAAAACTTTTCATTTCTACAAAGAGCCGTTGATTAAATTCATGCAAGATGGCATCTCCACTCAATACCGCAGTCTTGGCCTGAAAGAACGTTACCAGGTACAAAAGAAATACTATGGTTCGCTCAGCACTTTTTTGAACAATGTGAAACTGGGCATGAAGTATTTTCTGAGCTTACGCTTCATCTCTAATGTGAGAAAATGAAACCCCGGGTAAAATTATGGGACCGCTATTTTGAGCTGGCCATGGATGAGGCACAGATTCAGGAACGCGTGCAGCAGATGGCACGGGACATGGAGCGCGATTACCTGGGGAAACGCCCCATTTTTGTAACAGTATTAAATGGTGCCATTCACTTTGCTTCCGACCTCACACGAAATTTCAAGGACAAGTGCGACATCACCTTTGTGAAATACAGCTCCTATAAAGGAACTAAAAGTACCGGAACCTTACAATGCAGCTTAGGCATTCAGGAATCCATCTTCGGAAGGCATATCATCTTATTGGAAGATATTGTAGATACAGGTTTGACCATTGCCGGAATTTTTGAGGAACTTTCCAAGCAGGAACCACTCAGCATTCGCGTGGCTACTTTATTGTATAAACCTAAAGCAATGAAGCATACCATTCAGCCGGATTATGTTGGCTTCGAGATTGAAAATGAATTCGTTGTGGGATACGGAATGGATTATAACGGCCTGGGTAGAAATCTTCCTGAAATCTACAAAGTAAGCGAAGACTAGGTTTGTTAGGGAATCATTAACTTTGCCCGCGCTGTCAGTTTTTGCCAGCAGGAAGAGAATTGATCAATCTTTTTATTGCCTCAAATGCTCCACCTTTAATACAACCTTAACCCTGATTTTAAAATGTTAAACATTGTACTCTTTGGCCCTCCAGGCGCCGGTAAAGGAACCCAATCCGCTAAATTGATTGAAAAATACGGATTGGTACATCTATCAACCGGCGATATTTTCAGAGCAAATATTAAAGGAAACACCGAGCTGGGAAAATTGGCCAAGAGCTATACGGATGCAGGAAATTTGGTTCCGGATGAAGTGACTATCCAGATCCTGGAGAGTGAAGTGAATAAAAATCCGAACGCGAAAGGATTCATATTCGATGGATTTCCGCGGACTACGCCCCAGGCAGAGGCCCTGGATGCTTTTCTAAAAACTCGCGGAACCACCATTCACCAAATGCTGGCTTTGCAGGTACCGGAAGAAGAATTGGTAAAAAGACTCTTGCTCCGTGGCGAACAAAGCGACCGTCCCGACGATAAAGACGAAAACATCATCCGTAACCGGATCAGTGTTTACAATAAACAAACTGCCGTGGTAGCCGATTACTACAGCCAACAGGGAAAATATTCTCCGGTTGATGGTGTGGGCGATATCCAGGTAATTTTCGACCGTCTCTGTGCGGTGATGGATCAAATCCCTTCTAAAGCATAATACGTGGCAGAGTCCAATTTTGTTGATTACGTTAAAATATGCTGCCGATCCGGTAAGGGCGGTGCCGGTTCTTCGCATTTGCATCGCGACAAACGCACAGCCATGGGTGGTCCCGATGGCGGCGATGGAGGACGCGGAGGACATATTATTCTGCGAGGGAACAAACAACTTTGGACCCTGCTTCACCTTAAATACCGGAAGCATGTTATTGCCGATGATGGCAAACCCGGTGAAGGTGGATTAAGAAGCGGTGCGACTGGCAAAGATGATATTTTGGAAGTGCCTCTCGGAACTGTTGCGCGGCATGCTGAAACCAATGAAATCCTTTTTGAAATCACCGAAGACGGAGAAGAAAAAATCCTTTTGTCTGGTGGTCGTGGAGGCCAAGGCAACCATCATTATAAAACGGCGACGCGCCAAACTCCCCGTTATTCTCAACCAGGTGAACCCGGAAAAGAAGAATGGATGATCTTAGAATTGAAAGTGCTGGCAGATGTTGGGCTTGTTGGTTTTCCAAATGCAGGGAAAAGCACATTGTTGTCAGTGGTAACCGCGGCCAAACCAGAAATTGCCGATTACCCTTTTACCACTATGGTCCCCAACCTTGGAATCGTCCCTTACCGCGATTACCAATCGTTCGTAATGGCCGATATTCCCGGTATCATTGAAGGGGCTGCCGAAGGCCGCGGTCTGGGTATTCGTTTCCTCCGACATATTGAACGAAACTCCCTGCTCCTGTTCCTTGTGCCTGCCGATGCGAAGGATCTTAATAAGGAATACGACATCCTCTGCGAGGAACTCCGAAAATACAATCCGGAGCTCTTGCACAAAGACCGCATCCTGGCTATTTCCAAATCGGATATGCTGGATGAAGAATTGATGGAAGAGATGAAACAGGAATTGCCAAAAGACATTCCTTCCATCTTTATTTCTTCAGTTACAGGATATAATATGCAGCAGCTGAAGGATAAGATTTGGCAGACGCTGAATGAAGAGTAGTTAGCGGTTATCCGGTTTAAAGCAGAGAGCAAAGTGTAATACTCCCCTAATTAAAGACCACTCCTGATTCAATATTAGTTAATATTTGATTGGATTTGGAGTGCTTTTATCGAGGGGTGTGCACGGAATCATTTCACTCTCAATAAATTAATTCCAAATCCTATGGAACCCGAAATGATGGTAGTAGCATTTGGATTATTATTCACGCTTTGATGAGTATAAAATGGATAATCTGTCCTCATATTAATATCAAAGAAAAGTAAATTATCAAGGAAACTATACTTATATCCGGCTCCGAAGCCAATTCTTAACTGAGAATAAAAGTCTTTCGAATAGATATAAATGCCAACCTGAGGTGCTGAATCTTCTAAATATTCATCGGCTAAATTAGCATACGAAATCCCACCGTAAATATAGATTCCTTTTTGAAATAGTCTTCCAAATTCAGCCGTGTAACTCGAAATTGTTCGGGAGCCATAAGATCCTGGCATCAATTTTTTTGGCTCGATGTGCGTGGCGTTTTCCCCATAAAAATAACTAATTCTCCAAATATTTTTTTTTGACTGAATTCCCACCGAGACAGTATTAAAGGGTACAAGTCGACGAAATCGACCAGTCATAACTCCCCTTTCAGGAAATACCAGTGCGTACTCCTTCTTCAAACCAATACTAAGTCCAATACGTCTCGGTTTATCGTTGTTTGCTCCAAACACAATCGATTGACTAAATGAGCAAAAAACAAGAAAAAGACCAATCCTCTGCATATAATTATGTTTAGCCTTGATCTTTAATTTGACAAATTCCATTAATGAGTTACAATAACTTTCTTTGTAACAAATTCACCGTTACTATTCTTAACCTGACACATATAGGTCCCAGAAGCTAACCCAGAGACATCTATAATTATCGTCTTATCTACCATGCTTATTGGATTTAAAACTTCTCGTCCAGTAATATCGAATACGGTTACCAGATATTTATCCGGTGTTCCACTCAAATTTATTCTAAATTTTGAATTTGAAGGATTAGGGTAAATCTCAATTCCAAAACTTTTCGTTAAAATACTACTGATGGATGCGGTTGTACAATTTCCTTTTGGATATATTAAAACTTTATTCCAAGCGAGTATCGTTTGAGTAACTTCCCATGAACATACCCCATACAATTGACTTGCCGCATTTACTGAAGCACTTGCTATTTGATTGTAACCAGCATTGCTTGTTACAAATCCACTCTCAAACATTCTAAATATTATTCTTTCTGCTTTGTCAATTCCAATTCCGCTTACCCAAGGAGTATTCCCATAAGGTTCACCATCACTCAAAATAAAAAACCATCTTCCTGCTATCGCTCCATTGTAATAATCGTTTTTACTGTAATCTATTTCAGAATAGTCATTTGCATTAAGAGACTGCCAAGGAGCAGATACATTACGCACTTGAAGATTTTCGTCATTTCCAATTGACCAATCGGGGTTTCCACCATCCACATAATGTTCAACGCAAACTCCGAAAGCATCTCCTAATCCTTCATGAATCCACCCGGATTGCCCTTGTCTTACTAACCCAACTGATTCTATCATAAATGAATGGGAATATTCATGGCCAATTAAATCCACAGTGCCGTAAAAATCTGTTCCACTTTTCCCAACCATCAATAACCATCTTTTATGTTTGTTATCCGCAAATTCCATTTTTATTCCTTTTTGAACATTATCTGTCTGTGCAACCCAAACTAATATTTCTTTCGACTTGTTATCCGGTCCGCGCCAATATCTCGGATATGCACTAAAATAATCCCATGCGTTTTGCATGTGAAAATGAGCAGTTGTTTTATATTGGTGATCGGTTTGCCAATCATTATCTGCGTCAGTTATCTTACCCGACCCCTCCCATCCAAGACGTGGAAAATGTGTTCTGGTCTCGAAAAGACGGCTACTCGTATGGGCTCTTAAGTAATAATCCATAAATATTCCACCGCGCCAATCCGTGTCAATATATTGCTGACAATTATATGGAGAGCGGCAAATTGCTGTGCCTAATCCTCCATGTGAATTACTAATCGAATCAACTACATTGCCAGTGAGTGCATTGACATAATATTTGTAATTAAATTCTCTACTTACATTTTGCATAGGGAATTCCCAACACAATACATAATTAGGGTCTGCTGATTTTATTGGGTTACAAAATGTGTAATGCTATAGATTTTGACCAGGTTGCTTGGCGAGTTGGCATTTAATCTGGACATAAACGGAGCATAGGAGTGTCGGATTGAACTCAGATGGGCCTTTAGTA
>WGMZ01000002.1 GCA_016124735.1 Bacteroidota bacterium
ATTGAATATGAAGAGTTGGATACGGAAAATCCGCTCTTTTGCCCTTTTTTGGCTTCAAAAAATACTCGAAAAAATTACCGAAGTACTCCAATCTCCGGTTCAAATGAGCTTGAATTGCGGTTCATAAGGAACGACTAATTAGATGGGTTAGATTATGGTCCACCCTACTCCCTTTCTTTCGAATCAATCGTTATCGTCACCGGACCATCATTGGTCAGGGTGATTTGCATATCGGCGCCAAATACCCCGGTTAAGATTGAGGTTGAGGTTAAGGTTGTGCAGGATTGAATAAAGTGCTCATAGAGCGGAATGGCTTGTTCCGGTCTGGCGGCTTTGATAAAGCTGGGACGGTTGCCTTTTTTGGTGCTGGCGTGCAGGGTGAATTGGCTGACAATCATCAGGCTGCCCTCGATGTCCAATAGAGATTGGTTCATCTTACCTTCTTCATCTGAAAAGATGCGCATGTTCACTATTTTGTTTACGAGCCAGTCGGCATCCGCCTGGGTGTCGGCTTCTTCGACGCCCAGTAAAATGACTAAACCTTTTTGTATGCTACCGCGGTCTTCACCATTTGCGGTGAGGGAAGCCTGAGAAACACGTTGGATCACGACCCGCATCAGTGGTGGATGTCTTCGTTGTTTAGAATACTCAAATAGCTGTAATACCGGCTGGGTTCAATCTCGCCGCTTTCAACGGCCTGCAAAATGGCACAGCCGGGTTCTTCTGTATGCAGGCAATTATTGAATTTGCACTGCTGCAGGCGTTCGCGCATTTCCGGGAAATAATGCGACAGTTCCTGCTTTTCAAGATTCACCACTCCGAAATCCTTGATACCCGGGGTGTCAATAAGCCGGGCATCCCAATCGGTCAAAAACATCTCGGCAAAAGTGGTTGTGTGTTTGCCTTTGTTTGAATAGTGGGAAATACTCCCGGTTTTGCGTTCGATATGGGGGTCGAGAAAATTTAAAAGGGTCGATTTTCCTACACCGGAATGTCCTGAAAACAAGGAAGTTTTCTGCGACAATTTCTCTTTGAGAAGATTCATCTGAGTACCGCGGGTAGCTGAGACCTGCAGGCATTCATATCCGATAGAATCGTAAATTCTTTCGTATTCCTGAAGCAAGGCACATTCTTCCTCGCCATAAACATCTATCTTATTAAATACCAGGAGCGCCGGAATATGATAGGCTTCGGCCGTAACCAGAAAACGATCGATAAACCCCAAAGATGTCGCCGGAGTTGCCAGGGTTACTACAAGTACAGCCAAATCCAAATTGGCAGCAATAACCTGGGTCTGCTTCGATAAATTATTGGATTTTCGGATGATGTAATTTCGGCGAGGCAGAATTTCGCTGATCAGGGCCAAATCGTCTTCATCGGCAGAAGGCTCTTTTTCAAAGACCACTTCGTCGCCCACAGCAATGGGATTGGTGCTCTTGATATCACCGAGGCGCAGTTTCCCGCGAACTCTACCCCGGTAGGCTTTCCCGTCTTCGCCAATCAGGTCGTACCAGGATCCGGTTGATTTACGCACCAGCCCTTTCATCCTCTAAAATACTTCTTTGGCCACTGCATAGGTTGCTTCCGATTTTCCCATGGTATAAAAATGCAATACCGGAACTCCGGCTGCTTTTAATTCCTTACTTTGTTGGGCACACCATTGGATGCCAATTTCTTTTACCTGTTGATTGTTCTTTGCTTTTTCTACTTCATTTACTAAATCATCCGGCAAATCGATGTGGAAGATTTTGGGCAAAGCAAAGAGCTGTTTTTGCGAGGCAAAGGGCTTTAATCCGGGGATGATGGGAACATCAATACCTCCATCGCGGCATTGCTGCACAAACTCGAAATATTTCTTGTTGTCAAAAAACATCTGCGTAACAATGAATTCGGCCCCGGCTTCCACCTTCTTCTTCAAAAAGCTGATATCACTTCTGAGATTCGGTGCATCCTGATGCTTTTCCGGATAGCCGGCGATGCCGATGCAAAAGTCGGTAGGCGTGGCATTCTTAAGTTCCTCATCCAGATAAATTCCTTTATTCATATCGCGAATCTGGTTGACCAGTTCCAGGGCATTTTGGTTGCCGTTTTCTTCCGGTTTGAACATATTGTCGCCTTTGAGGTTATCTCCACGCAAGGCCAGTACATTATCGATCCCAAGAAAGGCCAAATCAATGAGGGCGTTTTCCGTTTCTTCCCTCGAAAACCCCCCGCAGATGAGATGAGGCACCGCATCGATATGGTATTTGTTCATAATCGCCGCACAAATCCCAACGGTACCGGGCCTTTTACGCGTGGCAATCCGATCAAATCCGCCATCGGGCCTTTCTCTGAGCACATGTTCCTCCCGGTGGTAGGTAACGTCGATGAATTTGGGTTTGAACTCCATCAAAGGGTCAATCCCCGAATAAAGCGATTCGATGCTGTTTCCCTTCAAAGGAGGCAATATCTCGAAGGAAAACAGGGTTCCTTCGGCTGATTTGATATGGTCGATTATTTTCATCCGAAAGACAAAAATAGCAGAACTTCATCGAAAGCATGCGCAGCAGAAGGCTTTTAATAGCGTCTTTCTCAAAAACCTGTGTAACTTAAATATATGAAACCTGCATTTTTCGTCGTCGGGCTGATGACGCTATCGCTTGTATATTCTTCCTGCGATCCGAAGATCGACACAACCCCGGAAAAGGGAACGCTTCCTGAGGCCGTATTGATGCGTCGTTCTGAATTGGAGAAATCTGTCAAGGTGGAAGGCCCTAGAAAACTTCATAATCCGGGCAAAATCTATTCATATGGAACCTGGCTCTTCGTATGTGAGAAATATGAGGGCATTCACGTCTACGATAATCTGGATCCCACCAAACCGATTAATAAGAGTTTTCTGGTTATTCCGGGATGTCAGGATATGGCTGTAAAAAATTTTTACCTCTATGCCGACAATGCCGTTGACCTGGTAACTTTTCATTTTCTGGACCTCAATCAGATTGAACTGGTTGACAGGGAAAGAAATGCATTCCCCGAGATTCTTCCGCCGAATTATACACAGATGCCCACCCAGTTTGATGCTGACCATCGTCCGGACAGCACCATCATCATAGCCTGGAAATAATATGAAAAATGTAAAAATTTATCTGATTCTTCTGCTAATGGGGCTCATATCCTGTGCGAAAGACGGAAACATGCAAAGTGCCAGTTCGGGAGATGAATCCGGACTCACCGGAACGGGGGGTTCTACTGCTCGCTTTACCTTGAAAGGAGATTATCTATACACGGTGAACAGTCAATCCTTAAAGGCTTTCGATCTGGGCAACCCGGCCCAACCCATTATGCGAACGGAAACTTTTCTGGGAGTTGACATAGAAACCATCTTTCCGAATGATAATTTTCTTTTGATTGGTTCGCAATCCGGAATGTATATCTACGATATCTCACAAGCAGCTCACCCGGCAAGAGTGGGATTTTATGAACACGTCGTTTCTTGCGATCCGGTAGTGGCACAAGGAAATTTTGCCTATGTTACCTTACGAACAGTAGGCAATGGTCGCTGTTCCCGGGGAATTAATGCGTTTGAGATAATAGATATCAGCGACCCCAGTGCGCCGGAGCTGGTAGCTTCCCGACCAATGAATGCACCCAGAGGATTAGGAGTTGGTGATATTGCGAGCGTGTTTGTCTGCGAAGATGGATTGGTTCATTTAGACGTGAGCGATGTACATAATATTCATGAATTGGGGCACTATAATACAGCCAGCATAACACAGGACGTGATTCCCACCGGTGATAATCTGATACTTATTGCGGATGACGGACTATACCAGTACAAGGAGAACAACGGATCATTGGACTTATTGAGCAAAATTCCCGTTGAATGAAATTAAAGCGTAAGATCACCGGGCTTCTTCTTTTGACCCTTTTATTGAACGGTCGGCTTTTGGCATCAAACGACAGCAGTCAATACAAACTGAGACCAATGTTGGGTTTTTCATTGACCCATGTATTTTTCAAAGGCATCAAGTTGGACGGAATGCTCCCTTTGGGCCAAAGAACCCTGCTTTATCTTTCGCCGGAAATGTATAATGGACAACTGAATTGGGAGGAAGTAGGAAAGTTGAAGGGCGGGGGAGGCAATCTGGGTATTCGCTATGTTTTTTGGAAAGAATCAGACCATCAAAAAGTTACTCTGGGATTTGCTCATCTTTCTTACGGACTTAGTCAGTTTCGGATAAATTTGCAGGATTATGTTTGGGTTGATCAGGTACAGAACGGACAGAATGTAATCGTTCGAAACAAGACGGATGTCTACAAACAATACCGGCGCCAGAGCATCGATTTTCTGCTGGGCCTGATCTGGAGGGGACCATCGCAGCTGTATTTTGAGGCAAATATGGGTGTTTCGTCCAAGACGGTTCGTCGCACCTTCAGCGCGAATTATACGCCTACCTATCTGAATGATAAATATTCCTGGAGCTATGGCTATTCCGGTGTTGTGCCTCAAATAGGTTTTCGAATCGGATATATGTTCAGGTAATCTTTTACCAAGGGTCAGCTTTAGCCGGTAAACAAGCTGCCAATGGTGCACAAAAGCCTGTATATTTGCTGCTTTCTATGAAAAACTTTTTCAGAATGCTTCGTTTTGCCAAGCCGTATTCGCACCTGGCTTATTTGAACATTCTCTTCAATTTCCTGTCAATCGTTTTCGGCCTGGTATCCTATACCATGTTAATGCCCTTCCTGAAATACCTGTTTGGTTTGGAGGAGGTAAAACGGGATCCGAACGCATCAGGAATTGCCAAATTGAATACGGAATTTATCTACTTTCTAAAGGACATTAGTGGAGATGACGTGGCCAAAGGCCTGCTCTTCGTCTGTCTGGCAGTGGTTATCTTCACGATTCTGAAAAATATCTTTCGATACCTTGCGCTATACGTTCTGATTCCGTATCGCAACAATACCATTCGCGATTTGCGGAATGCATTGTATAAAAAAGTGATGCGATTGCAATTGAGCTATTTCACGGAAGAAAGAAAAGGTGATATCATTTCCAGAATGAGTAATGACATGACGGAAGTTGAATATGCCATTATGACCAGCCTTGAGGCACTTTTCAAAGGGCCATTCAACATCGCGGTGACCCTGGCTCTACTCATTGCGTTGAGCTGGAAACTGACCTTGTTGATATTGATACTCCTTCCCTTGATGGGACTTATCATCTCCAGGATTGGCAAACGTTTGAAGAGTCATGCTACAAGAGCACAAGGACGTCTGGGGATATTGATGTCACTCTTTGAAGAGAGCCTGGGTGGCATTCGAATCATCAAGGGTTTTGGAAGAGAAGCCCATTTTTACAGGAAGTTCAGCATGGAGAACAAGCACCTGAACTCGATCAATATTTTGGTAAACCGGGCAAGAGATATCAGTTCTCCTCTGTCTGAAAGCCTCGGAATGATGACTGTTTGTGCGGTACTCTATATCGGAGGAAGAATGGTGCAGAGTGGTGCAGGCATG
Organism: Bacteroidota bacterium; assembly: GCA_016124735.1. Classification (GTDB taxonomy): domain Bacteria; phylum Bacteroidota; class Bacteroidia; order UBA8524; family UBA8524; genus UBA8524. Next base: position 5,503 of record WGMZ01000002.1, read on the forward strand.
ATGGATCCTGCCGCATTTATTTTATTCATCGTTTTATTTGCCCAGGTCATAGAACCGGCCAAATCTTTTTCTACGGCATTCTACAATGTGAAAAAAGGGGAAGCATCAGCCAGCAGGATTGAAGAAGTACTTGCTATTCCGGAGACATTGAATGAAGCCGAAAAACCCATAAGTTTAAAAGAAGTAAATGAGGGAGTCAATTTCATAAATGTAGGCTTTCGTTATACGGCAGAAAAAGCCACCTTGCATGCCATAGATTTTGAGATTCCCAAGGGAAAAACCGTTGCTCTTGTGGGCCCTTCCGGAAGCGGTAAATCGACCATTGCCGATTTGCTGGCCCGCTTTTACGATGTCAATGAGGGGCATGTTCTAATCGACGGAGTGGATATTCGGGACATCCGCATAAAAGACCTTAGGAATTTAATGGGCCTTGTTACACAGGAGTCTATTTTGTTCAACGATTCGGTGTACAATAACATTGTTTTTGGAAATTATGATGCCACCTACGAACAGGTGGTTGAGGCATCCAAAGCGGCCAATGCACATGAGTTTATCGTGCAGATGGATAAGGGCTATTATACTAATATTGGCGACCGCGGAGGGAAACTAAGTGGCGGACAGCGCCAGCGAATTGCGATTGCCCGGGCCATTCTCAAAAACCCACAGATACTTATCCTGGACGAAGCCACTTCTGCCCTCGACACCACCAGCGAACGGCTGGTTCAGGAGGCACTTAATAACCTGATGCATAACCGAACCTCTTTGGTGATTGCACATCGACTCAGCACCATACAAGGGGCAGACCTGATCCTGGTGGTTGAAAACGGTGAAATCATTGAAAGAGGAAACCATCAGGAGCTTTACGAAAAAGATGGGCTTTACCGCAAGTTGCTGGAAATGCAGCAAATGGCTTAACCGCGCTTCGCGCGGATGAGTTTATTGTTTAGAGTTTTCGCAGATTAAGCTAGCGCTCACGCATTCCGGGCCGAGCGCTTCGACGTAGATCGTAAAAACACCGATACCTGCTTATTGGTTGAGGGTGGAGGGTTGAGAGTTTTCACGGTTTAAAATAAACATCCATCACCGCGGAATTCGCCATGTCGGATTTCATCTGGATGGTTTTAACCTCGTCGCCGTCGGTGATTCGGATCTCATAGGTATTGGGTGGGATTTTGCCTTCGTTTAGGGCGTGGACGATCAGGCGGTTCGGCCCCGCTTTTAGGCTTACTTTGAAACAGGACGGAGTTTTTACCAGTCCGACTCCTTTAACAATAAGGGAGTCGTTCCACATCACCCGGATGGAATCGCCATCGACGGTTTGATCATCTAAAAAACAGATTTCGATATTTTGATGGGAAACCTCCATGGTTTCAGGTGTTTTGAGTTTTCTGCCTGTAAAAGGATCCGGAACAGGTTGGGCCATTACCGTAACAGGTCCGGTGTCTTTGTGCCGCCGTTTTTTGCCATCGAATTTTTTCAGGTTGTATTTCAGGCTTACACGAAGGTTTGAACCAGTTGCCGTGATGCGTTCGCCGTATTGATTGTCGACCCCGATATACACCTGGTCAATCACATTTTGCCACCCATGATAGTACGCAACTTCGAAACTGATTTTTCCTTGTCTTCCCATATAGGCCATTTCGATACCCCCACCAACGGTAGGATAGAATACAGGACTTCGGTTGATAGAAACTACTTTATCATGCATAGGGATGGAATAAGCATAATTAAGGTGACCGCCGTAGTTAAATTTTAAGGTCCAGAATGAACCCAGCCATTTGTAGCGGCTAAAATAAATGGGCATCGCGATGTTCCTGAAACTGATGAGCGAGCTTACGCTTTGCTCGCTGTGCAGCTTGTAGCCGCGAGCACCCACCTCCAGGCCCAGATTGAAACTGCTCTTGTCGCTTATTACGTATTCTCCCAAAACACCCCAGCTGAACTTACGGGCAAAGTTTTCCCAAAAGGTCATCTGCGGATTTGGGTATCCGTCCAGCACAGAATAGAGCGGGTAGATGGTGTTTTTTCCTGTTTTGTTCGTCGGAGAAGTAAAGGTCTTACTTCCATTGACGAAGCGAGTGCCGAAGGTAATCGTTGGCGCGATGGTCATGTAGATATTCAATTTCTTATACCGGATTAATTCATCGTTCTGTGCATGGAGAGCAAAGACGCTGAATAAACCGATTGCTAAGAAGATGACCCGCATATTTTGGAAACGTAAAGGTAAAGAAGAAAGTTGCAATTTTAGGTTACAGACTTCCTTCGCCTTTCATTTTTTCGGAGTTCTCGGCCAATTGAAGTTGGTCGATGATTTCCTGAATATCGCCGTTCATCACAGCGTCGAGATTGTACAAGGTTAATCCGATGCGGTGGTCGGTCATCCGACTTTGGGGGAAGTTATAGGTTCGGATTTTCGCCGAACGATCGCCGGTTGACACCATGGTCTTTCTCTTGCTCGCAATGGCACTCATATGCTTTTCTAATTCTCTTTCGTAGAGTTTGGTCCGCAGCATTTGCATAGCTCTTTCCCGGTTGCCCAGCTGAGAACGTTCCACCTGACAAACGACTACGATGCCCGTAGGTTTATGGGTTAGCTGGACCTTTGTTTCAACCTTGTTCACGTTTTGTCCGCCGGCGCCACCAGAGCGTGAAGTTTGCATTTCAATATCCGCGGGATTGAGTTCCACATCCACTTCTTCTGCTTCAGGGAGCACGGCTACGGTAGCAGCAGAAGTATGCACCCTTCCTTGTGTTTCGGTGGCCGGCACCCGTTGCACCCGATGCACACCTGATTCAAATTTTAGGGTGCCATAAGGAGAATCGCCACTTACTTCAAAGATGATTTCTTTATAGCCGCCGGCGGTTCCTTCGGTAAAATCGACCACCTCTGTCTTCCAGCCTTTGTCGTCGCAATAGCGGCTGTACATGCGGTAAAGGTCTCCGGCAAAGATGGACGCTTCATCGCCACCGGTTCCGGCGCGAATCTCTACCACGCAGTTTTTATCATCTTCCGGATCTTTGGGAATCAGCATGATGCGGATTTCCTCCTCCAGGGCTTTTTTTTCTTCCTCCAGAGATTCCAATTCTTCCTGCGCCATTTCCTTCATCTCCGGATCTTTCTCCGTCTTCAGAATGTCTTTGGCATTGTCTAAATTCTCCAGCAGATTTTTATACTTCTTGTAATTTTCAACGACCGGTGTCAGATCGCGGTACTCTTTGTTCAGCTTGGCAAAGCGTTTCATATCGGCAACGGCTCCCGGGTCTCCGAGCGCAATTCCGACATCTTCCCAACGTTGATGAATGGCTTCCAGTTTGTCCAACATAGGCCGCAAAGATAATAAGATGGCACGTGATTGGTTCGGGTATGATGGGTGAATTACTAAAGCTATCTTGCAGTATGGAATGGGAAATATCACAAGAAAAGAATGAAAAAGGAGGGCGATTTGTATTTCTGCTTTCCGGAGATGAATACGGAGAAATGACCTATGTAAATTCCGGGCCTGGGAAATTCATCATCGATCATACCTTTGTTAATCCTGAACTCAAAGGAATGGGGGCCGGAAAGAAGCTGTTGGACTATGCCGTGGCCTATGCCAGGGAAAATCATCTGAAAATTGTCCCTTTATGTCCTTTTGCCAGTAAGATGATGAATCGCACACCGGAAGATTATGCAGATGTTTTGTTTTGAACACAGGAAACGCAAAGACATTAAAGAATAGCAGGCAGGCAGTTCTGGTTTTCTACCTGCTTACCATCACATTGCACCCCCGTATATCACTATGATCGAGGCGGCCGAGAATTTCAAAAGAGCCGTCTTCGTAAACAATACCCAGGTCTTCGGTTTCGATAAATGAGCAGCTGTAAACATTGGCCAGGTCTATCACGCAAATACGCCCGCGCTTTCCAATCAGGTTTTCGGATAAGGGATCGGATTGATCGCGCACAATTACTCTCATCCAGGGCGGACAATGAAAACGCCCGTCTCCCTGAGAATAGGCCTGCGAAAGCAATTCTGTCATGCCATATTCCGAATGAATTTGTTTTACTCCTAATGCAGATTGAAGAACTTGATGAAGTTCACTTCGAATCATCTCCTTTTTCCGGCCCTTCATTCCGCCAGTTTCCATCACCACCAAACCCGATTCGGGCAAGTGGTATTTCTCGGAAAAGTCAAGCAGGGCATAAGAAACACCAAGTAATAGGGTCTTTTTTCCTTCATCCACCTTCTTTAATAAAAGATGATACAGCGCCTCGTGTTCATAAAGAAAGAAACCACTATCCGGATCCTTGCTTTGTTCTGTCAGGTCTTTGGCCATGGCGATAAGGGAAGAACCTTCTCTTTCCAGATAGCCAGGCAAGAGGCAGAGGATACACCAATCTTTCGGATTGCCATAAAAATGACGAAAGGCCTTATTGTAACTGATGGTATATAATTCCGGCTCAGCAACCAGATGTCGGCTTGGACCTTTTCCAATGGTGCCACTGCTATAGAAGATTTCTTTGGCTTCTTTTTCCTTCGTCAAAATTTCCTGGTTTTTGAATAGAGATACCGGAAGGAAGGGTACCCAATTAGGAAGCTGGTGGTCGGCCGTTTGAAAACCAATCAGTTTTTGAAAGAGCTGAAAAACGAGACAATTTTCTGTCTGATAACAGAATACACGCATCGCCATTTCGTTGAAATTGGTGTTATTTGTATGATTGATGAGGACGATGGCTTCTTCCCGGTTCATGCGTAATGCTTCAAAATTAAGCTTAATGCTTGGATTGCTGATAGTGGGTTCTTGTAAGAAGCCGATTAACAGCAGCCCGATTCCGGTAATTTCTTACCTGGATTATGTGAAATACCAGAACATTCAGGGGAAAGACTCGTTGGTAGTCATTCGTTTCCATTTTGAAGATGGCGATGGAGATTTAGGATATACCGATGCAGACACGGTGCCACCATTTGATATTAGCAGCCCTTATTTTTATAACCTCCACACCGATTTTTATGAGATGGATAATGGGGTGAAAAAGTATTACGTCGACAGTTTTTCTGGCGACACGATTCGCTATGATCAGCGTCTTGTTTCTCTTACTCCGGAAGGAAAATATAAAGGTATCAGCGGAACGATGGAGTTGCGTGTGGATTTTACTATCCTGCTTTTGAATGGATATGCTCCCAAGAATTTCGAGATGGATCTTTGGATCAACGACAGAAAGCTGAATATAAGCAACACAATTTCTACCCCGGTGATTCAAATTAATCCATAAAAAATGGCCGGACTAGCCGGCCAGAAAGAGGTTTCAAAACGCATGACGCTTAAAAGTCGTCATCATCAAAATCATCGAAGTCATCATCAAAATCATCAAAACTGATTGAGTCGTCTACAGAGTCTTCATCAAACTCTTCGTCGTCGTCATCAGGGTTCAAAGATTGTTTTTTGTACTTGTCGATTTTCTTGTCATCCAAGCGGCTGGGCTTGGATGGGGCGGCTTTTTTCTTTCCGGCGTTTTTGTCGGTGCCTGGCTTTTTCATTTTTATATTCAGGTAAATTAAATGCTGAAAATCAGAAACATGGAACAAATGCCTGCTATCTCATTTTCATAAAGCTAATTTACGCTAATTAGGAATCATTTTGACAAGCCATTTTTTTAAATTCCTGAGTAAATTATTTTCAAATTTTTCTCTTTTCGTGTCTTTTAATCGATTCTTAGTCAAAATAGGCATCCTGAATTTCCTCAAATGTTGCGCAGTGAGCATCTACAATACGAGAGATTTCCGGAGCATAACCTCCACCCATTGCGGCAACCAATGGAATACCCTTTTTATGAAAGAACCGGGCTACCATTCGGTCGCGCTCTCTGCATTCTTCACTGCTTAAGGACAGCTTTCCTAGTTTATCTCCTTCCAAAACATCAACACCGCTTACATAAAATACCAGGTCTGGCCTGGATTGGTCTAGTACTTCGGGGAGTTTATTTTTCAGAATGCTGAGGTATGCATCTCCTGTGGTTCCTGTGGCAATGGAAATATCGTAATCTGAAGTTTCCTTGTGCAGCGGATAATTATCTTTTCCATGCATGCTGAAGGTATAAACGGAGGATTCCTTCTCAAAGATTGATGCCGTGCCATTTCCCTGATGCACGTCCAGATCCACAACCAGAATACGATTCACCTGTTTGTTTTTTAATAATACAGCGGCCGCCACTGCAAAATCATTGAAGATGCAAAAACCTTCCCCATGGTCTGCATAGGCATGATGAGTTCCTCCGGCAACATTCATTGCCGCTCCTTCTTTTAATGCAAAGCGTGCACAATGGACAGTGCCCTGGGTTATTTCCCTTTCTCGGGCAACCAATTCTGCCGATGGGGGAAACCCAATTTTACGCATGGCCCGTGGATCCAACTTCAATTGGATCACCTCCTGAACATAGGATTCGCTGTGAACGAGCAGCAAATCATCCAGTGCAGCTTCCTCAGGCTGAAAGAACTGTTCCTTCTGCACAATTCCCTGATGGAGCAGCTGTTCAGGTATGAGTTCGTATTTCTTCATCGGAAAACGGTGTCCTTCTGGCAGGGGGTGGCAATAGGATTCGGACCAGGCAATGCGCATCTTTTTTGGAAAGATTATTGTTCTTAATTTTGAGACAAGTGAAAAAGTTTGCTGCAATAATACTTCTCTTACTCTATGCCACCGGAAATTTCGGTTTGGCCATGCGTTTGGATTTTTGTGGCGAATCCATCAGCAACATCGCCTTATTTTCTGGTGAAAAGCAGCTGGCAGAATGCTGCCAGGAGATGGACATTCCGGAAGACTGTTGCCAATCGCAACTGGTATTTTTGCAGGATGATACGGATAAATCACTACATGCCTCGCTGGGATTCAATCTTTCCAATTTGACGGCAATTGTGGTTCCAGCAGCCATTCTGTATGCACCGACTCATTCGATTGAACAAAGCAGAGTACCTACCCTGCGCAAAGCACCTCCGCTTGAATCCTCACAGCGGCAGCACTTGTATTGCCTCTATCTTATTTGATCCCCTTCCATTCTGGAAGCCTGGAACCAAATAATCAATTTTTACATTAAAATTTTACCATGAAACACGAAATAATCGTTCGTGGAATGCATTGCAATCACTGTGTTGCAAGCGTTTCCTCTGTATTCGAACACCATAAAGAAATCAAGAATTTTAAAATCAATCTGGAAGATGGACATGCGTCTTTTGACGCAGATGAAGACATTGATCTGGAGTCCATCCAAAAGGAAGTGAGTCAGGTTGGGAACTATCAAATTGAATTGCCTTATGAAGACGCTTAGAAAACTACTGACTCCAATTTTTCTGTTGATCGGCATCACTGCAATGGCCGGAGAAATTGATACGTTGAAATTTGAGGTCAAAGGCAATTGCGAAATGTGCAAGGAACGAATTGAAGAAGCCCTGGATGTTCGGGGTATCAAGTCGGCTGATTGGAATGTTGAAAGCAAAATCATCGTCATTGTATACGATAAATCAATGATCAATGAAATCAGGATTCATCATCTGATCGCTGCGGCCGGTTACGATACACCCCGGGAAAAGGCCAGCGACAAGGCCTATTCGAATCTTCCGGGTTGTTGCCATTATTCAAGGGAGCAAAAAGAATAGCCATGATGCCCCGTTTATTGTCATGCTTTTGCTGGGAAGTCTACCCTTCCTGGCAAAGGCAGGCGAACCATTGAAAGGAATGGTCCTTGGAAATGAAGACGGTCAGGAAAAGCCATTGGCCGATGCTTCGCTTCATTGGTCCAATTCGACTATAGGAACGATTACCGATGAAAAGGGTCATTTTGGCCTGGAAAGAGTGGCAGAAACGTCTATGCCTGTTGCGAGCTATACGGGCTACCTGAGCGAGACGCTGGATACCAAAGACATGCAGCTTTGTCGGATTGTTTTGCGGTTAAACACAGTATTAGATGAGGCAGTTTTGGAACGGGGTTACGGCAACAGGCCTATATCCTGCCGCATCGGGGATTAATCAATCTTTCCTATTCTACCAAAAGCAAGTGGGCCTTTGATTATACCACGCAATTTATTGGCAAAAAACGCTTGCCCGATTTGAGCGAAAATCCCGAGAATCTGCGTCAGGACTCCTGGTCCAGACCGTACACAAATATGAATCTTCAGGTGAGCAAAACTTTAGGTAAATGGGAAACCTATTCAGGAGTGGAGAATTTATTGAATGTGATGCAGAGGAATCTGATTGTCGCGTCAGATACTCCCTACGGAACATACTTTGCCGCCCCCATGGTTTGGGGTCCAACGATGGGAACTATGGGCTATATTGGATTCAGATATACGGTAAAATAGATATGTTTTATAGTATGCAGTCAATTGAGTAAATTGACACTCTCTTTGACTAAAACCAATCGCAATGAAAAAATTCAACGTATTATTAACCCTGACGGTCATGACCGTCCTTATTTTGTCTTCTTGCAGTCAGCAGCGCTATGCCAGTCGAAAGAAAGTACACATTGGCGACCAGGCGCAAAATGAGGTGCAAAAGGCGCCACGCCAACAAGCCTTGCAGATAGAAAGTAAAACGCAGGAACTTTCACCCAAGTTGGAAACGGTGAAGCCAGAAAAAAAGACGGCCAGGGCGGTAAAAAAACACAAGGAGATTTTAGGCAAGTTAAAATCGGCCGAAACAAAGGCCTACTTGAAAGATGTGGCCAAAAATCCTCAGAAACTCAAGCAAATTCTCAATAAGGAAAGCAATAGCCAGAAAAAGGAGTTTGAAGCAAAAACAGGAATAGACACCAGCAGCAAATGGTTTCGATTGATGATCCTGGGTTTGATCATCATGGTTGCCGGATATATATTGGAATTCTTTATAGGTTTTGGCAACCTCATCTCTTTTGTGGGAAGCATACTGTTTTTGGTAGGCTTTATTTTATGGCTTTTGGAAATTATATAACCTTTTACAAAGTCACCTTCGGGTGACTTTTTTTTTGGATTCGGCAAAGCCTAAACTTGTAACATGATCTTAAGTGCAATTGTAGCAGCCGCAGATGATGGCGCCATAGGAAAAGACAATGACCTTTTGTGGAGCCTTCCAGACGACATGCGCTTTTTTAAAACGACGACTAGCGGACATGCGGTAATTATGGGAAGAAAAACCCTGGAATCTTTTGGCAGGCCCCTAAAAAACAGAGAGAATATATGCATTACCCGCAACGCGGATTACCAGGCAGAGGGAGTTCATATAGTGTCGGGTCTCGAGGAAGCTATAAAACTGGCAGAAGAATTGGGGGAAACCGAGGCTTTCCTTTTGGGAGGAGGTCAAATTTATGCACTCGGACTGCATTATTGCGACAAGATTTATCTTACCCGCGTACATGCACGCTTTCCGGAGGCTGAGGCGCATTTTCCTACATTAAAGGAGGATGAATGGAGAGAAGTTCACCGGGAGGAACATCCTGCAGATGAGCGGCATGCTTATGCGTTCACATTCCTGACCTATGAAAGAGTTAAGTAAGGGAAAGATTCATAGTCCCTGGCTGGTATCGGCCTTGCTTCTGTTGTTGAGCTTTGTGCTTTACGGACGCTCGCTAAATCATGAATTTGCAGTAGATGATTATCCTGCTATTGTCAATAATACCCTGGTAAAAAAAGGGGTCGTCGGCATTCCTAAGCTGGTGACTCACAGCTTTTATTATGGCTACGACCGCAGGAAGGAGGCCAATGAATACCGGCCCTTTGTTTCTGCATTTTTTGCCCTGGAATATCAGGTTTTTGGGAGCCATGCGGGTTGGTATCATCTGCTGAATATCTTGTTGTATTTCGGAATTTTATGGAGCCTTTTTCTTTTGCTGAAGAACTGGCTGGATATCAGGTCGGCCCTGATTGCAACTATCCTTTTTGCCATGGTCCCGGTTCATTCGGAAGTGGTGCTGAATGTTAAAGCCCAGGATGACCTTTGGGTGTGTCTGTTTATTTTATTGTCTTTCCAATTTTACCTGAAAGAAAAAAGAAATTTTCTGGCCTGGTCGCTTGTTTTCTATACTCTGGCGGTGTTCAGCAAGGCATCGGCGCTTCCGTTTTTACTCATCTTTCCTTCACTTGACTGGCTGAGAACTAACAAATTAAAAAAGCAGGGCTTTTTATTCATCCTTCCGGCAGCATTGTATCTCATTGCGAGGCATGCGTTCATTGAAGGGGTGGAGAAAATTGATGTGGTCAATAATGCATTGGCTTTCAGTTCTGGTTATTCAGAGCAAAGCGCAATGGGCTTTGCCTTATTCTACCAGTATATTCTAAAACTGCTTTTTCCCTATCCTTTAAGTTGGGATTATTCATACAATCATTTTGCATTGCATGGATGGATGCATTGGCAATCCATAGTGGGCTTGCTTCTTTTTCTTGCTCTGGTTTATCTTATCCTTCGAAGCTGGAAAAAGCCGACACTGATTTCCTGGCTAAGCTTTTTCTTTCTTTTGTCCATAGGCCTGTACCTCCAGCTGGTAATACTAATCGAATCAACGTTTGCTGAACGCTTTCTTCTGCTCCCGTCATTGGCCTTTGTCGTTGCATTGGTAGTTTTATTCCGGGAAAAGAAATGGGCAAATGGTTTATGGATTACCCTGGGTATAGCCTGGGCCGCAATTGTGTGGGCAAGGGTGCCGGACTGGAAAAATAACACGCATTTGTTTTCGGCAGATATATCCAAGGTACCCAACAGCACCCGCGCGAACACGGCCCTTGCATTTAACCTGTATGAAAGAGCAATTGCTACAGAGAACACAAATGAAAAGTTACTTCTGGAAAGTGCAGAATACTACAGAAAGGCAATCAATATATACGGCAACGATGGATCTACCTGGTACAATTACGGCATGTGTAATTTGGCTTTAGGAGAATACACCATGGCAGAGTTATGTTTCAAGGACTGCCTGAGGCTTGAGCCAGAGCATACGCTGGCATTCAATAATCTTGGCAATATTCAATACCTGAAGGGGGAGCATGAATTGGCGAAATACTATTACACCAAAGCCATACAGATTGACCCTAAAAATTCCGAAGCCTGGAGTAACCTCGGAGCTGAGTATTTATTGTCTGGAAGGAACGACTCCGCTTATTATGCACTGGAGACCGCTGTTCATCTCGATCCTAAAAATGAAAATGCTATCTATAACAGGAATGTCGTGATGAAGCGCTTGGGAATTACTCCGACTTCATCGGGTCAATAAATTCCACAGTGTATGTATAGGTATGCGGGTGCGAATCGCCATGCAGCAGGATTCCTTCAATCTTTACTACATAGCTTTTCCCCATTTCAGGTTTAAATTGCGGTGTCCAAACCAGTGTCGGCATGCCATAGCCATCTACCGGTTGTTCTTGTTTCAGGGGAAGGGTTTTCCCATCAACGCTCATAGTCACCCTGGCTTTGGTCAAATTTGCATAAAGGGAAAAATTCCAGCGGTTAAAAGCAAACATTGCCGGACAGTAATCGCGGGGTGGCCACGATACGAAATCCATCATGTAATCGCTGCTGTCTTTATCTCCGCCATCATCGAGGGTCCAGATGAGTGCCACTTTATTGGTGGAACCATGTCCCATATACCGGGCGGGTGGATACAAGAGCCATCTTCTGTTTCCAACAAAGGTGTTTTCTTCATCCTGATCGGCCATTATGGTGGTTACCGCAAATACGGTTGTTTGTCCAAAGACCCTGGCCGAGAGTTGAGCTGCTTCTACTGCGCTTTGCGCATAGCATTTCCAGGTTTCAGCAGGTGCAGTAAAGAGTTTGCCGTCGTTCACCTGGTAGATGAGGGCCGCTTTTTGGCAAGCAGCATTTTTAAAAGTGTCGAGTCGGACATAGTCAGGAACTCCCGCTGCGCGTCGGAAGTAATTGATGCGCTGTTCCACTTTATCCTGCACGAATCCCGGAATGCTGCCTGCATCACAAAGCAAGTCGTTGCCGTTCCATGTATATTCAAATACCTGTTGTCCGTTCCGTTCAACTTTCAGAAGGCGACTGCCAAAATAGTTGGCCTGAAAATCTTTCACCACCAGATTCTTTTTTAGTTTCCTTAAATCGACTGTTTGTGGGAAATACTGATCGTGTTGTTTCACCGCGATTCGAGCATAGCTAAACCATGACGAGTCGGTGTATTCTCCAATCAGGTGTGTTGACAAGGCTTGAGTCTTTTGATAGACTTCTTTGTCGTTGGGGTATTCTTCTAAGACAAAAGGGATGAAATTATACAAGGCCGTCCGGTCCGTATAATTTTCGGGATGATTCAGGGCTGCCAGCAATTCCTGATGCTTGTAGCGATTGAACCAGGCATCCTTTTTTAACTCAGCGCTCGCAGCATTCAGGGAGCTTGCCAGGAGAAAGATGGATTTCTCCTCTTTAACACGGTTAAATAAATTTTTCCAACGATCGGGTCGGATACTGGCCTGGAAAGAACTGTCGGCATAGTTGCCACTCACATAATTATTCAGCAACATGGCAAGCATGTAGGTTCGCTCGAATTTGGCGGAATAGCGGATCAGGTTGAAGATGAGCTCATTGTTGTCGGAGTTGTAAAGCGGATCCATCTCCTGGTATTGCTTGCCATATTCTGCATAGTACTCATTTTTTACATGGATAAAACCAGCGAGCAGACTGTCGGCTATATGGTTTTCGTCGCCCGCTGAGAACCGGTTCATCAAATAGAGAAACAATACTGTTTCTTTATGGATGTATAAGCTGTCATCTTTAAAACGGGGACGCATGGCAGCGAACATATCCAGGGTGCTGAGTTCCGGGCGCGACTGCGTTACAAGCAGCAGGAATGATTTCAATAGCTGCGATTTTAACAGAGCCGATTCCGGATAGATATCGAGACCCATTTCTGCATAGTATGCAGCGCTGTCGTATTGCTTATTTTCAATCTTGTATTGTGTCAACAAAACAAAAGGCTGCGGGTTGCTCAACGCTTTTCCAGGGTTTTGGGCGGCGCTTAATTCGGCGACCATTTCGCGACTGATATGCACGGCGGTGGCTGTGTCTTTGAGCGCCAATGCGACCTCGGCATTTCCCCATCTGGCTGGAAGATAGTGGTAGAGATCGAAGACCTTGGAGAAGTATTTATCGCTCTGAATATACCGCTGTTCCTGAAGGTCGGAGTATGCAGCGGCCATGCATTCATCCAATAATTGACGGAAGAAGCTGGTGTCCTGTTCGCGAATGAGCTCCGGACTTTTGCTTTTTCGCAATGCTTTTTCGGCACTTTTTAATGCATCTGAAAGAGCTTTTGGATAATCCGGATTATCTTTCAAAGCCAGCATCACTTTCGCGTGCAGCAAATATGCCTCCGGGCTGTTTTTTGTGTTCTTGTGTTTGAACACTTTTTCCAGTGACTTTAAAGCTTTTTGATACTGTTGATTTTCGTACTGAACTTCTGCTTTATGCAGTCTTTTTTCCTGAGCGTTAACGCCGAGTGTCAGGAATAAAAAGAATAAGAGGATCCATTGCTTCATTGGTGGACAAAAATCATAGAAATAACGTCGCAAAACCAAATACGGGCTGTGAATTCTTTTTCATCTGTAAATGAGCAGCTAAAGAAAATCTTTTATGGAAGGGCTCAAAAGCAACTCTCAAATTGTAGGGAATTTATAATTGCCTTATTTTCGCGCAATTCCTCTATAATATGTCAACTTCTGCTATACGTTTAAAAGCGCTTGAAATGGCGCAAACTCGCACCAAGGTTAAGGTGGACCTGCCATCTGACAAGATTTCTGATTATTTCGGCTCTCATGTTTTTGGAGACAAAGCCATGAAAGCGCACCTCAGCAAAGAGGCTTACAAGGCAATCAAAGCTGCCCGGGAAACAGGCGAAAAAATTGACCGCGAGATAGCAGAGCAGGTTGCTGCAGGAATGCGTCAATGGGCGGTGAGCAAAGGGGTAACACATTATACTCACTGGTTTCAACCGCTTACCGGCACAACGGCAGAAAAGCACGATGCCTTTTTTGACCCGATCAGTGACACGGAGTCTGTCGAGAAATTTACCGGCAGCGCCCTGGTTCAGCAGGAGCCTGACGCCTCCTCCTTTCCAAGCGGAGGCCTGAGAAACACTTTTGAAGCACGTGGTTACACGGCATGGGATCCATCTTCACCGGTTTTTGTAGTAGATAACAAGATTGGAAAAACCCTGTGCATTCCAACCATTTTTGTATCCTATACAGGAGAAGCGCTCGATTACAAAGCGCCATTGCTCAAGTCGCTTCATGCACTTGAATCATCGGCCGTGGAGGTATGTCAGCTATTCGATAAAAACGTGAAAAAGGTACAGGCTACCCTGGGAATTGAGCAAGAGTATTTTTTAGTTGATGAAGCGCTGTACAATGCGCGTCCCGATATGGTAATCACGGGCAGAACCCTGTTTGGGTACAGTGCGGCAAAGGGACAACAGCTGGAAGACCATTATTTCGGATCTATTCCGGAACGTGTATACGCCTATATGCTCGATTTTGAAACCGAAGCATTGAAGTTGGGTATTCCATTGAAAACCCGTCACAACGAGGTGGCTCCCGGCCAGTTCGAATGTGCACCAAATTTTGAAGACATTAATCTGGCCATCGACCACAATCAATTGTTGATGGATATCATGGAAAAAATTGCCCGCCGCCATGGACTGAAGGTGTTATTCCATGAAAAACCTTTCGCAGGAATCAATGGCTCGGGAAAACACAATAACTGGTCGATGGGCACCGACACAGGGGTGAACTTGCTTTCGCCGGGAAATACCCCTAACAAGAACCTACAGTTTCTGACTTTCTTCGTGAATGTAATCAAAGCCGTTCATGATTATCCGGATCTGTTACGAGCTTCGATTGCCTCTACCGAAAACCAACACCGCCTCGGAGCCAATGAAGCTCCTCCTTCTATCATCTCGGTATTTATTGGTTCTCAACTTACCGAAGTATTGAACGAGCTGGAATCCAACAAGGCCAAAAAATCCACCAAAGGCAAGGCAGAGTCCATCATCTTCCCACGTATCCCGGAAATCCTTCTGGATAATACCGACCGGAACAGAACATCGCCTTTTGCATTTACCGGAAACAAATTCGAATTCCGTGCTGTGGGTTCATCTGCGAACTCCGCCTCTCCGATGATTGTTCTGAACACCATCGTTTCACAGCAATTGAAGGCATTTATGACGGACCTCAAGGCGGCCATGAAAAAAGGACTGAGCCAGGATGAAGCGGTTGTAACTGTACTTCGCGCGTATGTAAAGCAGTCAAAAAATATACTCTTCGAAGGAAACGGTTATAGCGAAGAATGGCTTAAAGAAGCACTGAAGCGCGGACTGACAAACATTACAGATGTTCCGAATGCACTCAAGGCATACGTGGACAAGGATGTCCTGAAGCTATTCGACCAAAGCGGAGTATTGAGTGCCAAGGAGGTACATGCTCGTTATGAAATTCTGATTGAAGAATACACCAAGAAGATTCAGATAGAATCACGCGTGATGGGAGACCTCGCCAATACCATGGTCATTCCGGCCGCCATGAATTACCAAAATAAGCTGGCAGCAACAGCCAAGAACATGAAAGAGTTGGGCATGAAAAAGGCGAGCTACGATGTGTACATTAAAACGGTGGAAGAAATTTCAGGCTATGTTTCCGAATTGAAACGTTTTGTGTTCGAAATGGTTGAAGCAAGGAAAAGAGCGAATGCCGTGGATGATGTGGAAAAGCGCGCGCAAATGTACTGCAGCGAGGTGCAGCCTTATTTCCATCAAATCAGGTATCTGGCTGATAAACTGGAACGTATCGTGGAAAACGAATGCTGGCAGTTGCCAAAATATAGAGAACTCCTCTTTATTCGCTAAAAATTCTTTTCGATTTTGATACGTAAATAGTCAACTTTTCCGTTGATTATTTGCGTATTATTCTATATTCGCTGACTAAGTTAGATTGAAAATGGGAAAACTGATTACCAAATCACTTAGTTCTGGGCTCATTATTATTTTACTAGTTACTGCATTGCCATATCTGCAGTCGTGCAAATCAACTGCTACAATGAAGCAGGGCAACGAGGAATTCAACAAAAAGAATTACACCTCAGCGGCAAATATTTATAAGGAGGTAGCTAGAACTGAAAAAAACCGTAACATCCGCAAGGAAGCTTATTACAAGCAAGGCTTGGCCTGCTTGATGACGAACGACTACAAGGAAGCGGAAAAGTCATTCGAGAAGTCTCAGCGCTACAAGTCCACAAAAGGCAGCGACGAGATGGATCGCCTGGCCGTGAAATTCCAGGCGGATGCTATGAAGATGCAGGAAAAATATGCGGAAGCAATCATCAAGTACGACGAGTACCTGAAAGATAATCCTGACGACCAGGAAGTGAAGATGGCGAAAGAAGGCTGTGAGCTGGCCTTGAAGTGGAAGGATGAAAAAACCCGCTATGTAATAGAAAACTTTAAAAAAGCCAATACCCGAGAATCTGACTTTGCTCCCTGGTACCTGGATAAATTTGGTCTGGTGTTCACTTCTGCCCGGGCTGGCGGAATGAACAAAAAGGAATACGGCTGGACCGGACAGTACTACGACGATATTTACATCTGTAAGATGAAAAAACGCCGCGGACAAGTTAGCTGGCAAAATCCAACCTTACTCGGTGGATCAGTAAATACAAAACTTTCTGATGGCGTGGCAAGCTTCGACGGAAAGGGCCGCGAGATTTATTATACCCAATGCAATGCAGAGGATGGAAAAGGCCTTCGTTGCAAGATTTGGTCGGCCAAGAAAATTGGAAGGGAAAATTACGAGCAACCTTATTTACTTGATTTCAATAGCGATTCATTCAGCTGCGGTCATCCGGCAATTTCTCCTGACGGAAAGCAAATGTACTTTTCATCCAATATGCCTGGCGGCGAAGGTGGATGGGATTTGTACGTGGTTAATTACGTGCGGCGTGGTAAAACCTGGAGTGTTCCTTTGAATCTCGGGCCAACCATTAATACCAAAGGCGATGAAATGTATCCGTATCTGCACACCGATGGAACATTATATTTCGCATCTAATGGCCATGTAACTCTTGGAGGTTTGGATATCGTTTATTCGACAGGCAGCGGACAGGAATGGACGACTCCTGAAAACATGAAATCTCCAATCAATTCCGGAGGAGATGATTTCGGTATCTGGTTGGCAGAAGACAAAGAAAGCGGTTACTTCTCATCCAACCGGCAGGGAGGAAGAGGAAGCGACGATATCTACTCCTTTACCATGAAACCTTGTGAGTTGATGCTGGCAGGGGTGGTAAGAGACCAAAATACCAAAGCGGTTATTCCCGGAGCGAAGGTGTTGATTAAATCCAATAAGGATACCGCCACGATTATTCTGGTAGCAGACCAAACCGGAGCCTACTCCATGCCGCTGACCCAAATGACCAAATACGAGATTTATGCGACGGCACCGGATAACGACCCCTACTATTTTGATTCTCCAATAGAATTTGAATCAACGGAAGGCGTGGCATGTTTTACCACATTGCAGCGCGATCTCGAGATGAAGAAACTTGAAGTTAAGTTTACAGTGGAAGGTATCCTGTACGATTTGGACAAAGCAAATATCCGCCCGGATGCCGCCCAAATTCTGGATGATTCGGTGGTTGCCGTTTTGGAACGATTCCCCAGAATTAAAATTGAATTGGGTTCACATACCGACTGTCGTGCAAGCGAGGCATACAACGATACCCTTTCTCAGGCTCGTGCCGATTCGGCTGTAGCGTATATCGTGAGCAAAGGAATCGATCCCCGCAGAATTGTGGCGAAAGGATACGGAGAACGCGATCTTCGAATCAAGAAATGCTCCTGCGAACTGTCAGATTATCAACATATTTGTACAGAACAAGAGCACCAATTGAACAGGCGGACTACCGTAAAAATTATTGATTACAACTGGACTCCTCCGGCAGAGGAACCACAGAAAGAAGAGGAACCCACGCAGAAGCCTAATACGCCTCCGAACAGAAGGCCACCGGCACCGCGACGAAGGTAAAAACAAAACCCCGGCTCATTGAACCGGGGTTTTTTGTTTCTTATAAGGTTGCCCTTATTTGGGATCATTAATAAAACCTGAGGGGAGAAAATTACATACGTCTCCTCTTCAATACCACTTCAGAATGATGAGAATGGTCCTGATAGTAGAAGTCCTTTCCAACCCACAGCTTTTGAACTTGATCCCTCATCTACGCATCAATTCCAAAAACTCATCTTTCCGGGTATTGGAAATCGGGATATTGGTACCATCGTACATTACCGCGTAGCCTCCATCTGCTTTGACATATTTGGATACCTGAGATAGGTTGATGAGATGAGAATTATGTACACGAAGAAAATCATGCTCCTGAAGAAGAATTTCGTATTCTTTAAGGTTCTTACTCACCAGTATTTTCTTTCCGTTTACCAGATTGAATTGAGTATAGGCTCCTTGTGCCTCGCAACGCAAGATGTCGGTTACAGGTAAGAATACCATGCCGTCTGAGGTACTCAGGGTAATTTTATGCGTTTTCCCCGGTTCTGTCTTCAAGTTCTCTAATAAAGATTTCACCTGCTCTCGCGAAATACCTGAATTACGCACATGCTGAACGCGGTCAATGCCTTGAATCAACTCTTTTAGGTCGATTGGTTTTAAGAGGTAATCCAATGCAGAGAACTTAATGGCTTTGATTGCATATTGTTCATAGGCGGTAGTAAAAATAACTTCAAAATTGATTTCGGGTATTTTCTCAAGCAGGTCAAAACCGGTGGAAGATTGCATTTCAATATCAAGCAATACGAGATCCGGCTGAAGCCCGGTAATGGCTTCGACCCCACTTTCTACGTTGGCCGCCATGCCAACAACTTCCGCGTTGGGGCAAAATTCGTCTATCAAATTTTTTAAACCTTCCCGGCTTTTCATTTCATCTTCTACAATGACGACACGTAATTTCATAGTATTGGTAATTTAAGTCTGACGGTGGTCCCGCCCGTTTCGTTGTCTGTTACCTGAACCAGTTCTTCGATTGGAGTTTCTTCTGAGATGAGTTGAAGCCTGTTGGCTGCAATTTCCATCCCGTATGATTTATGATTTGGTTTGCGTTGCGAGTTAATGGATGCCGATTTTTCTCTTCCGATGCCATTGTCGACAATCGTACAAATGATGAATTCACCTTCTCTGCGCATGCCAATGGTTAAATGTCCTTCTCCGGTTTCGAGATGCAGCAAACCATGAATTATGGCGTTCTCCACAAAAGGCTGAAGGAGCATGCCGGGGATTTCAATCTGACTAATTCTCAGGCTGTCTTCAATATCGAAAGAGTAGCTAAAATGGCCGTCGAAACGCATGGATTCCATCTCCAGGTAACGGCTTAACATTTGGATTTCTTCATTCAAAGGAACTTTCAATGCCTTGGTGTGATCGAGCACCAGGCGCAGCAAGCGGGCAAATTTTGATAAATAGATAAGAGAGGATTTTTTATCGTTCTGAGTAATAAAATACTGAATGGCATTCAATGAATTGAAGATGAAATGAGGGTTCATTCGTGCTTGAAATGCCAGGTATCTGGATTCGGAAAGCTGGCGTGTTACTTCCATTGCGGCATTTTGCTTTTTAAAGGCAGAAGCCATTTTCCATCTGAAATACGAAGAAACGAGTATCAGGAAAAGACTAATAATGCTGATATAAAACCAGGTGCTCATCCAAAAAGGCCGGGCGATGATAATGTGCAGGCTTTTCTTTTCCGAATATGCTTTGTTGGCCCGATTATAGGCGGCGGCCATAAGGGTATACTCTCCCGGCGGCAAATTTCCCAGGTTCAGAATGCCATTGTCCGGTGCTTTCATCCATTCCTTATTCATCCCTTCCAGATGAAACCAGTACTCTAAATTTTCTGCTCCGGATAGCAAGATTCCTTTCAGATGGATTTGCAGCGAGTTCAGGCTGAATGGAACATGGTAGAGGGAATCGGGTTGCGGATTATAAATCAGTTGAGGGATTTCCGTCACATCCTCAAAATCATTGTGCAGGTAAATCGCATCAAACTGAATGATTGGCGGAGATACATTTTTAGATTCAAGACGAGGGTCTATACAGAGGATGCCTTCGGAATTCCCAATCCATAATTTACCCGTACTGGTATCTATTTCAAACCGGCCATATTCCCAAAAAGCATCAGGTACACCCTGATTCTCATTAAAACTTTTGATGTAATAGGCCGCGCTACCCGCACGTACAATTTTCGCGATTCCTCCGAGTGTCGAAACCCAGATCTGGCCTTGCTGGTCAACAATGGAACTTTGCACATAATTCGAGGGTAAACCGCTCTTTGAAGTCAGTATCGTGTCCTTTTTCAGCCGACCATTTTCAATCCGGGCAATCAGAAGCCCAAGGCCTTTGGTACAGGCATAAACGTATTCGCCTTTGCGGTACAGACTCTCAATGACAACGGCTTTATTGCCGAAAAATGAACGGTAATCAATCAGTGAATCACCGACTTTTTGATACAATTCCTGATTTGTTCCGAGTAGAAAGACCTCATCATCCACCCACATACCCAGGATATTTTTGGTGTGCAACTCTTTGTGAAGGAATTCAGTATACTGGTCCTTATCCCACACATAGTATCCGTGGGAAGACCCCATATAGACTTTTCCTTTATGGTAGTCGAATACGTCGCAACGATAAAAAGGACCTTTCCCGAATTTTTTGTTTTCATAATGACCATCCGGATAGCGAATGACCAGGCCGGTTAAGGAAGAGCCGAAATAAGCATATCCTTCCGGAGTAAAACAGATATCCGGAATTTCGCTGCCCTGCACCGGCTTGTCTTTAAAAATCTCCTTGATACCTTTGGAACTGGCGGCGTATTGATAGAATCCATCTGTAAATAACAGAGAGTCGGGCGCGATAATTCGGCACCCATAAACATTTTTTGCCCGAATTGAGTCGTTTGGAAAGTTTAAAGTAAAAGTTCGTCTAAAGCGCCAAAGTCCGAAAAGCGAGCCCACCCACAGATTCCCCTCCCGATCCACCTTGATGGAATTCACCATGTCGGATGGGATCTTGGTGAAATTGTTCAGCCATTTGATGTAATGCCCATTTTCGTAGATGAGAAATCCGTGTTGTGTTCCGACAAATACATACGATGAGTCGCAGGTAAGAAAGGCAGCGATGAAACCAAGGTCTCCATCGGGTATATCTACGTTTTCTCCCGTGATCTTGACTTCCGGTTGATAAGGCGCACGTTTCAGTTTGTTGTGGAGCATCCCGTACCAGAGATAGCCGTCTGGGCCTAGCAACAGGGATTGAACTCTTTCGTTCGGTTCGTCAATAATGGGAACGAGAACCTTATTTTTAAAACGATAGACGCCTCCCGAACCACCAATCAGTACATTCCCTGCCGAATCGGTGGCTGCACAGTAGAATAGTTTTTTATCCTTGTTGGGATAGAAAATCATGCTGTCGCCTGAGATGGCGCCAATAATATCCCTGCCAATTACCAGTACCTGTCCGTCTTTGTCGCGGATTAGCGCCTTGACATAAACAGGCACACCTTCATAGCTGGACACATAGTTTTGAAAAGTCAACCCATTGAAACGCGCCACTCCATCCCCGTATTGAACATACAGGTTTCCATTCAGGTCTTCGCAGAAATCTGCATTGTAGCTGAAAGGCAATCCATCTTCCAGAGAATAATTCACAAAGTTCTTCCCGTCAAAGCGGCTGATTCCTGCCAGGGAAGAAACCCAAAGAAAGCCTTTTCTGTCCTGGTAAACCTGAATGATATTTCCCGAAGGCAATCCATCGCTTATCGTAAAATGGCGAATGGCGTATTCCTGAGCATCAGTAAAAATGGAGAGGAACAGAGAAAAAAGCAACAGGAGCTTTTTCATGAAGGGAGGTAATATCGGTTCTCACCGACAAGTTAAATCAGATAATTAACTTTTATCACATTTGGACTTACGAATGGAAGAAATCAATTCACACTGAAAAAATACTTTTGTCCAATGTACATTTGCTTGCTGTGAGCAATGAGTTAAAGAAGGCCTATTGGCTCCTTCATATCTCCATTCTGTTATTTGGCTTTACTGCCATACTGGGCAAAAAAATTTCGCTTGATGCATCCGTGTTGGTATGGCATCGCCTTTGGATCACCTGTCTTGCCATAGTCTTTATTCCCGGAGTTTTGAAAGCAATTGGCAGCATGACCCGGAAAGAAATCATTCGCTTCATGGGTATTGGAATTATCACCTCCATGCATTGGCTTGCATTTTATGGTTCCATTAAGCTTTCCAATGTTTCCATCGCGCTTAGCTGTCTGGCTACTACCGCACTTTTTACCAGTTTTATAGAGCCTTTTTTCTTTAAGCGGAAAATCAATCCGATAGAAGTGATTTTGGGCGTTGCGGTGGCAATTGGCATTGCCATTATCACGCATGCAACGTTTGGTTACGAGAAGGGCATTATGGTTGGCCTTCTTGCCGCAGTGCTGGCAGCAATTTTCTCCACACTCAATAAAAAATACATGCAGAACCATAATCCGGTAACCATGACTTTTCTGGAACTGGGAACGGGTTTTTTATTTATAAGCGTGATTCTTCCTTTCTATTTTTCAAAATTCCCGCAGACGGTATTTCAACCCACAGCGGAAGATTGGGGTTGGTTGCTCGTTCTGGCCATTTTGTGTACAGCGGTGGCGTACGTTATGGCACTGATGGCACTGAAAGAAATATCGGCATTCAACTCCTCCCTGGCTCTTAATCTTGAACCTGTATACGGAATCCTGATGGCCATGGCGTTTTTTGATGAACAAAAGGAATTGGGTTTTCAATTCTATTTGGGTACCGGTATTATTCTGCTTAGCGTTTTCCTGTACCCCGTAATGAAAAGAAGACAACGTAAAAAACAGAACAAAGCAGCCCTTGCGGCCTAAGAAACATTAGATAAATTGCAGTATGAAAAAAATTGGCTGGAAAGAGAAAGTCAGTTTTCCTGAATTTGATTTGATGGATCTTCCAGCAAAGATTGATACCGGAGCACGCACATCGGTCGTTCATTGTAAGTCTATTGAAATCATCAAAAGGTACCGTAAGCCGTATGTTAAATTTGTTTTACTCGACCCGGAAACACCTGGATACAGCGGGAAAGAATTTATCTTGCCTTTTCATAAAGAAAGAAAGGTGAGAAACTCTTTCGGACAGGAAGAAAACCGCATCGTAGTGCAGACAGTAGCCGAATTGTTCAATAAAAAATATCCGATTGAAATATCACTCCGGGATCGTTCCGACATGGAATTTCCAATGCTATTGGGGAGAAGTTTCATCCGTAAAAATTTTGTCGTCGATGTGTCCAGATCCAATCTGAGCGCTCGGTATAAAAAGAAAAAACTCAAAGAGAAGAAGGAACGTGAAAATCGCGATACTCTCCAGAAATAAGAACTTATACTCCACCAGCAGGCTCGTGCAAGCTGCTGAGCAACGGGGCCATGAATGCATCGTGCTGAATCATCTCAAATGTTATGTGGGGATGAGTAAAGGCAATACCACCATCCATTACAATGGCGAAGCCGTCATGGATATTGACGCGGTGATTCCAAGAATTGGCGCTTCGGTAACATTTTATGGTACGGCCATTACCCGCCATTTTGAGATGATGGGTGTGTTTTCGGCCAATGAAAGCCAGGCTATAACGCGTTCGCGCGACAAGCTGCGAAGCATGCAGATTTTGGCCAGAGCAGGCATTGGAATGCCTATTACCGGCTTTGCCCGCAGCGCAAAAGATGTGGGTGATTTGATCCGAATGGTGGGAGGAACTCCCCTGGTTATCAAATTACTCGAAGGCACGCAAGGTATAGGGGTTGTACTGGCCGAAACCAAGAAGGCAGCCGAATCAGTAATCGAGGCCTTTTATGGCTTGGAGGTAAACATACTGGTTCAGGAATTTATCAGGGAGTCAAAAGGAAGCGATATCCGGGCATTTGTAGTAGATGGTAAGATCGTCGGGGCAATGAAACGCACAGCAAAAGATGGAGAATTTCGCTCCAATTTGCACCGGGGAGGATCGGCCGAACTAATCAAGCTAAGCCGGGAAGAGAAAAGAACAGCGCTGAATGCGGCGAAGGCACTTGGACTATCGGTTTGCGGAGTTGATATGCTTCAATCTTCCAGAGGCCCGCTGGTAATGGAAGTGAATTCGTCCCCGGGATTGGAAGGAATTGAGAAGGCTACCGGTAAAGATATCGCTGGAAAAATTATTGAGTACCTGGAAAAGAGGCATCAGGCCGGGAGCAATAAAACCAAGGATAAAATTGGCGTTTAATCAGGCCGTTTTGTCCTGAGGAAAACGGAGTAGCAAAATTCCCGCAACGGCCAATACGCCAATAATTGTCGCGCTTTGTACCAATCCATTGAGCCCGATTTCGGAAAGCAGGGTCCCGGAAAGGATCACAAAAATCAAGATACCAATGGCATTAAAAGATTGCTGAATGGTGAAATCTGTTCCTGGACTGCTGTGCCTGCTGCGGTCCATCATTACCGTAAAAAGAGCCACCGTTGACAGACCGGCTAGTAAATCATTCAGCAGCACTCCACTTAGGATCCAGCCATCCGCAACTTCCAGATTAGGGAGGAGAAGCAAGGTAAAAAAAGCCGGAATTTTCAAGGTACCATACAATACCAGAGAACGTTTTCTACCCAACGAGTCGATAATGAGCCCGCCAAGAACAGCTCCCAGGATGGAAGCACCATTTCCAAGAACGCCAATAACAAACCCAATTTCTGATTCGGAATAATGCCGATCACTCAAGAGCGAAGGAAGCATGGTTCGGGCCAGAACCTGATTTCCCATAAAAAGGATGGAAACCAGAAGCCAGGCTTTGTTCTTCCATACAAATTCAGAGATGGACTTTCGACCCGGTTTAGCATGCGCCGGATCAGGTGCTTTGTTGCTTTCCTGGTAAGGGATGATAAAAGGTAGAGGCAGCAAAAAGAACAAGGCCAGAAACAGGATGGAAGCAGTCCATCCGAAATAATCGAAGATGATGAGAATAGCGGCACCTCCAAGTAATTCACCCAGATAGTACCCACCCATTTGCATGATATTCCCTAAGCCGTACTGTTTTCTATTGAGGGATAAAACAGCCAATCCATCTGTAGCAATATCCTGTGTGGCAGATATAAAGCTATAGATTAGAAAAAGAATATAGACCTGCAAAAGCTGACTTTCCAGATGAAGAAATGCAGCGATAGCCAATACTAAAGCACCAAGAATTTGCAAAGGAACAATCCATTTTTTTCGGTGATTCGGACTGCCAGACCCAATGCGGTCTACCAGAGGAGCCCAAAGGAATTTTAAAACCCAGGGCAATAGAAGCAAACCCATGGATCTCGAAATGGAGTCATAAGGAATATGCTGATTTTTTAAAAAAACCTGAAAGCCCGTTTTGATAAAAGACACCGGCACTGATTGCGAAATATACAGTGTGCTGATTAGTAGCAATTTGTCGCGTGAAATGCCTGGTATCTTAAGGGTCAATTTAGAATGGGTCAGCTTGAGGCAAAAGTACGCTCTTTTTGAAATCCTGCACGGGGCTCACACATTTTTTATTAGCTTTGATAGGCATCAGCAATTGTTATGAAAAAGCTCTTATTTGCCTTAACTTTAACAGGCCTTCTTCCTCTGACTTCCAAAGCGCAATATTGGACAAGCGGGGGAGAATTGATTTTTTCCTGGGCTAATTATCAAGATAGTACCCAAAAGCTAAATGGTCCTCCCCGCTTCACCCTTTTCCTGAATTTGAACTATAAGTACAATATTGACTTTGGTCAGCATTTCGGGATGGCCTTTGGATTTGGCATTCGCAATATGGGATTCATTACCACCAATGAGGTGTACGCTGTTCCGGGCACGGGAGATATTCCCATTAAATACGATAAAATTAAAAGACGGTCATACAATTTGGGTGTTCCGGTGATGTTTAAAATTGGCAACGTGAAAAAGGACCGTTTCCTGGCTATTGGTGGAGAATATGAATGGCTTTTCCATTACAAGGAGAAACGATTTATTAGCGGACAAAAAACCAAGAGAAAAGCATTCAATTCCAATGAAACGAACCGCTTTTTACCTTCGGTATTTGTAGCCTATCAGATGAATGATTTTGGGATGATTAAGGTGCAGTATTACCTAAACGATTTTCTGAATAAAAACTTCGTTGATCAGCTTGGTAACAAGCCCTATGCGAATACCAGCAGCCAGATTATGATGATTTCCTGGATGGGAAATATGCGTGCCAACAAACTCAAATCTAAAATTAAAAACCAAACGAAAGAAGACGAGTACTCTGCCTTTAATCATGTGTTAAAAAATGTCAGAGTAAGTTATTAGCGAGACAAAATTCCGCTATTTGAACGGCATTGGTGGCAGCTCCTTTCCGAAGGTTGTCCGCAACAATCCACATGTTCAGGGTATTCGGCTGAGATTCATCCCGGCGTATGCGACCTACGAAAGTGGCGTCCTTCCCCTGACTGTCTTTTGGCATAGGGTAGATTTTATTATTCGGGTCATCCACTACTTCAATCCCTGGCATTTGTTCTAAAAGATTGTGTACTTCTTCCAATGTAAAGTCCTGTTCGAACTCCACATTCACCGATTCCGAATGCCCGCCCATCACCGGAATACGCACTGCCGTTGCCGTTAATTGAACGGTATCATCTCCCAGAATTTTTTTAGTCTCATTCACCATCTTCATCTCTTCTTTGGTATAGTGGTTATCGAGAAAGACGTCGATCTGTGGGATGACATTCAGGTCGATTGCGTAAGGGTATGCCATTTCGCCTTTTATCCCTTTGCGTTCATTCATCATCTGCTCAACGGCTTTCACGCCAGTGCCTGTTACACTCTGATAGGTGCTTACAACAACCCGCTTAATGGTATAGCGGTCGTGAAGCGGCTTAAGAGCCAGCACCATTTGGATGGTTGAACAGTTGGGATTGGCAATAATTTTATCCTGAGCATTCAGGGTGTTCGCATTGACCTCGGGAACCACCAGCTTTTTGTCGGGGTCCATCCGCCATGCCGAAGAGTTATCAATCACGAGGGTGCCAACGGCCGAAAACCGGGGGGCATTTTCCAGCGACACGGATCCGCCAGCGGAGAACAGGGCCAGATTTGGTTTTTTTGCAATGGCATCATCCATGGAATGAATCTTCCAGGATTTCCCTTTGAAAAAAACTTCCTTTCCAACCGACTTTTCAGAAGCAACAGGAATCAATTCCGTAACCGGAAAATTTCTTTCTTCCAAAACCTGAAGCATCACCTGGCCTACCATACCTGTGGCACCCACAACCGCGACTTTCATAACAATTTTTTGACGTGTTTAAGACCGGCAAAGGTATGTCTTTCCGCTAATTTCACGAGCCATGAGAGTCTGGATTTTTGTTCTGTTGATGTTGAGCATAACAGCTTGTAGTGGCCAGTGGGTGGAGTCTTTTGATGGAAGCGGCTCTGTGGACGGGTCCATTTGGTCTGGCGACACGAGTGAGTGGCAAATCGAGGGTGGTTTTTTACGGAGCAACGGAACCCCGGTTAGTGGCACATGCCTTATGTTGAGCAGAAGTGCCGCTTTGCGCGACAGTTTTGAACTGCAGATAGGACTCAACCTGAAATTGGCAACGTCGACAAACAACTATCTGGATTTGTTTTTGGGAGATGGGGGTTTTGGATGGAAAATTCAAATAGGAGGTCGCTACGATAATGTAACGATGTACCGTGTTTTGAATGGAGTGGAGACAGAGATTTTTACCGGACCGGATAAAATGATCCAGTCTTCCTCATCCAATCCCCTGATCCTTAAAATGCTACAAACTGACGACTCATGCAGAATCTGGTATAATTTAAAGGGCGATAGTTCCATATTCTTCCCACTGGGAAGCGTGGCCTCAAGTAAAATTAAGCTGGATTCATTTGCCTTGCGAGCCTGCTACTCCTCTTCGAATGCGCATTCTTTTTGGATAGACTTTATACGATTATCCTATCCAGTTCATGACCTTATTCCTCCCCGGGTGAAGCGAATCTCCAGTATAGATACCACGGCGTTTGAAATCATCTTTAGTGAAGGCATGGATACCAATTATGGAAAGCTAAAAGTAGCAGGAATCCCGGCATTATCCATTCAGTGGTCTGAGTCAAACCAATTGATTTATCCCGAATACCGGAATAATGCTCTTGTCTTTTCATTGCAGGGTTTTCGGGATGTGGCAGGCAACATATTGGCAGACACGAACATTTTTGTTGCCCCCATTTTGCGGGAGCCGCATTTGCTGCAAATAACAGAGTTTATGCGCGACCCCACGCCGGGGCAGTCGCTGCCCGAGGTAGAGTGGCTGGAAATTGGCAATTTCTCCCATTATCCTATCGATATGAGTGACCTGTGTTTGAGCGACCCAGGCGGAATTTATCCTTGTGGTTTTGGAACACTTGATTCGGGGCACTATTTAATTTTGACAGCGAAAGGTAATTGTTCCTTACTGGAACAATATGGTGACTGTTCAGAGGCAGGCATTCCTTCCAGTTTTCTCAACAATGGAGGAGATGATATTTCATTGCTGAACAGGCTGGGAGATACCTTAGATGTGATTCACTACAGCAGCAACTGGAGTCTTTCGGAAGGAGGCTTTTCAATGGAGAAAATGGAACTGTTTAGCCTTTGCCCGAAACCGGAACAAAACTTTCTCCCCACCCTGGAAAAAAAGGGAGGAACCCCGGGCAGGCAGAATTCACGGTTTGGAGGATGGAGCGATAGCCTTCCGCCGGAACTTTTATCCTGCTTTTGCGTGGATGGGAAACGATTTCATTTATTCTTCAGTGAAGAGCTTTTTGGACAGGCTTCCATGTCGTTTTTAGGGAAAGCATACCCATTGTTGAGCAAGGGACTATACTATCAGGTGAATCTGGATACTACGATCATTAAAGATGCCCAAAGGGAATACCTCATCAAGCTTTATGGGGTGCGCGACTGCTCAGGAAATCATGGTGTCGATAGCAATATTACATTCCGCTATGCAGATGGTCGTGTGCCCGAATTTGGCAGCCTGATGATAAGTGAGGTGTTTTGGGAAACACTTGCGGGCCAAAAGCCTTTCATTGAACTCTACAACAGGAGCAGTGAGGCGTTGTTACTCACTGGAATGCAATTGAGAATTGACCAAAACACTTACCCATTGGGCGGGGGCATTCTTTATCCGGGCCAACTGGCATTGCTGTTGGAACCAGGAGATATGGATTTGTTTCATGCCAACCTGAAACTTGAACTTGGCAAGAAGATGATTTTTTCAGACCGTGGCGTAATTGAATTATTTCACCCTACTACTGGACGGATCGATCGCTTGAACTACCGGCATCAAAAATACGGGAAGTACTGGCTGGAGCAGGATGGCTTCAGCATGGAGAGAAAGGACAGCAACTTGCTTTGCTCGTCTGTTGAATCGTGGGCTCCATCATCTAAAACCGGAGGAAGTCCGGGGCTATTTGCAAAAAAGGTTTTTCTGAAACCACGGGAAGAGCTTAAAATGCATGAGGCCTGGATGGATAATCAGTATCGATTGGTTTTATGTTTTGATGCTGCCATCTCAAATGAGGGCATATTCATCGAGCAAAATGAAGCCGGTACCGGCAAAATACTCTTAGAACAACTCAGCGATCAGACAGCCAGAAGCATCGCATCATTGCAGATTCCGGAATTTCAGCGATTCAGAATTATTGAAGGCAAAGGATGCAACGGGGAGGAGCTTTCGACTTCCTGGCAAAGGGTATCCGGTTTTGGAAGTGAAAGAAAATTGGTCATCAATGAATTAATGTTCGACCCGGTGGCGAATCGTTCGGAATTTGTGGAGCTTTTCAATAACAGCGATTCGGCCGTTAACCTGAAGGGGGTGTATCTGGGCAATTGCAAGGAAAATGGACTACCCGGCTCTTTCGCCCTTTTGAGCGACACCATATTTTATATGGGACCGCATGCATATTTGGTATTGAGCACTCCAACCCATCAACTGGACCGCTATTATCCCGTTGAAGAGCGGCAAATAGTTGGACTCGATGCCTTTCCTGGTTACCGAAACTCCGGTGCTTGTGTGCTATTGTGCGACAGTGCTTTAAATATGATTGATTCTTTCTTCTACAGCCCTTCCATGCATGCAAGCGCTGTGCTAGATACCAGGGGAGTGAGCCTGGAGCGCATTGACCCAAATTACAGGGGCCCGCAAAGTGCCAATTGGACTTCTTCTTCCCAGGAATTCAACTATGCCAGTCCGGGCAGGAAAAATTCGGAAAACAGGGAGGGTTGGTCCAATAAAAAAGAACATTGGTCCTTGGCTTCCGAAAGTTTTTCTCCCGATGGAGATGGCTTTGAGGATTTCGCAATTCTCAGTTATTCGGGTCTGCAGGCAGGTACATTGGTAGACATTGCCGTGTATACGGTTTCCGGAAGCCTCATGTATTCCTGGGAAAGCAATTCTCTGGCAGGAGTGGAAGGGAGGTATAAATGGGATGGCCGGAATGCCTATGGCATACTCGTTCCTGATGGGCCGGTATTGATATTGATTTCGTATACGGAACCCGGCAAGGCCACAAAACACCAGCGGTTTATTTTGGTTAAAGCATCGTTTAACCCCTAATGTCGTACCTCGAATTTCCGGGTGAGTATCCCCTCCTGACTTTCTACATGAAGAATGTAAATGCCAGATGGCAAAGCATAGGTATCAATTACTGAATCATCCGGCACCAGGAATTTATTTAGAATCAGTTGTCCCCGAATGTCGTAAACAGAGGCCATCGCATTCCCTTGTTTAAGATTTACCTGCATTGACCTGTCGGCTGGAACCGGATAGATATTTATATCGTTAGATACGATTGATTCGGCTCCGGTAATATTACCGGCAATGAATTCTATTTCGAATGGAGTTACAGCGTAATAGTCTGTGCCGCTTAATTTGGCGATGACACTCCACATCAATGTGACGCGGAACCAATTCGGGTAAACAGAATCCAAAGCGTGGTCAATCATTCCGTAGGTCAGATTAATGGCCGTGTCTGCGCCGTTTCCGGATGAAATCCATTTTTGAAGAGGATGATAGAAAAGCGGCGAAGCACCCAAAGAGTCCATCACGAGAAAATAGGTTCCACTGCTTGCCTTTGGGGTATAAGAGGAATTCCATTTAAAATTAAGCTGGGTGGAAGCTTTTCCGGCAAGTGTCACGGTTGCTTGATCACTCGGGTTGATGAGGGAGAATGGAAAGTTCTCGTTATCCAGTAATTGACGTTTTAAGGTAATGGACCCGGTTTCAATACTTTCCTCAACGGAATATTGAGAGCCGGTGTTGCCATAGGCTCTAACTTTCCAATAGATAGTCTTGGTCCCGTTAAAGGGAATATGGCAGTCTTTCAGCAACTGTGAAAATACATTATAAATTACAAAGCTTGAGCTGTCATGTTTGTTTGTGGTGGTACTAAAATAAGGAGTGGAAAAATTTCCATCTATCGTATCTATCATCAGGTCGTAAGTGGCAGAATCGCAGCCGCCTCCCGGACAATAGGCGGCGGTCCAGCTAAAGTCTATGGTGCTGTTTGGATCCCCTGAAATAGTCAGGTTTGCCGAGGGAAGCGGCAATTTCAAATGAACAGGCACATATTCATCATCAAATTGTCCTCTAACGAAGATGATTTCAAAATAACTAGTCGATTTTTTAAACTCATAAGCAGGTCCGGGCGACACAGCAACAAGATTTACCTGCCACAAGAGCTTCAGGGTATCACCTATCGCAAAATCATGTCCGTATATTTTTTGAGAAATTCCGTTGAGAAAGCTGGCCCACTGAGCACCCGTAAGGTGCAGGGAGCTATCTTTGAAAGAGCTGCTGTAATTTAATGGGGTAATGACATCAACCGAACCGCTCATGTTACCTCCCAAAGAATCGAAAAATAAGCTGTATTGATAGTTGACAAAAGAAGGCGCATTGGAAACCTTTCCGCTGCTCCAGATAAGCGGGTAATCCGCCGAGGAATTGCCCTTTAATGCGATGATACTTTGGTTAGAAGGACTGATAAGGTCATAATCCTTGGTATATTGCGCTTGCAACAGGTTGCAAAAAAACAGTCCGAGGCTAAGAGCGATAAAATGCTTTTTCATAAGAGGAATCGAATTTAGAAACAATTATTTAGAAAATAATTTTATCCTCTTATTGTGAATTTCCTCTGAACTGCTACCTTTGCAGTCCTTTAAAATTTTCGGCTAAGTCATGAAAAGAACATTTCAGCCTTCACAAAGAAAGAGAAGAAATAAACACGGATTCAGAGAGCGTATGGCATCTGCTAATGGCAGAAAAGTATTGGCAAGACGCAGAGCAAGAGGAAGAAAGAAACTTTCTGTTTCAGGCGAAGGGCGCCATAAGCGCTAATCGTTTCCTTCTTTTTTGCTAATTTTATATACGTGGACCGCAGGTTCTTTTTCCGTAAAGAGGAACGGCTGTCGGGCTTAAAGCCCGTGCAGAGGCTCTTTACCGAAAAAACCGGGTCCATTTTTATTTATCCGCTCCGGGTAAATTTTTTATTGCATCAGGATGAGGATGCCCCTCCTTTGAGGGTGTTATTGCTTGCGTCAAAGAAAAGGTTTCGACGGGCCAATGTAAGAAACCGTGTTAAAAGGGTTCTTCGGGAGGTTTATCGAAAAAACAGCCATGATTTGCGCGAAGCTTTAACTTCGAAAAACAAGAAAATAGACCTTTCAATCTCCTTCGTTGGAGAAAAAGATATGGGTTCCCATGAAGTGGAACAGATTTTTCTTAGTATCGCAGAGCGGTTGATGAAGTCGCTCGACTGATCATCCACTCAATTCAATAACAAAAATATGAAGAAGCTTAGCCGCCGTGGCCGGAACATACTCGTAGGATTAACGATTATTGGAGCCGGTGCAGGGTCCTTGTCTTTTGTAGATGAGTACTTCGAAATTTCCAAGAACCTGGACATTTTTACCAGCATTTATAAAGAGGTTCATACCTATTATGTAGATGATGTCGAACCGGGTAAATTAATGAGAACCGGCATCGATGCCATGCTCAGCTCCCTTGACCCGTATACCAATTATTATTCTGAAGCCGAAACAGAAGACTATCGTTTTCAAATAACTGGCCAGTACGGTGGAATTGGTGCCGTGATTTCGGTTAAAGGAGATTATGTCATTATCAACGAGCCTTATTTTGGTTCTCCTGCAGCAAAAGCAGATCTCCGCGCCGGAGATGAACTGATTGAAGCAGCGGGTCAATCGCTCAAGGGCTTGAAGACAGATGAAGTCAGCAAAATCTTAAAAGGCTCTCCCGGCACAGAGGTGAAGGTTAAAATTCGCCGCAATGGTGTTGAAATGGACAAAGTGCTCACCCGCGAGCAGATTCATGTAAAGAATGTTCCATATTTTGGGATGATCAATGAAAATATGGGGTATATCCGCTTGCAGGGATTTACTTCAGGTGCGGGAGACGAAGTGAAAGATGCACTGATTGAACTTAAGAAAAACAGCAATTTAAAAGGAGTGGTGCTCGACTTGCGCGGAAATCCCGGAGGACTCCTGCATGAGGCCATTAATGTGGTGAATGTATTTGTAGACAGAAACCAATTGGTGGTTTCCACAAAAGGAAAAGTGACGGAATTGAACCGTGAATACAAGACGCTGAATAGTCCGGTAGATACAAAAATTCCTCTGGTTGTTTTGGCCAACAGCCGATCTGCCTCAGCATCTGAAATTGTATCTGGCACCATTCAGGATTTGGATCGGGGCGTAGTACTCGGTCAGCGTACTTTCGGAAAAGGACTTGTTCAAACAACACGTCCCTTGAAATATGGAACACAGCTGAAAATCACCACCCAGAAATACTATACCCCCAGCGGTCGTTGTATTCAGGCTCTGGATTATTCGAATAGAAATGAGGACGGTTCCGTTGGGACCATTCCCGATTCACTGAAAAAAGCGTTCAAAACCCGCAATGGCAGAACTGTTTACGATGGGGGAGGAATTGAACCGGATGTTCCTGTGAAAGCAGATCGACTAAGCAATATTGCCATCAGCCTGCTTCGTAAGCAGCTGGTATTTGACTTCGCTGTCCATTACAGAAACGAACACAACAGCATTGTTGATGCCCGCGATTTTAGAATGTCGGAGCAGGACTGGAATGACTTTTTGGATTTTATCAAAGACAAAGATTACGCATACCAGACGGAAACAGAAAAGGAATTGGAGCAAACGGCAGAAAAGGCCAAAGCAGAAGGTTATTTTGAAGCCATTGAACCAAATTATACTAAAATGCTTGAAGCCTTGAATCACGATAAAAAAGCGGATGTGGTGAAGAACAGAAAAGAAATTCAGGGGCTTTTGGAAGAGGAAATTGCACGAGTTTATTATTTGCAACCCGGACGATTTGAAATTGCCTTTACGCACGACGATGAAATAGCGGATGCAGTAAGCGTATTAAATGAACCTCAAAAAATGACTGAGCTCCTTAAACCATAATAGCTTTCGGGCTTTAGGTTCGGAGCATTGCCGCATATGCCTGAAATATTGGATATCGTCCTTCTTCTTTTTGCCGGTGCTTTCGGAGGCTTTCTCTCTGGAATTTTAGGTGTCGGAGGGGGAATCATCTTCATTCCAATTCTTGATTTGGTGCTGAAACAGTACGGAATAGAGATGGAAGTAGTGAAATTCATCCTGGCCAATTCACTTACCGT
Organism: Bacteroidota bacterium; assembly: GCA_016124735.1. GTDB lineage: Bacteria > Bacteroidota > Bacteroidia > UBA8524 > UBA8524 > UBA8524. The sequence continues at coordinate 40,271 of WGMZ01000002.1, forward strand.
GATCATATTCACTGGTGCTTTTAACTCGTACAGACAGTACAAAGCCGGTAACTTTTTCCCACGCTATATTTTTGCGACGGCTGGTCCCGGGGTTCTGAGTGCTTTGATGTCTTCATGGCTTATAACCCTCGGCGATTGGTATAGAAAAGATACATTCAATCTGGTTTTTGCCATTGTTCTGATCCCGGCAATCGTTCGAATGTTATCGACCCGAAAGGAAATGGAAATTCAGGAACCACGCATTTCCTTGCGAAAGTTTTCGATTGTGGGAGCTGTCACGGGAGTATTTTCTGCATTCAGCGGTTTGGGAGGAGGCGTTATCATGATTCCTTCTTTCGTCAATCTCTTGAAATTGGAAATGAAAAAGGCCGTCAGCATTTCTGCCGGGGTGACGCCATTTTTCGCGCTTCCGGCCGCATTCTACTATATGTTCCTGGAGCCTGTTCAGCCAATTATTGCTGTGGAACACATGGGTTTTATTTTGTATCCTATTGTCACCCCGATGATCATCGGAGCCTTGATTACAGTACCTTTTGGAGTGAGCACCGGACATAAGATGAAACCAAAAACCGCCAAGCTGATATTTTCCTTTTTCGTGATACTCGTTCTGGCAAAAATGTTCTGGGAATCGGTGTTAAAATGACAAAGATTTTGGCCATAGAAAGTTCCGGGCCCGTGTGCTCAGCCGCCTGTTTTATGGACGGAAAGCTTGTGGATAGCCTGGAAGAAAAGAAAGTAAATACCCATGCAGAACTCCTGGCCGTTTTTTGCGACCGCCTGATTGAGACCAATGGAAAACCGGATGCAATTTCACTGAGTACCGGGCCGGGTTCCTATACCGGGTTAAGAATCGGGACTTCGCTGGCAAAGGGACTGGCCTTTGGATTTGGTATTCCTGTAATTGGATTATCGGAACTGGACTGCATGGCCGAGAGTTTTTTATTGGATCATGAAGAGTTTGATTTTGTCGTTCCCACAGTAGATGCGAGAAGGATGGAAGTGTACCAGCGGGTATATCAAAAAGGAGCGGAATCATCCGGAGATATTACACCGCTTATTGTTGATAAAAATGCCTGGTCGGAATTCGATGGAATGAAGGCCATTATTGGTGATGGAGCTGCAAAACTCGGGGATTTACTCGCCCACAGAAAAGACATTCTAATTTTTGATTCCATCCTCCCAAGTGCAAAGCACCAGCTTCAGCAAGCCTTTCGTAAATTTGCGAACAGAGAATTTTTAGATTTGGCTTATTTTGAGCCTTTTTACCTGAAAGAATTTATTGCATTAACCGCTAATAAACAGAAACATGCACGTTGAACAACTTTATACTAATTGCCTGGCCCAGGCCACCTATTATATCGAATCTGAAGGCGAGGCAGCGATCATCGACCCGCTGCGCGACACCGATGCCTATGTGCTAAAGGCGCAAGAACGCGGTGTGAAAATCAAGTATATCTTAGAAACCCATTTTCATGCAGATTTTGTATCAGGTCATTTGGATCTGGCGGCCAAAACAGGAGCTCAAATTGTTTATGGTCCCGGGGCATCCACAGAATACAAAAAATACGAAGCAAAGGATGGCGAAGTCCTGACATTGGGTAAGCTTACAATTGAGGTTTTACATACTCCAGGGCATACACCTGAATCCTCTTGCTATCTTTTGAAAGATGAAGAGGGAAAGGATTATTGCTTGTTCTCAGGCGACACGCTCTTCGTGGGCGACGTAGGTCGTCCGGATTTACTCGATGGCAAGATGACCAAGGAGGAACTTGCCTCCATGATGTATGACTCGCTCAACAATAAAATCAAGCCTTTAGAGGATTCAATCATCTTGTACCCCGCACATGGCCCTGGCTCCTCCTGTGGAAAGAACCTCGGGCCGGAAACATATTCGACTATTGGTGCTCAAAAGGCAACGAACTATGCAATGCAGGACATGAGCCGCGAAGAATTTATTGCGCAGGTTACCGATGGAATTACCGCGCCACCAAAATATTTCTTTGAAGACGCGCGCCTGAATAAAGCCGGATATCAGAGCCTCGAAGAGGTAATCCGTGCCGGACAAAAACCTTTGTCCTTAAATGACTTCTCAGAATTGCGGGATGCTGGCATTCAGGTAGTCGATGTAAGAATTCCTGATGAATTTGAAATGGGCTTTATCCCGGGTTCAATGAATATCGGACTGAACGGACAATATGCTATTTGGGCGGGAACACTTCTTAACGTTCACGATCCGCTGGTATTGGTTTGTCCGGAAGGAAAGGAAGAAGAAGCAGTAACCCGTTTGGCCCGCGTTGGTTTCGATTCAATCAAGGGCTATTTGCACGGTGGATTCAATTCCTGGAAAGAAGCAGGTAATGAGATCGACATGGTAATTTCGATTACTCCGGAAGAACTTCAATTGGATTATAAACACAGCGATATCACTGTTCTGGATGTGCGTAAGCCTGGCGAATGGGACACCTGCCACCTGGAAAATGCCGTTTTTGGAAGCTTACAGGATTTGGAAAAAACGATGGAAGAGCTGGACAAAGACCAAACTTATTACGTGCATTGTGCCGGAGGATACCGCAGCATGATTGCCTGTAGCATGATGAAGGCGAAAGGCTTTGACAAAGTAAAAAATGTATACGGTGGATGGTCCAAAATCAAAGAGTTGGATTTGCCAAAAGTGATGCCTGCTAAACAAACTGCCTGATCGTTGAAAAAGGTTTGGAGTGTCTTCCTGTTTTGTCTCCTGGCCAGCGCCTCCACTGCACAATACAGCCTGCGCGATACCTTTAATATTTACCTGGCAAAGAAACCTACCTTCTATATTTCCCTCGACGGAAGAAGTTCCTTTGTTCGTTCGAATCCCGCACAGATTGACGGTTTTCGTTTCGGACTTAACTACGGAGGAAAGATTCGCATGTTGGTGGGAATGTACCACCTGAGGAATCCGATTTACCGAACCTATACCTATGGAGCAGGTACGCCGGCTCAGGAGACGCGGGTGCAGGAAAACCGTCTGACTTATTTTTCATTCACCTGCGATTATGTCTTGTATAATCGTGGCAGGTGGAAGCTTGCACTGCCCGTGCAGCTTGGATATGGAATTGGAAGCCGGATTGAAAGAAATTCAAGCGGAGCTATCCGCATGAACAAGGATTTTCGGTTTTTGCCTTTTGAACTGGCTCTTAGTGCAAATTACCGGGTACTGCCCTGGCTGAACCTCGGGGCCGGATTGGGTTATCGTTATGCTTTATTTTCCAATACCATTTCTTCGGATTTTAGCGCTCCTATTTACTGGTATGGAATGAGTTTGGATGTGGAGTGGTTCTGGGATCGATACCTGAAGGATGCCATTGACCATCATTTGAAATAAAATTATTCCTCGCTTTCCGTTGGAATTCCCAATTCTGTTTCTAGCCGATAGTGGTTCTTCACAAAATTGCACCAGCCGCATTCTTCTTTGCCACATCCCTGAAAATCATGTTGCATGATGCGGGCATATGAATCGGTGATTTGCCGGGTAACCAGTGTCTCATCCTCCGGTCGGATATAGATTTTTTCTTTATGGAATTCTCCGGTCGTTTTATCCGGCTCCACAAAATCAAATTCAGAGGATACCATGTTCCAGTCGTGACTGGGGTCATTGTTCATCAGGATTTTATAAAACACCGCCTGACGCCAATAGTCTCCCCCAAACTCATCCTCGAATTTTTTCTTTTCCGGGTCAATATCGGGGTTAGGAGCTTTGAGCTTGGGTTTGGCATTCTCGTATTTCCCTGTCTTGTAGTCGATGAGATTCGCATCCTTTCCAACAAATTCGATCTTATCAATCTTTCCATTGATAGTAACACCTTGCACCTCAATGTTTCTGAAGTTTTTTTCTGCCACCACAACACGGTTCCAGTCGCGATGATATTTCTCAAAATACTGAGGCAGAATAAGACGGCCGTATTCACTCTTTAATTCAAAATCTTTCGCAGTGAAACTGTCGCGGTTGCGCTGCATGTACCATTCAAAATCATTGATTAAATCTGGAATGCCCCGGAACTGTTTGTCCGGGTCTTCGAGCATTTTCTTGAACATACGTTCCAGGGCGAAATGGACTGCGCTGCCAAAGGTCATGGAAGCAGATTTGGCACGAGGAACACGGAGCAGGTTATCGAAATAAAAACTCAACGGACATTTAAGGTAGTTGTTCAGATGGGTTACACTCATGGAATACTTGAAAAGGAGGTCTTTGAGGTAATCGGTGTCGATAAGGTGAACTTCCGGCATATGTAACTCCTGCAGTACGGTGCTCTGAAACTCAAAAAGATCCTCGTCGGGGAGTGCAATGTATTCGTTCTGCGCAATACCGGCGGCTTCTGCCTCTGCAACAAAGGCAGATTTCTCCATTTCCTTATCCGCTGCATTTCTTTCTGCCCAGGAGATATTCAGATGACGTTTTGCCCGGGTCATGGCCACATAAAACAGGCGACGGCTTTCTTCATCTTCATTCACCTCTGTTTTGGGCGCCAGACTTTCGGGAAGTTTAAAGTCAAAATCCCTTCCTCTGGCTTTCCATGAACGTGCATCGCAGCCGATTAAAAAAACATAGTCGAACTCCAGTCCTTTGCTGGAATGTGCAGTGAGGAAATTTACTCCATCTACAGAATAGGTAACCCGCTGAACAGGCACTTCCAGCCGGTTTTCCAGCATCAGGTCGACCTTGTCCAGGAACTCAGTCAACCCCATCCGGGTATCGCGTGCACATTCATCCTTTACAAATTCAAAAAAGCTGTGAATCAATTGCATCAACCAGGTTTTATCCGAAGATGACAAGGCCATCCGTAATATGCCACCGCGGTTGATTATTTTTTCGAGGAGCTGCTGAAGAGTGAAATCGTGTGCGTGAGAGATCCAATATTCGATATCAGAAGATACACGCTTAAACGGCAGGGGATCTTTGTCTTGTTCGAAGAGATTGAGATTTTTGGAAGATTGTTTTGCCATTTCCTGGCGGAAGGATGTTTTTCTCTCGCGGTAATTTTTCGACGAGACTTCAACACTCATTTTAGCAATGTCGATGGGCGCTAATCCAAAGAACCGATAATGTAAAATGGGGAAAAGAAGGGGTTCACCGGAGTTTGCCTGTTCCAATTCCATCCGTATATAACGAAGAATCTGCAGCATTTGATGAACCAGGGGCTGCTCCAGCACATTCAGTTCTTTCTTGATATTTAACGGAATACCCAGCACCTGAAGATACCGGCTGATGTCTTCGGCCTGCGAGTGCTTGCGGTAAATAACGGCAATCTCTGAAAGAGGCACTCCATCTTCATGCAATGCCTTAATCTGATGTGCCACATGCACCGTTTCGTGGAAACTGTTGTAGTAAGTTCGAATGGAAGGCAGTGCCTCATCCTGAATTCTTTCGGGATGAGAAGCGCGAAGTTTCTTTTCGAGTCCGGCTATTTGCTTGGTGAGCCGGTCCTGATTTTGGTCAATCAGGGCTCCGCTGAGATCGAGAATACTTTGGGTTGAGCGGTAATTTTCCGTCATCATAACCCGCTTCAGGCCTGAAGAATATTTCTGTGCAAAGTGAAGGATGTTCTTCACGTTGGCATCCTGGAAGGCGTAGATGGATTGGTCGTCGTCTCCCACCACAAAGACGTTGGGTTGGTCCCAATAATCGATCAGCTTGCTCAATAATTCACTCTGAGCACCGCTCGTATCCTGAAATTCATCTACCAAATAATACAGGTAGCGTTCCTGGTAATTTCGAAGCAAATCTTCATCCTTGCGAAAAGCGTCGAGTACCCACAGAATCATGTCGGCATAATCGTAGCGGTGGCGTTGTTTGAGTTTTTCCTGGTAGCTCTGAAAGGCGGTGGCAGCTTCTTTGAGCTTTTTCATCCGCGAGGTTTCTGCGTCAATATCTTTTTGCTTCAGGTCGCCGACTTTTACCCCGGTTTTGCTGTTTCCTCTTTTGTAGATGAAGGCGTCGAGAAATGGAAGTTCTTTCACGTATTCATTCGCTTTCGATACAATGAATTCAGGGGTCCAATCTTCTTTTTTCATCAGCTGAAAAAGGTTTTTCAGGTTCTGCGTGTCGTAATACACATCCCCCTTGTATCGTTTCATCTGACTTTCGGGTTCAAACTCGTCGATGATCTCATGGAGAATTTCTATTTGTTCCAAATCGGAGACTGGCTCCAGAGAGCGCAATCCAAAATAATCCAGGTTTTCCTGGATCACCAGGTTGCAAAAGCTGTGAAATGTATGAATATGAACCCGGTAGGCTTCCGGCCCTATGAACTGCAGCAGCCTTTTACGCATGGCGATAGTTCCGGCATCCGTATAAGTGAGGCATAAAATATTGTGGGCCTTGGCATCTGTTTTAAGTAAAATATTGCCAATTCTGGCTGCCAGAATTTGGGTCTTTCCTGTTCCTGGTCCGGCAATAACAAGCACCGGCCCTTCGATGGCATTGACTGCCTCTGTTTGCGCTTGATTTAGGGCTTTTAATTCTTTAAGAAAGGAGGAGTTGCTGGCACTTGACATTGCTCAAAATTACCATTTCAGTACATATAATGCCGGTACCGTTTCGGGATGAATGTTTTTACGCTTTTGTTGTACATCTTATCCAGAATTTTAGGTGAATGAAGGCGCCAACCCATAACGAATTGAACATGATTGAAGGAAGAATTGATTTTAAATGCAGAGGGCCTTAGGAGGTTATAGTCGGTAATGCTTTGAAAGCCGCAAAAAAATCGGGGTGCGTTGTATCCAAACGACACGCGGAAATCGGCCATGGTGGCCAGTTTGTTTTCTGTTAAAAAGTCATGATTTCCAGGCGTAGAATACGCGAATCGCTGAAGGTCAAGACCCAGAAATAAAACGCCCGTGAGAAACCATCGTCCTTTTGTCCAGGTACCACCCACGCCCGGAGCCAACCCCATTCCGAGAACTGATAGATTGCTGATATTTCCCAAGTCGCCGTACATCCCACGGACCGCCTGGGGAATGAAAGCCGAATCGCCGGTAATGGTATGCAAATACATGTGGCTGTTCAGGAGAAAACCCGCCGCACTCTTTTTTTGTCTTTCACTAAAAGAAAAGGAAGATCTGTAGGAAAAGCGATCGGGGTTGAATTGATATACACCGCGGAGTTTAATGTATGTGATGAACATGTCCGGTCGATGCTCGTATGGGTATTCTTGTCCGATTTTCGAAGTATCATAGGAAGTGGTGGATAGATTGGAAAACCCGGATACAGCAAGAAGGTTGAATTCAGTAAGCAATTTGCGACTTATCCAGAGGCGGAAGTTCAAACCCAATTTGGTACTCTTTCCATATTTTTTTTCACTTTCTTCATCAATCTTGGTTCGAAAGCCAATGGAAAAGTCGACGATGCGGTAGGAAAACGCAACCCCATAACCACCTCTGAGATTCGGTGAATAGGAAATGGACTGTGTGGAATCTCCGGCAAAATGCGGATAGGACTTCATCAGGATGGTATTGTTCATGGAGCTTAGAAACGGACTCCATACCAATTTATCCGGAAAACGTTGAATATAATTGGTATCAACCTGTGCCGATAACTTGAGAACGGCAAGGGTCCAAATCGATAAATAAAGAAGCGCCCGTAGAAGCGACATGAAGCTAATATACTTAATCGGGAAGTATTTCGAACCAGGGTTCGGATTCCTTTTGACTGCTATCACGGGTACTTGTATCTGTTCCCACAACCAAATCATGAGCGGCGCCTTTTAATCCGATATAGGGATTGTAATCGACAGAGTCTGTTTGAGGAATCATCTCTTTAGAAATCATCCGCTTTAAGATGAATTTTTGCAAATCAACCATGTACGATTTTAACTGGCCGTTCTCATCGAAACAATACTTAAACTTCTTTGGTTTGGGGATGATGTTCGCCAAATAAATGCATTCCGGCAAGCTCAGTTCTTGTGGAGTCTTATTGAAATAATAGCGACTTGCTTCTCCGATGCCATAAATTCCCGGAGCCCACTCTATGATGTTGAGATAAACTTCCATCATTCGCTCCTTGGGGGTGATATGTTGGGTTTCTATAAGCCAAACAAGCAAGGCCTCTTCTATCTTTCTAAAAACGGTTTTCTTCCGGTTCAAAAAGACATTTTTCACCAATTGCATGCTGATAGTGCTGCCACCCCGTTTAAAAGAATGGGTTTTGTAATTGACAATGATCGACTCCCGAAAGGCTTCCTGGATAAAACCCTGGTGATGGAAAAAGGAAGGATCTTCCGAAACCAGAATTGCATCAATCAGGTTTTGAGGCACCTGTGCCAAAGGCACAAAATTCGGGTTTTCGGGGCCTACAATAAAACTACGGAATGGCTTTTCATTTTCATAAACCGTATGTGAAAAAGACTCATTCATCAAAGCCAGATTGCTTGCTCCATAATGAAGAATTTTAAATCCATCTCTGCGCAATTGGGAACTGAAGATTACCGAGTCCGGATGGTTTCCATCCAGATGGAATTCAAGACGGTATTGCAAGTTTCCTTTCGCTGCGATACCTTGGGAATCGTCGAACGCCCCCTGAGGCAGGGAGTTGAAAAAGCGCTGGGCTTCCAGAGTGTCGCTCTCTACCAATAACCCAAACTGATTGCCTTTTTTGGTCAATGGCGCCAATAAACCAAAGCGGCCGCTTACCTCATTTATTTGAAAACGAGAGCTACTGTCCACATGCAGGTACCCTTTTCCCAATTCAAGCTGCATGTTGGCTTCCAGGGTATGGAAGGAAACGGTGTCGGAAGAAATTTTTGGATGGAATACCTTCAAATGGACCATTTCTCCGCTTAGATCAATGAAGTATGATCCATTCTTCTGGCCTTTGTTTTCGAGGGCAAACTTCAGTGAATCCATGCGGACATCCACCCCCAGCCTTGGATAGATCCCCGGGATTGCCTTGTTTTCGAGAGGAACTGCTTCCACCTTCATTTGGTCTCCCAGTTTCCCATGAATTTGCCAGCGTTGAACCTCCATGTTATCCCTAATTTCCATCTGACCTTCGAGGGCTTCGGCATCTCCCTGAAGGGTATTAAACTGAAGACCGATCGAACCCATGGAATCCGAATAACGCAATGCTACATGGTTCAGAGAAAGTTTTGATGGGAAATAAGATTGAAAAAAATGGAAGATTCGTTTGCCTATGTCTGCCGTATTCCGCTGGGAATCCTGTGGCATTTCCGGCAAACGCTCCGTTGCTGCATCCATTCGCTTATAGCTTACAAATGCAGTATCGAGCTGCAGTGTTTTGAATAAATTTTTCCGCGACAGCAGATGGGTCGGACGGAATTCTATGAATGCAGAAGACAGATACATCAACGAATCGCTGTTTTCATCCGACACAAGGACCTCGTGAACAGTGAATTGGCTCAGACCTTTTAATTCCAGGTCTTTTACCTGAATATGCTGAGAATGTGTTGCGTTAAAATCTGCTATTTTTTGCCTGACAAGCCATTGAACAAGAGGGCCTTTCAGCAATAACAACAAGAGGATTGTCGAGGCAAAAAAGGCTGCGAGGTACGCAAGGGTACGTTGCAGCCTGTTCCAGGTTTTAAAAATGAGAACCACTAAACCGTCATGATTTCTTTTTCTTTCGCAGCGGAAACTTCATCGACCCGCACAATGTGCTGATCAGTAATTTGTTGCACGCTGGCTTCGGCGTCTTTTGCCAGGTCTTCGGCAAGTCCGTCTTTTTGTAATTTTTTGATTTTCTCGTTGGATTCTTTTCGAATACTACGAATCGCAATTTTGCTGTTTTCAGCTTCGCTCTTTGCTGTTTTCACTAAAATTTTACGGCGTTCTTCGGTGAGTGGAGGAATATTCAGACGAATCACTTCTCCGTCGTTTTGCGGATTCAAACCGAGATTGCTTTCCAGAATGGCTTTTTCAATCTCTGGAATGAGGGATTTATCCCAGGCCTGAATAACCAAAGTCCGAGGATCCGGCGAATTGACATTTGCAGCCTGATTCAAAGGGGTGGGAGCCCCATAATAATCGACGTAAATTCCATCTAACATAGATGGATTGGCTTTTCCTGCTCTGATTTTGCTCAGCTCTGATCCAAGATGACCAATGGCTTTGTCCATTGCTGAACGGGTTTGGTTGAGTACCTCATTTATCTCGTCTGTCATAACTTTTCTGGTAAAGTCAATGCAAATAAAGTGAATTTCACGGAATAGCTGCGGTGGCAAAGGAGGAAAGTGATGGAGCCAAATGTGTTTTCCAAAAGCGAAGAATTTCCTGGTATTCCATCTTGCTTCTGTTGCTCATTTTTGGGAGATATTTCTCGCAATTTAAAAGGGGAAGGAAGCGGAAATCAAATCCGTTTTTCTGATCACCATGCCATAAATACTGGGGCATCACCTCCATTCTGCTGATGCGCACTTTATCATCTTTGAATCGTGAAATACGGAAGCGAATTCCCAGATGAAGATGACACCAGGTGAAGATGTCATAGGCCACAAAGTCGCCCTGGCTGTATACGGCAATCCCTTTTTTCTCTTCTCCGGTAAATGGGCAAATGAACGGGTATTGTTCGATGGGTTGGGGATTATGCGGATGACTGCCAAGTATCAAATCCGGCCCACATTCTTCAAAAATCCGGTGCACATTCGCAACCGTGTGTTCCGAAGGATAAGCCTGATAAGCATTTCCGTTATGAAGTGAGAGGATCACAAAATCTGCTTGCTTTCGGGCTTCATCCACCAGTTTATGAATAAGTGAAATATCCGCTTCCGGCAGATTGAATCTTCCGGTGTTGATCCGGTACAATTCGTTTTCTGGTAATTCAAGATGATTAAGGCAATATGTTGCAGCGACGAATGCCAGACGAATACCGTTCTTTTCGATGATTGCCGGTTTGAACTGGTCTTCGCTGTTTTTCACCGTTCCGACCTGCAGTATGTTTTTCGATTGCAGGAAATCGATGGTTCTGTCTATTCCTTCTATCTCCATGTCGAGGCTGTGATTGTTGGCGGTCGACAACACATCGTATCCTTTGAATTTCTCAAAACCTGAAAAGAGATCAAAGAGTGCAGAATTGCCATTAAAATGCATATCATTCAGCATAACTTCCGGCACTGCCGAAGCAGGTTTGGTAAGATCGATAGGGGTTTCGAGATTGGCAAAGACCACATCATTATTAAAGTACCAGTCTCCAATCTCATCCCAGAGCGAGGAGCTGTTTTCTCTGGTCATCCAGGCGTAAGGCATGAGGTCGCCCCCTGTGCTTAAAGTCAGATGATGGGTTTCTTCCACGCCCTCCGGAAAAGCAAACTGCATGGTTTGAAAGTACCTGACGAGTTGTTCCGACTCTGCTGTTTCCGGCGGATGCAGGTAATATTTATATGCGAAATAGAGGATATCCCTCCAGGAATAGTAAGCTGGGTTTTCTTCGAAATTCTTTCTTGGTTTTCGTCCGTAAAACAAGGGTAGGGCAAAGCCAAAAATGCGGATCATGCCAACCAATAATTTCCCCTTGAGGCTAAAGGTGGAAACAGCGGGGAAAAACCGTTTGCTCATACCTGCGAATTTAGGGCAAGACGGCAATCAAAAAAGAAAAGCCACCGTTGCGGGTGGCTTTTTCAAGATCGACATTCAATATTATTGGTGGGCAACCAGCTGAACATTGAATTGAATCATGTCCTGGAGAAGGTTGTCTTTAAGAAAATCTACTACACCTTTATTCGTTTCCTGGGAACCACCCCACACGATACCCCATTCGTTGCGGTTGATTTCGAACTGAGCCTGAGCGGTAGTGCCAGCTTCCGTTTGATTGATTATTGCGGGAAAGCTGATACCATGAGTTTGGTCTTTGATGGTGAGGTTACCATAAATTTTATGCGTTGCGCCATCTTCGGTTTCCAGAGGTTCTACCCTTGTGATTTCAAAATGTGCCGTAGGAAAGCTGTCGACCATAAAAAAGTCGGCACTTTTCAGGTGGCCGATCAATTTTGTTTGTCCCATGTCTACGGTAAGGTCTTCATTGGCAATACTGGTCATATCAATAGTGAAATTACCGGCCTTAAGCTGATCTCCTTCGAAGGCTAAGGAGCCTGAATTCAGCTGAACGGTTCCATGGTGTTGTACATCCATCTTTTTGGCCCCAGCCCAGAGCACTTTGCTTGCTGCCGGGTCAATGCTATATACGATGGCGTCAGTTCCTGCCTGGGCTACTTCCTGAGTGGCTTCGGCTGTTTTTTTTGATTCTCCGCAGGCGGCGAGGAATGCAGCAGCTGCAAGGACAAGAATTAATTTTTTCATTTGTAAAAGTTTAGACAGCAAATGTATGCATAATAAATGTATATACAATTAAAAAGAAAAAAATGTTCTTCCGATTCTTTTTAAATGGTTATTTACTCTCTGAAATAGAGCCGGTTAACCCGGTTGGATATTCCTGTGATAATTTCATATGGGATGGTATCAGCCATCCGGGCGAGGGTTTCGATGGGTAAATTTCTACCAAAAATCTCCACCGGATCACCGGCTTGGCAATCGATTCCGTTCAAATTGACCATGGTCATATCCATGCAGACATTTCCGATAACGGGTGCCAGATGGCCCTTGATCCAAACCTTTCCGGCGCCATTACTCAGACAGCGGCGGAAGCCATCGGCATAGCCGATAGAAACAACACCCACCAGTGTATCTTCCTTTAATACCCCTTTGCGTCCATAGCCTACCGTTTCTCCTTTTTTGAGCATTCGCAGCTGAGAGAGTCTTGCTTTAAGTGTGGCCACCGGAATCAATTCGGCTGCCAGTCCGTCACCGGCATCTATCCCATACAAGCCGATGCCTGGACGAATCATATCCAGGGCCATTTCTGGAAAGCGTAGAATTCCTGCAGTATTTAAAATGTGAAATAGAGGATGGAAATTTTCACCCTGAATCAGCAAACGGATGCGTTGAAAGCGTTCGAATTGCATTTGGGTGTAGCCATCGTGCTGGCCTTCGTCGGAGGCAGCCAGGTGACTGAATACACTCGCAACGGCAAGGCGTCCATCTGATCTGACTGCACGCATCAATTCCAACGCATCGACTTCCTGGAATCCTAAACGGTGCATGCCTGTATCGAATTCCAAATGGATTTTCGCTTCGGTGAGTCCGGTTTGATCCAGGGTCTTTTTCAAATATTCTAGAAAGGAAAAGGTATAGACCACCGGCTCTAATTCATAGTCGATGCATTCAGCAAGCGAATCTCGTTGTGCGTTCATCACCATGATGGGCAATGCGACTCCGTTGCGACGCAAATGAATGCCCTCATCGGTATAGGCAACTGCTAAATATTCGGCGCCTGCATTTTGTAAAACGCGGGCAATTTCAAGGCTTCCGCTGCCATAGCCCTGGGCTTTAACCATTGCCATTACCCGAACATCGGGAGTCACCTTATTCCTGAAAACCCGGTAATTGGATTCCAGAGCATTGAGGTCAATTTCCAGTTGTGTTTCATGCACCTGAGCTTCCAGAAGTTTGACAATCCGCTCAAAATGATGGTCACGACGCCCTTTGATCAGCACCATTTCATCTCTGAAATGCTGGGGGTCGATTTGCTGCAGGAATTGTTCTGTACTTTCAAAACAGATGGCAGGTAAACCCAGGTCTGGCCGGAGTTCGAAAAAATCTTTTCCTATTAAAATCAGGCGGTTGATCTGGTAAGCTTCCAAAAGAGCTCTCAGGGAACCCCACTGTGGGTCTGGTCCGTTTTCTGCCTGCAAACTGCTTAAGATAAGCGTCTTCTTCATCTGTCCAGCCTGCTTTTTCATGAATTGCAGAGCGATTTCCAAAGAGCTCAAATCGGCGCTATAGGCATCGTTGATCAGCCGGCTTTGAAATTGCCCTTGCAGCAATTGCAAACGCATATCAATTCCGGGCAAACCCGAAAACTGTTCCTGATATGCAACGGGATCTTGTCCCCAGGCAATCAGAAATGCCAGGCATGTGCAGGCATTTTCGAGGGAGGCTTTGTCGTTGAAAGGCACATGAAAGGTGTTGTTCTCCCAGCGAATTGTGGATTCCTGCTTTCCTTCTTCCAGAGAAAAAACGAGGTCTGCTGCGGAATGGGTTCCCCAGGAGATTTTGCGAATAGGCCGGCCCTCCTTCCATAGGGGCAGGGCTTCCCGGATTATTTCCTGCTCGTAAGGATAAACCAGCCATTTTGCATGACGAAACAAGGAAAGTTTTTCCAGGGTTTTGTCCAGGCGACTCGGAAAGCCTTCGTCGTGCGCGCTTCCAATCCCGGTTAGAATCCCGAATTCCGGTTTTAACACATCTTCCAGTTTATCCATCTCCCCGCTCCGGGAAATTCCTGCCTCAATCAATCCAAGCGCAGCCTCCGGCTCCAGTTGCCAAATACTGAGCGGCAGGCCAAGCTGTGAATTGTAGCTTTTCGGACTGCGTCCAATCTTCATTTTGGCAGTCAGAAGATGATTCAACCACTCTTTTACCACGGTCTTGCCATTGCTTCCAGTTATTCCGACAAGGGGATATTTCAGCGTTTGCCGATAAGATCCGGCAATTTTTTGAAGGGCCAGAAGCGGATTGCTTGTTGGAATAATCCAGGCCTCGGGCAAGAGGGGCAAGCGGTGTCCTTTTTTGACAATAAAAACGCGTACTCCCGACTGATACACCTCATCTACAAATTCATGTCCGTCGCGCTCTCCATCCAAAGCGAAAAAAAGAGTGTGCTCCGGATCCACAATGCGACGGCTGTCAAAACTCAGGTGTTTCAGTTCCCGGTCAGGGAAATCAACAGGTGGTACAGAATCAAATAAAGCTCCGATGGATGAAAAGGTCCGGGTCATGGTGTACAAAAGTCGTAGATTTTTTAAGTATCCGCTATCTTGCCAGCATGAACAAGGTACGCCCTAAAAAATTTCTGGGCCAGCATTTTTTGAACGATCTCAGTGTGGCCGACCGGATTGCCTCAAGTTTAAGCGGAGAAGGATATGAAAAAGTGCTGGAAATTGGTCCGGGTATGGGGGTGTTAACTCAGTACCTGTTGAAGAACCGCAACTTTGAGACCTGGGTGGTTGAGATTGATACGGAGTCGGTCGCATACCTTAAGGAACATTTTCCCGAATTAAGCGGAAGAATTTTAGAGGATGATTTTTTAAAGATGGATTTAAGTTTTCTTGGAACCTTTGCGCTGGTGGGAAACTTTCCCTACAATATTTCTTCTCAAATCATGTTTAAAATGCTCGATCATTTCGGGCAAATTCCGGAAATGGCCGGTATGTTTCAGAAAGAAGTGGCCGAGCGATTTGCCGCCGATCCGGGAAGCAAGGCATACGGCATTCTTAGCGTGCTCTTGCAGGCATTTTACCAATGTGAATACCTTTTCACGGTTCCAGAACATGTGTTCACTCCTCCACCCAAAGTGAAAAGCGGAGTGATACATATGAAGCGGCGGGAAGAGCCTTTGGTGCAGGGCGATCTTAAATTATTTCGTCAGGTTGTTAAAACCGCGTTTAATCAGAGACGAAAAACACTGCGCAATTCACTAAAAGTATATGGAATTCCGGATGATCTGCCGGGCTGGGGAGATTTTGCTAAATTGCGTCCAGAGCAACTCAGCGTGCCCCGGTTTGTCGAATTGTTTCAATTAATAGAAGCCTACAGGAAAGCGTGAATCAGGAAAACGAAATTACCCAGAAAAAAGCACAGGAACGCCTGTTGGACTTGCTCGAATCGGCAGATGATGCCACCTTGCTGGCTTTTATCCACGAAGAGCTGTATGCCGCAGATTTGGCTGAAATGGCTTATGACCTTGGAATTGAAAACAGCCAGCGTATTCTCAATTTGCTGGACGAGAAAATGGCAGTGGATGTGCTGAAGGACATGGATTTTTCCTTCCGGGAAAAATTACTGACGGAATACAATGCGGAAACCATTGCCCATCGCTTTATCGACTGGATGGATTCGGATGATGCAGTGGACTTGTTGAACCAATTGAGTATTGAGCTGAGAGACCAGGTCATTTCTTATATGACGGACCTTGAAGCCTCCAGAAATATCGTTTCTCTCCTGCATTACCGGGAAGATGTGGCGGGGGGGTTGATGGCCAAGGAGTTTATCAAGGTCAATATCAACTGGACCGTTTCCCAATGCACGGATGAAATTCGGTCTCAGGCAGAAAACGTATCGAAGGTATACAGCACCTACGTGGTGGATGATCAGGAGAAATTGCTTGGAATCGTATCTCTGAAAAGCATCATCTTGTCGAACGCCCGTTCCAAGGTTGATAAGATTTACAGCGAAGATGTGCTGTCTGTCAATACCTATACCCCGGCAGAAGAAGTTGCGCAGATGATGCGGAAATACGATCTGATTGTGCTTCCTGTGGTCGATACATTAGGCAGATTAATCGGACGGATTACCATCGACGATGTGGTCGATTTTATCAAAGAAGAAGCCGACAAAGATTACCAGTTGATGTCTGGTTTGGCCGAAGACGTGGAAATCAGCGATCGGGTTTGGGTACTTTCCCGCGCTCGTTTGCCCTGGCTCTTGATAGGGTTGCTGGGCGGCATTGCCAGCTCAAGAGTGATTGGCTTGTATGGAGATGAATTGGGCGCATTCCCGCAGATGGCCTTCTTCATGCCTTTGGTTGCGGCAATGGGAGGAAATGCAGGGGTTCAATCTTCTGCAATTATCGTTCAGGGACTGGCAAACAACACGCTGGGTTCCACCAATATTCTGCCT
Source organism: Bacteroidota bacterium (assembly GCA_016124735.1). Lineage (GTDB taxonomy): Bacteria > Bacteroidota > Bacteroidia > UBA8524 > UBA8524 > UBA8524. Next base: position 56,993 of record WGMZ01000002.1, read on the forward strand.
AAACTTGGGAAAGAATTTACCGTTGCTTTTCTAAATGGCCTGATTTGCGCTGCCCTGATCCTGGGCTATAATCTTATAGTTGGAAACACCAATGGTTTGGCGCTAACCGTAAGTGTTGCGCTGCTTTCAGCAATTGTTTTTGCCTCCTTGCTGGGAATGATTATCCCGCTGTTATTGAATAAATTTCAGATTGATCCGGCCATTGCAACCGGACCCTTTATTACCACGACCAATGATCTTCTGGGACTTGGACTGTATTTTTCCATAGGAGCTATGCTTCTTGGCTAACTGGAGAAACAGAGGATTTCTTCCGGCCCATTTGTTATGAAAAAATACGGAAGTCTTTGTTCGTTTGAATTGGGTCAAATATTTGTATTTAAAAGCTGTGGAGCTTGGATAATTCTCTGGCTTAATGCTATTTGCAGAGAATCTCTTTGACGAATGAGCCTGCGCTATCAATATTTCATTATTCTTGCTCAGATAGTGTTGATCACTGCCTGTTCCGGAGAAAAAGGGAAATGCGATGCATCACTGAAGGAGCATGTTCAGTCTGTAGTAGATAGAAACACAAAGGTTAAGGTTGATTCCATCAAGCAGGCTATTGTAAGCGAGTACGAAACAATCCATCATCCAAGCCCTCTCGATCATTATTATTTGTATTCCTGCATGTCCTGGTATATGCGGGAACGCGGAGTGTTGGATTCCGCGCTCATTTATGCCGATAGCATGCTTTGGTCATTGATAACCGAAAGCGATGTGAACGAGGAATACGTTCAGGCTTTTCGAAATAAAGGCATGCTGCTTCGACACATGAAGTACTATGACCATGCCCTCCGGGATTTGAGCGCTGCCATGATTTTTGCAGATAATTCGCATGATGGCTGTGTTAAAGGTCAACTGTATCACTCCATGGGTACGATATACTATGCCAAAGGGGATTATGAGCCGGCCATTAAATATTATAAAAAATGCGTTCAGGAATTGCAATCGTGCGATTCGACCGTCTATTTCCCATTTGTCTATCTGATTAACTCAAGCTACAATGCAATGGGTCTTTGCTATGAGCGGATGAAACAGTGGGACAGTTCAGATTACTTTTACCGATTAAGCATTTCATTTGTTGAAAGACATCTCCCCCGATTTGAAGGGGATGACGTCCGTAAATGGGGAGAAACGGCCATTGCAGTTGCTCAGGGTAACCTGGGATGGGTCCTGGCAAAATTGGGGAGGCCTGAAGAAGGGAAAGCCGAGCTTAAGGAATCCATCAAAAAGAATAGCGGTAAACAAAGACTTAAGGAAGACACCTATTTGTCCCGGATAAAACTGACACGAATTTGTGCGGAGTTAGGCGAGATGAAACAAGCATCGCAGCTCCTGCATTTTTTGGATTCCACATCCGGGAACTTATCCTCTAACACAGCCGTTATTCGCTTACAGGAGCTAAAATACAATATGGCATTGGCGAAGGGAGACTCCATTGGCGCCCTAAAAGAATTTCAGAGGTATGTGAGCATCCGCGACTCTGTAGACCATGCCGGACTGTATCATCTGCCATTTTCTCTGAGCGAGTCGTATGAGTATATCGCTCAGAAACAGGAACTAATGATGCTTCAGGAGCAGGAAGAGGATACACATTTGCTCCTGTTGGTGCTAAGCATGCTTGTTGTGCTGTTGGGATTGATTTTATTTCTGATCAGAAAGAACCTGAAAGGGTCAAAGGCGCATATTGCTTCCTTAGACAAGCTCAACCGCGAAATTTTCAAGCAACACGATGACCTCGATAATGCCATGAAATCTCTGGAGAGCTCGAATGAAGAAAACAAGAGATTGATGAAGGTGCTGGCCCATGATTTACGGAGCCCGGTAAGTGCCATGATTTCATTAGCCCAGCTTATAAACCAGGAAGGTAACCTGAACAAAGAACAGGCGGAAAATGTACGAATGATCGAAAAACTGGGATACGATTCAGTGAAGTTTATGGAGGATATCCTGCATGCGCGAGACAAAAAAGTAAAACAGATAAAAAATCAAGTTGATTTACTGGAGCTCTTGGAATACTGTGCCACATTCATGCGTTTCCGGGCCGAAGAGAAAAGCCAAAATATTACGGTTAGAGGCGAAAGCATTCCGATGGAGCTAAACCGCGACCAAATCTGGAGGGTGATTAATAACCTGCTGAATAACTCCATCAAGTTTAGTCCACCAGCAAGTCTCATTTCAGTCGGGCTGAAGCGCGAAGGCGATTACGCGCTGATTTGCATAGAAGATGAAGGGATTGGCATTCCTGTTGAAATTCGCGACAAGGTATTTCAAATGTTCTCCAATACCGGCCGAAGTGGAACCGAAGGAGAAAAGACTTTTGGTTTAGGTCTTCCTATATCCAAACAAATTGTAGAGGCACACGAGGGAACAATTTGGTTTGAGAGCAAAGAGGGAAAAGGCACATGCTTTTTCATCAAGCTACCGATTTGATCATAAAAGGCCTTCCTGTTCATCTAAAAAGAATTTTACTGTATTTTGTGCTACGTATGCGGATGCGTAAGGGCTGCCATTTCATTTTAGGGGGATTGTTATTCTTTGGAATTGCCTGTTCCAGTGAAGAAGCTTCGAACTCTCCGGAAATGGCTCAGCTCCTTGAATTTGTGGTCAAGCATAAGAATCCTGCAAGCATGGAGCTTGTTAAACGTGTGACTGACAGCACTTACGCGAATATTCAGCAAAAAAGAAGCCTCGATCCCTATGAATATTACGACATTCAATCTTGGTACGCCCGATGTGCTCAGGATAATCCAAAAGCCCTCAAGTACGCCGATAGTATGATTCTCAGCCTGAAAGGCTTACAGGGAGTTCAGGGAATGTATGCCCACGCGCTGAATACACGGGGCATTGTTCTTAAAGACCAGCATCTCTACAATGAGGCATTGAAACAGTTTTACGCGGCAGAAATCTATACCAATACCTTTTTAGACAGTTGTGCTTCCTCCGAAATATTTAAGAACATCGGGGTTATGCTCTATGAACAACAGAACTATCCAAGAGCGATAGACTATGTGCGTAAAGCGCTAGCAGGGGCTCGAACATGCAATGAATCAAATCATACCACCTATTTTATTCAACTGCAGTCCTGTCTCAATCTGATCGGTTTGTGTTATGAAAAGAAAGAACAGTTGGATAGTGCCAGGATATATTATAAGCAGGCTTTGGAATTTCTTGCCAGTCGCCCGAAAAGCTACCCGAATGATGCCGGGTTTGCCGAACTCGCCAGTGGGGTTGTACTGGGTAATTTGGGGAATACAGAAATGCTTGCCGGGAATTTTGGGTTGGCAGAAAAATACCTGTCGGAATCCGTGCGTATCAATCTTAAACCCGATTATGATTTTCCGGATGCTGTTTTGACCCAAATCAAATTAGGCGAAGTGTTTGTGACACAGGGAGAAATCGAACGTGCGGATAGCATCAACTTCTATTTGATGCGCAATGTGCCGCGTTTGACCAAACCAGAGGGTCATGCCCGCTATTTACTTTTCCTCAAGAATCTGAACGATGCAAAAAACGAAAAACTTCTGGCATACAAATATTTTGAGGCCTATCGGGAACTAAGAGACTCGCTCAATTTTGCGGCACGCCAGTTGGCACGCATCGACATTGAAGATGCATTGCTTCATCTTTCCAAGCTGGATGAGCTGGAAAACCTGAAAACGGAAACAGAACAAAGAAATTTCTATTTAGGACTGAGTCTTGTTCTTGTCTTTGGCTTGTTTGTAATCTTAATGTTGATCCGACGAAATCTTCGAGACAGCAGGGCGCATGTCCAGATACTGAATAATCTCAACAAAGAGGTACAAGAGCAAAATTCCAAGCTGATGGACGCCATGGACGAACTCGAAAAGAGCCAGGCGGATATTCAGAGGATGCTGGGAACCGTAGCCCATGATTTACGGAGTCCGATTGCGGGAATAGTCTCCCTTACCGACTTGCTTGAATTTGACGATATACCGGAGGAAACCAAAAAGGAGCAGATCATTATGATAAAGCGTCTCGCAAATGATTCATTGGAATTTATGGAGGACCTACTAAATATGCGTTCTTCAGTAGACGAGGCTAATAAAACTCAGGTGGATTTGCTTGAGTTGGCAAAATACTCGGAAAGGTTTATGCAACTCAAGGCGGATGAGAAAGAACAGAAAATCATCGTCTCCGGAGATCATGTTCAAGTGATGGCAGTGCGTGATATGATTTGGCGTGTATTAAATAATTTGCTTTCTAATGCGGTGAAGTTTTCCTACCCAAAAGGAACCATTCTGATCAATGTTTTCAAGGAAGAAAATGAAGGAGTACTTTCGGTGAAAGACAATGGAATTGGCATTCCAGATACGCTCAAAAAGGAAGTATTTGAAATGCTATCGAAAAATAAGCGCATGGGCACAGAAGGGGAAAAGCCATTTGGCTTAGGATTGGTAATTTGTAAACAGATCACGGAAGCGCATGGCGGTACCATAAATTATGAAAGTAAGGAAGGGCATGGTACCCAATTCTTTATGCGCTTCCCGCTGAAAAAAAGTAAGCTACGTGAAGAGTAACTTTTCAGCGAATTCATCCGTACCAGAGAATAGCTACAACAAAACACTAATGATTTTTAGCCATGTGTTTTGGATATTCAAAAATATAAAGGAACTTACCGGAGCCTTGCATTTCCAAAAATCAAGAAATTCAGGTGCGGTGGAGTCGAGAGACCATCTGAAAAACTGGGCGGAACCCGAAAAGCCATACGAGTAGGGATAAAACACAATTATCAGACATGTTTAAAAAATTGAAAGCGTTATTTGCACTGGTTGCCGTAGTAACCATGCTATCAAGTTGCTCCCTGACCTTGCCGGTAAATGCAACCAGTAACCCCGTGGGAAGTAAGGTAGGAACCGCCAAAGCCAGAGGTTATTTGGGAGTGTTATTCTTTAATGCTGACGCAAGCATTAAAACAGCAGCTCAGAACGGTGGCATTACCAAAATCTCCACTGTTGACATTAAACAAAAGAACATACTCAACATCGTAATTACTTACGAAACCATCGTAACCGGAGAATAACAGATTTTGAAAGCAATGGGTTGTGCGCAACTCATTGCTTTTTTGAATTATGCGAGTAAAATTAATAGTACTTACGCTCCTATTTATTTCGGCATGTGGCCGTAACAAAAAGGAGGGCTTGGAAATATTCAATGGCTTGAAATTTAAGCTGTATGAGAATGAAAATACCGGGCCACGGTTAAGTGGCGATATTGAACTTTATGAATCCATCCTTAAGGAGGATCCCTTGCATATCCCGCTGTACAAATATGTCAAATCAAAGGATTATATCCTATATTTAGGAATCCCTTTTAATGCATCTATACGCGAATTAATCGATTCAAACGAAATGCGAAAGCCGCACGATGCTTTGACCAGCGATTCGTCAACCTACTTCTTTAATTCTTATCATAAGGAAAAGAACCAAGTGGTGGAATATTGCAGGGTATTCGATAAAAACATGGTGTATGTTTTAGCGGTTTCAAATGCAGAGATGACATCGGATTCAACTTTCACGGAAGAAAGATTATCCAGGAGGTTCATACAAGAATAAAATGAGGATGCAGATGACTGAAATCAATATTCAAAAGATAATGCTGCGACTGCTTGTTGCCCTGCTCGTTCCCTTGACACTTTCTGCGTGCTTCTCCGTTAAACCTACCAGTGATAGAGGCGGAAAGAATTTATTCGAAACTTTTTATGCTGGCGAGGCTGGAACCCTTTATTTCATTAAGCCTTTGGCTTTTCATCAGGTGGATGGAAAAGAGCAGGTTCGGATTGATTTCACGTTCAAATACAGGAAGGAAATAAAGGATTCGGCTACAGTCAATTTCTCACTGTTCGGAGAAAGAATATGCAAGGAGCTTGATAGTATGGTCATTACAAATACTGGAAATTCGGCAAATTGTTCCCACGTGGGGCTGCTCTTTAATGAGAAAAAGAAAAAGAATTTTATCTCAAGGTTTACAACAGGTGTTGGTCTGCTTCAGATCAAAAACTTGTTTGATCAGGACGACTGGAAAGTAACCCTTTATAGCGAAGGAAAAGCCATTTCCTTTGTTCCTGATAAAAGGACAAGGAAGGCAATTCGAAAATTGCATGACAATCTCTTTATTATCATGTGATCTAAAATTCATCTAAGGCGAATTAAAATCCTTGTTTTTAAGATAGATTTCATTCGTTGCTGTCGCACATTGCGCACCGTTTTTATCGTACAACACCGCGGGGAGTTCTTTGACAAATTTCCCTTCTTTTTTTAGATGATGGATGGCCTCTTCAATGAGTTCCTCACTAATTTCCAGGGAAAAATGCATGTCGGTTCTGGCAGGTTTCAGGTAGTCTATTCGGGCACTTTTCAACCAGACAACTACAGGGATTCCTTTCTTTTCCATAATCTGACCCAGCAACAGCGCATAGAAGGGATCGATGGCCGAAAACAAGGTGCCGCCGAAAATGGAGTTTCCCAAATTATTGGTGAAGAGGCTTCGGTTGATTTTGACATCTATCTGCCTGAATCCGGGATGAATTTTTTGCACCCAGATACGCTGAAAAAGCATCGGCGGGTAGAAACGCATAAGCCATGTAAGCTGCCTCTCGGAGATATTCATGTTTTGGCTCCTTTCACCGCTTTCCAGGATTTGATCTGCCAGTTAATCCTGGCTGTGCAAAGCAATTCTTGTTCTTCGTTGAAGGCCTCAACTTTAAACTCCCTAAAGATGGATTCTTCTTCCTCCAATGGTGCGATGATATGCTTTTGTAAAATTTCTTTATCCAGTTGGAAGGTCACCACGGCTGCTTTTCTCGCCTGTTTATGGTAGCTTATATCCAGACTACGCATGAGGAGTCGGTATTGATTGGGAGATAAGTTTCGCAGCAATTCCAATCCGGAGGCATATTCGCAGAGGGTTGCCAGAAGACAGGCATGCACGCCCCCGACGTGGTTTCGGTTGTTCCGGTAGTTCTTCGCTTTCACGGTGACGGAATCATCCCCAATTGCGACGACCTGAATGCGGTGAGGTTTGTTGAATGGAACCACCCGGAGCAGCAAGGTGTTGAGCAACCAGCGGTTGAATTTTGAATAGCGCGCTTTCTCCAGGTAAGGTTTGAGGTCCATTTTATTCTTTAAAAAGTTGGTCAACAAAGGAAATATAGGCCTCCATAGCCGCTTCTTTGCTCATGCCTTTTTTCTTTTCCCAGGCATTGTATTTGGCTTGTGCCACAAAGTCGAACATTACAGGTTTGTCGATATTGATATCGCCAATGGTCGCTTGCTTGTTCAGGCTATAAAGCTCCAATAATTTATCGTTAGAAGGTTTCTCCTTCAATTCCATCACGCGTGCCTTGGCGGCTTCAAAAGCTTTTTCCAGTTCGGTCATTGGTGTCTATCGTTTTTCGGGAATTGGTTCCAGGATAAAATCAGGCGTTTTGGGCATTTCAAGAAATCTCTCGCTCCACATGGCATCCAGGGAAGCAAGCTTTCGTTTGTCTAAATCCACCCAGGCTCCATCCACATGTATTTCGCAAGCTTTCACCTCATCGCTGCGGTATATTTCCTGAAGAAAAGACCAGCGGCTTCCATCTTTTCGGCATTTGCTCAGTTGGCAGGTGACGCGCACCGTATCGTTCGGACGAATTTCCCGATAGTAGAGGAGCTCTTCTCTGAAAAGAATAGGTCCTACGCGTAGCTTCTCCATCTCAGCCGAATCAAAGCCAAGGCTTTCCAGGACCTGAAGGCGGGCCTGGGCTGCAAAATCGGCATAGGCCGAATGGCGAAGATGCATATTGGCATCAATCATCGACCACATCACCCGGCCTTCGAAGTATACGTTTTCAATCGCCATGACTTAGAAACAGTATTTGTTTTCGTCGATGATTTTCTGGGCAATGCTCTGTCGTGCCGCCTTGGCATTGAAGGGCTCTTGTTTGGTATACCGTTTCAATCCCATCAACATCATCCGCAACTCATCTCCTTCGGCAAAGCTGTTTAAAGCCTCTTTTACCTGTACCCAGATGATATCGCAGGCATTGTTGAGGTACAGCCGGGCCATGGCCAGTTGCACATGGCAGGCTTCCTCCCCGCGCATGCCTACCAATTTCTCAACGCGCAGCAGGGTAGACTCTGCGATATAGGTCTCGATGGCCATATTGGCGATGTTCATTATCACTTCCTGTTCTTTGGCCAGGCTTTCCATCAATTTTTGAACGGCTGCTCCCGCAGTTAACAAAATGGCTTTCTTGAAATTGCCCAGAAGCTTTTTCTCATAGGCGAAAAGGGTGTCTTCGGGTTCGGAGAAATCAGGAATCTCCATGAGTTCCCCAGCCACTTTTTGGGCAGGTCCCATCAGATCGAGTTCCCCTTTCATGGCGCGTTTTAAAACCATATCGACAATTAACAGACGATTGATTTCATTGGTTCCTTCAAAGATTCTGTTGATTCGGGAATCGCGGTAGATACGCTCCATGGGCGCGTCGGCACTGTATCCCATTCCGCCATAGATCTGTACACCTTCATCGGCTACGTAGTCCAGCGTTTCGGAGCCATGAACTTTCAAAATGGCTGCCTCAACGGCGAACTGTTCAATTCCTTTCAGAATGGCTTTTCCTTCCTCCATGCCGCCTTCAATCAAAGCGTCGATGGCATCATCTATATTTTGAGAAGCCCGGTAGGTGGCACTTTCCGACGCGAAAATGCGGGTGGCTTGTTCTGCTATTTTATAACGGATAGCACCGTACTTGGAAATGGGCCTTCCAAACTGATTGCGCTCATTGGCGTACAATATTGTTTGGGTCACTGTTCTTTTGGAAGCTCCGATTGCCGCTCCGGCAAGCTTAATGCGCCCTATATTCAGAATATTGACAGCAATCTTAAATCCATTTTCTCTTTCAGAAAGCAGATTTTCAACCGGCACCTTGCAGTCGTTGAAAAAGATTTGCCGGGTGGAGCTGCCTTTAATCCCCATCTTATGTTCTTCCGGATTGAGGCTGATGCCCCCAAAAGTTTTTTCTACGATGAAGGCAGAGAGATTTTTATCGTCATCTATTTTGGCGAATACGGTAAAGACATCGGCAAACCCTCCGTTGGTGATCCACATCTTTTGTCCGTTGAGGAGGTAATGCTTGCCATCTTCGGTGAGTTTGGCGCTGGTTCGTCCGCTGTTGGCATCGGAGCCACTTCCCGGTTCGGTCAAACAATAGCTGGCTTTCCATTCGCCGGTCGCCAATTTGGGAATGTATTTCTTCTTTTGCTCTTCCGTACCGTAATATAGAATTGGCAAAGTCCCGATCCCGGTATGGGCAGACAAGGCCACCGCTACAGAATGACCCGCACCTAAGGCCTCGGTGGTGAGCATGGAAGTCACGAAATCGAAGCCCATTCCACCCAGCTCAGCGGGGACAGAGGCACCCAGTAACCCGAGTTCTCCGGCTTTATCTAAAAGCGAAGGCATGAGGCCTTCTTCCATGCTGTCGATGCGATCGAGAATAGGCATCACCTCCTGGTCGATATAATCGTCGCAGGTCTGCTTGATCATCAGCTGCTCTTCGCTCCATTGTTCGGGGATGAAGACGTCTTCGGCCGCTGTTTCTTTGATGAGGAACTCGCCTCCTTTGGTTTTATTACTTGCTGACATGGTCGTTTATCTTTTTAAAGCATTTCAATCACCCCGGCAGCACCTTGTCCGGTGCCTACACACATGGTGACAATGCCGTATTTCTGTTTATTTCTTTTCAATTCGTTCATCAATTGTACAGTGAGCTTTGCTCCGCTGCATCCGAGGGGATGACCCAGTGCAATGGCTCCGCCGTTCACGTTTACTTTGTCGGGATTGATATCCAATTCGCGCAGTACTGCAATTGATTGCGAGGCAAAGGCTTCGTTCAACTCATAGGTAGAGATATCTTTTTCTTTCAGGCCTGCTTTTTCCAGGGCTTTTGGAATGGCATATACCGGCGCGATTCCCATGATGCGTGGCGGCACACCTACCAAAGCATGAGAAGCCAGCCGGGCAATGGGTTTTAGATTATTAGCCTTAACAAACGCCTCACTGCATACCATCACAAAGGCCGCTCCATCGCTCGTTTGCGAGGAATTGCCGGCGGTGATACAGCCATCGCTGGAGAATACGGGTTTCAATTTCCCTAATGCTTCGAGCGTACTTCCGGCTCTTGGGCCCTCGTCCGTATCGAATGTGTATTCTCGGGTTTTGCGTTTGTTGTCGGCACCGACATAGTTCTCCTGAATCCGGATCGGAACAATCTCATCTTTGAATTTTCCGGCTTCAATGGCTGCCAGTGCTTTTTCATGGGATTTCAGTGAAAAGGCATCCTGGTCTTCGCGGCTTACCTTGTATTCCTTGGCTACTTCTTCGGCGGTGAGTCCCATATTCCAGTACCAATCGGGGTTGTTGAGTCCGATTTTCGCATTCGGGGCGATGCGGTAGCCCCCCATCGGGATATAACTCATGCTCTCCACCCCACCGGCAATAATGCAATCGGCAATGCCGGCGTCAATCTTAGCCGAGGCAATGGCAATGGTTTCCAGTCCGGAGGCACAGTAGCGGTTAACGGTCATGCCGGGAACCTTGTCGGTATCCAGTGACAATAAGGAAATCAAGCGCCCGACATTCAAGCCTTGTTCGGCTTCCGGCAAGGCATTTCCCACGATAACATCATCTATTTGTTCCGGTGCAATCTCCGGTACTGATTTCATCAGATGACGGATTACGTCACAGGCTAAATCATCCGGTCGATAAAAGCGCAGGGATCCTCTGGGGGCTTTCCCAACGGCACTTCGGAATCCGGCGACTATATATGCATTCATCTTCTTCTCTCTCTTTTAATTGCGTAATACTTTTCCTCCCTTAACAATGCTCTGCAAGCGCTCGAGGGTTTTTCGCTCTGCACAGAGTTCCACAAAGGCCTTTCTTTCCAGGTCGAGGAGGTATTGTTCGTCTACCTGGGTAGGTTCCGACAAGTCTCCACCGGCAAGGACATAGCCCAGCTTATGGGAAATTTTCAAATCGTGCTCACTCATGTAATGGCCGGCCAGCATGGAGTTGGCGCCGACATAGACCAATCCGAGGGCCTGGTTTCCGAGTACTTTGATGTCTTTTCTGGGTGCGGGTTGGGTATAACCTGCATCGGCCAATCCGAGGCAGGCAGTTTTGGCTTCGGCCAATTGCCGCGCTCTGGAAACAACTACGGTGTCTCTTCCTTTTTTGAGGATGCCAAGATCGAAAGCTTCGTGGGCAGAGGTGGCCACCTTCGCCTGACCGATATTCAGGAACTTTTCGCGGAAGGTATTCAATTCAATATCTCCTTCACGGAAAGAATCGGAGATACGTACCGCAAATTCTTTGGTGCCTCCGCCTCCGGGAATCACGCCCACACCGAATTCCACCAGACCGATATAGGTTTCTGCATGGGCTACTACCTGATCGGCATGGAGACAAATCTCACAGCCTCCGCCTAAAGTGAGATTGTGTGGTGCAGCCACCACGGGGATGGACGAATAGCGAATGCGCATGGTGGTTTTCTGAAAAGCTTTGACGGCCATATTCAGTTCATCGTATTCCTGCTCTGCGGCCATCATGAAAATCATCCCCACATTGGCACCTGCCGAGAAGTTCGCGCCCTCATTGCTAATGACCAGTCCGCGGTAATCTTTTTCAGCCATGTCGAGGGCTTTGTTGATGCCCGCCAGCACTTCGCCACCGATGGTATTCATCTTGGTATGGAACTCAACATTGAGAATGCCGTCTCCCAGATCGATGATGCTGACTCCCGAGTTCTTCCAGAGGGTATGTCCTTCGCGGAGATTATCCAGCGAGATGAAGTCTTCGGTTCCCGGAATGACCTGATAGGATTTGGAAGGGATATCGTAAAAAAGGCGTTTCCCATTTTCCACCTTATAAAAGGTGGTATTCCCTGCTGCTAAAAAGTCATCCAACCAGGAAGCAGCTTTGTAACCCGCCTTGTCCATCATCTTCAGGGCCTTTTCTACTCCGATGCAATCCCAGTATTCAAAGGGCCCCATTTCCCAGCCGAAACCAGCTTTCAGGGCGTCATCTATTTTGTATAGTTCGTCGGCTATTTCAGGAATTCGATTGGAAACATACTGAAAGAGGGCGGAGAAGGTTTCCCGGTAAAATTCACCGGCTTTGTCCTGCCCGTTAACCAGCATCGGAATGCGGTCTTTCAGGTTTTCGATGGGCCTGGTCATCTCCAGGGTGGCGAATTTGGCCTTTTGTTGCGGATGATATTCGAGGGTTTTCAGATTGAGGGCAAGGATTTCCGACTTGCCCGCGTCGTTTTTGATTTTCTTGTAAAAGCCCTGCCGGGTTTTGTCGCCCAGCCATTGATTCTCTTCCATTTTTTTGAGGTAATCGGGAAGAACGAAAAGGCTGTTGGCTTCGTCGTCCGGACAATTCTCTTTGACCCCGTTCGCTACCTTAATCAGGGTATCGAGGCCAACGACATCCGCAGTACGGAAGGTGGCTGATTTAGGCCGGCCCAACACAGGGCCTGTCAGTTTATCGACCTCCTCGATGCTGAGATCCATCTTTTCCACCAGATGAAGAAGCGCCATGATGCCGAAAACACCGACGCGGTTGGCCACAAAGGCGGGGGTGTCTTTTGCGAGCACGGTAGTTTTGCCGAGGAATTTCTCTCCGTATTCCATCAGAAAATCCACGACATCGGCTTTGGTATGAGGGGTAGGAATAATTTCCAGAAGACGCAGGTAGCGGGGAGGATTGAAAAAGTGGGTGCCGCAGAAATAATCTTTAAAATCGTCGCTTCGACCTTCTGTTAGCAGATGGATGGGAATGCCCGAGGTGTTCGAGGAAATAAAGGTTCCGGGCTTCCGGGATTTCTCAACCTCTTCGTAGACCTGTTTCTTGATTTTCAGGTTTTCGACCACCACTTCAATGACCCAGTCGTAGTCGGCAATGCGCGACATATCATCTTCGAAATTTCCTGTGCTGATGCGGCTGGCGAAGGATTTATGGTAGATGGGCGAGGGATTGGATTTGAGAGCAAAAGTCAAGGCTTCGTTCACCAATCGGTTTCTTACTTTTGGCGATTCGAGACTTAGTCCGGCTGCTTTTTCTTTCGCGTTGAGCTCTCTGGGAACAATATCGAGAAGCAGCACTTCACAACCGATATTGGCGAAGTGGCAGGCAATACGGCTGCCCATTACTCCGGATCCCAAAACGGCTACTTTGTGGATATGACGTGTCATTCTAGTTTTAGCATTTTATTGCGCTCGTTGGCAAGCGCGGTGATATCATCTAAGGCATTAAAAAATTCGGTGATGCGGTCTTTGCCAATTTTTAATTCGACAGCGTGATTGAAGTTTCGCACCACGTTTTTTGCGAGTTCTTTGGAGGCACGGCCTTTATCGGTTAAGACAATGCGTATCCTGCGGCGGTCGTCTTCGTTCGGGATGCGCTGAATCAATCCTTTTTGTTCGAGAGAGAGTATCAGGCGGGAAAGCGAAGTACTTTCCATTCCGAGGGCCGGAGCAATGTCGGAAGCATAGGAGCCTTCGTGGCTATCGACGTTGAGCAGGAAATGACCCATGGAGATGGTGAGGTTGTGCAGGTTGGCCTCGGTGTTGTACATGCGACTGACGACTTGCCAGGCAGTTTTTAATTTGGAATCGACCGTTTCGGTGTGTTTTCTGCTCATGAATTCAAATATACAATAAAACCTATGCGCGCATAATAATTAATCAAAAAAGTCGGATGAATCAGTATGCGCATAGATCCGATCGTAAGCTTCTTTGTTATGCGCCAGAATAATCTTCCGTTTGAGTGATAATTTCGGAGTCATTTCGCCGTCTTCTACACTCCATTCTTTCGGCAGGAGTTCGATTTTTTTGATCTTTTCGTATTGGGCGAGGTTGGCATTGGTTTTTTCCACCTCTTTCCAGATTCGGTCTTTCACTACCTGGCTATGGCAAATGTCTTCATGCGTATAGAAAGGCACGCCATTGTGATCACTCCAGTCGCGCAGAAAGGAGAAGGAGGGGACGATAAAGGCTGCAGGGAATTTCTTGTTTTCGCCAATGACCATGGCTTGTTCGATAAAGCGGCTTTCTTTGAGGCTGTTCTCAATGATTTGCGGCGTGATGTATTTGCCTCCGCTGGTCTTGAACATTTCTTTTTTACGGTCGGTGATGCGGAGGAATCGCCCTTCTTCAATTTGTCCGATATCACCGGTATGGAACCAACCTTCTTCGTCGATGACTTCAGCCGTTATTTCCGGACGATGGTAGTAGCCCAGCATCACATTGGGACCTTTGACGAGGATTTCGCCATCCTCTGCAATTTTTACTTCTTCATTGAATAAGATGGGACCTACTGTGCCTATTCGGGTATCATCTTCTTTCAATTGATTAACGGCAATTACCGGAGACGTTTCGGTAAGTCCGTAGCCCTCCAGAATGGGAATTTTCGCAGCATGAAACACACGAGCTAACCTGGGCTGCAAGGCAGACCCTCCGGAAACAACTCCGACTATATTGCCACCCAGAGCTTCCCGCCATTTTTTAAAAATAAGAGCATTCGCAATTGCCAGTTGGATATCGTACCAGGTGCCATTTTTGTGAAACTGTTCGTAGCGTAAGCCCAGATGCAGGGCCCAGAAAAAGAGGCCTTTCTTGATGCCCTTCAGTTGAGTACCGGTGCTGAGAATCTTCTCATAGACTTTTTCAAGCAGTCGGGGTACGGTCACGAAAATCTGGGGTTTCACTTCCAGGAGGTTGGCCGCGATAGTATCCATGCTTTCGGCATAATACACGGAGATACCTTTATCTATATAGACATAGGAGAGCATGCGCTCGTAGACATGATTCAGCGGCAGGAAACTCAGGGCGCGCCAATAGGTTTCAAAAGGGCAGATGTCGCGGGTAGCTTCCACATTGCTGATGAAGTTCCGGTGGGATAGCATCACTCCTTTTGGGTTGCCGGTGGTGCCGGATGTATAAATAAGCGTGGCCATGTCGTTGGGATGAATGGCATCTTCGCGTTTTTTTAATTCTTCTGGGTTTGGATGCGCTTTACCCAGTTCAACGAGATCGACAAGGCTCCGCAGTCCGTCGACGGAACGGAAGCAGAATATCTCTTTGATGGAGGAAGAGGCTTCGCAGCTTTTGATTTTGTCGTAGAGCTTTTCATTCTCAATGAAGAAATAGCTGATTTCCGCATCCTGGATGATATGGTTCAGGTCATGTTCGCTGATTGTTGGATATACCGGCGTGTTAATGGTACCTGTTTGGAGGCAGGCGTAATCGACAAAATTCCATTCCGGACAATTCGAAGAGATCAATCCAATTTTTTCTCCCGGCTGAATACCGAGATGGATGAAGGCATAAGAGAGGTTTTCTACGTGGCTGAGGTATTCCTCAGTGGAATATTTTATCCAGACCCCATCGACTTTTCCAGCCAGGGCGTCTTCTTTATGCGGTTTATCGCGTAAATTATAAAGGAAATCAAAGAGTCTGAGGTTTTCCATAACGAACGGAAGTGAACATGAATTTCAGAATTAAATCTTATGCGTGCATAAAATTAATGTAATATTGTAAGAATTCAAAGCAAATGCCATGAGAAATAACCCTGATATCTTAAAAGAGTTAAACATGGACTTCCCGCTCATTCTGGCACCCATGTTTTTAGTCAGCAATATGGCGATGATGAAGGCTGGCATGCGCGCCGGAATTATGGCGGTATTCCCCAGTTTGAATTTCAGAAAGGAAGGTGAGTTGGCGGCAGTTTTGGATGAATTAAATACGTATCATCAGGAGAATAAGAGCGGCAACTATGGCGTGAACATCATTGTACAGAAGAGCAATCCACTTTCTGCGAAGCACGCAAAAATTTGTTTGGAGAAAGAGGTGCCCTTCATTATCACCTCCCTTGGGAACCCCAAAGAAATTATAGAAGGAGCGCATGCGTATGGAGGCAAGGTTTTTTGTGATGTGACCAATTTGGTCCACGCGAAGAAATGCCACGATTTGGGATGTGATGGATTTATTGCCGTGGGGCAAGGAGCAGGCGGACATGCCGGTCCGAACCCATTGCAGGTATTAATTCCAGCTTTGCGCGAACAATTTCCTGACACCCCAGTAATAGCTGCAGGTGGCATTGCAACGGGGGCCGGACTGCTTTCCGTTCAGGCGCTGGGAGCCATTGGGGCATCTGTGGGAACCCGCTTTATTGCCAGCGAAGAGGCTGGCGTTAACGACGCCTATAAAAATGCTATTGTCGATTCCGGGATGGATGATATCGTGATGACCACCAAATTATCCGGGACGCCCTGCGCCGTCATCAGCAATGAATCGGCGAAGAAGATGGGCTTGAAGCAAAATGCTTTTGAGCGGTGGATGAGCAAGAATCCCCGCACCAAGAAATGGTTCAAGACCCTGATTCAAATCCGCGGGATGAAGAAGCTCGAGAAATCCATCCTGCCCAATAACTACCAGAAACTCTGGACCGCAGGAAAATCTTCTGAGTTGGTGCATGAGGTGCTGAGTTGCGAGGAGATTGTGAAGAGGTTTAAAAAGGAGTGGGAGGAGACTCGGAAAGATCTCGGAATCATTTAATCTTTAGCTTTCTCCTCCTCCACCAATACCTCCCCAAATTCATCGCTCATCAAAGGGATATTGCATAAGGGGCAGACATCGCATTTGCCTTTGTTTACGCAGTGCTTTCTTTCATTTTAGGGGAGCTTGTATATGTTGCTGAATCATGAAGCGCTCGACCCGGAAGGCCAGAGCGCTATTTGATAGACGCTAATACGCACTCCGTACTCTTTCTCGAAACTAAAAAAGCCGCGATTAAGTGGCTTTTTATTGTGGGCCCAATCCCGCATGTGCGGGATGATCCTGTTTGTATTGGTCTTCTCGAAAACCCATCAGGTCGCGGATCTTATGCAGCATACACCAAACTGGCTCATAGCGTTTGCGACTCAATTGACGCTGAAGCTCCAGTGCAGAAATACCCTTCTTGCTAGATGTCATCAAATACATAGTTATATACCAATCCCTATAAGGCAAATGACTGGAATCCATGATGGTTCCGCTTCTTAAGGTTGTTCTAAACATACATTTAGCACATTGAAACTGCTCCTTTTTAGGCAACCAATAGTGCTTCTCGCATCCACACTTTTTACAAACTATCCCTTGTGCTTCACGTAATTCTATCCAATGAGCCTTGCATTGTTGCTCCGTTCCGAATAGTGTAAAGATCTCTAAATGTGTCATATCCTGTAGTTTTACAGGCAATATCTAACGCCATTACGCTATATCTTCACGGAGTGGCATAATTGCGGAGACTCATGAGATTTTTACTAATCACCAGGATACAGGAATAAAAATTCTACGAAACTCATTGCATTCCTTGACTCCGAACTTTGGTCAAGGACATATTTATTCAATTTGTTCGTTCCTAAGTTTTACCTGAAGACGGTAAAAAGGAAAAATCCAACGCCGAAAAAACCTGTTCCTTTGCTGAAAGCGGAGAACTTCTTCCTCAGAAACCTGTTGCTGTTCATTAAAAAGCTTCCGTGCATGGTCATACAAATGACGGTCATGCCTTACGAATTCTTCGAGCTGCGCCTTGGTGGATGGCGAAAGTGTCCTGAGTTCAGGTTTTTCATGTGTCACGTTCATTCGAACGTAGTAGGGATTCTTTTCCCAGCCTAAAGCCTCTTTCAGCATAAGCACGGAAGCATCAAACTGCGAGGTCAAAAGCACCAGATCGAGTGCTTCCAGTTTCATGAGGGCCGATTCCAAAAGCTGATCCATGGACGGTGAGGGGGGGCCATTCTGCCCAGTGATCCAGCTTGTGTCACGTGCTAAAACGCGTGTATGCAGATTATCCTGGTAATGATCGCGGGCATAATGCAAGTAATCGTCGAGGGAATGTAATTTGGAAACCACACTGTGGGATACATGGTGCTGCGCCCGACGGATATAATGGTATTGCGAAAGCAACTGTTCTACCGGCTCCCGGAAGAAGGTGAAACAGAAAGGTTTTTCCAATAAAGGTTCCAGGATCAGGGAGGCGTGGCCATGGATGAGCGGAAAGGACTTCTGTTTTTCCGGAGGAAAGGTATAAAACTCTTCAAACGAATCGAGCGGATTCAGGTTCTTGTTCACATAGAAAGTCTCCCTGTACTGGCGCATCAGGATAAAATGCAGGGTACTTCCGGCGGTTTTGGGAATATGTTCAAAGAGGACCTGGCGGGGCATGGGGGAAAGATAGTTAAAAGTAGACGGTCAAGAGGGAAAGTCCATGGACCATGGGAAATTTATGCGTCGTAATTTGGTGATGACACCTATTTGTTGATTATCCTTTTAACCACAGAGGACACAGAGTTATTGCACGGAGAACACAGCGATGCAAAGCTAAAAGTCGACTGTTGACTGAGGAGGCGGGAAAAAGACCATAGACGATAGATCATGGATGTGGTGATAAAAATAGGAACGGTCAACAATAAAGAAATGGACAACACAGGAAGCGAAGGAGTACAATAAATTCATTCCTATGGCACTCTTCTCAAAATATTCTGGACCATCTATGAGGAAAAACCGCCTTTCGGTTTTTTTTAAACGTTTAGGACGCTATTGGTTTTCTACGTTCTCATGCGCCACCAACGCCTCCCCAAATTCATCGCTCATCAAAGGGATATTGCATAAGCGGCAAACGTCGCATTTCCCTTTGTTTACCCAGTGCTTTCTTTCATTGTAGGGGAGCTTGTTCATGTTGCTGAATCATGAAGCGCTCGGCCCGGAGGGCCAGAGCGCTATTTGATAGACGCTAATACGTACTCCGTACTCTTTCTCGAAACTAAAAAAGCCGCCGAAAAGCGGCTTTTTCCTGTGGGCCCAATCCCGCACATGCGGGATGATCTTCTGATTATGAGATTTAAAGGGAATCATTAGGTTGTAGTGACAATTCTATAATTTGCCTTCCACCAACGCCTCCCCAAAATCATCGCTCATCAAAGGGATATTGCATAGGCGGCAAACGTCGCATTTTCCTTTGTTGACCCAGTGCTTTCTTTCATTGTAGGGGAGCTTGTTCATGTTTCCCCGCATCACAATCTTCTGTTTGAAAGCCAGAGAGGCAAACTTAGGGTTGTGGCTCAGGTATTTAAAGGCTCTAACCGGCTGATTGAGCATCGTGGCGGAGGCTTTGGGGAAACAGGAGAGCAGACGTAAACTCACGATGTCAATATTGTCTTCCAGGCAGGCATCATCTAGAACATCGATATCGGCTCCGTATCCGATATAAAAAACGTCGCCTCCCCAGAGGGTTTCCAGCGCATAACGCAATCGATCGGAGTAGGTGCGGATGCGGATATTGACATTCGCAGGCATCTTGGCCAGAACCCGGGTAACCAGCTTGCCGGCCTGGTACATACAATGGATATAGCGCTCTTCTGCCACGTCTTTTAATTGAATCACAAAATTGATTTGCTCGATGAGTTCCTTGGCGATTCCAACCGTGCTGATGGGCAGTATGTTCTGCAAGGTTTCACGTAATTCTGTTACCACTTCCGGACTTTGTGCCGCATGCGTATTGCAACGCAGAATTTCATCTGCGTAATAATCATGTATCAAATGACTCAGGTTGTCGTCAATGTCCAACGCATGATATGGGGAAGTCTTGACCCATTCCATATCCTGCAGGTAGTCGCCGGGTTGGAGTCCCATGAAGCGCATCATGGTATCAGCGTCGAAGTAGTCGCGGTAGTATTGCTCCAGCTTATTGCGAGAAAACTTCATTCGGTTGATCCATTGTTTGTCTTCTTCGAGGAGCGCAAAACCAGGCACAAAAGGCAATACGTCGACCGGTAATATTTCCTCCACCAAATCGCAGAAGCAATGCGCCAGAAACTGTTCTCGCAGCAGGGCGATCTCTTCGTCATCTTTGCCTGGTGCATGCACTGTATTGGGGAAATAACTGGCGCCGCCCAGTCCGCAGATGAGCAGGTCAACCTTAGGCCAGTGTTTCTTGATGATGCCCACAAAGATTTCAATGAATGCCCAGTGAGCTGCATTCAACGCATCATTGAGATTGACATAGACCTTTCCTTCACATTCATAGACTACGAAAGCATCCAAACCATTTACCACGAAGGTCATGCGCATGTCGTCCGAGAGTTTGACCGTCTGCAGCGATTGCACTTCGTGTACTTCGCGAAAGCCAAGCGAGCGAATCAATTCTTTGGTGCCGTCTTTCCAAGTGTAAGGAAAATAAACCACCACATCTTTATTAACCTGTTTCAGGGTTTCTATATGCAGATGATCCTCGTGACCGTGGGTGAGGATAAGATGAGTAATATCCTGAACAAAAGAAGTATCGACAGGTTTAGGGAATACATGCCATTGATCCAGGTAGGCAGGTCCGAAATACCAGGGATCGGTAAGCACCATAAGGTCTCCACTTTCCATAAAAAGCGAAGCGTGAGATACGTAAGTAAGCTTCATTGTTCTTACTAACGGTTCTGACGGCGAATTGGTATGGGCTTCGTCGAAAGGGCGAATGGCCTTTGCATTTTGTACCAGGCAAGTTGATTGACTTGATCTTGCGAAGCACACGGCCGGGAAGGCCAGAACGCTATTTGATAGACGCTAATGCGCTCTACGCACTCTTTCTCGAAACTAAAAAAGCCGCGATTAAGCGGTTAATCGTCTGCACTCAATTCTGCATTCGCGGGATGTCCCTTGACCTTTCTAAGTTAGATCAAGAAGCGCTCGGCCCGGAGGGCCAGAGCGCTATTTGATATATGCTAATACGTACGCTGTACTCTTTCTCGAAACTAAAAAAGCCGCTGAAAAGCGGTTAATCGTCTGCACTCAATTCTGCATTCGCGGGATGTCCCTTGACCTTTCTAAATTAGATTAAGAAGCGCTCGGCCCGGAAGGCCAGAGCGCTATTTGATAGACGCTAATACGTACGCTGTACTCTTTCTCGAAACTAAAAAAGCCGCTGAAAAGCGGTTAATTGTCTGCACTCAATTCTGCATTCGCGGGATGTCCCTTGACCTTTCTGAGTTAGATCAAGAAGCACTCGGCCCGGAGGGCCTGAACGCTATTTGATAGACTTTAATACGTACTCCGCACTCTTTCTCGAAACTAAAAAAGCCGCTGAAAAGCGGCTTTTTCCTGTGGGCCCAATCCCGCATGTACGGGATGACCCTCTGATAATATTTGCTAAGTCAAGAAGCGCTCGGCCCGGAAGGCCTGAGCGCTATTTGATAGACGCTAATACGTACTCTGTACTCTTTCTCGAAACTAAAAAAGCCGCTGAAAAGCGGCTTTTTCCTGTGGGCCCAACAGGGCTTGAACCTGTGACCCTCTGATTATGAGTCAGATGCTCTAACCAACTGAGCTATAGGCCCCGTTGAATTACTTCAACAAGGCTGCGAAATTAAGGTTTTGTTCGCAATTCCTTTCGTGTTCGGAGAAAATGTGTTTTTCCAGACTGAAAAATGTCAGAATGGCGTTCAGGTCTTACCGCTGAGCGCATACGACCTGAAACCAAATTGTGCAACCCCTTCGGGTCCGATGCCTGCTGTTTTCTTCCTGTTAATTGCTGAGATATCAAATAAGTCCCTTGGTGCCCTCACCAAGGGACACGCAAACTTTAATCAGATGCAAACAGACGAAACCTAAACAGATCACTGACGGCCTAAAGCCTCTAACTTGCTGCCAGTTGCCTGAAGTCAATTGGGCGGCCTTTTCAGGGCCAAGCTGGCCACCTTCATACTGTTCATTGTGGTATTATCCAATAAGTCCCCTGGTGCCCTCACCAAGGGACACGCAAACTTTAATCGGATGCAAACAGACGAAACCTAAACGGATCACTCACGACCTAAAGCCTCTGGCTTGCTGCCAGTTGCCTGAAGCCAATCGGTCGGCATCTTCAGGGCCAAGCTGGCCACCTTCATCCTGTTCATTGTAGGTATATCCAATAAGTCCCTTGGTGCCCTCACCAAGGGACACACTAACTTAAATCAGATGCAGATTCAAACGGGCGAAGCCTGAATTGACAACTCACGACCTAAAGCCTCTGGCATGATGCCAGTCGCCTGAAGCCAAATTGGGCCATCCCTTCAGGTTAGTATTGCGGCTATTTATTTAGGCAAAGGTTGGGCAGCCCCTACGGGGCCAATGCTGATTATCAATAAGGTCAAGTCGGAATACTATCTGTTCTTCGTATTTTGTCTCACCGTCTCGACGTCTCATTGTCTCACCGTCTTTCCTCCCCAAACTCTATCTTCGTACCATGCCCATCAAAAACCTGCTCTTCGACCTCGGCGGGGTCATCATCGATCTCCATATCCAAAATACCCGGGAAGCTTTTGAAGAGCTGGGGATGAAAGAAACAGGAAACTGGTTTGTAGCCCACGACCAAAACAGCTGGCTCAATAAGTACGAGACCGGACAGATTGATACCGATGCTTTTATAGCAGGGATCAATAAAGATAGCGGACTGGGCATCAGTGAGAAGGATTTCAAACAGGCATGGAATGCCATGCTGGGCAAGGTGCGGCGCTCTCGCCTGGAAATGCTGGAGAACCTCCGGGAGAAATACCGGGTATTTGCGCTCAGCAATATCAATCCCATGCACGCCCACGCCTGCCATGAGATCCTCGAACGCGACCACGACATCTATAGCTTCCATGAAATCTTCGACCGGGTGTTCTTTTCTCATGAAATCAATGCGCGAAAACCGGATAAGGCCAGTTTCGATGCGGTATTGAAAGCAACGGGCATTCATCCGGAAGAAACGCTCTTTTTCGACGACCATTTCCCCAATGTGGAAGCCGCAGCCCGCTTTGGCTTTTTAGCCCAGCATGTCGATTTGGAAATCAGCGTATTGGTCGAACAACTTAAGCTCTAAGCTTCTTCTTCTAAAAAATTGAGGGAGTCCAGCCTCGTCGCGCGAAAAGCACTAATTTCGCGGCATTAAAAATTGGATTTTATGTACCGGAGTCATCATTGCGGAGAATTAAGAATGGAACATGTTGGGCAGGTGGTTACCCTCAGCGGATGGGTGCAACGCTCCCGCGATATGGGTGGACTGACCTTTCTCGATCTTCGGGATCGTTACGGCATCACCCAATTGTCTTTCAATCTATCTGTCAATGAAACGCTTTGCCTCGAAGCCAGAAAGCTGGGCCGTGAATATGTGATTCAGGCAAGCGGACGGGTTAAGGAACGCGAAAGCAAAAATGCCAAAATTCCGACCGGCGACATCGAAATCGAAGTACAGGAAATCAAAATTCTGAATGCGGCGCAGACGCCTCCTTTTACCATCGAAGAAAATACCGATGGAGGAGATGAGCTGCGGATGAAATACCGTTACCTCGACCTGCGTCGTGAAACCGTTAGAAAGAAACTGGAACTGCGCCATACCCTGGCCAAACATACCCGCCGCTACCTCGACGAGCAGGCATTCATGGAGGTGGAAACACCGGTATTGATCAAATCGACTCCGGAAGGAGCGCGCGACTTCATCGTTCCCTCTCGTCTGAACCCAGGCGAGTTTTACGCTTTACCCCAATCTCCGCAGACCTTCAAACAGCTTTTGATGGTATCCGGTTTCGACCGCTACTACCAAATTGTAAAATGCTTCCGCGATGAAGACCTGCGTGCCGACCGTCAGCCGGAATTCACGCAGATCGACTGCGAGATGAGCTTTGTGGAACGCGAAGACATTCTCAATACCTTTGAGGGCCTTACCAAGTATCTTTTCAAGGAAATCAAGGGAGTTGACCTGCCGGATTTCCCAAGAATGAGCTACGACGAAGCGATGAGCCGCTACGGCATCGACAAACCGGATACCCGTTTCGGAATGGAGATAAACGAGCTCAACGGACTTATCGCAGGAACCGAGTTCGTAGTTTTTAAATCCGTGATCGACGAAGGCGGACTGATAGGTGGTATCTGTGCCGAAGGCTGTGCCGATTATACCCGCAAGCAGCTCGACGAACTTACCGAATGGGTGAAAGACCCGAAACGTGGCATGAAAGGCCTGGTTTACGTGAAATGGTCTGCTGAAGGAATTAAGTCATCGGTCGATAAATTCTTTACTCCCGACCAGCTGAAATCCTGGATGGAAGCGGCCGGAGGCAAAGAAGGCGATTTGCTTTTGGTCCTTGCAGGAGACAAAGACAAGACACAAAAAGCCTTGGGAGAACTTCGCCTGGAAATGGGCAAGCGCCTCGGACTTCGCGAGGGAAATAGCTACAATCCTCTTTGGGTCATTGATTTTCCTTTGGTAGAATACAACGAAGATGATGGACGTTTCTACGCGATGCATCACCCCTTCACGTCTCCAAACCCGGAAGACCTTCATCTGATGGAGAGTGACCCTGCAGCCATTCGGGCCAATGCCTACGATTTGGTGATCAACGGGGTGGAAATAGGCGGAGGCTCCATCCGTATCCACGACCGCGCCATCCAGCAAAAGATGTTCGATCTCCTGGGCTTTACCAAGGAAGAGGCACAAGAACAATTTGGCTTCCTGATGAATGCCTTCGAATACGGTGCGCCGCCACATGGAGGCATTGCCTTCGGCTTCGACCGCTTATGCGCCATGTTTGCCAATGTGGAAAGTATCCGCGACTTCATCGCCTTCCCAAAAAACAATGCCGGACGCGACGTAATGATCGACGCACCCGGCATGGTAAGTCCGGCGCAATTGGATGAGCTTGGGTTGAAATCTATTTAAGCGCAGCCATGCGTGCTTTCCAGTCTGACTCGGAAATTTTTTCGAGCTTTGGAAGCTGAATTTCTTCGTTGTCGCCAATGGTATGTACGGTATCGTACCAGTAGAGATAGCCTTCATCATCTATTCCATATACAACCATTTTAACTTCTTGTCCCTTGGGCACATCGTAATGGGAACCGGTATAGAATTCTCCGGGAGTAGAAGTGCCGGGGAGATAGGAGCAAATGCGCTTGGCGGTGAAAATCAAATGGACATGCATGTCCAAGGAAACTTGCGAGGGATCAGCAAGGGCTTTCATCTCTGTTCTGTCAGGGAAGTTTCCTAAACCGTCCAGATTGCAATAAGTGAAAGAATCGAGGTAGATGACATTATTTCCTCGCGATGAATCCCTTTGAAGGAGCCAGTCGTTTCTTTGTGCCCATTTCGTACTCCCATCGGGGTCTTTGACACCCATGTAGGGTGCCATTCCGTTTTCGGTATTGGAAAACTGCACTCCATAACGGTATCCGTCTTTGATGCGCAGTGTTTTACCGTTTTGAGTAACTTCCAGCTTGAACATTCCGCCGGAATAGAGCAATTCTCCTTTGTCGGTTAGCGTTTGAACATTGGCTTTGATCATGTCTTCGGCCGTATAGAATTCCTGCAGATGAAAAGTAACTTCACCAGTAATATCATTTCCGTCCAAATCGACTAAACTTCCAGGGTAGATCATAATAAGAGCACCGGATTTCGTTGGCAGATTGATGGCCTTTGAGGCATCGCCTTTCAGGGTTTCGCTGGATCCGGGATTGGCTGCGAAATAGTCGGCGATAGATTTTTGTGAAACCGGTTGTATGTCGCCGGAATTCTTATTTGATTTTTGAACCACATTGGGGCTTTCCTGAAGCTTGGAGCAGGCTGCGATGGATAATCCAAACCCAATGGCAGCAATAAGCGCTATTTTTTTCATAAGCAGTTTAATTCGAGATCGATTGGATTAGTATGTAGATTGAAAATGAATAAGGGTTGCTTCCATTCGTCGATTGCCGGAACCGAAAGGCTGATGTATTTTTGCAGCGCGAATGAATAATACTGCTCGGATACTGGTCATTTGGCTTACAGTTTTTATTGACCTGATTGGTTTTGGAATCATCATCCCGGTACTTCCTGATTTGGCAGTAAATCTTGGTGGAAGTGAGCAGTCTATCGCTGTGGCGGCTCTTTATCCCTTGATGAATTTCTTTTTTGCCCCCTTTTGGGGCAGGTTGAGCGATCGCTATGGCCGCCGCCCTATTATTTTGATAAGCGTACTGATCACCGCCATTTCACAATTCTGGTTTGCTTTTATCACTGCATTTTGGATGCTGGCTATTCAGCGCTCCATTGCAGGAATTGGCTCCGCCAATATTTCTGCAGCCAACGCCTATATGGCGGATATTTCTACCAAAGAAAACCGCGCCAAAAATATGGGCTTGATTGGTGCAGCCTTCGGACTGGGATTCATATTTGGTCCCCTGATTGGTGGCTTTGTTATGCATAAGTATGGCATCTTTGGTGTCGGAATGGTATCGGGAGGGTTCAGTGTATTGAACCTGATTCTGGCTTTCATCTTTCTGGGCGAATCGCTCAAAGAAAAGAACAAAGAGGTATCGGGTGGATTCAATCCAATCGTACCGCTAATCAAGGCAATGAAGAACCGGGCAGTCGGAAGTTTGTTCTTTATCAATCTTCTGTTTATTGCAGCATTTGCCCTGATGCAGGTTACCGTTGCGCTCCTATGGGAAGAGCATTTCGATCTCAATAAAAAGGAGGTGGGGATGATGTTTGGTTTCCTTGGCCTCACAACGGCAATTGTGCAGTCAGGGCTTGTAGGCAGATTGAATAAGCGAATGGGGGAGAAACGTTTGTTGAAGATGGGATTGGCCATCATGGGGATCTCTCTTGCCACCTTGCCGCTCACTTCATCCATCTATCTTGAATTACTCATCATCTCGGGAATTTCCTTTGCATACGGCTGCATCTCACCCAGTGTTTTGTCCTTGCTTTCCGGACAAGTGAGTGCGCGGGAACAAGGCAATGTGATGGGACTCAATCAATCCATGGGTTCTTTAGGACGGGTATTGGGCCCAATCCTGGGCGGGGTTCTTTATGCCTGGGATTTCAGAGCGCCCTATCTGGGTTCCGGACTCATTCTTTTGTTTGCTCTCTGGTTCACTTTTGATATCTTACGTAAGAATATCATCAAGGAATGAGACATTTACTTTTTCTTCATGGTGCCATGGGGGCACAATCGGAATTCAACAGCCTGATGGAGAAGCTGGGCAAGGAATATCAATGTCACAGTCTGGATTTCTATGGCCACGGACAAAGCTCTTTTGGGGCGCAATTTGGAATCGATGTTTTTGCCGAGCAGACCATGGAATATATAAGACAGTATGATATCAAGGGCTGTGATGTCTTTGGATATTCCATGGGCGGATATGTTGCATTATTCCTCGAACAGGCAAATCCAGGCACCTTTCGCTCGATTATGACTTTGGGCACCAAACTGCAATGGACCCAGGAAGGCAGTGAAAAGGAGGCGTCCCGACTGAACCCCGAAGTTATGGAGGAGAAAGTTCCTGAATACGTTGATAGCTTAAAAAAGCTTCATGGTGATAAATGGAAAGAGCTCTGCATTCAAACGGCAAACATGATGCGCTACCTTGGAAACATGCCGTTGGTTACGCTGGAAACCCTTGCCGATATCCGTATTCCCGTGCGACTTGGTATTGGTGATTTGGATCGGATGGTGACACTCGACGAAACCGTTGCTGCATTTCGTGTTTTGAGAAAAGGAAGCTTTCTTGTGATGCCAACTACTCCGCATCCCCTGGCCCAGGTCAACAAGGACCGGCTGGCCTACAAGATTGAAAAGTTTCTCGAAACTTAAACCTTTCTGGAATTCGTAGGTTAATTCTTCATGCAAAAAGTATTAATCGTTGGAGCCAGCTCCGGGATTGGAGCGTCTCTGTTGGATATACTCCGGGAGGATACCGAAATATTCAGTTTATCCAGAAACGTCCCCTCCTTAGAATTCTTTTCAGGCAAACATTTCACCCATGATATTATGTCAGATGAGCCACTTCCGGTGATTGAAAAACTCGATGCCCTTGTATATTGTCCTGGCAGTATCACGTTAAAACCATTTCATCGTTTCAAGATGGATGATTTCAGAACTGATTGGGAATTGAATTTTGCCGGGGCTGTGAAGGTGCTTCAAGCCTATTACCCGGCTTTGAAAAAATCTGCTGCACCTTCTGTCCTTTTATTCAGCACCGTGGCTGTTGCCAAAGGAATGCCTTTTCATTCCTCAATAGCGGCATCGAAGGCTGCAGTGGAAGGGTTGGTGAAATCGCTGGCTGCAGAATGGGCGCCACTTATTCGGGTCAATGCCATTGCGCCCTCATTAACAAATACTAGATTAGCAGAAGGACTGTTGAACACCGAGGCAAAAATTCAGTCATCCAAAGAAAGGAACCCGCTAAAAAAAATCGGGGAGCCCCGGGATATTGCCTCGATGGCCGCTTACCTGATAAGTAATGAGGCCGGGTGGATTACAGGGCAAACGATACATATCGATGGAGGAATGAGTAGCTGATGTTTATTGGAGCTGACTACGGAAGTAAACGAGCCGGAACCACGGCCATTGCCTATTATGATGAAAATGAGGTACACGTCCTTCAAAGCATCAAAGGGGAAGATGCCGATAAATTCATACGCAATTATCTCAAGGCACTGAATGCAGATTTTTTGTTTCTTGATGCTCCTCTCAGCATACCCGGGGGATTGACAAATAATACGGATGAGGTGTTTTATCGTCAGGCAGACCGACAACTGCAGGCGATGTCTCCCATGTTTCTGGGCGGACTCACTTCCCGCGCGATTCTCTTGAAAAAGCAACTAAAGAAAAATGGGGCACGTGTTTATGAAGTATATCCAAAGGCCCTGGTCAAAGAGCTAATGCTGGAGAAGCATTACAAAAAAGACCTGGAGGAGTTTCAAAAGGCGTTGCAGGAATTTTGTCCTCCATTACCGGAGCTGCGCAACTGGCATCAGGCAGATGCCTGCCTTGCGTGGCTATCGGGTTTTCGTTTTACCCAGGGTGATGCGAACACATATGGTAATGAGGATGAAGGGGTTGTTTACGTGTGAATATAAAAACACCCCCAACCCCCTCTTAAGAGGGGGCTCAACAAGTTTTGAATTAGAATGCCCCTTCACAGGGGGGCGTGTTATACTGCTGCGAGCAGTCAACGAAACGAATAAATCTATCGTCAAATAAAAGCCGGGAATCTGCTCGGATCGCTTTCTCGCATCAGAGAATAAACGTCCGCGAAAACTTCTTCAGCGCTGGGCTTGGAGAAGAAATCACCATCGGTGCCGTAAGCTGGGCGATGGGCTTTTGAAGTGATGGTGCGTGGCTCGGAATCCAGATGGAAATAGCCTTTTTGAGTTTCCAAAACCTGCTGCATCATGAAGCTGGTAGCGCCACCCGGAACATCTTCATCCAGAAAGACAATGCGATTTGTTTTCTTCAATGACTCCACTATCTGGTGGTTGATATCGAATGGTAAAAGACTTTGTACATCCACCAGTTCTACGCTGATTCCCACTTCTTCCAACTGAGCGATTGCTTCCTGAGCAATCCGAACACAGGAACCATAAGTTACCAGTGTTACATCGGATCCTTCCTGAAGCACTTCCGGAACACCCAAGGGCACCGTAAATTCTCCAATATTATCCGGCATCGTTTCTTTCAGGCGGTAACCATTCAGGCATTCAACAACGAGAGCCGGTTCATCACTTTGTAACAAAGTGTTGTAGAAGCCAGCCGCTTGCGTCATGTTTCTTGGAACCAATACGTGCATGCCGCGAACGGCATGAATAATCATTCCCATTGGGGATCCGGAGTGCCAGATTCCCTCCAGACGGTGCCCGCGAGTCCGGATAATAACCGGTGCTTTTTGTCCGCCTTTGGTACGATACTGCAGGGTAGCGATATCATCACTCATGATTTGAATGGCGTACAAGAGATAATCCAGGTATTGAATTTCAGCAATTGGGCGCAGTCCGCGCATGGCAGTGCCAATTCCTTCACCAACAATGGTCAATTCGCGAATACCTTTGTCGGTAACACGCAATTCGCCATATTTCTCCTGCAATCCGGCAAATCCTTGATTCACATCGCCAATTTTACCCACGTCTTCACCGAAGGCAAAAACCCGGGGATCTCTTGCCAACGCATGATCAAAGCATGCTTGCACTACTTCGCGACCATCCACGCTTGGACTGTCGGAAGAGAATTTAGCCGGAACCACTGGAACACTTAAGGCGTTGGAGGTGGATTCACTATATAAAGTTGAGCTGTAGCGCTCAAAGTTAATTTCATAGAAGTTGCGGCGGTAATTCACCAGTGCCTCTCTGGCTGGGCCATTGGCATGCAAGGTCAAGCGCAATGCTTTATCAATGGCTACACCCAAATCTTTTCTTAGCGGTTCGCTATTGGAACGGAGGCTTTCGGCCATATCGCTGATTGGAGCAATGCCTGATTCCTGTGAAAGCGTATCCAGAAGAGAAGCCACCTCGGCCAGATCGGATTTGATTCCACTTAAGAAGGATTCAAATGCTTCCTTCTTCATGGCATTCACCTCTTTTTTCCAGTCTTTTTCTAAAGCATCCAGCTCCTCCGGAGTAGTCATGGAATTGGCTTCCATCCATTTTCGCATTTGCAGGATGCAATCGTATTCCTGTTCCCATTCCAGGCGCTCAGGTGATTTATATCTTTCGTGAGATCCGGAGGTAGAGTGCCCTTGCGGCTGGGTTACTTCTGTTACGTGAATCAGAACCGGGGTATGTCTTTCGCGGCTGATGGCAGCTGCTTCCTGATAAGTTTTTACCAGATCAGCATAATCCCAACCTTTGACACGGAGAATTTCCATGCCTTTTCCATTTTCATCGGATTGGAATCCGCTGAGAATTTCGGAGATATTTTCTTTGGTTGTTTGGTATTTGGCCGGAACGGAAATTCCATATCCATCATCCCAAACAGACATAACCAAAGGTACCTGCAATACCCCGGCGGCATTCATGGTTTCCCAAAAACCGCCTTCAGAGGTAGAGGCATTTCCAATGGTGCCAAAAGCCACTTCGTTTCCGTTCACGGAGAAGTCGGAGTAGCCATGTAAATCTTTGTTTTCGCGGTATAATTTCGAGGCAAGCGCCAGTCCTAACAAACGGGGCATTTGTCCGGCAGTCGGAGAAATATCTGCACTTGAATTGTATCGATCAGTTTGGGGTAGCCAGTCGCCATTATCATCTAATAAACGTGTCCCGAAGTGACCGTTCATAGAGCGACCGGCGGAACAAGGTTCGGCTTCAACAGATGGATGCGCATAGAGTTGCGCAAAAAAGGCTTTGATATTGCTCATGCCCGTAGCGAACATGAAGGTTTGGTCGCGGTAATAACCTGAACGAAAATCCCCGTTTTTGAAGGCTTTGGCCATGGCGATCTGCGCCACTTCTTTTCCATCTCCAAAAATGCCAAACTTGGCTTTCCCCGTCAGTACTTCCTTTCTGCCAATCAAGCTGGCTTGTCGGCTTTGGAAGGCTATTTTATAATCGTTTAATACTTCGGTTTTAAATTCTTCCAGGGTCAACTCTTTGCTCTGTGTGGACATTCTTACTCGCTTAAATCAAAAAACTCATAGTTGCTGCAAATCCTGCAGCGCATTCATCAGGTCTGTGATGAGGGTATTGTCATCTTCGATGGCATTACCAACTACCACAATATCCGCACCGGCTCTCCAGGCTTCTACAGCCTGTGCCGTGGAGCGAATACCGCCTCCAACAATAATTGGAATCCGTACAGCCTCTCTTACTGAAGAAATCGTGCGGGCATTCACCGGTTGATTGGCACCGCTGCCGGCGTCCATATAGATCAGTTTCAAACCCAACATTTCTCCTGCCATTGCCGTGCACATGGCTATCTCTGCTTTGTCGGCAGGGATGGGCACGGTGCCACTAATGTAAGAAGCAGTGGTTACACGTCCTCCGTCTATCAGCATATAGCCTGTAGAAATCGCTTCAATTCCGCTTTTACGGATATAGGGAGCTGCTACCACATGCTTGCCAATAAGTAATTCGGGATTCCGGCCGGAAATAAGGCTCAACAAAAGGAGAGCATCTGCCCGGCCATCAATCTGCAATTCATCTCCGGGAAACAACAAAACAGGAATATCTGTCAGTTGTTTGATTCGTTCAATCGACTCCGCAATGGTTCCTGTACTTACTAAACTTCCCCCAAGGAAAATCAGGTCAACTCCGGATTCATTGCAGCGACGAACACTTTCCTCCAGTCGGTCGACATGGTCAGGATCAATCAAAACTGCCAGCATTTTTTGGCCTGCCGACTGCTTATGAACCAGAGAATCGTATACAGATACGCGCATTAGTAATTTTTTGCAAAGAAAAGGAAAATATAGGAACTCCCCGTGAAAACTCCTGCGTCAGGGGTGCTTTAATTCGTAATTTAACCAATCTGTAATATTCATGGCAAATTTCATTTGGAACCCGTGATTCTCCGAGAGGTAATGGTTTTCTTCATCTACCAGATACCACACCGGAAACCCATTGACATACAAGCCTTCTACACGGCTGTAGGCAAAAAGATGATTTTGAATAAATTGGGGGTAGCCCGGGTTGTCTATCAAGGAATTTTGAGAGTGGTTCAAAATCAAAATTTGTAAATCTGGATAAACGGAGGATAAGGAATCTACAAAGCGGAAAAATGGTTCCGAATCTTCCATCCTATGGTAGATAAGAAGTTTTTTGGAATGGATGTCAGAAAGGCGGCTGGCTGTTCCCTTTTTATTGAGTAGATGAAGGTCGGGGAAAGCCTGTCCTCTTAGCGGGTGCGAATCGATCTCCATCTTCTGAGGTTCTTCTAATTGTACCAAAGGTTCTTCACCCAACTGATCTACGTCTTTTTTCACGACAAAATAGGGAACCTGATTGAGGTGCGAATAACGGTAGTGCACCCGGAAGGAAATCCTTGAGATGGTGGTGTCGGGTATTTCGAAGCGATAGTATTTGCTGCTTTCAAGGGGAAGTCCTTCTTCACTGTAAGTCACGCTTTCTCCAAGGTATTGCGTCTTTTTCCCTGGCTCAATGGGGATGATTCTTTCGACGCTTACTGTTCTGGTCTCAGGCTCATAAGCATGAAAATAACCTTTCTCGTCAAAGGATTTCTGGTTTTGAATCAGCCAGGTTTTTCTCCCGATATTCGGTAATATTCCAAGACAAAGCACTTCCATCTTATAACGGAATTGCGAACAATACCGGGATTCATACGCCTGCAAAGGGTAGCAATATTGCACCCCGTCTTCCCAATAGGCAATCGAGCCTTTGGAAGGAAAGTAGATGCCGGAGTTGCCATTATCAAGAGTAAACAAACTGCGCTGGCCAATCGGGTCATTGTAAAAGCGGAGCTTCTGTATCATTGTATCTTGTGGCTGATTGTTTTCAAAGCGGATGATTTCCA
Source organism: Bacteroidota bacterium (assembly GCA_016124735.1). GTDB lineage: Bacteria > Bacteroidota > Bacteroidia > UBA8524 > UBA8524 > UBA8524. The sequence continues at coordinate 90,363 of WGMZ01000002.1, forward strand.
TCTCTACTTCTCCGGAAACGAGTTGGGTCTCGGCTTTTTCATTTAGCGCAATCAGCTCCGCCAGACTTTGCCCCGAAGCTATCTGAAAAAAAAGACCACATAGAATTAATGAGGCTTTTCGGCGGTTAGAGCGTAGCATAGGGGCATTTTGTTTCCGAATTTTTTAAGCGGAATTTTCCGGGTTCAATTTCATCCATCTCTTTGAAGATTTCATAAGGGGAATAGTCGTATTCTGAGAGTGAGGTTAAGGTTAAGTTTGCGCTTAAGAGGGCCTGAATAACTTCCGACAAACCATGATTCCAGGAGATGATGGTGCCCCGCATCACTTTGTCTTTCTCGGCGTAATTCCCTTCTACCTCTTCTTCAATTGCGGCACCATTCAAATAGTTGTAGATGATTTCTTCCTGCTGATCGTCGTACATCCAGATGACCGGATGGAATTCAGCGAAAACCAAACGGCCGCCCGGTTTTAGCATCTTTGCCACGACATGCGCCCATTTTTGAATATCAGGTAACCAGCCTATCGTTCCCCAGGTAGTAAATACGATGTCAAATTGATCTTGGATCAGCTCGGGTGCAGCATACACATCGCCTTGAATGAATTTTACGCTCGTGCCCATTTCCTGATTCAATTGATTCGCCAAATCAATCGCCCGATCGGATAAATCGAGCGCCGTAACATTTGCACCCATGCGGGCAAGCGAAATGCTGTCCTGCCCAAAATGGCATTGCAGGTGCAAAATGGATTTTCCCCGCACCTCTCCCAATAAAGCCGTTTCAATCTCTTTTAAAGATGAAGCGCCTTTACGAAAGGCTTCCATCTGATAGAAATCGGATTTATAATTGGAGTCGGCCCAGGTATTCCAGGATTGGCGGTTTAGTGCAAGGTAGCGGTCTTTGGCGGGGTTCATTGATTGCAATTATTTTCCGAGGAATGCCTCTTTCCCATAGGCCTGAGATAACTTGAACATAAGGGCGGGCCAGAATACTTTCCCATAGTTTTCCCCCAATCGGACGATGACCAGATCCGAATCCGGCTTCACAAAAATATACTGACCGAGATGTCCATTGGCATAGATGATTTGATTTCCGTAGTGCCACCATTGGTATTCATAAAACTTGGCCGAACCGTTAGCGGTATCAACCTGCATGCATTGGCGGATCCATTCCCTCGGAACCAACTGCTGCCCTTTCCATTCGCCGAAATTTTTAACCAGTAATCCGAGTTTGGCAAAATCCCGGGCACGAGCATTCACGCAGCAAAAGGCTTTTTCCATTCCATTTTTCTGATCGAGGCTCCAGGTGGCAGGGAATTCCATCTGCATCGGAGTCCAAATCTTTTCCTGCAGGTACTGGCTCAGTGTTTTGTCTTTTAATGCGCGGGTCAGGATAAGGGCCAGGATTTGTGTGCTCGGACTTTGGTAGTTGAATTTGGATTCCGAAGTATACTTTGATTTAAGTTTGAAGGTCTCCTTGTTGATATGCCGCCCATAGTAAAATTTCGGCATGGTCGTAAAAGGATTGATATAGCTTTCTTTAAAATCCAGATCGGCAGTCATTTGCAATAGATTCTTAATATGCATCGAATCAAATCCGCGCCCTTTCAATTCAGGCAGGTATTTTAAAACCGGATCATCAACTCCTCCGATATAGCCTTCCTGAATGGCGCATCCGGTAAGCAGCGATACGATGGATTTGGCCATGGAAAAGGAGGTGGTGATAGAGGAATCCACATAGCCGTTATAGTAGCCTTCATATTGAATGCTGTCCTTCCACAAGATGAGGAAAGCAACGGTCTTATGTTCCTTCATGAATTCATCGACCGTAAAACTATCGTGATCGTAAGTGATGCTTTTCGGGAATTTTGGATCGGTGGCGTAGGGCAAAGATTCAGGCTGATTACCATTCGAAATCACCCGGGACGGAAAAATCTTGTAATCTGTGATATTGGAAGTAAGATACCATGCCGATCGCGCCACGTGGCAAGCGCCTATGGAAAGAACAAACACGAGGAGCAGAACGAGAATCGGATGTTTTCGAAGTTGTTGCATGGCATTTATTGATTTTAAATTGTCCCGGATGGCACTGCCTTTAAGTTACAAAAATTAAGCTGAAGTATTTGTCGGAATGGAATATTTCCTGGTCCAGATGAGAATGAATAATAGCAGCAGAATAAAGATCTGTATGGAAACGAGTTGCGGCCAATGTCCCCAGGGAAGGTAGAGCAGCAGGCAAAGCCAGCCCAAAATGTTTGTCATCCGGTAATAGGAGAGCATAAGAACAGGCAATAGCATGAGGTCATAATAGAGATGATAGCTGAACAAATAACTGAGGAGAACGAGTAGCAAAAGCAATTCTGATTCCTTTAGTTTTCCTTTACGATACAGTGCCAACAGAAGCAGAGAGCCAATCAATAAGAGGGGCAAATTCAACCAGCCTGACTCTAAACCAAACAAACGGAACAAAGCAGCACTCAGGTCCGTCATGTTCCCATTAAGAAACGAATGTCCGGATTCGAAGATGATTTGCGCCTGCAGTTGCAATTCCCCCAGCCAGCTTTGAATGATCTGTAAAAGAAAATCAAGTCCAAGTTGGGTATACATCAAAAGGTAGAAAACGAAATTCAATCCGATTGCGTAGATGATGGGCTTCCAGTTTTTTTCTGCAGTAAAGAAGAATAGGATTGGAAGGGCCAGACTGGGCTTAAAAAAGGAGAGGCCGAGCAGAATCCCGCTGATATTCTTCCGGCTTTTCCTGAAATGGAGCGCGGCCATCAGGAGGAGAATTACTGGCAATGCGGGCTGTGCCAGCACAAGTGCCGTGGAGGTGCCACGAAAGGAAATAAGCACCAACAGCGCAAGGAGGAGGTCTTTCCAATTTGCTGTTCTGGAAGAAACAAATGGAATCAAAAGCAGAGAAAGCAAGGCGATACCCCATGCCATCCATCGGGTACTTTGCCAGCTCCAGGGTAAAAAAAGATGGCAAAGAAAAATTGCCTGTGGAGGATAAACCAGCCGGTTTTCTGGAGCTCCCGGAGCGGGTAAATCTTTTGCTTCGGGTACATTATCTGCCCACACTTGTTTTAAGGCAGCATCGTTGTATGGGTTCTCTCCTTCAGCAAAGAGAATATGGCCACAATACAATTGACGCCAGTCCAGGGGTTGATTTAGTTCCACCTGGTAATTTGACAACCGCCATAAATTCAGGAGAAGCATAGCGAACATAAAAAGGAGCATCAAAGGCTGATTCGCTACCTCTAAAAAGCGACGGATATTAATTTTCTCCATGGATGGCGTAATTTACGCCTAATTTATGATGACCCGTATTTTCCGAAAAGACCCTAAAAGTCAAATAGCCCTGCTGGTTTCTGTTCTGGCTATTGTGATTTTACGTCTGGTAATTGCAGACCCCGGCAACTCGCTTACCTGGGATGTATTTGGTTATTACCTCTATCTGCCCGCCTATTTCATCTACGATGATTTGACTTTGCAGGACATGACCTGGGTCAATCATATCATCGATACCTATCATACCACAGGAACCCTCTATCAGGCTGTTCAGATTGATGGTGGGAATTGGGTAATGCGTTATCCGGGCGGCTTGGCCCTTCTCAATTTGCCTTATTTCACCGTTGCGGATTTGCTGGCTGAACCTATGGGATATGCCCGGGATGGATTTTCGTTGCCCTACCAATTCGCCTGGGTATTCGGAAGCATGTGCTATGCAATCATCGGCCTATTTCTTTCCAGGAAATTATTGCTTCGTTATTTTTCAGATGGGTGGACCGCACTATTGCTGCTCATTCTGGTTTTCACGACCAATTATCTGGAGATGGCCACTTTTGGTAATCCTCTGGCGCATAATTTTCTCTTTTTCCTGATTGCGGTTGCGCTGTATATAATCGACAGTTGGAAGGAGAAGATTCATTGGATCCAAATGCTGGCGCTCGGACTTGTCATTGGACTGATAACCATGAGCCGTCCCAACGAAGGGCTCTTTATCCTGGTTCCGCTTATCTGGAAATTTGGACCCTTCGGCCGCAGCCAATACTTTTCCTTTCTTGGAAAACAACTCCCGACCTTATTCGCCGGTGCGATTGGACTGCTGATAGGTGGTTTGCCACAAATGCTTTATTGGAAATGGAGCAGCGGACAATGGCTCTTTTATTCGTATCAGGACAACGGTGTTGGCTTTGATTTTATGAGCCCGCATACCTGGGATTTCCTGTTTAGCTTCCGAAAGGGCTGGTTCATCTATACACCGGTGATGTTGTTTGCTGTTCTTGGATTTGTGCAGATGTACAAGAAAAACAAAGAGCTGTTTTGGTCTTTCTTCCTCTTTTTTATCCTCAATCTTTACATCGTTTCTTCCTGGACTGTCTGGTGGTATGGAGGCGGCAGCTATAGTTCCCGTTCCATGGTATCCTCTTACCTGATGTTACTCTTCCCTCTGGGCTATTTCCTTGTTTGGTTGAAAGAACGTCAAGGACTCTGGCAGAGCTTTCTTGTCTTGCTTGCTGGATTGACGGTACTCAATCTATTTCAATTCTGGCAGTTCAAGGCTAAAATCATCGATGGGGAAAGAATGACGGCGGCATATTACTGGAAAATTTTTGGACGTACTTCCATCCCTGACGGGGCAAAGAATTTGCTTTTGGTGGAGCGTCAGGCCGAAGCCCATGAGCACATGCCATTAGAAAGAAATCATCTCGATAGCAGCATATTATTTGAAACATGGCTGGGCACAACCACAGATCAGGAAAACCAGACGCGCATTCAATTGATTCCGGATGAATTTGAAGCGGTCGTTCAGTTGGATGAAGAACATCCATACACACGGGCATTTGAAACCGGGTATTCAGATATTACCCGGAAGGAGTACGCCTGGCTAAAGATTGAAGCGGATATTTACGTCCCCGATTCTGTTGGTCCCGAAGCCCCCATGTTGGTAGCGAATTTCCTCTATAAAGGGAAACCTTATAAGTATACAACAACTGAGTACCTCATCCCGCAGTTGAAGCGGGGAGAATGGCAGCATATTTCTATGGATTATATGACGCCGGAGGTGAGAAACAAGGCCGATCGCCTGAAGGCTTATCTGTGGTATCGCGGCAAGGGTCCTGTTTATGCACGAAGTATGAAGATTACCCGATACGAACCTAAATAGCAGATAATAGTTCGCAGACTTCTTTCATCACCGGGATATCGGCAGGTGCCCAATCGAGCTGTTCGAGTTCGCTGATGCTGGCCCAGTTTAAGGCGGCATGTTCCTGCAAGGTGACATCGCCGAGGGAGATTTCACAGATATAGGGTCGTAGTTCAATGATGCGGCTGTTTTCTTCGTAGAAAACCGTGTCCAGCCGCATATTGGCTATAATCTCTACTTTCAACTCTTCAATGATTTCCCGTTTCAGCGCTTGTTTATCGCTTTCTCCCGCCTCTACTTTCCCGCCCGGGAACTCCCATTTTCCCGCATAGCTTTGATGTGCTGCTTTTTTTACTGCCAGCACTTTTCCTTCATGAACAACAATAGCACAAACCACGGGTAAGATGTCTTTTCCTTTCATGACTTACGCAATAACCTGAGTCGAACATTGCCTATCCTGGCATTCTCCAGGCTCAGGATATGAAATTCAAAGTCGTCGATAACCAGTGTTTCTCCTTTCTCCGGAATGCTTTCGTATCGGCTGATGATGAACCCGCCCAGCGTTTCGTACTCTCCTTCGGGAATGGATAGTTCATAGGTTTCGTTCAGGTAATCGACTTCGAGACGTGCAGAGAACTTGAATTCGCGGTCCGAGATTTTTTCTTCGGTGAGATTTTCCACATCGTGCTCATCTTCAATCTCGCCGAATATTTCTTCCAGAATATCTTCAATGGTCACAATCCCTGCGGTACCTCCAAATTCATCTATCACAACAGCTAAACTTTTGCGATTTGCTGTTAACTTTTTCAGAAGCTCGTTTGCCGGCATAGCCTCGGTAGCAATAACGATAGGAATAAGGCAGGATTTGATACTTTCCGGGCGATGGAACAAATCGGTTTGGTGCACGTATCCAATGATATTATCGACGGTTTCTTTGTATACCAGGATTTTGGAATGACCACTGCTGATAAATAAATCCCAGAGTTTATCCATGGCATCGTTCATTTCGATCGCCACCACCTCGTTTCTCGGAATCATGCATTCACGCACTTTCACCTGATCAAAATCCAGCGCATTTTTAAATACTTCGGTGTCGAGCTCGGAGTCTTCTTCCGTATCGATATGGACACTTTCGGAGATATAATGATCCAAATCCACTTTGGTAAACAAGAGTTCTTTTTGTTGATTCTCCGTACCGGGGAGCATTTTTAAAAAGCGCTCTGCCAACCAATTCACAAGGCTCACTATTGGAAGGAGTGCGTAGTAAAATAGCTGGAAGGGAAAAATTAAGGTAGGCAGTAAGGTGTCGGCATTCTGATTGAAGATGACTTTGGGGATGAATTCTGCACAGACCAAAATCAGGATGGTCGAGAAAAATGTCTGGATGAGAAGGTCGAGCAATTCGTAAGAAGCCCAGGGAGATCCACTGAACCAGGAATTGAGCACGCCTTCCATAAAGATACCATAGATTACCAGCGACACATTGTTTCCAACCAGCACGGTCGAAATAAAGCGGGAGGGTCGTTTGAGGTATGTAGAAAGAATTCTTCCCCACAAAACGCCTTGTTTATTCTTTAGCTCGATTCGAAGTTTATTGGAGGATAGAAACGCAATCTCAATGCCTGAGAAAAAGGCAGAGAGTATCAGCATAGAAAGAATAATCATTCCCGAATAACTGTCCATTTGGAAGGCTTTCTTTTACAAATTAGCGTCTTTTTTTCCGCTTTGTAACAGGCTGTCGTCCAATTCTTTTTATATAGAGAAGGCCCCAGACAATCAAACTGAAAAAGAAGAAGACATAAAACTTTGAATGAAGGGTTCCTTCTGCGATAAGAACCCATAGCCCAACAATCAGAGATGCGCTGGCCAGAATGTTCCAGGCGATTCTATTGATCTTCTTCATTGATGCTAAGATCGCCTTTTACTTTAAAGATGCGGTATTCGCTAAAATCCTGGTTGGCTTCGAAACCGATACCCATGATCGTGTCTTTGGGTGAAGTGATTTTAACGAATTCATCGGTGTAAATCTTCCCGGTATTTTGGTCCCAGAAAAGCTTATCTGTATGCAGTCTTTCCTGTTTGGAGTTGAGCAGCTGCACATCGTTCCGGAGTTCGATAATTTTCTTTTTGTCGAGCGACTTTCCCCATTTTGCCTTGAGAGAATTTTCGACTTTTCCGCTTGGACCATAAAAATACCCTGTCACTCCTTTTTCAAATAAAGTATAGGGTTCGTCTGTCTGATAGCGTTCCAGAACAGGCGCGTAGAGAATGGCCTTTTGCACCCCGGAGTCGTTGAATTGCATTTCAACTGTTTCGGCATATTCTCCGAACACAGTGTCGTTCATCATCTTCTCCACCTTCTGTTTTTCTTCCTTCATATCACAGGAAGAAAAGAACATAAAAAACCCGGAAAGCAGGGCGATTGCTTGAAAGGGCATACGCAAAACTTTCCGGGTATTCATCCACTCAATTAATTATACCTGGCTTTGGTAGTCAGGTTCGGGTAGCATTTCAGAGTGTAACTATCTCCCGCGTTGATGCTGCGGAAAAAGCCTTCCTCTTTGCTTGGAAAATAGCGGCTGTAAGTAGCAATACGACGATTGGCCGCACCGGCGATACCTGCATCTACATTTTTCGCTTTGATGTATTGATCTACCACCACCCAATAGATGGCTTTTTTATCAAAATCAGTGCAATTGGCGGCAGCATGCAAATAGGAGTCTCCTATTAAAATATAGGCCTCACCTTTATTCGGATTAATAGCCAATGCTTTGTCTGCGTAGGTTTTCACCTGATTAATATTCTTGGTAGCCAATGCAATTTTTGCCATGGTGATATAGTCATCCACTTTTTTAGCATCCTCTGTTTCTATGTTGATGGCTTTTTGGTAAACCTCCAGAGCTTTTGCATAGTTTTTCTTGCTCTTATAGGCATTCGCCAGGTTGCGGTATCCGGCTGCATCCGGAGTAAGTTTCAGGTAGGCTTCAGAAACTTCGAAATACAGGTCGGAGCTGGTGCATTTAGCATTATTCAGGAAGAGAAGAATTTTCTCCATCAACTCCACATTGTTTGGATCTTCTTTGAATTTAGGGGTATAGATTGAAGCCAGAGTTTGGCAATCGAGGTAAGGCGCAGCAAGGTTGTTCAAATTTTCCTGAGCCACGGTCCATGCTTCCTTCACAAAGTAAATGGTTGAACCTTCTGCTTCTGTGATGGGCTTATCGACCGTAATGTCGATACTATCGATGTTGGTAATGGTATAACGGGGAGAATTATAGGAAGGCTTCAACGTAATAACCAGACCTTGATCCAAGGCATCTGCTTTGTCGGAGGTAAAAGTATTCTCATTGAGATTTTCCACCTTCAGTGCAGTTTTATAAATACCCAGCTTCATGGTAGTTCCGGGATGCTTGATATTGTAATCCACAATTTCAGTCAATGTTTCGTAGGCTTTCAAAACATCGTCTTTGGTTTTTCTATTCGCTTTCTCAAGCGCTACCAAATAATTGAAATAGGGAACAACGAGATTGTCTTCCAGATGAACACTGTCGAGTTTGATTGACTCTTCGATCAGGGCCATTCCTGCTTCAGGATGTCCTTTGTCGAGGTCGAGTAAAGTCTTTCCCCATTTACCTTTTACATAACCTTCTCTTCCGAAATATTGAATACGCTGTTGGTAAATCATACCGATGGTATCCATAATTTCTTTTTTGCGGGTGTCATCTGTTGCTTTTTCATAACGCCCTTCATAGATTTCAATACCGTCTACATAGGTTTGCTCCCGGAAACAAGGAGCATTGGTGAAAACGTATAACCAGCCTTCAAAAGCAGGTTCGAGGCGTTTCATTTTCACATCCTCGTGCATGAGGGTGTAATTACGAAGCGTGAGCAAGCTGTCTTTTCCGTTTGGATTGCAGTCGCTCACCTGAGCCTGAACAGCATTGAATGCAAACAGTGTCAGCAATAGCATCATGAGCGCTTTTGGTTTCATACTTAATCTTCTCATTCCTTATTCAATTTTGCGTTTGTTGAACCATTTGTCGTTGAGTGAAACACCCACGGCAAATCTCCAGTAGTTTTCTTTTATTAAATTATTCGTTAAGGTTCCTCTCTGCATATATTCAACCGAAATGTCCAAGCTTGACAGGACATATTCATACCTGAATTCTTCGTTCACGGTTCGCATCCTTAATGGTATACCTAAGCCAAAACTAATGCCAAGTTCGGTGATGTCTGTGTTGTTAACATTAAGAAAGGTCTTCCCATACCTTGCGCCAAACCGGTATTCCGTTGTAGCAAACAGAGTCCTGGCAAAGTGCTTGGAGTAATCTGCGGTCTGGCTCGGTCGAAAGCCATATCCTGCTCCGGCCTTCCATGAGTTTTGAAGGTTCTGGCTTTCATAAGGAGAACGGAACGCACTCCATTGGGAATAGGTATAATCCAGGGCCAATCGCCATTTTCCATCGTTGGCATTGAGCACATACCCAAAAGCCAGGCTGCTTGGTAAGGCAGTATTTGCAGTTTGAGAATTATCCAAAAGAATGGTATCCAGGGTATATTCGTTTCCACTCGACAGAACATAGTTTCTTGCATAGAAAGTTCGTTCATTATGAAGTTGGGAAGAAACCGAATAGGTGGCTCCAAATTGATGCCGCAACATAACCGTGTCTTTTTCTCCTTTATGCTTTTTGTTGAACAGGCCCTTCTTGTAGATAAACTTATCCTTAAAATAATACTGGGCACCCCCCTGAAGAAGCTGGCCATGGACAAACTCAATTGAACTCTCCTTGTAGTTGAGGCGCGAATCACCTGCGGGGTACTCCAATGCGCGGGAGAAGTCTACATTTCCATGCAGATAAGACCACTGCAATCCCAGAGAAAAATGCTTTCCCAATGAAAATCCGGTTCCTATATAATAGCGTGAAATACCTCCATTTCCACTTAACACATCTGTGTAATTACCATGTGCCGAATCATGCTGATAGGTGATATTGTAGCCAATATTACTGTAGGGGATAGCCCCCATGGAAAAACCCCAGGTTTTTTTCTTGTTTACCTGAAAGCCGATGGCCAGGTAGTTCACTCCTGCACCGTTGGTATGCAGGCGCTGCTGACCTTGTGCAATGGTGCCAAAATAACTCAATGCACCAAAACGAAAATTCGTTTTGCTCAAGGCACTGTATGAGGCGGGGTTCAGAAGATACATGTTAAGCGAGTTGCGCATTGCAACCCCAGTTTGACCCATTGCCTGTTGGTCGGCAAAACCCTGAAAAAAAGTTTCGCCAATTCCAAAACGCGAATAGGGCGACTGGGTTAAGATTTGTGCCTGAAGCGCACCACCAAAACCGAGCATCAAAGTTATTGACAGAAGAAAAGCTTTACGCATCCAGCGATTTCTTATAGTGTAGTATCGTATTTAAACCGGTCAGCACCAGATTTGGCGCTGCAAATATGTCCATTTTAAGGTTTATCTCAAAAAATGAACAATCCCCTCCGGTAATCAGTATTTGTAAAGACGGATAGCGCTCCTTATAAAGACGGATTTGACGTTCACATTCACCAAGCACACCCTGCTTTACTCCCTGCAGCATGCTCATTTTGGTGCTATCGCCGATAAAACCATCCGGGTCTTCCCAATCTAACAAAGGCAATCTACCCGTTTGCTCATGCATTGCTTTTAGCCGCATTTGTATGCCCGGACTAATGCTCCCGCCGGGATAATTTCCTTCTGCATCTACAAGGTCGAAGGTAATGCAGGTTCCGGCATCAATCACCAAGCATGCCTGATTTGGAAACAAATGACGCGCTCCACAGATTCCTGCTATTCGGTCCTTACCTAAGGTAGACGGGGTTTGATAGAGAATGGTTACAGGCAATGCGTGGTTTAGGTCCAATTCTTCGCATTTAAAGCCAAGTTCGGCGGTGGAGGGCACTTGCTGAACCGAACTCATAAACCAGCTAATTGGTGCATGATGTGTGTGCAGCTGGCGTAGCTTTTCCCATTCGCCATAGGTGCATACGCCACTTTCCAGGAGATCATCTCCCTCAAACAGAGCCCATTTTACAGAACTGTTCCCTATATCTAAAATCCCACTTTTCATAAATCTACCCAGCGAATGTCTTTGATGGAGAATAATTCGGTTTTTTCTCCCAGGTCAAGGCAAAGTCTACCCCATTCATCAATCTCCCCTACTCTTGCTTTAAACAAACGGCCATTTTGTTCAAAGGTTGTCACCATATTGAAAAAAAGTAGATGATGATGGTATTCTTCTCTAAGTTTTTCTGGCCTGTCTAGCGATGCAATCCGTTCTTCCAGATGAGCAATTAAGAATGCATATACCTCATCTAAAGATGGAGTTTGGGAGCTATGTTGCTTAACCGACCCTGCCTTTGTGAGGGGGCCGAAATCCATCTGGAGCACATTGATGCCGATGCCAATGATGCTGCACACCATGAGGCTTCCCTGTATACTGTTTTCGATCAGGATGCCTGCGATTTTTTGACGCTGAAAATACAAATCATTGGGCCATTTGATTTTTGTGCCCGGCAGGTATTCTTCCAGGGTATCGCGAACAGCCAGGGCTACCGCCATATTGAGCAGGAACTGCTGATCGACAGGTAGCTGAAGCTCAAGTACCAGGCTCATGTAGATATTTTCCCCTGGATTCCCGTTCCATCGGCTTCCCATCTGACCGCGACCATGTTCCTGAAAATCGGCACGTATGGCCGTTCCATGCTGAATTTCGCTGGCTTCAAAAAGTTCCCGGGCGAGCTCATTGGTAGAAGACAGAGAAGAGTAACGCAAGGTGATGGTGCGGAAGCGCTGTACAGAAGGAAGGAAGTTCGTCAAATATTGCCGTAATTTGCACGCAAAAATAAGGCTATTTGGCTATGGCAAAAAACACGAAGGTAGATTCAGGAAGATTATTGGCAGATGTGATTGTTAAGGGAATGGAAGAGAAAAAGGGGAAAGGTATCACCTTAATCGACCTGCGGGAAGTAAAAGGGGCCGTAGCCGATTATTTTGTCATCTGCGAAGGAGACAGCGACCGTCAGGTACAAGCCATTGCTAAATCCGTTGAAGAGTTTGTTGACAAAGAGATTCATGAAGACCCCTATCACCGTGAAGGTTATGAGAACAGCGAATGGATTTTGTTGGACTATGTGAATGTGGTCGCCCACGTTTTCATTCCGGAAAAACGCGAATTTTTCGCCCTGGAAGATCTTTGGGGCGATGGAGAGATTACACGGTACTGAGCCGGGTCACCGGAATACTTTTGCTTTCATCATCTTTAAAAGAATATCCTCACAATCGGAATACTTGGAGTTAAAGAAGGCTTTGGTGAGGAGCACAATCAATACAATAGTTATTGGCAGTCCGTAGGGAAAGAAATTACTCCAGGGAGTTTCGGTCCATGGAAAATATACCAATCCGATTTCAATCAGTATATTCGATACGATAACCGAATCGATCAATATTTCCTGCCATTTTGGTAAGATTACACTTAGATGAATTACAGTAAATTCCTTTCCAGATTCAATCCGACCCAGAATCTCGGGTCGAATTTGGTTATTGATACCCATATCAAAGATTTGCTTTAATGAAAAGCGGTGTTCGTCCTGATTGAATTTTGCCTTGAAGAAAGTTGTGATTTTTAAATTGTTTCGGTTTCCTCCAACGGAATGCAATTGCAACTTTTCGAAGATCTCCGATTCGCTCAGTGGAGATTGAAGCTTTCTTTGTTTTTTATAGAATATTCCTATCATAGGTTATTTTGTATTTCCGATTCCGTCAAATTTTTAATGCACTCTTCCCGTATCGCCCAGATCTGCTCAAAAGTATAAGGAATGTGATTTTCAGAAATCCATGGTCTATGGTCTATGCTCCATGGACTTCTCCATGGCAAAACCACTCAACCACAAGCCCAACCAGGTGAGCATGCCGTTCACCAGCAGAATCTCATAGCCAAAAGTATAGCCGAGCTTTTCCGGAGCCATGTCGGCGATATAATAGGAAATCAACGGCGAGAGCAAACAGATGGCCGGGCTCCAATTGTCCTTTATTGTTCTCTTACTGAACATGCCAAAAGCAAAAAGACCCAGCAGCGGGCCATACGTGTAAGAGGCCACCTTAAAAATAATATCGATCAGGCTGTCGTCGTGAAATTGACGGGTAATTACAATGATGATGACAGTCAGTACAGCAAAGGCAAAATGCACGTTCTTCCGTAACGATTCCTGCTCTTTCGGCGCTCTTTTTTCAATATCCATGATGTCGATGCAAAAGGAGGTGGTCAAAGCCGTGAGTGCCGAATCGGCGCTGGAATAGGCGGCGGCAATCAATCCTAAAATAAAGAATATACCCACCAGGGAACCCAATCCACCGTTCATGGCCACTTCCCCAAAGAGGTTGTCGGCTTTAGCGGGCATGTCCATCCCGGTATGCTGCGCATAGAGGTACAAGAGTGCGCCCAAACAGAGAAATAAAAGGTTGGCAAAAATCAACACCACGGAAAAACTCACCATGTTCTTCTGTGCCTCTCCAATGTTTTTGCAGGTCAGGTTTTTCTGCATCATGTCCTGATCCAGCCCAGTCATTACCAGGGCAATTAAAGCTCCGGAAAGGAATTGTTTGTAGAAATATCGGGGATCGCCCGGATCATCAAAAAAGAAGATTTGCGAATAATTGCTCTGCCTTACCTGCTCAATCACTTCTCCAATGCTCCATCCCAGCTGTTTTCCAATCAAAACTATGGCAAATACCAGCGCCAACAGCATGAAAGTGGTTTGCAGCGTATCGGTCCAGACAATGGTTTTTATTCCACCTTTTCGGGTATAGAGCCATACCAGTAAGATCGAAAGTCCCACCGTTAATGGAAAAGGGACGTTCAATTGATCAAACAGAATAACCTGAAGCACATTCGCCACCAGATACATACGCAGGGAAGAGCCCATTAATCGGGAAAGAAGAAAAAAGGCCGAGCCGGTTTTATAAGTGGTTTCTCCAAAGCGCCCCTTCAGAAAAGAATAAATCGTGGTGAGCTTCAGCCTGTAATACAAGGGCATCAGCACAAAGGCAATCAGCAAATAGCCGGGAATATATCCGAGAACCATTTGCATATAGGAAAACTGCCTGGTTTCTACCCAACCGGGTACGGAGATGAAGGTTACTCCCGACAAAGAAGCGCCAATCATCCCAAAGGCCACAAGCCACCAGGAGGAGTTTCTGTTGGCCGTGAAATAGGTTGCATTGTCGGCATTTCGCGAGGTGAGTCGTGACACGACAAATAATAGGAGGAAGTAGCCAAGCAGGCAGGAAACAATCAGGGTGGTATCCATCTTCTATGCAAATACGGTAAAAGCAAAAAGAGGCCAAAATATGTACACAGAAAACTTATTTCCCGGTAGAATTCATAGCTTTGAAAGCCTCAAATTAAGCGCATGTCAGTTAAAATAGGAACCAACAAAAAAAGCCAGGAAGGCAGCGAAGAAGCTGTTTTGTTTCTCATTAAAAAGAATAGCAAATTGGATGAACTTCGTCTCAGCGCTGAACAGGAGGACTACCTGAAATCCCAAATAAAAAAAGAAAAAGAACTGGTATCTCTAGGGTCGATGGACAAGGTATGCGCAGTGGCAGTTGATTATGGGAAGAAAGATGCCATCGCCAGAAGAGAGGCATACCGAAAGCTGGGCGCTTCATTCTGCAGCATGGTGAATGCAGCAGAAGTGAATACCGCACGAATCATCGATCTGAGCGATTCGAAGAATGATTGGTACGACGTAGCAGAAGGCATCTCCTTGTCGAACTACCAATTCCTCAAATACAGGAAAGAAGAAGAAAAAGAGAGAAACCCTCTGGAAACCATTGCAGTACAGGCAAAACATTCTTCGGATGAGAGAATGCACGAGCTGAATTGCACCGTCGCTTCTGTTTTCTGGGCACGCGACCTGGTCAATGAACCAGTCATTACCCTGGATGCTTTAAAGCTAAGTGAAGAAGCGGAACGGATGGGCGAGAAAGCCGGCATCAAGGTGGAAGTATTCAATAAAACCAAGCTGGAGGCGCTGAAATTTGGCGGACTCCTGGCGGTAAATTCCGGGAGCCAGACTCCTCCTACCTTTACGATCATGGAATACAAGCCAAAAAAGGCCGTCAATGATAAACCCATCGTTCTGGTAGGAAAAGGGGTGGTTTACGATACGGGTGGCCTGAGCCTCAAACCCACTTCATCTATGGATACGATGAAATCGGATATGGGCGGAGCTGCTGCTGTGATGGCGGCCATCTATGGAGCGGCAAGTATGGAACTTCCGGTACATGTAGTGGCTTTGATTCCGGCAACAGACAACCGTCCCGGCGAAATGGCCTATACTCCGGGAGATGTCATTAAAATGTACAATGGTCTACAGGTGGAGGTGCTGAACACCGACGCTGAGGGACGCATGATTTTGGCCGATGCATTGGCTTATGCTGCGAAATACGATCCGGAACTAGTCATGGATTTTGCTACTCTGACTGGTGCAGCAGCCATGGCCATTGGTCAATATGGAATTGTATGCATGGGAACAGCAGAAGAGAAAGTGAAACAGAGCCTAAAAAAATCGGGAGATGAGGTCTATGAAAGACTGGTGGAGTTTCCTTTTTGGGATGAATACAAAGACCTTTTGAAAAGTGATATCGCCGACATGAAAAATATTGGCGGACCAGTTGGAGGAGCGATCACTGCAGGAAAATTCCTGGAGCATTTCACCTCCTATCCATGGATGCATTTTGATATTGCCGGTCCGGCATACATCAAAGGAAACGATTCTTACAGAGGAAAAAATGGAACAGGCGCCGCCGTGCGCTTTTTGATCAATTACCTTCAAAACAGAGCGAAAAAATGAGCAAAGAACATATCCGTGTGGCCATTAGCCTGGGCGATTACAACGGCGTGGGCCCTGAAGTAATTCTAAAGTCCCTGAGTAATCCGAAAATTACGGAGTTCTGCACGCCATGTATCTATGCGAGCCCTAAGGTCATATCTTATTTTAAGAAACAGATGGGACTGCATGATCTGCATATTTATTTTGCCGATTCGGCCAACCACATCCACCACCGAAAGGTCAATCTGGTGGTGACATGGGATGAAGAAACGGCCATACAATCCGGCACGGCTTCACAGGAATCGGGCGATTATGCTTTCAAATCGCTTGAAGCAGCAACCCGGGATGTTTTGAACGGAGACATGGACGTGCTGGTTACGGCTCCATTAGACAAGTCTACGGTGAATCGGGCAGAACGGCCCTTCCACGGGCATACCGATTATCTGGCGGAGATGGATGGGGCAGAAAATCATATGATGATTTTGGTCTGCGACGAGATGCGTGTGGGATTGGTAACGGGACATGTTCCCATTAAAGAGGTAGCAAGTCAGATCGATAAAGACAAAATCATCCAATCCATACAGGCACTGAATAACTCGCTGAGTGAAGATTTTGGCATTGGAAAGCCTCGTATTGCTGTTTTGGGCTTAAACCCGCACGCCGGAGATAATGGTCTGCTTGGTGATGAAGAGAGTAACTTTATTTTGCCGGCTGTGAAAGAAGCCATTGAAGCGGGCATTTATGCTTTTGGGCCATACCCATCCGATGGATTTTTTGGCACCGAGGAATTCAAAAAATTTGATGGAATTCTGGCCATGTACCACGATCAGGGTTTGATTCCTTTCAAATTGCTGGGTTTTGAAGATGGAGTAAATTTCACTTCGGGACTCTCTTTTATCCGAACTTCTCCGGATCACGGAACAGCTTATGCTATTGCGGGACAGGGAACAGCCGTCGAATCCAGCTTCAGAAATGCCTTGTACCTGGCGGTCGATTTATACCGTAAAAGGAAGCGGATTGAAGATGATTCCTCGAATCCACTCAAGTTTACACCCTTAAGAAGGGAACGCTTTCGAATGGATTTTTAGATTCCATTTAAAGAAGGATTTCACCGGTAAAATGGGAAAAAGCCCCATTCAAAAAAGAGTGCAATTATAAGCGGTTCCAAAGAGTGTATTTTGAACTCTAATGAATGATTTCCCACTTTTTTCCGGCCAGAAAAAAAATTCAGAACCCACTGTTTTAATCGTAGATGATTCGCGACTCATACGAAGTTTGTTGCGGGTTGTCCTCGAGAAAGAATTCCGTGTAATCGAAGCAGATAACGGAGCCAAAGGGCTGATGATGGCGTTGCAAGAGGTACCGGAAATCATTATTACGGATTTGATGATGCCCGAATTGGATGGGTACCAAATGGTGCGAAGCATTCGCAATGACGAGAAAGCGGCCCACATTCCGGTTATTATGCTTACCACAGTAGATACAGAATTTAACGAGCTGGAAGGCTACCGTTCCGGGGTAGATGCGTATTTGCTAAAACCATTTACCAAAGAACAATTGGAGGTGAGGATCGAGAATTTGATCCGAAACAGAAATTTGTGTTTTTCAAAAATGCAAAAACTGACTTCCATGTCATTCACAGCAATGGATTCGGAGATGAATTTCGGCGACCGACTCATTTATCATCTGAATAAGGAATTTGACAATCCAAATTTAAAAGTGAAAAACTTGTCAGATGCCTTGTCTATGAGTGTGTCCACATTTGAACGCCGAATCAAAGATCTTTATGACACGACTCCAAAGCTTTTTATACGGAACTACCGGATGGAGCAGGCAATAGAAATGCTGAGAGAAGGACATATGAATGTGAGCGGCGTGGCGAGGGCCTGTGGTTTTGAAAATATCTCTTACTTCTCACTGTGTTTCCGTGAAAAGTTTGGGTACAGTCCATCTCGGGTCAACAGTCTTGCTGTCGCCAACGCGTAGTTTCTTAAAAAAAGCAGGAGTCCCGGTTTCTTAATAATTAGATAACAAATCTTCCGCCTCCCTAACCGGGCACTGCCTCTGCTGATCTGCTCAGCAATGATGGTTTTACTTTATCACTTTTAATGTTTTTCTGAATCCTGTGCTTCGAGCCTCCACAATATAGACGCCGGGTTCCTGTATCATCTGATTCGGAATGGTTTGATGTCCCGGATTTTCCAGTTCATATTGGGCCATTAATTTTCCGCTCAATGTGTAAATAGATATATATACGGGTTCTTTTTCAACCAAATTAATATACACAGTATTGAAGTCCTGATAGAGTTCGAACCCTGCTTCCCCGCTTATGCCTATACCCGTTGCTCCTTTTTTCTCCAGATGAAGAATAAAACGCAAGTTGTTGGTGCCATTATTTTCAAAAGAGTAGGCACCGTTTTTAAGGTCCATCTTTATTCCTGTCAGTTTATCTTCCAGAAGAACGTTCCATGCAGCATCGAGTTCACTGAAATCGAGGCTTATTTCTGCTTTTCCTTTCGTATTGCTTTTGTAGCTTAAAGGAATGCTAACCTCATTCAGGGATGAAGGCAAAGCATTAATACTAAGTCTGGCTCCGCCGATTAGAGAAGATAAGGAAGGCGCAGCGCCCAATCCATCCAGCTTGTAAGCGTCGCCGATATTGTCGAAACCTTGAGTGGCATCTGCCGTAAAATATACTACACATTGGTCCTTCATTCCATTTGCATCGCTCACGTTGAGTCGCAGCAAATCGTAATTGTTCTTTAATAAAGTGGCCACATTGGAAGTTGACGTAGTTCGTTCGGCATTGGTAATGGTCAGTGTTTGATTGCTGGAGGATTTAACCCAGAAACCAGCAAATGGTGGAATATTGCTGATGGTATTGCCCGATTCTGTGTTGTGGTAATTTACAATACTCACTCCACTGCTGCTGTATACCTCATATTGCTGACTGGCATAATTATACACATGGATAGCTTTGTAGCTTGGTGTAAAATTGGTATTTCGGGTGCTTAGCAAAGCAGAAATACTCAAATTGCAGGGATAGGGATTCGGAATGAAATTCCATCCGGTGGCCATGGTTATGCCGGAGCTGGTGTCGGGATCTGTATAGGCAAACAAATTAAAGGTTTTGTTACCCGTGCTATTTGTCCCGGAAACACTGAGTTTGCCCGAGAAATCATGCAATCCATTGCTGTTGTTGTTGGCATAGATGATATATGGCCGGGTATTATCGTCGGTGGACGAAGCAGCGGTCCAACCATTGCATAAGCCCGTTGTTCCATTTTGAGCAGGGTTCCAGTAGTAGGTGTTAATTTCATTGGCCGGTGTATGGCCCGAGTACACTTGATTGATTCCACTCAGGTTTGCCAGGGTAGAAACAAGGGGCAGGGCAATTGGGCGCCAGCCGGCACCGGTTCCGGAAGCAGTCATTTCCATGGTGATATTTCCTGTTATCGTGCCGTTTCCCGGAGCAATTTGACCGTAGGAACCTGGAGATGATGAAATAAGAGTCAGATTGTCGCTGGTATTCAGTATTCCGCTGCTACTTGTGTATACACCGGAAATCCGGATCGCGTTACCTAAGGTTATCGTTCCGCTGGTGTTCAGCGTTAGGTTAATAAAAGAGTTGGTCGTGCCGGAATTCGTTTGGTCAAAGTAAAGCGTGCCATTGGCATTTGCGGTAAGATTCAGGCTGCTTTTCCCATCAGATGAAATCGTATTGACGCTGGAACTTCCTGTGATATTGGAGCTGATGGATAAGGTTCCGGACTTAAGACTAATAGTACCGGAGCCTAGGCTTAAAGTGTCGGTTTTTAAATCACCTTCTGCGGTGAGGGTAACTCCGTTTATTATGCTGATACTGGAATAGGTGGCTCCGTTCGGAAGGCTGATATTGCTGCTCACTGTGAGCGCGGGGAGTGAACTTGTTCCGGTTCCTTCAATGGTTCCGGTATTTGCCAATGTGGCCCCGCTGCTAATGGTTAATGTGCCATTGTTGGTAATGGTTCCAGAATTGGTCAGGGTACCTCCTGCCTGCACCACCATGCTTGCCCCTCCCGAAATCGTGGCAGAGGAGGTATTGGTCATGTTGCCATAAATATTAAGTGTACCGGCATTTACATTCACGGTATTGTAATTAGGGTCTGCTGATTTTATTGGGTTACAAAATGTGTAATGCTATAGATTTTGACCAGGTTGCTTGGCGAGTTGGCATTTAATCTGGACATAAACGGAGCATAGGAGTGTCGGATTGAACTCAGATGGGCCTTTAGTA
>WGMZ01000030.1 GCA_016124735.1 Bacteroidota bacterium
AAACTCTCACCGATAATCTAACCGAATTAAACAACTAAATTTGACCCAGTGAAACAGCATCAAAAACCTTCATTCAGGCACTTAACTTTAGCGGGTCAATTTGGCGCGGAATAGGTGGGTCACTTTACGCGGAATATCCAATTGTTCGAAGGATGGCGGGAGTTGTTCGGTCTGCAGGAAGACGTGAATTTACTTAGCATTTAAGTAGAAGAATTTATCAAGACCTTGAAATAAGCCCTCGTCTCCGGATCAATACAGTAAACGTAGCACCCCTTCATTCCTCGTGTCATCAATGTTCTATAGGTATTCTTGATAATGGCTTTCACTTTTTCCTTTGTTTCCTCAGGATTGGTTTTCATCTGAGATTTATACCCTTTTATAGATGAATCCATTTTGGAACGTTTTGTTGGGTCAACCAGTACTTCGCCGTTTCTGACGACGAGGTCATTGCCTATTATTACTCCCACATAACTTAACTCCAGGCCCTGGCAGGTATGAATGCAACCAATTTGATGGATAGAGTCTGGTTTAATAATCCACTGACTTCCATCATCTTTTAAATTCCATTGCATAGCAAAGTCTTCTTGAGGGAATTCAATGTCCATGGCTTTCGGGTCTTTTTTACTTTTCCAATCCCAACAATAACCGGCAACCAGTCTTGCTTTATTATCTAGCTCGTTCTTTTCCATGATGGCGTCCCGCAAGGCATTAACCGAGTCAAATATTTTAAAATCATAATCCAGATCCTGCAGGCCGATATTCGCAGTTTCTCTGATTTGCAAAGCATTATCAATAAAAGCAAGATATCCATCTGATCCATTGCATCGGAACTGAGAAGGCAAATCATATTCGTGTATCTCTGCGTTCCAGTATCTGGCCCATTCGATAATTTCTTCTTTGGTTCCGATATCTTTCATCGTCACCTTTTGATCTTCATCTATAAAGAATATGGAACAATTGGATGATTGGATGATTTCCTTGATTTGATTTTCACCTAAATTCTGAAACATGCCTGACTTCGCATTGAGGCGATGGGCTTCATCAACCACCAAACAATCAAATTGTCCTAAAGGTGCTTCTGTAAAACTTCCAGAGCCTTGAAATAAGGCTCCAAACCTGGTCTTTGAAAGTGTCTTGGCCAATTTACTTTGATAAACTGCCCGTGGTGCTGCATTTTTGGTTACGTACTGAACAAGCTGTCCACTTCGGGTAATTTCCACCAAAAGATTCACGGCCACAACTGACTTTCCTGTACCAGGACCACCCGTCACTATCATTACTTGTTTCTTTGATTTGCTGGCGGCCTTACTCAAAGAAAGTGCTGTTTCATAAACCAGCTTTTGTTCATCGACCAGGACAAATTCCTTATTTCCTCTGAGCATGGAAACCAATGAATCTGCCAGCTGCTTGGAAGGTCGAATCCTTCCTTCGACAATCCGGTACATGGTTTCTCCGTCATCCCCTCGTTTTACAAACTTTTTGATGAATTCACGAAGTTCTATTGTCTCCCGTTTTAAAAAGACGGGTGCTTTTTCCAGGTATTCCTGATAAAACTCATTTCGAATGACTTCATCTTCTTCATAATTGTGTAGGTAAGCACATGGGTACAAGCCGATGTTTTCTTCCTGCACCGTTTCGCTGAAATCCTCCAACATGGCTGCATAGGACCATGCTTGATAGGATGGGTGACTGGTTTCGTTTAATCCTCTTCCAAGTGCCGTCCTGACAATTCCGCTTTTTTCGGTGAGCTCAGCGCTTTTCCACTGCTTCAACTCCACAATGATGACGTGATTCTTATTCTGGTCATCGTATCCTGACAAAATGAAATCGATACGCTTAGCTGTTTGTGGTATCTGGCATTCAATCGCTACTCCCGCAGAATCCGGAATGGCATCATCGTGCAGTACATTGGCCATATAGTTCAAAGAATTCCACCAGGAATCCTTTTCCTTCTCAGCTACCCTTCTATGCAGCTTTTCATTGAAATTCTTTTCAATTACATAGTCAATCACCCCGGCTGTTATATCATCCTGGAATTTTTTCTTTGTCGAACGGTAGATGATCATAACTCAGTGTACTTCTTAGAGTTTCCTTTTGCCTTCTCTACCGGATATTTTTCGTTGTTTTTGGCAATTTTTTCCAACACAATCTCCTTCACATTAAAACCATGTCTCTCTGCCAGAAGGAGCGTGTATGCAAGTATGTCTGCGATTTCGTCTTTGATTTTATCCCTATCCACCTCTTCAGATTGTTCCAGATTCTTCCATAAGAATAATTCATTTAGTTCTGCTGCTTCGATGGAAATTGCAGTAGCAAGATTTTTCGAATCGTGAAATTGTTCCCAATCTCGAGCATTTCGGAATTCAAGCAGTTTATTCGTTAATTCTTGGAGGTCTGACATGCACACAAATTAAGTTTTTTCGCGGAGATGGATTCATCTTTAAATGAAGAATACTATCCCCCCACTTAAATCGTTACCCTACCATGAAACCCCTGCTTCTTATCTTTACGGTTGCATTCGTATTGAGTGCTTGCCACAAAAACACGCAAACGGTGGTGTTGCCATTCGGAACCCTGGACGTGAAATACCAGGACTCGGCCTTAACCAAGGATCCCACCGGAGCGGTCATCTATTTCCAGTATTCGCAGCTGATTGAAGATTCGCGCTGCGGCAGTTCCTGCCCCGATGGACGCGCTACCATTGAACTGATCTGTAATGGCATAGCCGATACCCTCACTACCTATAACTCCGCAAATGTTCCGTATGTACCGGATGAATTGTGGGTCAAGCAAGTGCATTTTGAGCTGGTGGATGTGGTGTACGATTCCGCACAGTACCAGGGTATTGCCAGCCATAGTACCGCGAAGATTCGCATATCGAATGGAAACTAATTAAAAAGGTATTCTGCCCGTGGAGCGGGAGCGTTTGTTAGGATAGAGTCTACAAGCTGAACATCTCTAAATAGGGTTGAACATTTTAGGGATGTTCAAGGTATCTTCATTAGTCAGTTCGAGCCTGGTTCCTGAGCATGTCAAAGGATGCTGGGAACGGCATGCGAATAGCGTGTCTTCCTGAATCACTTCTCGACAGGCTCGAAGTGACTCACTTAAACCACCTCAAGCCATAAGGTGCCCTCACCGAATGGCCGGATTGCCTTGGGCACAGGGTACAAGGCTCAGGGTACAAGAAAAAAAGATTTCGTGGAAAAAACACTATTTATTGCCTAGCGGCAAATGTTCTCAGATAAATATTAAGAAATGTTAAATTAATGAACATATTACGACTATCTTCCTCAAAACTAACCTATCATCAATATGTCAAACACAAGTACCCCGGAAAAGGAATTAACGAATACCAAGTTTAGAGGCATTCGAATCAGTCCGGAACTAAAAAAAGACACCATTCACTATTATGTATTGGTCATTGATCAACCCACAACGAGTGGTTTTGATCGTTCTCTTGTTTCTTATCAAGCCATTGCCGAAGGTGCCACATCATTTGGCATAACATACAATGGCACGCTGGTAGACCCTGCGGCAGGGCAAGCCACAACCACTTATTTGGTGGGTGTCTATTCGGATCAGAAACTGGCGAATTCCATCTCAAATGAGCTGAGCATGACTATCACGGATAATACGAACTCCTATGCAAAGGGAAATCCCAACTCAGGAAGACCTCCGGTAGTGAAACTGGTCGACACAAGCGATGCTTACAAACCCGCATGCAAAGTCTTGCAAAGTGCAACGAACCCACCAAATTTCTTTGTGATGTTTCTGGTAAAAACGGATTACGAACAAAATGGGGTTTGGCAAATCGGTGAATTTTTTAATCAAATGATTGTGGGAGGTTGTGCTCCACCGGAAACAAAAACCATCATTGGAAACTTGGTTAATAAACCAGGTAATTCTCCGGTAGCGGCAATTGGTGTAATAAGTTCTTCCCTAGATCAATTTGATAATATAAAAATCTCTGGAGGAGAAGTTATAACCCAAGGTTATGGGTTTAATTACGATAACCCACATTCCTTTTAAAAAAAATGTTTAAAAAGGGATTCTTTGGATGGTTTATCGCACTTTTTTTGGTATGCTGTATTTCGGCACAAGGAAAATCAGACAGTTCATACATAGAATCCCTTCTTTCACGTTCAACGGAACTTCAGCGCGTAAATTTAGATTCCTGTTATCTTTTAGCCGAAGAAGCCCTTGGCTTATCGGAACTGCACGAGTATACTGTTGGAATTCGCGGTGCCTGCATTCGTCTGGGCTCAGTCTGGATGACACGGGGTGTCAATGAAAAAGCGCTGAAATATTTGCTCCGGGCTTTGGCCTTGGATAATGCAGCAGGAGATTACAACCGAACAGCCAATGATTTAATCCTGTTGAGTTATGCCTATTCAGCCTTGGGACAGCAGGATTCCGGATTTTCAGTATTGTATGACGCATTACGTATTAGTGAAGAATTAAATGATACTTCCCTTCAAATAGTAGTTTTTACAACACTCGGGGATTATAATGATTCTTATAATCGATTTTCCGCCGCGGCCGAACATTTTTTGAAAGCCGCTGAATTGGCCAAGAATTTTGGAGATGAAGAGCGACTGATTTTTATCTATATGGGATTGGGCAATCTGCATTACAAACAAAATCAGTTTCAGAAGGCACTTGTCTATTACCAGTCATCCGATTCTTTGAGTAGAATAGCCGGAGATGATATCAGTCGCTTACAAAACATGAATAATCTGGCTTTGGTATTTGAAGAATTGGATGAATTTGAAAAGGCTCAATCCTATTATAAAGAGGCTCTGGAAGGGTATATCTCTTATTCCATGAAAAGCGAAGAAGCCAATATCCATTATAATTTTGGAACCCTGCTTTCTAAACTCGGGCACTATGATTCATCCTTATATCATCTCAATATGTCCTTGGATCAATACCAGGAGATACACAATTTGCCGGGGGTAGCACGTGTGCTGGAAGCTTTGGCGGAAGTTTATGCTGTTACAGAGAATTATACCAAAGCCTTTCAAATTCAAAAACGATACACCAACCTTTCCGATTCGCTAATAAATGCGGAAAAGATAGCCAGCATCAGCGAGATGCGTACCCGTTATGAAACTGAAAAAAAGGAACAGGAGATTGGCTTCTTGCAAGGACAAAACGATACCCGGCAGCGGCAACGCAATTTTTTTATTGGAGGAAGTATCCTGTTTTTCCTTTTTGCCCTAATCCTGCTGATTCAGCGAAACCGCATTCAAAAGGAACGTAATAAAAGCGATCATCTGCTCCTCAATATTCTGCCCAAAGAAGTAGCCAATGAATTAAAAAGCTCGGGAGTATCCAAAGCTCGCTCATACGAAAATGTAACCGTGCTTTTTACCGATTTTGTGAACTTCACCTCCACCAGCGAAAAACTGAGTCCGACTGAATTGGTCGCCGAGATTGACAAAAACTTTATCGTTTTTGATGAGATCATTGACAAACACGGGTTGGAGAAAATCAAAACCATCGGTGATGCCTATATGGCCGTGTGCGGACTTCCCAATACCGATCTCGAACATGCTATTAAAACCATCCGGGCCGCTCAGGAAATAGCCGAGTATTCGAAAAACAGCGGTTCCTTTCAGGTGCGCATCGGTATCAACAGTGGCGATGTGGTGGCCGGTATTGTTGGGAAAAAGAAATACGCCTATGATATCTGGGGCGATACCGTAAATACCGCCGCCCGCATGGAACAAAACAGCGAACCCGGAAAAATTAATATCTCCGCCTCCACTTATGAGGAAGTAAAAACGGTATTCTCATGCACCTATCGGGGTAAAATCGAAGCCAAGAATAAAGGAGAGATTGATATGTATTTTGTTCAGTTTTAAGTGTTCAAAGTTTCAGGCTTCAGGCCTCAAGCTTCAAGCAACAGGCATTTGATTTCAGATTTAGATTGTCTAATCAGTCTAAATAGTCCAATTAGTCTAAAATCTCTAAAAACTCTAAAATCTCTAAACCCTCTACAAACTCTAAACACTAAACAATAAACCAACTCTCCGCTCAGCATGACGGCAGAAATGGGTATGAGGCACAGGGTGCAAGCAGCAGGCATTTGACAGGTTTTAATTGTCCAAAAAGTCTAAATAGTACAATAAGGTATCTTCATTAATCAGTTCGAGCCTGGTTCCTGAGCATGTCAAAGGATGTAGGGAACGGCATGCGAATAGCGCGCCTTCATGAATCACTTCTCGACAGGCTCGAAGTGACTCACTTAAACCACCTCAAGCCATAAGGTGCCCTCACCGAATGGCTGCATTTCCTTGGGTGCAGGGTGCAAGCAGCAGGCTTCAGGCTACAAGTTTCAAGCAACAGACATTTGATTCAGGTTTTGTTTGTCCAAAAAGTCTCACACGTCCAATTAGTCTAAGCAGTCTAAATTCTCTAAAATCTCTAAACCCTCTACAAACTCTAAACACTAAACTTTTCCTATCTTTGCGGCACCATGCGACAATTATTGGTTTGGTTGGCTTGTTTTGGGGTTTTGTTCCCCGCAGATCTCGGAGTGCATATATTGCAGACACCGGTGATGTGGGCTCATTATCAGGAATATTTGCAATCGCATGAAGATATCGGATTTACCGATTTTCTGGACATTCATACCAGTATGGAGGCCCATGAACAATCGGACCACGACAAACAAGAATCTGAATTTCCCTGCCATCACCATCATGAAATGGTTCATGTGAGTTCAGGAGTCCTGGTTTTTCTGGATTCCGAATTTATCCTTGAATTGCCTTCCTTCTGTTCAGACAACAGAATGGAATTTGCGGAAATAAAGCCAGATATCCATTCTAATTCATTAGATCAAATCTGGAACCCTCCCCGTTTCGTTTAATGCTTCCGCTTTTGGGCTTCGGCCTTTCTATTTTTACGCATTAATAAATTTACATTATGTTAGAAGCGATTATGCGCTTTTCCATTCGGAATAAGCTCATCGTCAGTATAGCCATTTTGGCTATGGCAGCCTGGGGTGTCAATTCACTCTATCGTCTGCCCATCGATGCCGTACCCGATATTACGAACAATCAGGTGCAGGTAATCACCATTGCTCCCTCTCAGGCCGCTCAGGATATAGAGCGACTGGTTACCTTTCCCGTGGAGCAAACCATGGCCACCATCCCCGACCTAAAGGAAATCCGCTCCTTCTCCCGCTTTGGACTGTCGGTGGTAACGCTGGTTTTTGAAGAAAGCATGGATATTTACCTTGCCCGTCAGCAAGTAAATGAACGGCTGAATCAGATTCCAATTCATACCCAGATAGGAAAACCAGAAATGGGTCCAATCAGCACCGGACTCGGAGAAATATTCCAATACTACCTGGAGGTAGACTCGGCCCATCGGGACCAATACACTCCCATGGAGTTGCGCAGTATTCAGGACTGGATTGTCCGTCGGGGATTGCTGGGCACCAAAGGACTGGCCGATGTTTCCAGCTTTGGCGGCAAGCTCAAAGAATACGAAGTAGCCCTCGATCCCTTGCGCACCCAGGCGCACGGCATCGCCATTACCGAAGTGATGGATGCGCTGCAAAAAAACAATGCCAATACAGGCTCGGCCTATATAGAAAAGAACCAACAAGCTTGGTTTATTCGAAGCGAAGGCCTGATAGGAACACTCAACGACCTCAATAAGATTCCCGTGCGTTCTCTGGCCAATGGAAGAGTGATTCGGATACAGGATATCGGAGAAGCTCGCTATGGCCATGCAACCCGATACGGGGCATTAACCCACGACACATCAGGCGAAACTGTTGGGGGTATC
The DNA here is from genome assembly GCA_016124735.1 of Bacteroidota bacterium. Classification (GTDB taxonomy): domain Bacteria; phylum Bacteroidota; class Bacteroidia; order UBA8524; family UBA8524; genus UBA8524. The sequence continues at coordinate 7,804 of WGMZ01000030.1, forward strand.
GTCATGATGCTCAAAGGCGAGAATTCTTTCGAAGTAGTGGAGAACGTCAAAGAACGCATCCACTCTATCTCTCAATCTCTCCCGGAAGGGGTCAGCATCCATGCTTATCTCGACCGGAGCGAATTGATTGACCGTGCCATCGGAACGGTGGAAAAGAACCTCCTCGAAGGGGCATTAATTGTCATCTTCGTCTTGGTCATATTCCTCGGAAATCTCCGGGCCGGTTTGATCGTTGCTACCGTCATTCCTCTCTCACTCCTTTTTGCAGTGAGCATGATGCAACTCTTTGGTATCTCCGGAAACCTGATGAGCCTGGGTGCTATCGACTTCGGACTGGTCGTCGACGGTTCGGTAATTATTGTCGAAGCTACCATGCATCATCTGCAAAGGAGAAATCTTACTCGAAGAATGAGTCAGGCAGAGATGGACTTGGAAGTTTTTGAATCCGGATCCAGAATTCGAAATGCTGCCGCCTTTGGTGAAATTATTATCCTGATTGTGTACCTGCCCATATTAACCCTTCAGGGCGTAGAGGGAAAAATGTTTCAACCGATGGCACAGACCGTTTCCTTTGCTATCATAGGCGCATTCTTGCTATCATTAACCTACGTGCCGGTGGCCTCCGCCATGTTTCTGAGCAAAAACCCAGGGAAAAGCAACGATTTTTCTTCCCGATGGATGGAAAAACTCAGCCGCCGCTATGCCTCTTTTTTGGCTCGCTGTCTGCGTGCGGGTAAATGGATCGTTGCCGGATCCATACTCCTCTTTGCGGTGGGAATCATGTTGTTTCAATCCATGGGCTCAGAATTTCTGCCTCAACTTGATGAAGGCGACTTCGCAGTGGAAATGCGCGGGCTTCCGGGCATGGGACTTGAAACGAGTGCCTATTACGGCCAAAAGGTGGCGCAATTGATCCTTCAGAAATTCCCGGATGAAGTAAAAGAGGTGGTTTGTAAAATAGGTACTTCTGAGATTCCAACCGATCCCATGCCTTTAGAAGCCACCGATGTAATGATCATCCTGAAAGAAAAATGGCAGTGGAAAAGAGCACATGGCAGAGAAGAGCTTGCTGAGGCAATGCTCAAGGAATTGGAATATTTTCCGGGAATCAACTTTAGTTTTCAGCAACCTATTCAGATGAGGTTTAACGAATTAATGACCGGTGTAAAACAAGACGTAGCGGTCAAGATTTTTGGTGATGACCTCACTATTCTAAACGAGCTGGCAGGAAAAGTAAGCAACCTGGTTACCCAAATCAATGGGGCCGAAGACATGTACCGGGAAGAGATTACCGGTACCCGACAATTGGTTATTGAGCCGGACCGGGAGGCGCTTTCCCGCTACGGACTGCATATTGACGACCTGAATAAACAACTGGAGGCTGCGGTTGCAGGTATTCCAAATGGATACGTGTTCGAAGGTGAGCGTTCATACCGATTGGTGATTCGTTACGATTCTAGCATCCGGAATAATCCCGATGAGATTGAAAATCTTAGAATTCGAACCATGTCAGGTTCTATGGTTCCTTTTGCCGAATTGGCGAAGACGCACTGGAAAGAGAGTCCGATTCAAATTCAACGAGAAGAAACCCAAAGGCGTATTATCGTCGGGTTTAATGTTCGGGGAAGAGATGTATCCAGCGTGGTACATGAGCTTCAGGACAAATCCAAAAGTATTGTATTGCCTCCCGGATACTCCATCCGCTATGGCGGCCAGTTTGAAAATCTGCAGGAAGCGAATCAGCGTTTGATGATTGCTGTACCTGTGGCACTTATGTTTATTTTTTTGCTTCTGTACCTGACCTTCCACTCACTGAGCCATGCTGCGCTTATTTTCAGCGCCATTCCGCTTGCCTCGGTAGGAGGTATTCTGGCATTGTGGCTGCGAGGTATGCCCTTCAGCATATCTGCGGGTGTTGGATTTATTGCCCTCTTCGGGGTTGCTGTATTGAATGGTATTGTGATGATGGCCGAATACAAGAGAAGATTAAAATCTCAAAGCCTCCTTCGAAGCGTGGTTCTTGGAAGTCTGGAAAGACTCCGGCCAGTATTGATGACCGCGTCTGTCGCATCACTTGGATTTTTACCTATGGCTCTGGCATCATCTGCGGGAGCAGAAGTGCAAAAACCATTGGCAACGGTGGTAATAGGAGGATTGATATCCTCCACCCTGTTGACTCTGGTTGTCTTACCCATCCTATTCCTCCTCATCCAAAAAAGAAAAGACTATGCGAACAAGAAATAATATCGCCTGGTTTCTCCTGATGCTTCCAATTGCCGGATTTAGTCAGGTTGAACTCACCATTGATTCGGCAGTAAGCCGGGCTATTCAGGTAAATGGAAACCTCCTGGCATCGCAAAAGACCATGGAAGCTGCAAAAACCAATATTCGCCTCTATTCCGAAATAGGCAATACCAATGTCAATCTGATGGTAGGCCAATACAACAGTTTTCCTAAAAACGATAATAATCTGACCATTACCCAGGCAGTTCCATTCCCTTTGAGCATGAAAGCGAAAAAAGAATGGTACCGCGCTCAATACGGGGAATCTGGCGCATTGTATAAACAGAATGCTGATCAGCTGGCTTTGGCCATTCGCGATGCCTGCTCTCAATTGCATTATTTGGAAATCAAACTGGCATTGTATGAGGAACAATCGGTTTATATGACAGAACTGACAGAAAGCGCCAAAGCGAATTATGAATCCGGACAATCCGGTGTTCTGCCTTATCAATTGAGTCGCTCTAAAAGCAGCCAACTTGAGTTACAGGTAAATGTTATCCGACAAGAGAAAGAGAATGTGCTTCGCTATCTGCAAACCCAATTGCAAATCAATGAAGTAATTCAAATTCAATCGGCAGAGGCAGAAAAACCTTTGTTCTATACCCCTGATCTGAACGCCGACGTTCAGGTTCTCGACGCAAATAAGGAGCGAATAAACTCGGAAATCGATCTTGAAAAAAGTGCCTTTTGGCCAGATTTGCAGTTCTCTTACTTTTCTCAAACCCTAATCGGAGGACCAACCGGCCCGGACATCAATGCACCTGTTGCAGGTCCCGGAAACCGTTTTCAGGGATTTGCTTTCGGATTGAGTTTTCCACTTTGGATGGGGCCGCAATTGGCTAGGGTCAAATCAAACAAATTGAAATCGGAAGCGGCACATTTTGCCCTGGATCAGAAAAAGAGAGAACTCAAAAACGAGTGGCAAAATGCTCTGGATCAATACCTTGTTGCCAAGCAAAACAAAATCAAATACGACCAGGATATTTTTCCTCTTGCCGGACAGATTAAAACACAAGCCGAAATATCGTATAGAAAAGGGCAACTTTCTTTTACCGAATACCTGATACAGCTCAATGAGTCGCTGCTGATACAGGAACAATCGGCCCAGCTGAACTATGAATGCGAACTCAAACTACATCAATTATTATGGCTTCAAGGAAGCATTCAATAACATGAAAAATTTATCACTTTTATATCTCTCAAGCATATTGCTTTTGGCGTGCAACAACACCAGCACCCCTGTTGCCGAAGATGTGGCACAAATCAATCCGGATAAAAACTCTTTCGAACTTTCCGATAAGGCATTGCAAACCATTGGATTGGTAGCTGACGTCCCAAAATTTTCAGAAATCACCGGAGAGATCGATGTCAATGGAATGCTGGATATCCCACCGGATCAGAATGTGAGCTATTCGCTACCATACAGCGGGAAAATCACACAGATTCCTCTGATCAACGGAATGAAAATTAAAAAAGGCAAGCTCCTTTTCGAAATTGAGAATCCGGTATTTCTGGATATGCAGGAACAATTCCTGCGCAATAAATCGGATTTGGAAACTGCCCGCTTGAATTATCAGCGGCAGGCAGAACTGGCCAAAGACAAAATCAACGCCCAAAAAGATCTCGAAGACGCAAAAAATCAACTGCAGCAACTCGAAGCAGCTTATGAGAGCAGCAAAGAAAAATTGGAGCTTTTGAATTACAATCCGGCAACCCTCACCGCCGAAAATCTTAGTCCGAAAACCCGTTTTTATTCCGACAAAGATTATTGGGTAAAAATGGTGCATGTCAACATGGGAACTTTCGTACAATCGGGCAATCTGATTGTGGAACTTCTCGATCTGAGCCATCTTCATCTGGAACTAAAAGTATTCGAGAAGGACCTGAACAAACTTTATATCGGACAAAAGATTCAATTTCGACTGCAGCATGAAGAACAGATTCGTAGCGCTTCTATTTACCTGATTGGTAAAAGCATCGATGCAGAAAGAACCGTTCAGGTTCATGGACATTTAGATTCGGATGAAGGGAATTTACTTCCGGGAATCTTTATTCATGCCAGTATTTTGATTGCGGGCGACTCCTCCTGGTGGCTTCCCTCATCTGCCCTGCAGGTTTGGCAGGGAAAAAATTACCTTTTTGAACAGGTCGGTAAAAATACTTTTCATATGTTGGAAATAAAGAATCCCGATATTCGCAACAACAAATTACTCCTCGACCAGGAGTACCGAGGAAGAAAGTTTGTGAATACAGGCGCTTTTGAGCTACTCGCTTTTATGCAAAACGCCAATGAAGAAGAGTAATCCAAACTCAATTGAATGATTAAACCAGAATTATTACCTGATGAAAATGAAAGACAGGAATTAATCGATTCTCTTTCCTTTCTTAAAGATCAGGCAGATCAGCAAGTAAAAGATATCGTCGATTTGACGTCGAAATTCTGCGATGTCCCCATTGTACTGGTTACCGTAATTACGGAAGACCGGCAAGATCGGTACATTCACTATGGACTGGATGGCAGCAGCGATGCGCGTGATGAATCTTTCTGCGGACATACCATCATGCAAAATGATTTGATGGAAGTGGAAAATGCCCATATGGATGCACGCTTTGTCGATAATCCCCTGGTTATTGGCGATCCGAATATTGTTTTTTATGCAGGCCGACCCATTTGGGTAAAAGGGCATAAAATCGGGGCTTTGTGCATCATTGACCGGAAACCAAGAAAATTAACGCCTCTTCAACGAGATTTTCACCGCATCATGACCCAACAGGTGGAACAGATATTCAGCCAAAAGGCATTCATGGAAGGTTACCTTGCCATTTTGAACAAACTGGAAATCACAAGTACCCTGATGGAAGAAAACCTCCGAAAATTCAAAGAAGTGATTTCAGCTATTTCTCATGATGCCATTGCACCCGTGAGAAATCTGAAGTCGCTTTTTGACATTACAAAAGATGACAAAGACTTTGACCTGAAAGATGTGCTGGACGACATTGACGAATCTCTTGTTTCTTCTGAATCTTTGTTATTAAACCTGATGGAATGGGGTGTGAAATTGGCCGACTCTCAGCAAACAGAAGCAAGCAATTTAGATTTAAACGAAATGATGCATTCCATTGCTTTTGAATTAAAACCCGAATTGGATTTAAAAGAAAACATCCTGGAATATGAACAGGTCAGAGGAAATATATTCAGTGAAGAACATAAAATTCGCTTCGTTATCCGGAATTTAATCAAGAATAGCAATAAATTCACCGAGTGCGGAAAAATTCGCATACGTAGTTGGGAAGATGATGAAAAAATGTGGATAGAAGTAGAAGATAACGGTATTGGAATGACGGCTGATAAGGTCGAAATGTTGAACAATTCCAGAAGACTGCAATCCAGTGCCGGGACCAAGGGGGAAAAGGGTTTCGGCATGGGTTTGAGCCTCGTTTTTTCCTTCATTGAGTCGATGGGCGGAGACCTGAAAATTAGTTCGAAATCAGGTTCAGGAACTCTGTGCACATTATCTCTTCCAAGATTGTAAACGCTTTTATAGATTTGCGCTTATGCTAAGCTATTGGGAAAAAGACGCTCTCTGTGCTCAAGATGTAATTATTGTTGGCGGTGGTCTGCTCGGATTATCCACAGCATTGTCCGTGAAAGAAAAATCGCCCCGTGCCAGAATTCTTGTATTGGAGCGAGGTGTCTTCCCTACCGGAGCCAGCACCCGCAATGCAGGGATGGCATGCTTTGCGAAAGCCTGCGAAATGCTTTCTGACATTAAACTTCAGGGAGGAGAAGCAGCGGCTAAACTCGCGGCACAGCGCGTCGAAGGACTGAATTTATTGAGAAGCAGAATCAGTGATTCTGCCCTGGAATATGAAAATCTGGGTGGATATGAGTTGATCCGAAATGAAGACAATGAAATTACGAATGGCGACCTCAAGTTTCTGAATGAATTGCTTCATCCCCATTTTGATCAAAATGTCTTTCAATTCAAAAATGAACAGATTGATGCATTTGGCTTTAAAGGAGTCAAACAACTCATCTACAATCCATTGGAAGGCCAACTGCATTCCGGCAAATTAATTTCCGCCCTCTGGCGCTTGATCAATGCATTGGGTGTTCGGGTGATTACAGGAGCAGAAGTGAAATCCATTGAAGAAAACACCAATAATGTGGAAGTCTTTGTCAATAGCCCTGTACTGGGAGAAGATATTCGTTTTAGTGCAGGTCAGGTCGGCATTTGTACCAATGCATTGAATCCATCATTCATAGATGAGGTCATTCAACCGAAACCTGGTCGCGGACAAGTACTGATTACTAAAGAAATGCGTGGATTGAAGTTAGAAGGGAGTTTTCATTTTAATGAAGGATATTACTACTTCAGAAATCATGAGAACCGTATTTTATTAGGCGGAGGAAGAAACCTCGATATCGATGGAGAATCAACCAGCGAATTCGGACTGAATGATCAAATTCAAGCGGAATTGGAAAAGGTACTTCATGAAATAATTCTGCCCGATACCAAAGTGGAAATAGATCAACGATGGTCGGGAATCATGGGCTTTACCGAAAATAAAATGCCGATAGTAGACCGAATGGGCAAAAGACGTGCAGTAGGATTTACCTGCAATGGAATGGGCGTATCTCTTTCTACATTAACCGGAGAAAAATTGGCCGAGTTGCTGGTTTCCAAGTAAGCTTTATTCCATCTTCTGTATTTTCCGAACTTCTCTTATCCCATTCTGGTATTCGATCCTTACGAAATAAATCCCACGGGCAAGCTCCGGTACCTCTACTTTATTCTTGATCCTGTCCCAAACAATTGGCATTTTCCTGCCTTCAACAGAATATACTGTCAGAGTTAGAATCTCCCTATTGCCGGGAACAGAAATATTAAAAAGTGATTTGCAGGGGTTCGGATACATTTCAACTCCGGATAGTTCTCCGATAGTGGGTAGACTTTCCGGGAAGGCGGAATAATAGAATACCAATCGAATATTGGGAGTCATGATCCCATTCATGAGGAGAGAATATGTTTTCTTCTTTAAGGGGCTAAATCCATCGTAATCCTCATAGTATTTGGGATCATAAGCAAGCGCCCTGAGGTCCTTTTGAATATCCACAGCGAATTCATTTCGTTTTGTTTCTGTCCATTCCTGGTTCACATTATCAAAATCGAACTGCGATTGCTGAATCAAGTCGCCCCTCTGGTTGTAGGATGACTTAAAAACGTTATACAAATTGTACCTGTTTAAGCCACTGCTCCAGGAATAGTGGAGGCGAAGTGTGTCATGTCCATCTGCATCCCGAAAGAAAGAATCCAGGGCGGCGTTCACGGGAACTCCATTCGAATAATTTTTGTATTCTTTGCTTATGACGTGTCCGTTGGCGTCAAAATTTATAAGAAATCCCGAATTATCTTCCCACGATCCATTGTACCAGGTTTTCCCCAATCCCGACTCCAGTGTGTTATTCGAATAGGTATATTCATTTTTCCTCACCGGTTTCCAGGTAGAATCGGATTTGTTAAAAGAAGAGGATTCGTAAACAATCAAATTGCCATTGGCAAATGTTTGTTTATCCTGCTGCATCCATTGCCATTGATTGCTGCTTTGATTCCAGGAACTTTCTGTCATCATCGACCAGTTGCTGTCATTGGCTGATGCATAATCGTAATGATACAGGTATTGAGGGCGGCGATCTCCATTTCCTGGGTTGATATACCATACTTCCGATTCGGAAATCCACCCATTTGCTGTATAGGTATGATACACCACAGAAGAGGCTCCCCAGGTACCTTGTAAATACCGTTCAGAAACAGTACTGTCTAATTGGATGACATTCGTGCCTTTCGCATAAAAACAAAGTAGAATGAAAAATATAGAAAAAAGAGATTCCCTCGTACGCATTCAACTAAATTCATCATCCTAAAACATAGATACAAGGAATTTACGACCAACGTGTTTTTATGAAACTTTGGTAGGGGAAAGTATTTCTGGCCTGTCTTTCAATAAAACCAAATGATGATTGATCCTGAATTCAAGAAAATTCCCCTCTGCATCGTTATACTGGAAAAGGATTCGATGAAAGCCTTAGTTGTACCTTTCCTTTTGGCTGCTTTAGCCCTGATATGGTTATATCCGACTCTGCATTCCAGGGACCAATCGCAGGATATTTCTCAACAATACTCGTGCGGGAATAACAGGCCTGAACGCTTTCCATCTCCCCTGCTAACCCATCAGGACACACTTCGTTTTCACCTGATGAATCAGACCATAGATAACGAGTAAAATTATTCGTTATCCATTTTGAGAAGAAAAGTAAGCGGTGTATCCAGACGCCGGCTCCAAAAATTCTCATTGTGTTCCGCACCCGGGAACTCCAGCGTTTCCAAGTTCTCCGAGCCATAGTCATGTGCCTGAAGGCAGGAATCTACCCAATGCTGATAGGGTGCATCGCTGGAATCCGTTTCAGCCGTACCATAATCAAAATAGAAGCGATGGTGTTCCGGATCTGGCATATGTTCGTTCAGATAATTGACGTATGCCAAAGGCACTTCCGGTGCTGCTGAATAGACAGTTCCCGGCCAATGACTCGATATACACATTACCCCACCAAATACATGCGGATATTCACAAATGGCATACATCGAAATCAATCCGCCCAGACCGGAACCTCCCATGAAGGTGTTGCCGCGATCGGGCAAAGTTGGATACAGGGAGTCGATAAATGGCTTTAACTCATTCACCACAAAAGCCAGATACTTATCAGACAGCAATGGCTCCAGCTCCATTCCGCTGCCAATTGCCATGCCTCTCAGAAATAACCAACTTGAATCGCTCAGGGATTGATACACTTTTTTCGGCATGTATTGGGCCAGCCGACGTTTCCCCAAATTGTGTATCCCGACTACCATGGTGGCTCTTACTTTTTCAGATCGAAGCAGTCTGCTTAAGGTTTCATCCATCTTCCATTCCTGCTTGTTCCAGGTTCGGGTGGAGTCAAAAAGATTCTCCCCATCATTCATATAAAGTACTGCCAATTTCTTCTCCGGGTCTGCAGAAGCGGGAAGCCAAATCGTTAAATGCATATTCTCCCCCATCTCTTTTGAAGGAAATACAGGAACCTCTATAAATTGCTCATTTTTGCCCATCTTGTATTTAGACGAAGAGGACCTGGTAGCATTTCCGCATGAAGCCAAAACCATAAGCATGCTAAAAGAATAGACCAAACAAAACTTCTTTGTTAAAGACATTGGCTGCTAAAGGTACTCCATTCGGGTAAAGTAATAAAAAAGGCAGCTTTCCTATTCATCTCTTGACGATTCGGTAATTCTTGTAGCTAAAATCAATTCCTATATAGTTCCGAAGGAATTTCTTAAGCTTTTCCTTCAGTGAAGATTTATTGAAGCTGGGATCATGCTCGAATTGCCAGTTTTTGGATTGAATACGCTCTTGCATTACTTCAGGATGAGTGCCTTGAAATCGTTTGAGTGAACGGACATGCGCTTCGTAATTGTATGTTTCAGCTTTTGCAATATGCTGGTCTACCCAAACATCGTCGTGCCAAAGCTTATTAAAGTCTTCCTGTTTTTGCTGCATGGCCCGCGGATCTTTTACCCATCCATAATGGTAGATAAATGCAGGAATTTCAGCCACATTCAGTTTTTCATTGTCTCCCTTTCTGAATCCCTGGGCATCCCGGTAGCTATAGATGGATGGATCGATCCGTACGACACGAATCTCTTTGGGATACCAATTTAATGAATCCCCAACATAATCGTAGGAGCCATAAAAATGCAGGTAATTAAACAGCAATCCATCAATGTCCTTATCTCCAAGGTATTTTTCCATCGACTCCCTGACTACCGCGAGGTATTTTTCGTGGATGACCTCATCACCCTGAATATAAAAGGCCCAATCGCTATCAGGGGATATTGCAGCCAATGCCTTATCAGTTTCCTGTGCCAGCACTCTTCCGCCTTCTCTCAGGCTATCGTCCCATACGGTCTCAATTATTCGGATTTTGTCTGGATCGATCGCCTCAATTAATTCAAGGGTTTCATCATCCGAATTTCCTACCGCCACCACCACTTCATCGCAAATGGGTAAAATGGATTGAATCGCTTCTACAATTGGATAATCGTAGAGGATGGCATTGCGGATAAAGGTAAAGCCCGAGACTTTCATACCGCAAAGAAACAAACATTACCTGGATTGATTTGGAAAATGGTCTCCGCATGTCCGCTGGGTTTATACTTCTTGACCATTAAGGAAACTGATAATCCCCTTTTTTGTCGATAGTATATTGAAGTGGCTTATAGTCCCTGGTGAAACGATTGTAACCTGATTTCATTTGAGACCAGAATGAAAGCAGTGGACTGTCTTTTTGGAGGAGTCGCTTTTGCTCATTCCAGTTTTTATCATTCATCTTGAAAGGAAAAACATAAATCGGAATTTTAGTTTGGCCATTGTTTCGCGCGTGGACAGCCAGCAGATAGATTTCTTTGATTTTATCGTCAGTCATGGGTATGCAACCGATGGTGACGCAAGAACCATGGATAAAGATATCGCCGCCTGGATTTCCCACTGCTTTGATTTGATCCGCAGTATTGGGATAATTGAGCCCCAACGACAGATAAAAATTACTGCTGGGATTGAATCGATCGATATGGTAAAATCCTTCCGGTACCTGCCCGTCGCCCTGACTTCTTTTTGGCCCCAAAGAACCACTTTTAGCGCAGATGCGATAGGTTTTTAGATGGGAGTATTTTTCTGTTCCTTTCTTCCTTGCAAACAATTGCAACTCATCTTCGGCTTTGAAAGCCACAAGGAGCATTTCAAAATTATTCAGAGCAAGATCCTTTTTGCCCAACTCAATCTTCCAGGCGTGTTCCTTCTCGCTGATGGCCGCTCTGACTCTGGAGTATTTCTTCTGCTGATTGAGAAATTCGTCCCCAACTGAAATCCAGGAAAGAAGCATCCATCCAATAAAAATGGAAGTAATTCCAAATAACAAGGCTCGCTTCATACTTCCAGAACGCACAGGCGCTTTGAAAATTACAAATGTCAATTGAAATAAGAGTTTAAGACTCGCCTTTGTGCAAGGCCTTTTTTACCTGCCCTACCAAGCCAACTCCACTGTAGATAAATCCGGTGTACAGCTGGACCAGGCTGGCGCCCGCGTCCAGTTTAGCCCTGGCATCATCCGGATGCATGATTCCTCCCACGCCAATCAGCGGAAATTTCCCCTGACTTTCTTTATGCAGAAAGCGAAGTACTTCATTGCTATGTTCTCTAACCGGCAATCCGCTGAGTCCGCCAGCTCCGATTCTTTCAATTTCCACAGCCGGTGTACGCAAAGCTTCCCTGCTGATCGTGGTATTGGTAGCCACCAAGCCATCAATTCCGGTACTAAAAACCAGATCGACAATGTCTGCCAATTGATGATGATTGAGATCAGGAGCAATCTTCAAAAAAATAGGTTTGGGTGTTCCGCCAATCAATTCATCTCGTAACTCCAGCAAACCCCGCAGAAGCTGTTCCAATGGCTCTTTTTCCTGCAATTCCCGCAATCCCGGGGTATTCGGAGAACTCACATTGACCGTGAAATAGTGAACATGAGGGAATAACTCCCTGAAACAGATTTTATAGTCCTCCCAGGCCAATTCATTTGGAGTGAGCTTATTCTTTCCAATATTTCCACCGATAACAATTTTCTCTTTGACTTTTTTCAGGCGTTCAACTGCTGCCTTAACCCCTTCGTTGTTGAACCCCATTCGGTTGATCAATGCCTGATCTTCAACCAGCCGGAACAGACGTGGAGCTTCGTTTCCGGCCTGACCCTTGGGAGTAAGGGTACCGATTTCCACATGACCAAATCCCATGCTCGACAAGGCATCCACCCAACGGGCATCCTTGTCAAATCCAGCGGCCAGCCCGACTTGATTCGGAAATGTAATCCCGGCTACATCCGTCGGTTTGTCGAACTGATTGGCAGCAAAGAAAGTCTTCATCAAAGAACGCTGCCAGGCATATTGATTGAGTCTCTGCCAGTTATTCATGGCAAAATAATGGGCCTTTTCAGGCTCCATCGAAAATAAAAGAGGTTTAATCAGCGCATACATATTAAAAGGGATAACCTATACCAAAATTGAGGTTCGCTCTCCGGCCCAAATAGTTAAAATCATTGACCACCCAGCCTCCAAAACTGTGGTAAGAAGGGTCGCGAAGTTGCAATCCCAAGTCTAATCTTACAAGGAAAAAATCGAAATCAAAACGTGCTCCAATTCCGGTATTCATTGCTAACTGATCCCAGAATAACAAACTAAACTGAGCTCCTTGAAGTGAACTGTCTTTTCTAACATTCCATATATTTCCGGCATCCACAAATAATGCGCCTTCGAGAAAATGATTGATCACCCGGAAGCGGAGCTCGGCCGAGCCTTCTATCACAATTTCACCTGATCGGTCTATTTGATTGGCGCTGGTGCTGTTGTAGGTACCTGGTCCGACGCTACGCGGAAGCCAACCCCGCAAACTGTTTGCTCCCCCCAGGAAAAAGCGTTTATCAAATGGTATTACTGAAGAGTTTCCATAAGGTAAGGCTACTCCGGTGTGCATCCGATAAGCAAATTTCACATCCTTTTTAGGGTTGGTGTAGTAACGCAGGTCAAAGTCCGTTTTCAGGTATTGAAACAGATTTGTGTTGAACACTTTGTAAATGCCATCAGCCGGACGTGGTGTGCCACTGGCAATAAATCCGGTATGAAAGAGCAGTCCGGCCTGTTCTACTGTGAGACGAAACTGATGGTAATTCCCTGTTTTAGCCAGTCCCTGGTCCATATAGTACCATTCTACCCGATTGGAAGGAATGAAGTTTGGGTTCAACAAGCTGCTCAGCAATACGCGGTCTCCCGGCGAAAGGTTATCCAGGTAATTGGATTTGATTTGTACCTGGTTGAGGTTCAATTCTACCGGTATGACGCGAAATCTGTTGAAACCTGTATTCCAGGAATAGGCCATATTAAGCAGCGAAGTCCTTTGAACAAAATCCCGGTTAAGCAGATAAGAAAAGGTCAAACTAAAGCTCGTAATGGGAGTTTGCCAGTTCTTTTTTAGCGAACGTCTTTTAACCCAATCATTCTTTTCAACCCAAATATGCTTGGGAATATTCAACGAGGTATTCACACTCTGTTGAAGGTTGGAGAGATAGAATTTATTGCTGGAATATTGAAATTCTGCCGAACCACTGTAAGTCAGATCGAGCAGTTCTGCTCCGTGAAAAAGGTTTTTATTGCGAAACAAAATTTGCCCCGACAAACCCCAGATACGCTGGTTACTCGACGCCACAGAACTCGACTGGTCCGAGGTAATTACCTGCGGCTCTACGGCCAGTTTCATAGACGGATCTGGTATCAGATTGATATAACAATTGATGAGGTTCTGGTTCGAATCGGGCTCCATCTCAATTCTCACTGTTCCAAAAATCTGCAGAGAATATAGCCGGTTATACGTATTCAATACAGCCTGATCACTGTAAGTCATCCCGGGTCTCAGATGAATAAAATCAGGAAAAAGTTCTTTGGTAATTTTCATCCCATTGGTACGAATCCAGATTCCATCTACTTCATGGTAAGTTGAATCATCCTTACCTGCAATAAAATAGGGGTATTCGATGTTTACATAAATCTGATCCATCTGGTAGACCTGATGCCGTTTAAACATTCCGGGATTTTTTACTTCGATGGCAATATTCACCAGATGCTTACCAAGATTCGAGTCGACATCAAATGAGATATATTCTTTATCAAAGAAGAAATAACCACTGTTTCTGATGTATTGGGCCATGCGATCCCGTTCATCACTCATCCTGTCGGTATTAAAAACCTGTCCGGTTCGGAAACGATTGGCCGCGGTATCTTTCATCAATAACTGGTACAATTCCCGATCGTAAACCCGGTACATTACCTTCCCCACCTTATAAGGTTCTTTCAGGTCAATATCGTAAGTGACAACGGCTTTTTTCTTCTTTTTATGTACGCTGTAGTTTACCTCCGCGTTGAAATAGCCATTATTGAACAGGTATATTTTTAACTGATCCTTGCTTTTTTCCAATTTGGAACTATCCAGTAAGGATGGAGGCTCTCCCACTTTGTTGCGTAAAAATGCGCGAATTTTATTGCTATCCCGCCCGTCTTTACCAAGATTCCAGGCTTGAACATAAAAAGGATAAACATCCAAAATGCGTTTATTAGTAATGTATCCCAGGTTTTCACTCAGACCTTCCTTGAGTTCCGCACTTTGCACCCCATGGTAATGCACATGCGTCAGAAGATAATCCCCATCATCGATATGTCGGGTAACCGAACAGGCTGCTAATCCCGTCGCGAGCAGACAAAAAAGATATATTTGAAACTTTCTGATCACTTAGAGCTAAATATGGGACTGCCTGTTTCTGAGATAAAATACGTTCAATCTTTGAGAATAAAGAAATTCCGGCAAAGATATCATCAATTTATTGTGGAAGGAGATAAGTCGGTAGCTGAGTTGCTTCATTCCGACTGGCAGGTAATGCAATGTTATCATACGGATGCATTTGTACCCAAAGGAAATGCCGTTCAGTTCATTCGCGTGAACGAAAAAGAAATGGAGCGCCTGTCTCATCATCAATCGCCGCAAAATGCATTGGCCGTCGTTTCCATGCAAGCGGGAATTGAAAAAATACCGGATTCCGGCATCCAACTTTATCTGGATGGAATCCGCGATCCGGGAAACCTTGGAACTATCCTGCGCATTGCAGACTGGTACGGCATTAAGAATGTCTGGTGCAGCGAAGACAGTGTCGATGTGTATAATCCCAAGTCGATCGATGCCAGCATGGGATCTTTTATTCGGGTTAAACTGCATGTGCACGAAGGCCGCGATTTTCTGCATCAATGCTCCCTGCCCTCTTACGCGGCGGTGATGGATGGAGAAAATATTCATCAGATGAAACTCCCAGAGGACGCTGTGATCCTCGTCGGAAACGAAGGAAAAGGCATCCGGCCTGAATTGATGACTGCGGCTCAATATTCCGTAAGCATTCCCCGATTTGGCGAGGCAGAATCCCTGAATGCGGGTGTTGCTGCAGCCCTCCTGCTCGATAATTTCTTTCGAGGGCTCTGATTAATATCCCGGGTTTTTATAGTGGTCGTAGAGCATCTCCTTTTTGTACCAAATACCCCGCTTAAACTTAAAAAAATCGTAGGTACCGTCGGGAAGGTATAAAGTGTAAACTCCAATTGCCCTTGGGTCCTGAGGTACGATATGCTCGAAAATAATGAGGTTTTTGCTCGTAACTTTTAAGGCCATATTTGCCCCATTCTTGTATTCCCATATCACCCGATTCTGGTAAGCGAGCTTATTTTCTAAGTTGAACAATGGCAGGCCAAACACTATTTCTCCCTGATCATTCCAGGAAAGCACATCCAAAACCTTTTGATCGGTTTGGTTGTTGGTTCCATTCCAACCCAGGAGCAAATAGTAGTGCTCCTTTTTATACTTCACCTGTCTGATCTGATAATAAATCGCTCCATACCAATTGTCTGGCCCCAATTCCGCATAATAGGTGGCTGGCTGATTTTTGAGGGAAGCAGAAGAGTCGGACAACCACACATATTCCTTTGTTTCATCTGCGTATTGAAGAACTCCATAAAAGCTAAAGGAGTCATTGGGATGACGAAACCCCCAGGTGATGATTCGGAAGCTCTTGTCTGGCGCGTTCACAATCATGATATTCTTAACTGAATCAAAAGAGTGAGCGAATGAACCGGGCAATTGCAGAACGCTGTCCATATTGGCATTAAATAATGCCAGACACGAATCCCTTTCCTTGTCTTTTCTGCATTCTACCATATCGTATCCCAGTGCCGACAATCTCCAGGAATAATGAAGCAGGTGATTTTGCGCCTGCAGCACCCAGCCATTGAAAAGAATTAATAAAGTAAGGAGGATTCGATGCATAGATGATTTCCTTCGAATAAAATAAAAAACCGTTCCGGTGTGTTATCGAAACGGTTTTTTGAGGCGATTATTTTCTTAAAGTGCTTCCAATACCAGGGCAGAAGCTCCGCCTCCCCCATTGCAGATACCAGCCGCACCTAATTTTTTGTTTTCATTTTTCAATGCGTGAATCAGAGTTACCAATATACGCGCGCCACTGCACCCCAGTGGGTGTCCAAGAGAAACCGCTCCTCCATAAATATTTACTTTAGATGGATCCAGTTTCATGATTTGGTTGTTTGCAATCGAAACCACTGAAAACGCCTCATTGATTTCGAACAATTCCACATCTTCCAAATTGACTCCCGCTTTAGCAACCGCTTTGGGAAGTGCTTTGGAAGGAGCGGTGGTGAACCATTCCGGTGCCTGAGCGGCATCAGAATAACCACGGATTACAGCCAAAGGTTTAATGCCTAAAACCTCTGCCTTATCTTTGCTCATCAATACCAAGGCTGCCGCTCCATCATTCAGGGTAGAAGCATTTGCCGCCGTTACAGTACCATCCTTCTTGAATACCGGTCTGAGTTCCGGAATTTTTTCAAAACGTACATTTTTATACTCCTCATCTTCGGAAACCATTATTGGATCTCCCTTTCGTTGAGGAACGGCTACAGGAATTACCTCAGAAGAAAATTTTCCTTCGGTCCAGGCCTTTGCGCTGCGTTGATATGACTCGATGGCAAAAGTATCCTGATCCTCCCGGGAAATCTTACACTCCTCTGCACAAAGTTCGGCAGCATTTCCCATGTGGTAATCGTTGTATACATCGGTAAGTCCGTCGTGCACCAATCCATCAATCAGGGTGATATTGCCCAGCTTGGTTCCGTTTCTGGCCTGCATCAGGTGAGGTACCATAGACATATTCTCCATTCCACCTGCTACTACCACATCGTTATCGCCAGTCATGATGGTTTGTGCGGCAATCATTACCGATTTCATCCCACTGGCACATACTTTATTTACGGTGGTGCAAGGAACTTCGTTCGACAGTCCGGCAAATAGGGCTGCCTGGCGCGCCGGAGCTTGCCCCAGACCCGCTTGCAATACACAACCCATGAACACTTCGTTCACTTCTTTGGCATCAACACCAGCCTTTTCTAAAGCTGCTTTAATTGCTGTTGCACCTAAACGCGGAGCTGGAACACTTGAAAGGGATCCACCAAAACTTCCAATTGGAGTTCTTACTGCGGAAACGATATAGACTTCTTTCATCTTGAAATATTCTTTTTTTAAATCGCTGCGAAGATAAGGTTTTTCATGGCCTCAGGAAGGTGTTGCATGGGTAAATATCACTTGATTATATCCGTCAGAATTACTAACTTCCTGCGGATATAACCTTAAGCCTATGAAAACAGACTTTACCAAGATTGCCATTGGCGTGCGTAGCGACGACCTTCACCCTGGAACATTGGACGCTGCGATTAACTTGTCTAAAGTTTTCTCTTGTACCTTACATCTAATTTGTTTCGATGACAATTGCGGCGTTTATGAGCAATTGATTGAAGAAAAGAGCAAAGCTGGAAATGTGCATTTCGAAATTGTTCGAAGATCAAATCAATCTGTAAAAACCATTATTCAAACTACTTTGGAACTTGAGGCGGATTTGTTGATTGTCCCTGCCGACAAAAACTCTCAAACCATTGTGAATGCGCTTGACATACCTGTCCTTACAGTAAAAGATGATTTTGATCCTCGTCCGGTGCGACGCATTGTAATGCCTATCCACGACAAACCAGAGACCCGTCAGAAGGTGCCGGTAGCCATGCAATTGGCCAAGCACTTTGGCGCCGTAATCGACATTATTGCCGTTTCCAGCAAAAGTGAAGAAGAGCAAAAACGTGTAAAATCCTATGCCTATTCCGCAGAAAAATACATGACGGAAAAAGGGGTGGAATGTAGCTATGAATTCCGGATTGGAACCAAAGTAGATGTGGTAACCATGGAATATGCCGAAGAAAAACATGCCGATCTGATCGTTATAATGAACGATCGGGATGCCGGATTCTTTAGTACTTCATTTTCTGAAAAGATTATTCGAAATAGTGCGGTTCCGGTAATAACCGTTGAGCCACGCGAGCTTTCCTCAAAAGGATTTGTTGGCTACTAATTAATTTCGATTGATAAGGAAAGTTTCCTGAAGGTTTGTATCGCTGTGAATGCGCAGCAGGTACAAACCTTTTTTAATATCCTGTCCCTGCAGCATGAATTGCCTTTGGTCGTGCAACGTATATGATTGAATAAGTCTACCCTGCATGTCGTACAGTTCCGCAGTTCCATTCAGGGTCTCATCCGCAAAATCCACAATTAACGCCTCGTTTCTGAACGCAAAACCCGCAGAGTTAATCAGTCTCCAGAAGCTGTTCTGTACCTGTTTAAAACCCAAGGGGAATGCCAGTCCGCGACTGTTCATAATATTCATGATAAACAAACTGTTGGCTGCGCCATTCTGAATAGAATCGCATTGTCTGCAGTTGGCTACCATTTGCGAGAAAGTCATCTGCCCCACCTGATTAAAAAGGCCACAAAGTACCAAACGGTCTGTGACATCCGGTCCCAGACTATCGTACACTTCTTTCCATGCAGCCACCCATATTTCTGCATTATCGTATTTATTTGAGCTGAAATCCTGCGGCAGGAACTTGGTGGTAACCACGGTTCTCCCCTGCCAGGTAACATTGCCATCCCAGTTGAAGGTTTTGTGCCAGCCATAATCGCTTAATTGACGAGAATAAGACATGGCAAAATAATCACTGTTGCCCTCTTCCATTGAAGTACGCATCAATCCATTGGTCGTTCCTGGTGCGGCCGAATAGGACAGAGCGTGCCCCAATTCATGAACCAATACATCGGCGTCTTCCGCATCGTCTATTCCTCCATCTCCAAATACCAGCGACATTCCACCATAAGACGGAGTAAATCCGGATACGTCCATTCCATTGCTCGCGTGCGGATCGACTTTTATCGTGTCATTGGGAAGCATCGGATATCCAAGATCATGTACGCGACGAATCCAGGTATGGATATGGTAGTAACTATTGAGGTATTCAAATTCATCTTCTGATCGGTTGTAATTAAAAAGAGTATCCGCATGTAGCGGTTGAAACGTTACCGGACTTTCCAGTTCAGCGAAGCGAATGATCGAATCTTTCAGGCGAAATGTATCCCCGTCGAAATGTACTGGAACGCCAATAAACTGTCGTTGATTATTGATTGCCGGACTGTCTGCATCGTTGAAATCCTGATATGCTCCCCCATAAGGTACACGCGCCGTGGTGAGGGGATCCGGATTGAACACCGTTAAGGTAATCATTGAATCAGGAGCTGAGTAATTCAAGGCGTTGGATTCCCGTTTAATAACTTCCAGATTTTCATCTATATACCAGGTTTCCGCATGAGCTGCCAGGTGCTGCACTCCTTCCATCTTCAAGCACGCATGCCAGGTATTATCCTGAAAAATATATACCGGACGAATGGACTGAATATACTTCCAATCAGAGGCAAGATTTCGTGCTTCCTCTGTCGCAGGGAAATTTGCGTCGCTCAACAAATCAAGATTGGTCAGCGAATACAGAACTTGTCGCATTATCAGATTTTTGTCCAGAAAAACACGCAAATAAGCGCCTTCACAAGGAATACCATGAAAAGAATACAACCACAAATAATGGTAGCCTTCCCGGCTTTCCCGGTAGGATGACAGGCTTAAATTCTCCGCATTTAAATTTTTACCCAGCGCATGCAATGCCTGACTTGCAACCTGAATTGCTCCCGGCAACTCTTCCACCTGCACAGGGATATGCATGAATAACTGTACCGGCGTATTTTCTTCCATTTCAGGAAGAATGTTTGCCTGTTGGGCTACAACAACACCCTGAACAAACAGGGATAACAAGAGGATCAGATGTCGCGATTGCATGTAATATCGATGGTTGGAAATTGTTCGTTAATGGATTCCAGAAGGCCGAATTTATCTAAATCAAATCGGATTTTCATTGAGGGCTCCGGATTATAGCTTGTGTCAATAATTTGAGCATCCAATATTTTCACAATGCGGTAGGTCAGACCTTCTTCTTGAAAAGTGTATCTCAAAGTGGCGGATGATTGAAGCTTTTTCCTAATGATATTTGACGCCTCCAAGGCAAGTTTCGTTGCATGTCCGTAGGCGTGTATTAAGCCAGGCACCCCCAACTTGGTGCCTCCAAAGAAGCGAACAACCACCACTAAAATCTGACTTAATTGAAAACTGTGAATCTGACGTAATATGGGTGTGCCTGCGCTATGATTGGGTTCTCCATCGTCGTTTGCACGGTAATGATTGCCATCTGTTCCGAGCACCCAGGCATAGCAATGATGTGTGGCATTCGGAAAATTAAGTTTCAATTCATGCAATCTGGATTTTATCTCGTCTTCATTCTCTACCGGATAGGCAAAGCTTAAAAACCGGCTTCCCTTTTCCTTCCATTCTCCCCTGCCGGGTTCCTCAATACTTAAATATTCAACCACCTGACTCACGATGCAAATAAAAGGATTTCAGCCAGCTGCCTTGATAAAAAATAAGAACTAATGTATTATGCAAGTCGAAACCGAACCATGATTCTCCTCTCAGCTATTGCATTATTCCTTAGCATGCTCCTGGTCGTATTCGGGCTACCTTATCTCGAATCGGAATGGAGAAATTATTATTTCAACCGAATCAAATGGAAAACGCAGATCAAATGGAATCAGTTCAAAGTAATTGACGATTTTTTTAGCAGCCGCTTTACCTACTACCGAAGACTGAATGCCGAAGGAAAAGCCAAGTTTATTTACCGGGCAATGGAGTTTAAACAGCACTGGATCTTTGAGGGGCGAGAAGATCTGGAAGTCTCCGAACACATGGAGATGCTTGTATGCGGAGCTGCAGCGCAGCTAACCTATGGTCTGGACTATTTCCTTTTGGAGAGTTTTGAAAAAATCATCCTTTATCCTTCCACTTTTTATTCGAAAATCATCAATGCTGAGGTAAAAGGCCTGACATATGGCAGTGGTGTGATTGCCCTGTCATGGAAAGATTTCGAAACAGGCTTCCGAATAAATAATGACGGATATAACCTGGCATTACATGAACTGGCACATGCCCTGGACATCAACAACGAAAAAGCGTTTAAAAAGGATAAGCTGAACGAACTTTATTTCACGGATTTTATTGACACCTCCTTTTGGGAATACCGGCAGGCCAGTAAAGAAATAAGCAATATTTTAGATAGCCGGGCCAAGCGCAATGAACATGAATTTTTTGCCGTTTGTGTGGAGCATTTCTTTGAATGTCCGGAACTTTTTCTTGAAAAACTGCCTGAAGTATTCCATCATCTCTGTCTTTTGCTTCAACAAAACCCATTAAATATTCATGCGAATTATGCACTCGACGATCAATTTACTGCGGAAGCACGGAATGCCGGGATGTTAAATATTCCGCGACCGATTCGTTGGATCAACAAATCCAGAACACCGGTTAGTCAGGCATTTTTTTCACTGGCCATGATTCCCGGATTATATTCCTATATCCACCTGTCCATTTTAAACCCGCAGCATTCGGAGTTAATTAACTGGTGCCTCTTTATTGGTGGATTAATTTTCACCCTGATGCGTTCCCGTATCAGCTTTCTTGCTAACAAGTGGTCGCTACTAAACTCAGTACTGTATTTCAATTTTATCAGGGGAGCCTTGTTATGCAGTTTTATCATGTTCGTCCTGAATTCGAGTCTGTGGCATTCGAATAAAAATCTTCGCTATCACCTGCGGGATTCTGCCATTACCTGCAGGGGCGAATTTTGCTCATTAAAAGATTCTCCATTGTTCGATTTCCCGGTCATTTACTATAATCTGAAATACTATTCCTTTCATCACAGTGAACTGGAAATGTACAAGGCAGGCTCAATTCCACTCTACCTCGAAGAGCGAACGGAGCGGGGACTTTTCAATTTGATTTTGTCGATTGATATGCGCATCGTGGCTGGAACAGCATACTATCCCGCCCGAATCAGGGATTAGCCTCAAAATGGCTTCTCAAAACTTTTGCCTTCGCGGGACCAACAATTTCTGCCAAGGCTTTTTCATCTGCTGATTTGATTTTTTTGATCGACTTAAAGGTCTTTAAAAGGACCTGAGCCGTCTCTTCTCCTATTCCTCTGATATCCGTCAATTCGGTTTTAATGCTCCCTTTGCTTCGACGATTACGGTGATGGGTGATTCCAAACCGATGGGCTTCATCGCGCATTTGCTGAATCACTTTTAAGGTTTCTGATTTTTTGTCAATCAACAGGGGAAAAGGATCTTCCGGATAATAAATTTCCTCGAGCCGTTTGGCAATTCCGATAATGGCCATCTTCCCATAGGCCCCAATTTCCTTCAAGGCCTCCACAGAGGCACTTAATTGTCCTTTACCCCCATCAATCACAATCAACTGAGGCAATGACTCTCCTTCTTTAATCATTCGTCCATAGCGACGTTTTAACACCTCCTGCATGGTCGCAAAGTCATTGGGACCCTCCACCGTTTGAACATTGAAATGGCGGTAGTCTTTTTTTGATGGCTTCCCATTCCGAAAAACCACACAGGCCGATACCGGAAATGCTCCCTGAATATTCGAATTATCAAAACATTCGATATGGAAGGGCAACTCCGCTAACCGTAAATCTGATTTCATCTGATTCATCAGGCGCTCCACCTTTACTTCCGGATTGAGCCTTTCGTATTGATCCAGTTTCTCCCGCATGTAATAGCGTGCATTTTTCTCAGAAAGCTCCAGCAGCTTTTTCTTATCGCCAATTTTTGGGATGGTAAAGCGAATGGTTTCCTCAGTAAAATCTGGCTCAAAGGGTACGATAATCTCTCTGGACGTACTGTGATAGCGCGCACGAATTTCTGCGATAGCCAGTGCCAGCAATTCCTCTTTGCTCTCCTCCAGATTCTTTTTCATTTCGATGGTCTGGGTTTGAATAATCATCCCATTCACCACTTTCATAAAATTGACAAAAGCATACTTCCCTTCAAGTGACAGCGTATACACATCCACGTCATGGATGGTCTGGCTCACAATGGTGCTTTTGCTTTGGTAATTTTCCAGAATCTCCAATCGCTTTTTGTAATACTCTGCCTGCTCAAAACGCCAGTTGTCGGAAGATTCCTGCATCATGCTTTTGAGGTAGTGTACCGCCTCACTCAGGTTTCCTTTGAGAATCCGCTTTACCTGTTCCAGGGAGTCCATATAATCTTCTTCGCTTTGCAGGCCCTCGCATGGACCTTTGCAATTACCAATATGGTACTCAAGGCAAACTTTAAATTTTCCGGATTTAATATTGCTATCGCTCAGTTGCAGGTTGCAGTTTCTCAAGGGATACAATTGCCGGATCATGTCCAGGACTGTATTCATCATCCGAACACTGGCATATGGCCCAAAATAATCCGAGCCGTCTTTCACCATTTTACGGGTGGAAATTACCTTGGGAAAACGGTCGTGGGTTATACGAATAAACGGATAGGTTTTATCATCTTTAAGATTGATGTTGTACCGCGGTTGAAACTCTTTGATTAAACTGTTTTCGAGCAGCAATGCGTCAAATTCTGAGTCCACCAGAGTAAACTCAATCCGATGGATACGAGAAACCATGACTGCCGTTTTTCTGCTGTCATGGTTTTTAGTGAAGTAGGAGCTGACCCGCTTTTTAAGGTTTTTGGCTTTGCCGATATATATCAGCTCGTTCTGATCATTGTAGTATTTATAAATACCCGGAGAACCCGGAATCTGTCGAATGTATTCTTTTAAATCCGTCTCACGTTTCCGGTCAGCCATGTTTAACTCTCCTTTAATCCATGATAAAAACCATGGATGGTTTTGTACAAGGCAAGGTGAAGGCCTTTGCTCCCATCGTTTTTAAGAGCCTGCTCAATTGTTTCTCTGGAGTCTTGCCGGCAAAAGAATGCCAACATCGGCACCATGACCTCTTCTAATTCCGGCGACTCTGAATGCCTTGCCATGTCTAAAATATCTTCAATTCCCGCTTCCTCCATATCCTCCTTCTTCAGAATCTCTTCGTAGATGAAGAAGTCGTCTTGATACAAATCATCATCTGCCAGAAGAAATTCTCTGAGATAATCGTCCAGGTTTACACGAACCTCTTCGGCAACGGCTTCCTGAAGATAGATATACAGATTGAGCAGCTCAGAACCCTGATCACTCGTTTCTTCTTCAATCTTCAGCCATTCCTCCGATTCAAGGTATTGCTCATCCATCGCATTTGCATCCGAAGCAATAAAGCTGAGCATGAGTAAATCAAACAAATAATGGTAAAGTGGTTCGAAAGCCGGATGTGCGTCAAATATGGCATCCAGTTCCTTAAGTTTTGAAGGAAATTCTGACGAATGCCCCATCAAAGTCACCAGGGAAGAAAGTACATTTTGTCCTTCTTCCGCATTCACCTCCGGATTTCCTTCTGTAAACCCTGCAATCATAGCCTGCAAAGCTTCACTGATAGGTGCAATTATCTGGCTCATAACTGATTCCAATTTTCTTTGCAATAGGTTCCAAAAACCTTCCCCACTAATTCCTGATTCCAAAGCGGTGTGTAGATGGATTTTGACTTATTGCTCTCTTTATTTAGTGTCCATTTTGTGTCGCGATCAAAGACAGTGAGTTCAGCCAGGCTGCCTTCCTGAATCGTAACAGCCTCCTGCTTTAGCAGTCTTCTTGGATTCGCCGAAAGAAGTTCAACCAATCGCTCATCGCTAATCTCAGGAACTGCTTTCAACAGCACTGGGAGTACCGTTTGCACGCTGCTCATTCCAAATGCAGCAAAATCAAACTCAACTTCTTTGTGCTCTGTGTCTTCCGGCGCATGGTCTGATATGATGGCATCTATGCGACCATCGAGAATACCTTTCTTCAAGGCTTTCTGGTCTTCTTTACCTCTGAACGGAGGAAAAACCTTATACCGCGTATCGTACTCTTCCAAATTCTCATCTAAAAACAAAAGCTGATGAACGGCAACATCGCAACTAATTTCAAGACCCTTTTTTCTTGCTGCAGAGATACAATCCAATGCCGGTTTGGTAGATATATGCGAAAAATGCAGTCGCCCACCAGTATAACCCAGTAATTCAATATCCCGGTTAATCGCCATGGTCTCAGCATGTGCCGGTATTCCTTTTAAACCAAGCAAGGTGCTGTGATATCCTTCATGCATTTGGCCTTTTCCTGATACACTCGGTTCATCCGGATGAATGCAAATAAGTCCGTCAAAACCTTTGGCGTACATCAAAGCCCTTTGCATCACTCCCGCTTTTACAGCTTTATTGGCATTGCTGAATGCTACTGCTCCGCTTTGATACATATCGAACATTTCCGTGATTTCCCCTCCATCCAAATCTTTGGTAAGGGCTCCCATGGGTAAAGCGCGCAGAGGCAAACGTAAGGATTGATTCTTTACGTACTCTACTTCCGATTTGCTTTGGATCACCGGATACGTATCGGGCTCAACAGCCACGGCGGTAAATCCACCAGCCGACGCTGCACGGGCTCCCGATTCCAGGCTTTCTTTGTATTCAAAACCCGGATCGCGGAAATTCGCTCGCATATCCACCCATCCGGCAGAAACCATTTTTCCGGCACAATCGACCGAAGGAACAGAAGGCTCTTTAATTTCTTTACTTATTTTTTGGATAATGCCCCGATCAATCAGGATATCACAAACGAGTTGGTGAAATGGTGATTGGGGATCGATCACCCGAACCTTTTTCAGAATAAGTTGGGTCATGCTGTTTTTAGATATCTAAGCAAAAGTATTTCAATTGACACAAAGAGCAAGGCCAAAAGCACAGCGAGTTTCCACAATGGCGTACCAGCGTCCAGGTCCTTGATTTGTTTTCCGGTTTGTTCGGCATCTCCTTCCACCAGTTTAGCATCCAATCCCGGGGGAAGCAGTTGTTCTATTTCATTGTCATCCAGACAAGTTGTCTGGCTCTCCTTGCGGTCATAATTCAAGCTAATGTACTGAATGATAGCGGCTTCACCTTTTTTTCTTAATCCGTAATTTCCCGCTTCACCGATTTCATCATCCAGCCTCAGGTATTGTGCATGGTTTCTCACTGCAAATTCGGGGATGATGGTTTTTTTATCACGAAAGATTTCAAATACATCCTCTGCTCCTTTTTCTTTCTCCAAAGGAACCCAAACATCGCTTCCGATCTGATAATATAAAGACTGCCCGGGAATGCTTCGAAATCCTGCCTGAAGCAGGGTGGCAGGGAACAAAAAGTGGTGCGATAAATTGCTCCAATCCGAATTTAACGGGAGCAAAAATGCATACACCTGTCCCTTTCCCATTTGATACAGATTGAGAAATTCTTGTCCCTCGCCGGATCCGATTAAGGTCTCATTAGGAACGGATGCCTCTGCCATCGGATAGCAGCGCTGAAAAAGTGGAAACTCACTTCTGCGGTCCATCTTCTCAATGATTTCCTTATAAATTGGGTTCTCTAAATCCACCCGATCCATTTCACCCGCCTTCATCACCGGCTCTTGCAGTGGTGGCAAGCCCAGGCCTAAAAACAGGGTATTATTATGCTCTGCATCCAAATCATTGGGGAACAGAATCAGGCTTCCGCCATTCTCAACATATTTTTTCAGTTCAGATGCCAGTCCGGTACTCGGATTCGTAAGCGACTCCGCCAATATCAAATCATAGTCGCCAAAAGACCGGTAGTCCATTTGATCCGGACCAACGGTGGTAAATTTAAAAAAGGAATCCGTGGCAAATACGGCCGGAATCTCTCTGGATGCATCGGGGTCTTCGCAGATATGCAGCACATTTCGGTAATCTCTTACTTCAAATGAAAAATAGAGATTGTCGTCGAAAACAATGGGGAAATCCTGAATGCTTAATTGTGCCTGATTCCATCCTTTCTTTTCGGGGATGAAAGACAATTCGATAATTGTGGAAAGTCCTGCTTCCAACTTAAAAGAGCTTAATCCTTTCTGAACCCCATTCAATTGGAGTTGCAGGGTATTTTCGGTGATATCCTCGCTTCCATAATTATGCACTTTCACTTTGATCTCGCTCGATTGACCGGATCTCACATAAGGCGAGTCAAACCAAACACTATCTATGCTTAGGTTATTTCTTCCTTCTGCCCGCAGAGGCAATAGAAATAAGCGATAATTCGTATCGGGCTTCATGGCCGAAATATCACCTGTCGATTTCTGGAAATCACTGATTTGAAAAGCAAGCTTCCCGGTATTCTCTTTTCGGTCGTCCAATAGAAAATTTCTTTGTCTTTCAAGCACTTCCGAAAGCATACGGGCATTTGGACTATAATCTATCTCATCGATCCATTTGAGAAATGCCTCACGGGAAACTGCTCTCTGATGCCTGGCTTCAAAATCATTACTCAAAAGCTGAAAATCATCCGTTTCCCCATAAGCCATGGCCAGGTTTCTTGCTTTCTCCTTGGCCACTTCCAATAATGCTCCTTCACTGCTTTCCGCATTCATGCTAAAGGAGTTATCGATGTATATGCTCAAGCGGTTTCCTGCTTTTTGAATGCCGGCATTGTCTGCGGGGATATAAGGCTCGGCAAATGCCAGAACCAAAAAACTGAGCATCAATAAGCGCGATGCAAGCACCAGATATTTTCGTAACTCTCTTTTATTGCGGTTTTGCAATTGAACCTCTTGCAGGAAGCGAAGATTAGGAAAAATGACTTTTTTAAAACGACGAAAATTAAAGAGGTGAATAATCACCGGAATGGCCAATACGCCTAATGCCCAGAGGAACTGAGGATTAATAAATCTCATCTGCATCAAAAATAGGAAAAAGATTCAGCCCGACTAATATTCTTCGTTCGGACATCCACATCTAATTGTTTAAAACAAGTTTCTGGGCCGGGCCATATTCATCCTCAAGCCCAAACTCAACATGCTTGTTTTGCTCGTATAAGCCGGAATCGGACTCCTGGAATCGCGGTACAACCAAACTGCCTCCAGATACATCCGGTGAAAGACTTCATAACTCAATCTTAACTGGATGAGGTTAACATTGGTCAATGCTCCCTGGCCTGTATGGTTGCCGTACTCCGACACATAATTATTGTAGGTATTGGTCATGATGTTCCCGCCCCAATTGAGGGAATCCGAATCCAATCCTTTTTGGTTGAAAATATAGGTTCCGTAAAAAGTCCATTTTTTATTGGGGCGATAGGTCAACAGGGCTATATGTTCCCTAAAGTTGGCACCCGAAGGATGGCCGATGGGTGTTTGGAAATTTGTATAATTCTGGGAGAGCTTAAAATGCATAAAAGTATATGGACGCACGGTATTGAACTCATATTGCAGATCCAGGTTTGGGATCAGGGCATCGATTATTTTCAGTCCGACCTGTGCAGCATATTTATTCCCCCACCAGCCATGATTATGGATATACTCATCAATCTTTAATTCATCAATCGTAAGTTGCCCATACATCTGAAAATGATGAAGAAAATTCCATTTGGCGTTCATCCCCAACATGGCATTGTCGGAACTGTTTAAACCGTGTTCTACTGAACGGTAAAATATAACCGGGTTGAGGTAATTGGCATCAAAACCCGCATTGTAACCGGTACTGTCTGTTCGGTCGAATACGATGGTTTCGAAAACTCCCACATTCAAGCTTTTTGTGATGTTATAGGACAGATGATGGAATGCTATATACTTTTTAATCGACCGGTTAATGTCGCCCCCCCCGGGAGGTTGTACCATCTGGGCATAAAGGTTTTGGTAATTGAATTTCCAGATTTTGGTATTGATTTTCAGAAACAAATAGGCCCGGCCAAAATCACTGAACATAAAGGAACGGTAGCCGTCGCCAATAAAGTTACGGTCATTCCCGAACTGTATCTTCAGAACATCCTTGATGGGCGAAAAGGTAATGTATCCTCTTGCCTGGAGAAAATTATATGTGTTATTGCCCAAAGTCTTCGTAAGTCCGGCTGTAGGGTAATTTCCTACAGAATCGGAAAACTGCCTCAGATAATAAGGTGCCTTGACGATATTATCCGTCATGTAGGAATAAAATCCTATTTTCTTTCCAATCTGCCCCAGGGCCTCAACTCCCCTTGAGTTAGTATACAGGTTCTCATTTCTGGCAAAATCTCGCCCGGACTGCAGATTGAGAACAGGATTCACCCGAATGGAGAAATCTCCCTGATCGTGATAAATCATAGCAGATTGCTGCGGGTAAAAATAATTTAATACAGGACGCCTTACCCCCGATTCCGAACCAGACCAGTCCGGATTATCCAATTGAATATAATTCAGGTATTGAAAGTCGACAAAGGAAATCGGATGCCCCTGAATCGAAAAACTGTCCGCAAAACGAACCATGTCCCTCCTGCTGTAAGGAGCGACAGAAGAATGAAAAAACGGTGAAAAAGACCCGGAACGAATTTCCAGGCGCTGCACGCGATGATACTCGTCCGCATCGTAGGGAAGATATGCACTTTGCGCCAGAGCGCCATAATAACTTCCGGTAACTACCAGAAGCAACAGGGCCTTTTTCATTCCGACAATATACGATACTAGAATGGAAGGTCGTCTGCCTCAGTAGCCGTGTAGTTTTCACTGGTCTCCTGACTGAACTCTTGGGGGTGTGCTTCAAAATTGCCACCATCTCCACCTTCTACCGCATTTTGCAAACGCCAGGCACGAATATCTGTATACCAGCGTCCGTTGTATTCACGGGATTCAATATTGATGCTGGCTGTAATATTGGAGCCTTCCTTAAATTGCTTTAAAGCATCTACTTTTTCGCCCCATACCGAAAGACATATTTTCTTTGGGTATTGTTCAGCTGTTTCAATTACAAATTCCTGTTTTTTCCAGGAGCCGCGGGCACTTTGACCATTCACTTCATCCATTACCTGGACAATTCTTCCGGTTACTTCTAAACTCATATTTCAAAAATAATAGGCTTCTGTCGAATTCGCCAGAAGGAGTTATCATCAAAATGTCAAAAACTCAATACGACGCCCATTGCTTCCCTCAATTATTTGTGTTCCATCCCAAACCTGCTCCCCATTTACCCAGGTACCCGCAACGCTGGAACTGAAGGTATGGCCTTCGAAAGGCGACCACTTACAAAGGGAAATAATTCCCGGTTCTTTCACGGTATAGGGTTTTTTCGCATCCAGAATACATAGATCGGCAAAATAACCTTCGCGCACATAGCCTCGGTCTTTTATCCGAAATAGAATAGCGGGATTGTGACACATTTTTTGCACCAGGGTTTCCATGTTCATCCTTCCATTGTCTACCTGGTCTTTCATCGCCTGCAAGGCAAACTGAACCAATGGTCCACCGGAAGGTGCCGATGTGTATGGGTTCCTTTTTTCCTCTTTGGTATGTGGCGCATGGTCTGTGGCAATTACATCAATCCGGTTATCTATAACCGCCTGCCAGATTCCTTCCCTGTCGTCCGCTGTTTTAATTGCGGGGTTCCATTTAATCCACATACCTTTTTCCTCATAATCGGCATCGCTGAACCACAAATGGTGAATACATGCCTCCGCAGTAATGCGCTTTTTCTCCAATGGAAGGTCATTATTGAATAACAGACATTCTTTAGCTGTAGAAATATGGTACACATGCAATCGGGTATCATGTTTTTTAGCCAATTCCACAGCACTGCTGCTACTCAAATAGCAAGCCTCTTCACTGCGGATCAAAGGATGGGCCCAGGCGGGAATATCATCTCCATAACGCGCTTTATATATTTCCGTGTTTGCCCGGATGGTCGCTTCATCTTCACAATGTGTAATGATTAGATGAGGTACTTCCGAAAATATGCGTTCTAATACCCGCAAATCATCTACCAGCATATTACCAGTGGATGAACCCATGAATATTTTAATCCCCGAAAAGGTGCTGTAATCCGCTCGGAGTAAATCCTCCAGGTTATCGTTGGATGCCCCGAGGTTGAAAGAGTAATTGGCTATGGATCGTTGAGCCGCGATGGCGAATTTATCCTCCAACAACCGGGTGTTTAGTGCCGGAGGGCGAGTATTCGGTTGTTCGATATAACTGGTTACCCCTCCAGCCACAGCCGCCCTTGATTCATTAAAAATAGTGGCTTTGTGTGTTAAACCCGGTTCACGAAAATGCACCTGATCATCTATGATTCCTGGTAAGAGAAAACTTCCCTGCACATCAATCACTTCGTCCGCATCAGAAATGGACGATGCAATTTTCTCAATCCTTGCTCCTTTCACCAAAACGTCGCATTCCTGAATTTTCCCTTCATTGACCAATCGTGCGTTTTTAAAGAGTTTCGTTTTCATCTTCGCGAAATTAAAACCTTCTGTCGGCATCTGCCCGATGTTTTGTTTCTTGCAAATACATTGAGGCAGAAAAAATTCAATATACGGGTTTATGGCATGCTGCTGAGAGACGGCCATCTTTTGCTATCAGATGAGGTTTACAAGGGCATGAAGATGACCAAATATGCAGGAGGCGGTTTAGAATGGGGCGAAGGACTGGCAGATGCCCTTCGTCGCGAATTCCTGGAAGAATGGGATTTGGAAATCCGGGTTCTGGACCTGGTTTATACCAATGAT
This sequence comes from Bacteroidota bacterium, assembly GCA_016124735.1. Lineage (GTDB taxonomy): Bacteria > Bacteroidota > Bacteroidia > UBA8524 > UBA8524 > UBA8524. The sequence continues at coordinate 39,745 of WGMZ01000030.1, forward strand.
TTTTTTCAGCAAAGTGCGTTTAACGAAGACGACCAACTCCTTTCCGTTTATTACCGGGTGGAAGAATTGGACCCCTCCTATTTGAATGAAATAATTCAGAAGAATGAGCATAGGGAGGAACGCTTATTCTGGGTACCATTGGACGAATTATTGCCAGAAATGCTCACTTTCCCGGTAGACCAACAGGCGACAATCCACCTGCTTTCTTCATCACCACAGAACGAATAAAGCCTTTGTAGAAAAAGTCCTCCTTTTCTATTAGGTAACCAGATTGAACGAACATTTCGGGAACATGGAAAACCCGACGGGTGCTTAATTCGGTGGTGAATTGGAAAAATCTTAACATGGTATTCATCAGGATTCTCTGCCACCATGTTTCCGGTGGGATAAAATCAGACCAAAGCCACCAGGCTTCCGCACTGGTTTTTTTATCCAGAAGATGAAAAATTTCCATCAGCTCCTTTGCTTCAAATTGATCGAAAAAGAAAAAGGACAAGACCACATTGCAGGAAAATTCATCTGGCAAATCATCCTGTGTACCATGAATAAAATGAACCTTTTGATTATCCTGATGGGTGCAGGCTTCCTCGCTTTTTCGAATCATCTCGGAAGATTTTTCTACATAGTAAATGCATTCAGGCCGGGCCGATTCCAGTAAATCATTTAATAAGAATCCGGTTCCGCCGCCTATGAAGAGAATGCGCGCATTTATAGGGATGTCGTGGAGGAAGCGACGTTGGGATTTAGCGATGGCACCAAAGAACATGGCCTTTCCCAGCCAATCGTAGAAAGGGGCCAATAAGTTATAATCGTTTTTTGCACGCGATTCCTTCATGAATTAGTGCAAGATAGTCACCGTTCCTTTGTCAGAAAAGCGACCATTCGGACCAATTTGTCCGGTTACATTGTAATTCACAAGATAGAGATAAACATTGTCGGGTGTCTGCTTCCCTCCAAATGTACCATCCCAGGATTCAGAAGGATTGAAGCTTTCAAATACCAGCTCTCCCCATCTGTTATAAATGAGCAGATGATATTTTTCGATGTAATCGCAGCCGTAGCCTTTAAACACTTCGTTTTTGCCATCCTGATTGACGGTAATGGCATTAGGGAAATAAAGCCGACAACCACAGTTATAGAATATAATCGACTGGCTAGCCTGGCAACCATTGCTGTCAATGACAAGTATTTGATGCATTCCTTCTCCAGAAATTGTCACCAGTGTGTCTGGTAAGAGTGCACCATCCCAGTAATAACTGTATCCATCCATGCCGTTGAATGAATACGGTTGATTTCCCAGTTTACATACATCTACCGAATCGTTGAATTCAACAACCAGTGGGGGAAATGCTTCTACTTTAAAAGTATCCGTGTAATAGCATCCTGAATCGCTTGCCGTTAACGCATATGTTCCAGGGCCCGGAACCGTTAAAGTATCCCGTACAGTTATTCCTCCCTGAGTGAATACATAGTTTGAACTAAATTGATTCAATGCGATATTCACACCCTGACCACCACAATAGCCAGTATCATACATATCGAAGCGCGGCAGTGATTTTTGCTCTATCGGTAGAGAATCAAAACTATTGCAACGCACCTCATTCGTTGATACGCGAAGGTATTTATCTGAATTTACCCATCGCTGTGACCCCGAATAGCCATCAGACCACTTCCAATTGACCGCGTTAGTCGTTACCTGAATCCTGACACTATCTCCTTCACAAAAAACGGAATCGCCTTTTAATTCAATGGAATAATACGATTGTTCGACCAGGATCAGACTATCCAAAGCCATACATCCGGAATCCAATCGCATTAAATTTACCTGACCTCCGGATTTCCCCCAATATTGACTCAGCGTATCCTGCTGGTCCCAGATGAGTATACCGGAATTAACAGAGCTCATTAAAGAGACTGAATCTCCGGAACAAAAAATACTATCCCCTATAATGTCCACAGAGATGGAATAACTTTCGATTAATAATGAATCACCCACGACACAACTGGAATCTGTGAGTTGGTAAGGGTATAAACCAGGAGGTAACCGCCTGAAATGCGATGTGTCTGAATCCATCCATTGCAAGGTAAAATCTTTCGCAAGGTTGAAATCGATTGTCAACGTATCCATATCACACGCAATGGTATCTGATGTCAGTGCGGAGCTATTAAATAATTTCCCCAGATAAAGATGTACGCTGTCTCGAACGACGCAACCCGGCTGTTGATATTCCATCCAGTAAGTACCGGATGTATTTACCCACAATGTGTCCGCGAAGGACGAATCACTCCAAAAACGATTCCAGTCAGAACCATAGTCCGGGAAAGGACTTAAAGCAATGGAATCCAATCCACAATACAAAGAATCGTTTGGTAGGAAAACAGGATTCAGTAGAGAAGGTCTTATGTTGAAGGTATCGTATACAACACATGAAACGTCGTAATATGCCTGTAGGAAATGTATTCCGGTATCGGAAAACCAGCTTTGCCAGTTTACGCGTGAGCCATTCACATAGATGGAATCAGCAGAAGCATAATAGGGTTGAAAATCGATGCGAATCGAGTCCGTACACATGTAGGTAGATTTTCCTGCAAATCGGCTTACCAAATTTGGATTGGAACCCTGAACCCAATTACCGGTATTTCCCGCTATTTGCGAATTGGTTCCAGCAAAGAAATTGGCTGTACCAATGGCTTCCACTTCTTCAATAATCAAGAAATCACAGTTAAAACTGGCAGAATTTGAATTGACTGTTGGAGTAGTTCCGGACCCTTGAAGCAGGATTTGCAGGCAGTTATTTCCTATTGCGAAGAAATAATCTGAAACATTGATTGAAGAGCTGCTGTACATTTTAACAAAATGCGCTCCTTCTAAAAGAATTGAATCTGCGGTGAGGTTTTGAGTTGCTCCCAAATAAATACTCTTGTTCAGTTCGATTTTATCCGACAGAATGCTTCCATACAAAATAACAGTTCCTGCCTGAGCCGACCCACCTGGTGCAGACCCCGCCCGGAAGAAATGCATTTTTGTAGCAGAAGGTGAAGTCCGGTTATCATAATAACTGGCAGAACACCAGATATCTGAAGTATCTCCGGAAATTTTCCCGATTCCCTGCAACATGATCGCCCCAACTTCCAAAATTTTCCCTTTACCTAAAGTCAGCCGGGCTTTTGGATAATCACTGGTAGCGGCATTTACCCCTTTCATCCCAATATTTATACTATTGACAACAAAGTGTGCAGATTGAATAACGCATTCGCCATTTTGACAATTGATGGTATTGACAGTTTGTGCATCTCCTACAATTTGGTGCGTGCCCTTTCCAGTTAAATCGAATGCGAGTGAGCCACCTTGAAAATTATTCAGCTTAATATCGCTCCCACCGATACCGTTTTGATTGAAATAGAGGTAGTCTGGCGTATAAATTAAAGGAGATAAATAGCAGCCGTATTGGGTGTACAAACGAATTGAGTAACTGTTCGTTGGGTAGTAATGGGTGAAGTTCACCTTTTTATTCAGGTTCGAGGCATCAAAATACGCACAAACAGTTACCCTCGCCGTATCCAGGAACACTGTATCCTGGTTTTGCGAAAAGGAATTCTGATCGAATATCACCGTGTCATTATAGCTTGGCAGACAGTTTCCACCTGAACCGCCGCTACTGGTAGCCCAGTGTGAAGGGTCCTGCCACTTGCCTGTTCCCCCTACCCAATACTTTTTACCGGATGTGCCCGAAGAAACCGTGAAACCCGATGAGAAGTGCATTTTCGCAGAATTGTTGGCCGTAATTCCAGCCTTACCGGTCATCGTAACATCGTTAAAATCGACATAATCCAGCGCTAGCTGTGTGGAAGACAAAAACTCAAAATGTGCCCCATTAATAAAAGTCCTGTTTGAACAAATACCCTGAATGGAAGCCAGATTATTCACTTTGAAGGTACCGGAAAAATGTTGTACACTCAGTTGCGTCCCTGCCGCGATCTGAAGTGAATCCAGAACAAACCCCGAAGTATACATTGAAAGTACATCCGCTATTTCCAGCCTGGTAATTCGGGACTGGTACAGGTAGGCACTTGGAGGTGACTGACTGGTGTATGAGAATTTCACATGGGGTAATACATAGTTATTTCCGGTCAGGTAGGCATATTCGCTCACATAAATATGAGAACCTTGGGCATTTAGCGAACCATTACTTAAAGTGAAAGAAATTCTCTCCGCCTCAATGATGCTGTTTAGCATGGACAATTGAATATTTAGTAGGGATGAAAAGCCAAATTGATGACAACGCAGATAGCGGTTATCAAAATTTACAATACCATTCAGAATCTGAATTTGGTACGAATAGATGGAATCATCTAAAAATTTGAGCTCTTTGCCATCGTTGGTCACTTCTATATAATTCAGAGGAGTCTTGCCAAAGGAAGCCGTGGCATCCTTGTCCAGATAAAAACGAATTGAAGCACTATCCAATCCCGGAACCTCGACCCCAATCGATACATTACCGAAAATGTTGAAAATATTAGTCGGACGCACCAGGGGATTGAACACGACTTTATCCGTACTAATTTTCAGTCCCCCGAAATTCGCCTCTAACTCAATAAATACTGTGTCTGTCTGCGTGAAAGAATTGGCATCAAATACAGCTGTATCTCCTTCGTTTGGGAGGCAGGAAGCCGATAAGCCGCCAGAGCTCAAAGACCAATGGGAAGGGTCTCCCAGATTACCATTCCCCCCTATCCAATAGTAGGTTTGATAATTCGAAGTGTTAAAGGTAATTCCACTATTTCCTACGGCATCTGTACTGTTACTGGCACTCACATTACTACTGAAGGTCATGTAACGAAATACGACATGATCAAGGTTAGATGAAGTTATGCCGGAAATCGTGGCGCCAGTAAGAGTATATCCAACCAGCCGGACCGGATGAAGGCAACTTCCTGTAGCTTCCATACGATGGATTGTATAGGATCCGGGATTGAAGTTCACCAAACGTCCCGAGTCAATACTGAATGTGTCTATGATTCCATTCGATGAATTGAACATCATATCGTCATTCTCACAAAAAAGATGTTCTATTTCTGTATTGTACGCAAGAACCATGGCGTTTGAATAAGTTGATGCCGTATGAACCCGTCCCATTCGGGTATAGCCATTCATGGGAGAATTAATCATAGATAATCCGACCAACACCGATTGGGTCGAAACAAATGTATCATTGTCCATTTGAAGCGTTCCTATCTGGCAATATTCCTGGCATTCCACGTCCATCCTTGCTTTAAAACTACCGTAGAGTGTATTGCTATAAACAGCTTTTAGATAGAATGAATCGGCTTGAATGCTAAGATGACCTTGAGAAAGATTAAGCGTTTGAATTTGGGCATAATCCGGAAAGGTCCAATTCCCGTTTCCTCGGAGAGTTAAGTTGAAAATGGAGGCTCCGCTGATATCAAAAATATTATCGTAGCCGTTAGAAAAGACCGAAACATAATTATTCCAATTGAATCCATTACGAAGCGTTAAATCACCATTCACGTAAAATTCTCCACTTGCTCCCGTTTTGAAAAAAGGAATATCATATGTAGACTGAAAGCTAAAATTATTGGAATAAGCAATGGAAGGAATAAAGACCGTGTCATTAGATGAGGAGAAGCTATTGGCATCGAAAATCACATTGTCATTTACCCCCGGAATCACCGTATAACTCGGAATTCCTCCGGAATTGGAAGACCAGTGACTAATGTCTGCCCAGGTGCCTTTTCCCCCAACCCAATAATAATCAGAGCCTAATGAGATTGTGCATAGCTGTATAAGACTGAAAAGCAAGAGTGCCCTGCATAGCATTTGGTTCATCCGACTAAATTACTTAATTACCCCCTCATTAATTAGGTGCCTTTTCTTTATTTCATATTTCGCAACAAGGTTATGGTGCCTTCTGAATTGTAACGGGTATATCTGCCATCTTCCGCTTCACTCAGGTAAGTCACCCGGTAGACATATACTCCCTCCTGGCAGGGTGAACCTTTAAATGTTCCATCCCAGGAATCAAAGGAATTGGTGCTTTGAAAAACAAGAGTTCCCCATCGATTATAGATAGAAAGCTTAAACTCACGGATTAATCCTTCGCAACCTTTCCATTCATAGCGGCTGTTTAAATTGTCTTTGTTGGGTGTGAATGCATTGGGGAAATACAGCTCGCAGCCGCACCCATAAACGGTGGAGCTACCCTGCATTTCACAATTTAAACTATCAAAGACCTGATAGACCACAGCACCCGTTTTGTCCGGAACGGTAATCCCGTCGCTGACCATTAATATTCCATCCCAATACATTACATAATCAGAAGGAACTTCAATTATCAGTTTTCGGTCCTTTAAGTCGCAGAAAGAAACAGAATCCGGAATTGAAAAGGGTATGTTTTTCTGATAATACGTGCTAAACGTATCCGATTTAATGCATTTTCCTTTATACCAGCTTACTATCCAATTGCCTTCCCCTTCTACTAAAAACGAATCGGCTACTGCATTTTGATTGAGTTCAAACTCCACTCCTGGAAACACAGGTACCCGAAGATAAACAGTATCGTTGGCGCATAGTTGCCGATCCGGCCAGGAAGTATCGGGTAAAACCACGGAAAAGATTTGGACACTGTCTTTCTTATAGCACCCATATTTTTCTGCCCTTACCCGATAAATTCCTTGCTGATTGAACCAATGATAGGCTGTGGTAACTCCATCTTCCCATCTCCAGGAATTTCCAGTTCCCGTCGCCTTAATTTGTGTGCTGTCATATTCACAGAATGTACTGTCTCCACTGAAGCTTATCACAGGCAATGCGATTTTTTGAAGTGTTACGGTATCGGAGGCAACACAGCCACTGTCAGAACGAACAAGCGTGATTGTTCCGGATTGATTCTGATAAACCTCAGACGATGAATCCGAGCTACTCCATTGGAAACTGCCTGCTGCAGGTAATCCTTTTAAAAGAGTACTGTCTCCATCGCAGAAAAAGGTATCTCCTAATATTTGAACATGAATCTGTATCAACTCCACCCGGACGGTATCGGAATACCAACAAGATGAATCGCGATTAATCAGAAAATAAGACCCTGCCCGACTCACAAATCGATCAATTCTCGTTGAATCATCTGACCACACATAAGTTATTCCTGCCTGAAATGGAACGGTAATTTGAGCTGAATCACCAAGACAAAAGCTTGTATCGCTGAGCGATAAAATATTGGGTCGAGATCGGGCGATATACACTTCCTGACTATCGCTTTTCTCACATCCATTTCTGCTAGCATGTAAATAGTAGATATCAGATGAATCAGCCAGATGATGGTACAGGGTATCTCCGATTGATTCCGACCATTTGAGTTGCCAACCGGAAAGCAGAGCCGAATCTGCAATAATTTGATATGATGTTGCTCCACAAATAAAGGTGTCGGCCGGGAGAAAATCTTTGATTGCATCGTACGATGAAATATGCGCCGTATCCAATACGAAACAATTGTTCGCATAATCTACTCTGAGCGCATAGTCTCCTTCATGCGCAAACCATGCTATGACAGAGTCCTGTCCATCGGACCAATTCCAGGACTTGCCTGTTCCATAAAAGGAGCGCAGGTCAATGCGCAGGGAATCTTTACAAATGGTATACGGATACGCGGCTACACTGTAGGCAAAATGGCTGTTCGGATTGATAAACCAGTTCCCGGTGTTCCCGTTCAATACAGAGTACCCTCCCGCATCAAAATTTGCAGAACCAGTGGCTTTTACTCCATTCACAAAGAGATAATCGCATTGAAAAAGGGCAAAATCAGAGGAAATAAAACCTGGCCCGTCCGAGGTCGAACCCAATTCAGTCCGCAAGCAGGCATTGCCCACCATTTGAAAGAGTTGATTGACCTTAAGGCTATCATTTGGCCAAACAATCGCTTTTTCTGAAGAATAGAAATAGAGGCTATCGGCTTCTATACTGGCTTTAAACTGAATATTACCGGTAATCTCCATTTTTGGAGTTTTAACCTGCATTTCAACAATTAAATCAACCCATTGATTATTGTATCGAATCGACTCTCCTGTAATCTGTTTGATGGAGGTAGGGTAATAATTAACCGAATGGTTGACCAGACTCGAGTGGAATAAGATATGTGCAGAATCCGCAACGACATAGCCGTTCGATTCCATTCCAAATGTATTCAGCTCCAATAAACCCTGACGCAAATACGCCCTGGCAAATAAAAAGCTGGGATTTGCAACAGCACCTACCCATACTTCCTCGAAATGCGAGTACGCTTCCGTAAAATGGGCCAAACCATAATTTATATAAAGCGAACCTGCATTTTTTCCTGTTCCATAAAGCGAGTAGTTTCCTCCTCCATAAATCTGACAGGCTAACTTGTCTGAGGAAGTATTTTTATAGTCGATCGATTGAATTCCGCTTCCGTAGAAACTCAAAATAACCTGAAGCTCTAGAAGTGGACTAAACACCGCCGAGCCAGCTACGCTGATTCCCTTTGAGTAGGCATAATTATCAGCAACTATCAGGCAAGGCCTGTTTACCCTGTTTGCATTGAAATATGCGCATACTGCCGGATAAGCAGAGTCAATATGCACGATCTGACCATCGGCCGAAAAAGAGTTTTCATCCAAAAAAACACTATCTGCAAAACCAGGAATGCAGCGAGCGGAAGGCCCACCGCTTGTATTCGACCAATTTGCAGGATCGCTCCATAAGCCGTCATTTCCAATCCAGTAATAAGCCTTTCCAGGAAAAGTGGCGACACTGAAGCCGTTGCATTTCATGAATTGGCTAGAATTCATCGCCACAATATTCGACTTGCCATACATTTCCACCATGCGAAAATTCACTTAGTGCAAATTATAATTGGTAGAAGTAAACAACTGAATTTGTACCGGTCGATTCAATTCTTTGTAGTTGTACAGAAAAATAGTTTTTGTGCACGTTCCAACGGCATCAAATCGTTTCGTTATGCTCCATTTAGAGTAATTCGTATTCACACGAATACGGCTGTCGGGCTGTATAAAAACTGTATCGGTTTGCAAGCTATTGGCGTACATAGCTAAATGACCTTCCAGTTCTAAATAATTAATCGCAATACCTGTCACAGAAAGTGAGCCTTCTAAATTCGACGTGGTAGAATTCTTCATCTTTACAAAAGGGATTGTCAGACTATTTGAGCTGTACAGGTTCAATAAATCATGCCCATACAGTTGAAGTCCACTCACTGAGAGTAGCGAAGGTGTGTTATTGAAATTAATATTTCCTGAATTCACATCCAGTACCGTATTTGATAAATTAAGTGTTGTTCCCGTTCTGTAACTAAGTGTCAAATAATCAACATGCACAGATTTATTACTCAGGTCCAGACTTCCAAAAACAATCAAATGGTTGAAGCTTAAGCTACCCTCTGGAAAATGAATTTCATGACCATTGCCATAGTACGTTACCGAATGAATTACTGAACCATTAAAAATGCCTTGACAGTCGGTATTAATATCGAACCAAACATTGCCATCGACTAAGGCAGAGGTATTCACCAATATAAAGATATTCCCCAACAGGGTCAGGCGTTGTCCGGGACTCATGGATAGGGAAAGCAGCTTGGTACTCTTGATATACAGCCCACCATATTCCTGCGAATGTTCAGAAAACACTGTATCCGATTGCGAGAAAGATGAATCGTCAAAAATGACTGTATCGCAGCCGATCGGAAGACAATTATAGGGTGTGCCACCCGAAGTGAGGGCCCAATGGGAAGAGTCTTCCATACTGCCTCTTCCGCCAACCCAGTATAATTTTTTCGCCGTTCGCTCATTTACAAAATTGATTCCCGAGTTACCGCCGAGGTCAGCGGAATATGGAATGTTTTGGGTAGTAGCGAATTGGACATTTTTAAAGCTGCAATAAGAAAGATCCTGGACAAATGAAGCTGGAAATTGAACGGGATAATTCGTGCTACCTTCCACCTTGATCAAATGAGTACAACTTCCTTGTCCGGAAATGTACGATACATTCGCAGTAGAACTGCTAAATGCAATGTTGGAAAGTCCTGACAAAAGGATACTATCTATGGTCAACTTAGAATAATAGGGTACCCCAATATTGACATCATTCGAAATAATCTTTCCGATTTTTCCAATAGGAATACTCGGAGAATAAGAATACAAACCTTTCAAAGGGACAATGCATTTTATTTCAGCATAGCTAGCTGAATTCCAAAGGCTTAATAATTCCAAATCTACCAAAGTCGAATTCACAGCTAAAAAACTATCCTGAGAAAGCATTGCCTTACCGATGTAAATGAACTTCGACAAACATTCAATGGTTATGCCCGGAGGGTTCAATTGAGGGCGGGAGATTTGCGATATCCTGAGTGAGTCCGCATTTATTCGTAAACGACCTCTGTATAAGGATAAATACCGGATATCTGCCGTATCTGAAAGCAACCAGTTTCCGGGACCATCCAACGAAAGCAATGGAATAACCGTATGGTCCAAACGAATCTGATTGCTATAATTGGCATTAGCCGTTACGGCCAGATTGATTTGATTGTGAAGGGTAACATTCCGGTTTAGCACAAGGTCGATGTAAATGTTCAGCTTCACACTCTGATTTACAGGTGCAATTAATGCATTATTGGAAGATTGATACAGCAGGCTTCCACAATAGGCAATATCCGGAAGATAGACGGTATCCTGATTTCCTGAAAAGCTGTTGTCATCAAAAATAACCGTATCCTGCGAACCAGGAATAACCGTAAACCGGGTGCTTCCGCCGCTGCTGCTCGCCCAATTATTCAGGTTACTCCAATCCCCTGATCCTCCGGTCCAATAATACACATAGGCATCCGTGTCAGTTAACGTGAAAAAGAATAATAAAAAGAGGAATATGCGTAACAAAACGATTTAGCCAGTTCAAAATACGTAATCCACGAAACTTTAAAAAATATAATCGACAACCAGCCAGATAAGTGGAAAAAGAAAGATACCATCACCCAACACCCGGTACCACTCGCGTTTTCCAAACTTTTCCGGAAAATAATAAAGCATCTGTAGTGTTAAGTTCATCACCATAAACAGGATAGCAAATGGCCAATAGCCTTCACTCAAAAGAAATAAACTTGCTGCGAGGTGAAGAATTAGTATTATTTGAATCAATGTTTTCAATACCTGTAAGCCCATAAACCGAATGGCCGAAGGATTTGCATCCTGAAAATCAGGTTTCATCTCCCTCATTGAAAAAATAAAAAGGTTGGAAAGAGCCAGGGTAAAGATTAAAAAGAGAAAAAAATATTGGCTTAAATCCAGGGGCCAGGCGTGATGTACCGGTATAAAACTTACTCCAAAAGTATAACAAGCCGCAATAAAAACTTCCTTAAGGACGTAACGAAACTGCGTTTTACGTGCCCATATAAGACTTAAAAAATACAACAGGATGAAACCGGACAAACCAACGGCTAGTCGAAACAGAGTAACACCTGTATCCCGAGGCACCACCAAAATAAAACCGAAGACTCCAACAATTGCCGCGCTCAATATCATCTTAAAGTGAATTTGATGAAAGCGATGGCGAGGTGTATTGGCCTCATGAGGAATATTCTTTGCATCCATCAAATGGTCGGCAGTGTAAATCAACCAGGTAGTCAGACTTAATAGAAAATAATACACCCCGTCCACATGCACTTCCAGGAATGAAGCAGTAAATGCCATCATGACTGCAGCGCCGATGGCCACGTCAAGGCTGAGATGTCGGATATACTTATACATGGCCTTTCATGCCTTCTTCAAAATGTTTTCGGCATCGGGGTTCATAGCTTTCTTTCTCTCCCAGCAGTATTTGAGATGGATGGGCCTGCAAACGATAGGAATACAAAGCTACATCGCCACAAATAGAACAGATGGCATGGACTTTTGTTACATATTCTGCCTTGGCCATCAAAGCTGGCATAGGACCAAATGGTTCTCCCTTAAAATCCATATCTAATCCGGCAACAATTACGCGCACTCCTCTTGATGCCAACTCATCACATATCCGGGTCAATTCCAGATCAAAAAATTGTGCTTCGTCGATTGCAACTACCTGGGCACCGCCATATAAGAGAAGAATATTTACAGATGACTCTACCGCCTGGGCTGCCAATGCATTTTCATCATGCGAAACCACGTCTTGTTCATGGTAGCGGTTGTCGATTGCCGGCTTATAAATTTCAATAATCTGTTTAGCAAACTGGGCACGACGAACTCTTCGGATTAACTCTTCTGTTTTGCCAGAAAACATGGAACCGCAGATTACTTCAATCCATCCTTTATCGGTCCCGTATCCGTGTTTCGGCTCAATAAACATAATGCAGCTGTATTATCCTTCCTTTCTTCACATGCCATTGTGCATTACTTATGCATGTTGAATAGGGTCAATGCAAATGACGGGCTTAATTTTGTTTGGTACAAGTAAGAAACCATGTCAAAAAGAAATAGCCTTCACCAGAATATCACTCATTTGCTGAATGAAATTAATACCCTCAATCAGGATATGCATGGCCGTAACGACCTGTCTGTGCTGGATATAGATTTAATGAGAAAGCATGTAATCGACTTGTACGAACAGGTAAATCAATTGCGGTTGGTGATGAAGGAGGAGGTCGAGGTTGAGGATATGGTTGAGGTAGAGGTTGAGATTGAAGCAGCGGAAACTCCGGTTGAGATGGCACCACCTATTGTTGAGGAAATTGAAAAACCAATAGCGGAATCGAATACCGAAGAAACTCCTTCAACAGAGAATGTGGAAGAAGTGGTTCAGGAGCCGATTGAAAAAATAAAAGAGCCGGAACCAAAGGCGAAAAAAGAAACGAGCACTGATTCTCATGAGGAAGAGCCAAATGACCTGGCCTCTAAATTCAGCAACACACCAATCAGTGACCTGAAACAAGCCATTTCGATAGCCAAAAAATTTGAGATGATTAATTCCCTCTTCGGAGGTGATGTACAAATGTATTCTTTGGCCATTCATCATATCAATAATCTTCAATCTGGAGATGACGCATTCACCTACCTGCATCAAATGAAACAAGAGCGGCATTGGGATGAAGAAGATAAAAACTTCATGGAACTCGCCAATCTGGTAAGAAGACGCTTTTTGGGATAATTGACTTGTTCCCGACCATATCTTGACCATTTTCTGACTCCAGGGACATAAGTCCCTGTATAGCATGTGCTTCATTTGTGCATGTACCATTTCTGGCGCCAAAATCCTCTGTTACGCCCTGCCTTGTTTTTCCTTTCGGGTATTGCGTTGGAAGAGTCTTTCTGCGGATTGCTGCCCGGAATTATTCTCTTTATAACTTGCATGTTGGCTTTATTAATTCCAGCCATCTTCAAGATGCGCAGATCTGTTCTGCCTGCTTTGTTATTCTTTTTTCTCGGAATCGCATTTCATCACACCAATCAAGCAGATGCAATTGAACCATTTGAAGGCATTGTATGTCTGAAGGTCAGTTCCCCTGTTCGAATCAAAGAAAAAGGCCTGCTCTTCACCGCAACAATCACCGAAACGAATCTGACGTATTTTAAATCTCCTGCGAAAAAACAAATTCGTGTCTACCTGAAAGGCCGTTACCTGAATCCTCCATTTGGCCTGGGAGATTGTCTCCTTGCGGATTTGTCTGTTAGTGGATTACCACAACCAGACAATCCGGGAGCCTATGATTACGGGGTCTACCTGAAACGAAAAAATGTATGGGGCCAGGCTTTTTTAGATTCTGGGAGCTGGAATATTATAGCACACCAACATTCCCTTTTTGAGTTGGCAGAAACAAATCGAAATACAGTTCTTCAAATTATCGACCACCATATTCAATCCAGTCAAGACCGTGCCATGTTAAAAGCGCTCCTTTGCGGCTATACAGAAGACCTGGATGCTGAAACAAGATCTGATTTTTCGGGAAGTGGTATCATGCATATGCTCGCCATATCGGGAATGCACATGGGAATTATATTATTGATACTGCAAAGGCTGTTTCACTTTATTCCGAACCGGGTTCTCCGAATTGCTTCACTAATTCTGTCCTTGTGGGCGTTTGCCGTCTTTACCGGAATGTCTCCTTCTGTATTACGCGCCTGCACCATGTGCAGTTTGTACTTACTGGGAGACTTGTTCGAACGCAGGCACAATGCATGGAATGCTGTGGCATTCGCCTTGCTGGTTTTACTCACATACAATACCCAATTACTTTTTAATGCAGGATTCCAATTGTCATTTTTTGCACTGGGAGGAATTCTTCTCTCTCTTCCATCCCATTCTCAACGACCCGCTAATTGGATGAGGCGCTTCCTGCAGCAAATCAGGCTCTTGATTCTGATTTCGCTTTCTGCCCAAATTGCCACCTTACCGGTTGCTCTGCCTTTGTTTCACAGCTTTCCATTGTACTTTTTACTCGGGAATATTCTCATTGTTCCTCTGGCTGCGCCAATCATGTATCTGGGTCTGGCATTGATTGCCTTTAATTGGGTTCCCTTACTTTCTTCCGGCATTGCTTTTTGTCTGGACTTCATGCTGAAGAGCTGCCGCTTTTTGGCTGGGGTGATCTCTTCTCTTCCTCATTCTCAAATGGATTTTAGCCATTGGACACCCGAAGACAGTCTCTGGTATATAATCTTCCTCCTTGGGATTCTTGTGATTTGGAAATTGAAAGAATCTCACAACTTTATTCCACCAATTCTGCTTGCCATTTTTCTCCTCATTAACTCCGTTGATTCATTGATACAGAGAAATAAGAAGTGCGGCCTGGTGGTATTCAAAGAGAAGGCCTCAACCTGGTTATGCTATTATGAACAAGGTAGCGCTGTGGTTTATGGGAATAACCCTGGGTCCGATGGATTTATCAGGATTGTAAATCCCTTTCTACAAAGTGAGGGACTGTCGCATAACGGACAATTCCATCCTCTAAGCGAGAATACGCTAATAACATTTCCAAAATGCAGGATATTTTATGCTACCGGTGCGCTTCCCGGCATGCTGGAAGCTACAGAAATTCCGTCCATTTTGGTGCTGGATAAAAATGCTGAACTTGACCCTATATTTCTGAGCGACTCCCTCAATTTTTGTAACATTGTGCTCGCAGAGAATTTAGGGTACTGGCAACGACAAAAATGCCTGCCTTTTCTTTCCTCTGACACGAACAAGATATACGACATTCGCTCCTTGGGAGCCTTTCAAATTGATTTATGGAACTATTCGTCCAATATGAAATAACAGACCGGGTGGCATATATTACCATGAACCGTCCCGAGAAAAGAAATGCCTTGAGTGCAGAAATGGTTACCCAGCTAAAAGTGGCGGTGCAAAAAGCAGAAAAAGATGATTCTTGCAAAGTGGTAGTATTGGCTGCAACTGGAGAGGCATTCTGTGCAGGTGCTGACCTGGGTTACCTTAAACAGCTGCAGGAAAACTCATACGAGGAAAACCTGCATGATTCCCGGCACTTGATGGAGCTCTACAAGATGATATACCTGAGCTCGAAAGTATATATTTCCCGTATTCAAGGACCTGCTATTGCCGGTGGATGCGGTCTGGCTTCCATTTGTGATTTTTCCTACGCTGTTCCTGAAGCGAAATTTGGCTATACGGAAGTAAGAATTGGCTTCATCCCTGCAATTGTAAAAGTGTTTCTAATTCGAAAAATCGGAGAAGGAAAAGCGCGAGAAATCCTACTCACCGGAGATGTATTTTCTGCCGAAAAAGCCGAAAAAATGGGTCTGATCAACCAGGTGATTCCTGCTGAAAATCTAAATGATTTTGTGCATCAATTCGCGAGCAAACTCTGTAATGTAGCTTCGGGCGATTCCCTTGCATTGACGAAAAGAATGATTGCTGAAGTGCAAAACAGAACATTGGATGATGCGTTGGATTATGCTGCTGCTGAAAATGCAGAAGCTCGTGCCGGAGCCGACTGCAAACGAGGTATTTCTGCATTTTTAAATAAAGAAAAAATTACATGGTGATGCAGTGGATTGATACCCATACCCACCTCTTTAGCGAGAATTTCAAATCTGATATTGATAAAGTAGTTGAAGAGTGTCTCGAAAGAAATATTCAACCCCTTCTGCTTCCGAATATCGATAGCGAATCCGTTGAATCATTGGAAAAACTGACAGATAATTACCCGGGGATTTGCCTTCCTATGATGGGGCTCCATCCTACTTCCGTCAACGCAGGTTTCAGAGAAGAACTCCGTAATATTTACGCTCTGCTGAAAGCCCGTCCGGAACGATACGTCGCGGTAGGAGAAATTGGAACCGATTTGTATTGGGATAAAACCTTTGAAAGAGAGATGGATATCGCCTTCCGAGAACAAATACGTTGGGCACTGGAATTTGATAAGCCTATTGTTATTCATTCCCGTGACTCACTCGACTGGAACATTGAAATTGTGAAGGAAATAAAGCAGAAAGAACCGAATCTCAAGGGAGTCTTTCATTGCTTCAATGGCACAATAGAGCAGGCCAAAGAAATTGGGGAAATGGGCTTTTATATGGGAATTGGAGGGGTTATTACTTTTAAAAATGCCGGGGTCGACAAAACCCTCGCAGAAGTCCCGATGGATTTTCTTGTCATGGAGACGGATGCTCCTTTCCTGGCACCTGTTCCTTACCGCGGACAAAGAAACAGCAGTGAGTATATTCCACTGATTGCACAAAAATTAGCAGAGATAAAAGACCTGCCACTCAGCGAAGTGTCGCGAATTACCACAGAAAATGCCAAGAGCCTTTTCCAGATATAAAATTTTCTTACTTTTGCAATCCTTCTGAGGAAGGCAACCACGGAGAGGTGCAGGAGTGGTTGAACTGGCACGCCTGGAAAGCGTGTATACCGCAAGGTATCGAGGGTTCGAATCCCTCTCTCTCCGCAAACAAATCTAAAACCGGCCCCTAAAGGGGTCGGATTTTTATTACCGGCGAGTCGAAGCCAAAGGCTTCAGCGAGCAAGGAAATAAAAAAAGCGAGAAGCGATGCGAAGCATTGCGACGGTTTTAGATTTGTTTGACGACTCCCATCAGGGATCACGAGCAATGCGAGTAATCCCCGCACAAACAAGGAAATAAAAAAAGCGAGAAGCGATGCGAAGCATTGCGACGGTTTTAGATTTGTTTGACGACTCCCCATCAGGGATCATGAGCAATGCGAGTAATCCCGGCACATACAAGGAAATAAAAAAAGCGAGAAGCGATGCGAAGCATTGCGACGGTTTTAGATTTGTTTGACGACTCCCATCAGGGATCACGAGCAATGCGAGTAATCCCGGCACATACAAGAAGAAAACAAAAATTTAAAAATCCATTCCCTCTCCATCTTCAAGCAGATAGACCGCAACATTGCCCTCTATTTCTATACGATGCAAATGAAAGTGATACTTCAGTTGTTCCGTTAAATGCTGATTCGCCACCAGCACCTTATCTCCTGTTTTCAATTCCTGAACCTCCCTGTTTTCCAACGTCCCCCCTGCTTGTTGGATTCGTCGGATATAAATGGTGTGATACCAATGATAGTCCTTTGGATTGTATGCCAGAAATAAACCATCCAAGCCATGTGGGTCATGCTTTGCATACCTCTCAAGAAAAGCCGACAATTCATAAAACGATCCTTTTTCAATCTCCGAACCGTCCGTAATTTCCGCCGCACGAATTGCATAAGCAGGAATTACAGTCGACAGTAGAATGATGGAAACAAATACATATTCCTTTGCAGGTCCATCTATAGAAATGTTTCTAAAGCGGGAATCGTAAAACATGGCCTCTATCCCCAGCAGAAATAGCATGGCTACAAACGGAAATTCAGGAACATCATACCATCCGTATTTCGTAGCACTGCTGCTAATCACCACTTGATGTCCGACATAAAACAATAGGCAAAAAATTGCCAAATCACGTTTTGCTTTGATTCTGCTGGATAAGGCAAATACCGAAGCCGGGATTAAAAGCCATAAATAGGTCCCTATGTCCCGGGTCAAATGTTGGTTGATGTAATAATAAAATGGGTTCTCATCACTCAGTTGGCTTGAGAAGCGCCCACCCAATTCATAAGTTAATACGGCATTCCAATAGCCCGGCGTGCTATATTCACGGTACAAATAATAAACTGGAATGAGCAGTAGTATACTGGCAAACAGCCAAAACTTTTTCGTCTTGATTAATGAAACCAATTTACCCTGCACCAGCAGATAAATCAGCAAAGCAGGCATGGATAGAAAGGCCGCGATACTCTTCGTAAACCAGGCAAGCAGAAGAAATATAAAAAAATAAGCCAGATAGCGGTCCTTACCTCTTTCTGTCCATTCAAACAAGCTATAACAAAAACCCAATGTGAAAAAACAGAGCATTGAATCCATGTCTCCAGTGCGAATTGCGTGGAAATCCACATAACCTTTGAAAGAAAGCAAGAGAGCCACCGCGCTAAATGCAAAGCCCGGCTGCACCATATATTTCCTCATCCAATGGAAAAGTAATATCACCGTTCCTAAGGCCGCCAAAGCTGAAGGCAGACGAATGGCCAACTCATTCCAACCAAATAAATGAATACAGAAGGCCTGACAAATCACTGTTAGCGGGGTTTTCACATTCCACATATCCGGAGCTCCCTCAAAATACAATGCGAGATAATGACCCTGTTCTGCCATTTCGTAAGCATTGAATGCCTGCCGGGTTTCATCCCAGATTCGAAAGGGCAGACGATCCAGATTATGAAAAATGGGGATATAAGCCAGAAGGAGCACCAGAAGGTATTCTGCATTTCTTTGCTTAAACAGCCGGGAGTATAACTTGACCATTAATCAGCAAGAACACCAGAGAAAAATTAAAAATCAAGAAGAATCAATTGATTTCATCCGATTATTTGGCATCATCTCCCTTAGAGTCCGGAGATACCCGAAAAAAACAGCTATTTGGCTGAACTACTTTGTCGCTTCAACTATCAGTATGACGACGGCCATCACTAACACAAACCAGCCAAAGCCTCTTTTTAGTTTCTGCGCTTCCACAAAGCGTGTGGCATAAATACCAAGAAACATCCCCAGGATAGAGAATAAAGTAAAAATCAGCAAAAAAAGCCAATCGATATGTTGACCGGAGCCAATGTCGCCCAGAAAGCCGACCAAACTATTGATGGCAATAATCATCAAAGATGTTCCAATAGCACGCTTGATTGGTAATCTTATTAACAATGCCAATGCAGGAACAATCAGAAATCCACCTCCAGCACCCACCAATCCGGCTATTAAACCAACTGCCATTCCCGTTAAAATAATTAAAGGGAGATTGAATTTCTTTTCCTTTTCCTCATCTATCAGCGGCCGTCCTTTGATCATTGAAAAGGATGCGACCAGCATAACAATTCCAAAAAACAGAAGTAATGCGGTGTCCTTGCTTAGACTGAAATTGGCTGCCTGAATCAATTCATTTGGGATAGCAGAAACCACAAATCTTCGGGTAATATATACCGTGAGCAAAGATGGGGCAGCAAACAGAATTCCATCTTTCCAGTTAACCAATCCCTCCTGATTTTTCTTCCAGGCACCTATCACAGCAGTGCTTCCAACCACAAAAAGTGAATATGCTGCACTGATAACGGGTGATAATGCAAATACGTAGACAAGGATTGGAACCGTAAGTATGGAACCTCCCCCACCAAATAGCCCCAAGGTGAATCCCATTATTATCGCGAGGAAGTATCCAAGAATTTCCATGTTGTCTGTAAAAATAGCACCCTCAATTGATCCAATCTGTAACTCCGGTCACTTTATCTTAATTTCCTTTATGTGATAAAAGTCACTTTTCAATACAAAATCAACAATTACATTTGAATACTGAAAGAATAAAGTTTTAGCTGAGCAGATCATAGGTAAATAAAAAGGAGCATGAAATTCATGCTCCTCTTACCTTTTTGAGCGATTAAAAAATCAATCTGATTCATTCTGATTTTCCTTTTGCTCCAGTCTTTCCAGGCGCTCAATAATGTCATTAAGCTTGTGTAAAATGAATATATGTGTCTTGCGAGCATCAATTCCTACCGGACTGTCGGCGCTTTCAATCTCTTTTCCAATGCGTTCGTATTCTTCGGGGCTAATGCTGTTTTTCATCTTATCCATGATTCAAATATGTTTTAAAAAAATTGGCCATTCCGTGACCCATGTTACATTCCTCTTTAAGGTTTTTTTACCCGAACATCGGTGGTGGCCACAGCAATGATTTTTCCACCCACACGAACAGGAACGGATCGGGTTTGCATCCAAATTTCACCCCCTCCGGCATCATAATAAGGATCTGTCCAGATAGATTGATTTTGATCGATTGGGCTCCTTAGCCAGGATTGTTCATCAATCTTGTAACTGGCGTCCATCAAACAATTAGTCGATACTCTGTCTTTCCTGGTCTTCCGATAAACGTAGGGACTATATATGGCTTTGCCATTGCTGTCCAACACAGTAACCGTTGAACCATAATATTTAACCGAATGATTTCCAATATACGCATCGATTTTTTGTGTCAAAGCTGATTCATCTGCAGGAAAATCCGATGCCAGACTGGAAACAAATGCATCCAGTTCCTTTTCTATTTCTACTTTATCGCCAGCCTTTGCCACAGGCACTTTTTTGCATGACGCTACAATAAAAAGTGAAAGCACTAAACCTGCTAAGAGGCGGGTTCTTCTTTTTAATATCCTTGGTTTCATAGGGTTACTATTTAGTGTGTTTTAGTCTCTTTCTTAGATGATCCATTTTCTCTCCTGTTTCAATTCCATTTACTGGCAGCAAACCCTTGTCTAACAGGCCAACCTGTACCAATACGCTTGCCTGATCCCAATAGATATGTTCGTGGGTTACCTTACCCTGGTCAAACCCAACAATTACAACCAAAGGAATTTCCACACGTTTGCCAGTTGGAGCAATATTCGGCAGCATCCATCCAACTTCCGAAGTATGGGTAAACTTAAAGATGATTTCATCCACCAGTTGGTCTTCATCAATGGTCTGCGAAACAGAAACCATTTCTAAATCGGCCGGAAAAAATTTGCCAGTCGGAATCAATCCCGAATAAAATCTGCGAACTCCTTCCGCCCCTTCGCCTCCAATCAATGTTGGAATATTGTTCAAATGGGGATCATCGGTCATGGTAGCCAGCGTGGTATCCAAATCTCCTGCAATTTCTGCTTCGATATGTGCCGAGAATTGCCGCATGATTGCCTCTTGTCCGGGGCTTAGTTTCTTTGTCATCTTTCTGCTTTAGAACCTAAACATACGGAAAAGAAAGCGCTCCATGCCCTACTGTTGTGATTTTCTAATCTACCAGATGATGCAGGGCACTTTTAAACTTTTGAATATCATCCAGCGAATTGCTCAAATGAGGAGTGACTCGAACCGCCTGAATTTTCGGATGATTGATCGCTACGGTGAAAATATGATGGTCCATCCATAGCTTTTCAGCCAGTTCATTTGGGCTCATTCCTTTCACGGATAAACTGGCAATGGCACCGCTACCTTGTTCATATTCCGGAACGAAAAGTTCAATTTTTGGATAATTTTGAAATGTGTCCGTCCAGTTTTTTTGCAAATAACGAAGCCGCGCTTCTTTATTCTTCAGTCCAATCTCCTTGTTTAATCCAATTGCCGGGACCAATGCCTCAATGGTCTGCACCGGACGGGTTCCCTGATGCTCAAAACGACGAATATTGGTTTGCGGACGATTTCGATCTCCCATAAGTGGCCAGACTTGTGGAATCCACTTCGAATTCATGTACAGGAAACCCAGGCCCAAAGGGTTACACATCCATTTATGGAGGCTTCCGGCTACCACATCGGCATCCAGTTGCTTCCAATTCTCATCTATATGGGCAACAGAATGCGCCGCGTCTACCGCAATACACAAGTCTTTATTGGATGCCCGGGCAGCCTTACAAATTTTATCCAACGGAATAACCTGACCGGTAAGATTGATCAAATGCGTTAGATGAAGCATGCGGGTATTGGAAGTTATATGTTTTACATAGGCTTCCACGACTTCATCTTCCTTTTTTGGATGAACGGGAACATCCGCAATAATCAGTTTAATACCATAGCGTTGAGCAGCCTGCTCAAAAGCCTCATTCATGGAGCCGTAGTCCTGGTCTCCAATAACCACCTCATCCCCTTTTTTCCAGGGAAATCCCTGAATTAAAATATTTAGGCTTTCTGTGGTATTGCGGGTAAAAGCTAAATTTTCCCCGGACCATCCGAAAAATTCACCGAGCGCATTCCTGCTCTTCTCAATGCTCTCTTCCTGCTCCTTGCGCATAAACCAGGAGCTCCGGTTTTGAATGTAATTCTCGCGTTCCTGATAGAACTTCATCACAGGATAAGAAGCGTGCGAAAAATAGCCGTTTTCCAATTGGGTAAAGGAAGTGACCCGCGGAAACAAATCCTGAATTTTCCTCCAGGCTGCTTCATTGGAAGGGTCTCTCAAATCATCAGAAAAATAGGCTTGAGATTGAAGTTCCTTCAATCCATCCCTGATCCCTTTGCTCACCTCAAATTCCAATATTTCCGGACTCAAAGGGTGACAAAATATTCCGAAAGCGGCCAGGCTGCTGCTTTGCATAAAATTACGCCGGTTCATAATCAAACTTAAGTATAAGCTCTCACACAATGCAATAGCCTATTCAATGATCTAATAAGCCATGTTCATATCGGTTCTATTCCAGAAACGGGTCATTGGAATATTAAAGCTGAAACGAATACTGTTCAGCCATTGGTTCCCGTTTTCAGGCACATAATTCGTATAACCGTTGCTTACAATCGGCAGATAAATCCGAAGTATTTTCAGGTTCACCCCGATTCCACTTTCGTAATAGCCAATTCCATCCAGGAGGGCACCTTTCAAATAAGGTTGAAAATACCAACGAATGTCCCAACGAACACTAGCACTTAAAAGAGAATAGGCACTGCGGTTGAAGCTTGTCAGGTTACCTTGATCAGTCAAGGCCTGATTGCGGCCAAACCATCCCGCTTGTCCATTCCCAACACGATCTATCAAATAGTAATCTTTGAACACATCCGGGCTGGAAGCTGAAAACAATGAAAAATAATTATTCCCATTACCTAATACTGCACCTAAATATACACGACTAACCAATTTGGTTTTTCGTCCGATGCGATCCACCCTGTTCCCAGTTTCCTCGAGGCGTAATTGATTCCTTCCGTTCGGTCCATTTATATAGGCAATCGAAAGATGAAATTTAGCAAAATTCAATGCATTTCTCGATTCACTAGTCATCTGAAAGCGGCTCACCTGATAAGAACCGGTGAAACCACCCAACCCGTTTCGATGATCAATCAATGCATGGCTCAGCGTGTACTCGCTACGAACCAGTATACGCCTCTTTGTGAACAGATTCATGCGTTTTTCTGACTCGAAAAAGCTAATACTTGGCTCCACCTTATCGTAGTCTGCGAACCTCTTATATTGAAGATTGAACCGGATTTTATTCAATGACCTGTCATGAACGAAAATATCGTACTTGAGGAAGAAATTGCCCGCCATTGTCTTGGAATTGAATCCATACATCGGGGCAAAAAAGAAGTTGAATTTCTTGCCCTGCACCGTGTAATTATGAATCATCAAGCCTGCCATCATCCCATCGGCTGTATTCACACCAATGGATGGGAATACGCTTATTGCTCTGCGATCGTTTTTCTGGAAGCTGGTCAACAATTTAACCTTCAGAGGTTCGCCCTTCTTAAAAATGCCATGGCTTTTGATATGGTTATTGGCCAGATTCAAATCGGTGGTCACGTAATCCTTATCCAGGTAAGCATCGGTCATTGTCGGATAGGGCAATTCCACCCAGGTACTTCCATGGTGCCCGTCAAACCAAATGGTTTTCATTTCAGATGAATCCTTCATTAGGGTGATAGAATAAGGCATGTCCACCTGTCCTTTATTCACCACCCGAATTTTATATCCGTTATTGGTCTTCTCAATCCCTTTAATTGCATAATCTCCCTGTCTTTCGGAGTCAATTAAATCTTTAAAGAACCAATCCAGTTTTTTACCGGAAACCCGCTCAAACACATCCTCGATATCCGATGGTTGAGGATGCTTGAATTTCCACTCATCGAAATAGGCATGCATGCAGGCATCAAAAGCAGAAGTGCCCAGATATGACCTGAGGTATTCGAGAAGAAAAGCCATTCGTTTATAGGACATGATGCCATATTGAAGACTTTGAAACTCGACTGAAGGCGTATTGATTGCATCCTGAAGTCCGTAGCTGGCCAGGAAATTCGCCGTGAGATACGAAAGCCAATGTCGGTCTAATTTATTCAACTCTTTATTATTCAGGCCAAATTCAGAGCCGAAACTTCTGTTTGGATAATACTCATTCATGTACCTTTCTTCTTCAAAAGAATTAAACCCTTCATCCATCCAGGCGTGAAGCCTTTCATTGCTTCCCAAAATACCATAGAACCAGTTATGACCTACCTCATGAGTAATCACGTCGTCAAGCATAACAGAATCACTTCCGGCAGAGATCACCGTAACCATCGGATATTCCATTCCACCCCCTGCAGACAGTGCTCCTTGAACCGCTGTGGCTGCGGAATACGGGTATTTCCCCACCCACTTCGAATAACTTTCAATGGCCCTTTTTACATAATAAGCGCCATTGTACCAGGGCGTATGATTGAATTTTTCAAAAAAGGCCCAGGCGGCTACCTGGGTTCCATCTTCGAGCACCGCAGTGTCTTTTCGAACCAGATACTTTTGATCACAGAAGAATGCAAAATCGTGTACTTTATCTTGTTTGTAGCTAATGGTTTTCATTTTCCCTACCCGATTCATGTCCTCTTCCATCACTGTGTCTTTCTTCCAATAATTCGGACTTACTGCTAATTTCTCTAGCCAGTCCATTTCAGATTGTTCCTGCAATACGCCTGTTGCCGCAACTCTATACGTTGCAGGCAGGGTGATTTTTACATCAAAACTTCCATATTCTGAATAAAACTCACCTTGATCCAAATAAGGCATGGGGTGCCATCCATCTCGATCATATACTGCTGGTTTAGGATACCATTGAGAGATTTGATATGATTTTCCAACATGGCCCAGGCGACTAAAATCTCCGGGTATTTTAACTACAAACGGGGTGCTAATATGCACCGACTCACCCGGTGCCAGCGGCTTTCTTAGATTAATCTGGCAGATGTCAATGTTTTTCTCGAATAGATGCCACTCCAGTTTACCAATGTCGTCTTGAAAATCCAGGCTGTCTATCCAACCCCTCTTATCTTCACTGGCATAATGGAACTTGGTTGAATTGTTTCGAATCATCTGCCTTGCCATGGCCGTATGATTGTTCTTATACGCATTTGGCCAAAGATGAAAATACAGGAAATGTAAGGTATCTGGCGATTGGTTATAATAGATCAATGATTCATTGGCGAACAACATATGATTCGAATCATCCAGCCGAACGTCAATTGAATAATCCACCTTCTGCTGAAAATAAGGGGTTTGTGCCTTAGCATCGGCAAGACACAATAGCACAGCAAGCGACAATATCGTTCTCCGAATGAAATTTTTAACCTCTACCATAAAGTGAAAATACATTTATAATTGGTCAACTGCATAAAATTACTCGCGGAAATGAAGGAATTTATCTATCAATGGCATTTCGTAAATTGCGGCAACCAAACGAATATGAAGAGAATTATACTCCTATTGGCAGTTCTGTTAATCACTGCCACTGCAAGTGATGCACAAATCGCAAAGACCCGTGTGGTCCTTATTCAGGCAGAAGTTGAATCAGCCCCTGCGCATATAAAACTTAGCTGGGATAATGCAGCGGGTTCTCTGGGATACACAGTATACCGGAAAGCTCCCGGCGACTGGACCTGGCAGGAGCAAAAAGCCCTGGGTGCCACAGACACTGTATTTACTGATACAACAGTACATGTTGGACAGGTATATGAATATTTGGTTGACCGCCAAATCAACGGAGCCCATTTATACGGCCAAATTGCCTGCGGCATCGAAGTGGAAGCAATTCACTACCGCGGAGAGGTTTTCATCGCGGTAGATAGTGCATTGAATGC
Organism: Bacteroidota bacterium; assembly: GCA_016124735.1. Taxonomy (GTDB): domain Bacteria; phylum Bacteroidota; class Bacteroidia; order UBA8524; family UBA8524; genus UBA8524. The sequence goes on from WGMZ01000030.1 coordinate 65,885, forward strand.
CTCGATTCCCGACGCATTGCACAAATTTTATATGAATCTCGTGGGAGATGGATGGCGCGTGAATCCTGTAGTTACTTCTGCCAACTGGACTGTACCCGACTTGAAAGACACAATCAAAGCATGGCATCTCCTAAACCCTCATCGGCACAATTCTTTATTGCTGCTGGGAAACATACCTGTACCCTATTCCGGAAACCTCAATCCCGATGCACATCCGGATCATAAAGGGGCTTGGCCTGCCGATGTTTTTTATGGAGAATTCAACTATTCCTGGACCGACGTGGGTACCTATACCGACGCAACGCGCGCAGCCAATATCAATTTGCCTGGCGACGGCAAATACGATCAAACGATCATTCCAGGTGAATTGGGCTTGCAAATTGGCAGGGTTTATCTCGATGATCTTGGAACATTAGGACTGGGACGCGACAGCCTCTATACCCGTTACCTGGAAAAAGATCAATCTTTCCGCATGAATGAATGGAATGTACCGCGCAGAGGCTTGGTAGATGATGTTTTAAATGCCCTGGGAGGAGAATATCCTGGTCGCAATGGATTTCAAAATGCCAATGCCATGTTTGGAATTGATGGCTGCATTACTTCCTATGATACCTTCATCAATATTCTTCGTACTGAGCCATACCTCTTCAGTCATGCCAGCTCTACGGGTGGTTTTACCAGCAATAAACAGCTGAACTCCACGATGTTCAAATTGCCCACCTATTCTGTATTTCAAACTTCATTTGGAAGCTATCACGGCGATTGGAACAATAGCAATAATTTGCTGCGGGCAGAAATTGCAGGTCCTGGTTATGGTTTAACCTCCGTTTGGGCAGGTCGGCCTCAATGGCATTTTCATACGATGACCATGGGTTATCCCATTGGTTATTCTGCCTGGTTAACACAAAACAATTTCATTGATGGAAATCACCAAACCTACGACCCCGGTTACGGTGCAGGGTGGGTGCATGTGACCCTGATGGGAGATCCAACTCTCCGTTTGCATATGATGAACCCGGCTTCGAACTTGTCCGCCCAGTCGAATAGCTCGGAAGACGCAGTGACGCTCACATGGAATGCGTCCAGTGATCCCGAGGTCATTGGATACATGGTATACCGTTCAGACTCTTTGTTTGGAATCTGGAATCAGGTGAATACCTCTGCCGTTTCAGGTAATAGCCTGACAGACGATCATCCGCTCCCCGGAAATAATGTGTATATGGTGCGCGCATTGAAGCTGGAGAAATCTGCCGGTGGATCCTACTTCAATATGAGCCAGGGAACCTTCACATGGGTCACGGCGAAAAATGGTGACGGCAGCATTACAAATACTGTATTGCCGGAAAATCTTAAAATCCGTCTTTACCCCAATCCAAGTAACGGAATATTTATCATAGAGATGAATGATTTTGAGCCACATGAAATAGAAATCTACGATTTAACCAGCAAAATGATCCATAAGCAAAGAATTGCGCACAAAACCAGAATAGACTTATCTGCTTTCCCTGGCGGTATTTATATCGTTCGTTGTGGAGACATTTCACAAAAAATCGTGTTAAGCAGATGAAATTAGATGCAGAATACTGGGACCAGCGCTACCGACAGGAAGAAACGAGCTGGGATTTAGGATCTGTGGCTCCTGCAATGAGAAAGTATTTTAATTCGATGGACAAGAATGCTGCGGTGCTGATTCCAGGATGCGGAAATGCGCATGAAGCGAACTTACTATTGGAAAAAGGATTTCAAAATGTGACGGTGCTGGATATCTCCCCTACTTTAACCAATCAATTGGCCGACAAATGGAAAGGGATCAAAGAAGTACAGGTTATTTGTGAAGATTTTTTCGAGCATATTGGCAGCTACGATTATATCGTTGAGCAAACCTTTTTCTGTGCTTTGCCTCCATTCAGAAGAAAAGATTATGTAGTAAAGATGAAATCACTTCTCAAACCCGGTGGAAAACTATTCGGATTAATGTTCGACTGCGATTTTGCTCATGACGGACCTCCCTTTGGAGGTTCTGGAAATGAATACGAATTGCTCTTCAAGAAATATTTTACCCATGTGCGGGTAGAGAAAAGCAAAGACTCCGCAAAACCCAGACTGGGACGGGAAGTTTTTATTGAAGTATTCAATTAACCTTCCAGGTTCAGGCCGAAACCGGGAGAGCCTGTTATCGGCCTGAACGCCAGAGTCATGATTGAGCAGATCGTCGACAATGGCTGGAAGGTTTTCTTTTGAGACTTTTAATGCAAACGAAAAAAATCGCCCTATAGTTTAAAATCCGTCGAGATTTTTCGATTTATAAGATGACCTTCAAGCAGCGAAAAAGGTTGCCAGGAAAATTATTTTTTTTTCAAATTTATCCAGGGCAACTCACTAACCACTTTGGATTGGAGTTCTTTATTATGTTCTAAAAATTGCCTATGCTCCTGTGAATCAGGAAATCGTGGAATATGAGAAAGGCCATTTCTTAACTGCTTTAAAACCGGCAATTGTGCCCGTGTAAAGTCATCCATACAATTTTTACAAAATTCTTCAAATACAGATTCTGTTCCCGCATAATTGGGATGCACCAGATCCGCATCATAAAAGCGATAATCGCGCAGCACATCAATCAGCCACTCATAGGAAGGGAAATAATGCACATGAGCATTTTGTTCTTTCAGCCTATGCACTGCCTCAATCAATCTTCCTTTTGAGCGATTATTGGCTACCACACCATCGCGAATATGACGAACCGGGCTCACGGTGAGAATAACCTGAATGTCGGAGTATTTCTCATACAGCGTATTCAGCATGCTCTGCATTCTTTCCTCAATAAAGGATACACTCAATAATTCCTTGGTAAATGTCTGCGCAGGGAAGCGGTGACAATTCGCCACTAAGGCTCCTGTCTCATTGTAACGATATGCGAATGCAGAACCAAGAGTAATAATAAGATGCCTGCATTCAGAAAGAAAGGAACGAATTTTCTGAATGGCCTGATTTTGCAATGCTATTGCCTCATCGAGATTGATTGAACTTAAGTCGGAATGAAAATTCAGATTCTGGTATTTCTCATTCAAATAAATTTGATCTTTTTCCTGGACCTCTTCATTATTTAAGGCCATTTCCAAATGCCTGACGATGGAATCCGGATCAAATACTATACTGCTCGGATTTGCCTCTACTTTGAAAAATAACTTTTCCAAGGCGTTTCCTACATTGTTCGTAAAGCATGACCCTATTAAAAGTATTGGATGACTATGATGTATCAATACACGGGGACTCTCAAAAGGCAAATCAAGCATCCATTTCATGTTCCGAAATTATTGCATGACGGGTCAAAAAAAAAGCCGCTCAATGAGCGGCTCTTTTAACTTATTCTTTTATTTACCTGATCAATGTAATCGTACCGTTATAGGTCTGTTCAGGTAAGCCACGCAATTGATAATTAACAACTACATAGTAAACACCCGCGGGTAAATCCGCACCGGTATTGTTTTTCTTGCCGTTCCAGGATACATCCGGGGTTGTACTTTGAAATACCAACTCAGAATAGCGATTGTAAATCTTGATTTCGTATTTCGTCCATCCTTTGATTTGAACTTTGAACGAATCGTTCTTATCATCACCATTTGGTGTAAATACGTTCGGTATCTTGATATCCACGTCAAAGTGGTTGTATATCGTTGCACACGCTGTATCGTAACAACCTTCAGGACTCAATACCACCAGACATACGTCAAAGCTATCGGTATGGTCGCCATAATTATGCTGTGCATTCGGACAATTTACAGGATCCACGCTCGGACATTTTGTAAAATTATCTCCATCTCCGAATCTCCACCACGACTCCTTATAGTTCGTCGAATTGTTGGTGAATTTGAAAAGTGGCATCGCCGTAGTATCTACAGAAAAATTAGCATTTACATCGCGTACAATCACCTTGATCGCTTTGGATTCACGGCATTTTGGTTCTCCGGGCTTCGGTGTGTAATCCGGATGCAGCCTTACAATATAAGTCCCCACACTTTTGTAAGAATGCTGTACCACTCTGCCTGTATCACGTCCAAGGGTAAGAACTGTTTGATCTCCAAAGTCCCAGATAAAGGTTGTATACGTAGTATCCGAAGTATCGGTAAATGTGATAATCTCATTCGGACAAACCTCCACTTTGGATGGAATAAAGTCCACTTTTTTCTCTGGTAATACAGTCACGGATATTTTCCGCGGACTTGGGAATGAATCGCGACACACCTCACCTGTCAGCGGCACAATATCTTTCTGCAACAGACTAATCTCATAAACTCCAGCAGAATCGTAGGTATGATAGATTACAGTATCCGATTGTGTGGTAATACTTGAGTTATCTCCAAAGTACCACGTCCATTCTGAATTAGGAGAAGCATCGATAGAGAAGTTTCCAAGGTAAACTGTATAAGGTACACAACCTATTGAGTCGATGGTGAAATCGAACTTCGGACGAGGACCTGCAATAGAGACGGTCCTGGTTAAAGTATCCCAACAATCCATTGCAGTTTGAACCACCAACTTTACATCATAATCCCCATATCGACTGTATAAGTGCGATGGATTGATAATCGGCTGTGTACCCGGGGTATAGCTGGTTGTATTGATGATTGGAGAGCCGTCTCCGAAATCCCAAACCCAACGAATAATAGAATCACATGGATGATGGTAAACCAGTTTACATGGGTCATAGCAAATGGAAGAATCGAAGAAGTTCACAATTGGTTTACAATTACCAATGTTCACTGTGTAGTTAAAGTTGGCATTGCCACCGGTAACATCCACCTGGGTTCTCATGGTATCACGGCACCCTGTTGAATCCACAAATTCAGCCTGAATAATATAGTGTCCGGGAACGTTAAAGCTTGCTACAATAGATGGCCATTGTGCTTTGGTAAACCCAACACCTTGTCCAAAGTCCCAGTTTATTTTTTCGTATTTCTTAGGGTTCAGGCTTCGGGGTGTTACTCCATCAGCTTCAAATTCATAATTTCCATGATTCGCAATGGTATCATACATCCAGTAATCCCATGGCACAAATTGAGCTCCCGTGACCGGATCAGGATCGAGTAAAAGGTAAAGTGACTTGTGATTGAATTCTACCACATCGTTTCTGCATATCAACGATTTGTCCTGAGAAATAACCTTTGCAAAACCAACCACTACGTGATGCACCGAAGAAGTATTGGTACATCCATCGCGTGTAATGGAGGATGCCAAGACATTATAACGTGCATCTTCTCTGAAAGTAAGCCTGCGTTTTGTTTTAATTTTCAATTCAGAACCACAACCTTCCTGACCACCAACATTCGGAGTCCAAACTGTTGAGTCTATCTTTTTAGGTATTCCAGTTCTATCTACATAGAAAGTTAGTATATAGTTGATATACTGCTGAGTCCGTGCGTCCCATTTATGACGATACACAGAGTCGATATAGGTAAATCCTTTATTGAAGTCATTATCCAATGTAAAATCCACTCCCACATTGATCATCATCGCATCCAAACTGTCATGATACTCACGAATGAAAGTCAATTCAACTTCTAATGGATGACATCCGTATACTGTGTCCAGCGTAAATTCAGGATCAGAATTAGTATAGTGTAACATGTCATGGTACCATTTCTCATCAATACATGGTTGATGTGTATATGGATCGTAGCCATTTTGAATACGAAGACCAACGGTAATATGTCCGCAGCTATCAGCCAGTTTACCAGTGTAATCGTAGTAAATCTGGTTAGGGAATTGAGGCAGGTTCAAAGTTCCCAAAGGCCATGGAGTGGTAGGATTCAAAAGGAATCCAATTTGTGGTGTCCACTTATCCAATACGGTTGGGGTTAAATCCCTCCGGTCCAGTAAGGAGTCAAAGTTCATCCACACATACTGCCGTGTGCAGCTTGGTTTGGTTCCGGACCAGTCAAAATTAACCCCGTAAGTTGGGTTCGAACCCAAACAAAATACTCCTTTGGCAGGCTTCACCTTCATGCCGGCGGCATTCGGACCTTCGAGTGCCAAGAGCACCGTTGTTTCCGATTTACAATCATTCCCGTTCAAATGGTTCGGATTGATATACCATTTACTATAAGTCGTATCATAACCGGCAAGGAATCGCTTCGCAGGATTTTTATCTCGTTTATAATCAGTTTTCAAATCCGGACACCAGGTGGTATAATTCCAGGCGGTATCTCCATTAATAAAGAGTGGAGGATAGTCGAATACAGGCGTAAGTGTTCTATATTCACCAAAGCGAGCCGTATCATTGTATACACCTCCCTGGTAATAAATCACCCTGCTAGGGTCCGGTAAACTATCCCGCAAGAAATCATTGTACAGGTTCGTATCCAATACGTTGGTTACCAATTTCCATGTAGTGTCACTTGGGTAATAGGCCACCACTTCCCAGTAATGGAAACCCTGTCCGCTTGCTTGCCAAGTGGTATCCTGTAATTGAAGTTTTACAGTAAAACATCCTTCATGACCTGGGTAATACCAGTGTTTCGGTTTCGGGTCACGGGAAAAATTACAGTTAATCCATTTTCCACTGGTATCCCATACATTCTGCATGTACTTCGTCCAGGTGGTACACTGAGGTGCGGTATTATCACCAAAATCCCATAGGGTGGTCACGTGATCATCTTGTCTTTGTCCGCCCCAGGCTCCAAAGAAGTTATCAAACATCACCAGCTCGTGCTTAATTAATGAAGTATGGGCCGGATTTTTCAATGGTTTTTCAACCAAAGCCATGGTATCAGCCCCCCAGATATATGTATCAATTACATCTTCAAAAGCCATTACTGAACGTGTCTTGGTCAGAAGCACCATATTATTCTCTTTCAGAACACTTGCCGCTCCGGGGTATTTATCATCCAGAAGGAAAGTATCATTGAATGCAAACGCCGAATTATTTTTAAAATAAACGGTGTCTTTTATCTGACATTGATGACGCAATGAATCCGCAATGATGTCAGGAATCGACTTCGCATCAATGGTTGCAGCAGGACCTTTAGTCATAACATCAAAAGATGAGAAAAAAGGACAACCGGCAATGGTTCCCTGAATGGTAACCGTATAAAGATCTGGTGCGGTAAACTTGTGAGGTGCGTTTTTAAAGTTTTGCTTGTCTATATTCTGCGGACCCGAGTTCGGATCATCAAATACCCAAATAAATTGTACCGGCCAGTTTAAAGGGTCAATATTATGCGTAAAGACAAAAGAGTTTCCGGTTTGGCACTGGTCATCTTTGCCATTGGTTTCTTTAATTACAAGATTTGGATTCACGTTACACGCAATACCCGGATAAAAAGCAGTGTCCCAGCAGTTGGAATCATCCTCAATAATCAATTTCACATCAAAACAACCGTGTTTATCATAGACGTGGGTCGGATTCCAGTAACATTGATCTACTGCCGGATCGCCACCCGAAGTATAGCTGGATCCATCTCCAAAATCCCAGTGAAAATATTTTACATGATTATAGAGTACGGTTGAGTTATTTTGAAATGCATAAGTCGATTTCCCGCAGGAGAGTTTTCCATTCGTGGAGAAATCCGCACCAATATCCTTGGTTACATATATATTGTTCGTAGCAGTATAGTCAGTAACACACCCTTTGTCATTAAATACACGAATGATTGGTGAATAATACCCTCCAGCCAGGTTTGGATACGTATGGCAATAGGTTCCACCCGGTCCGGTAGTATAATCGTAAGCTCCATCACCAAACAGAAACTGCACATGATCCATAGTTCGTCCGGAACCTGGAGTCGATTTGTCCTTGAAACAAAACTGGTTGCCGGTAAAACACTGGAATGGTGCAGACAACAAATCAAACGCTGCAACAGGCAATGCATTCACAGAGAATACAAGGTCTTGTGTACAGGTTGTTCCGTTTGCAGCAGTGACTTTTACTGTAATGGTTACATTACCCGGATTTTGAAAAGTAAAAGAAGCCTGACCGCCAGTGGCTGTTTGACCGGTAGTAGTCGACCAGCTTACCACGTCGCCAGGATTTGTACTCACCTGAAAAGAAGCTGGCGCCTGCGCACAACCTTCTGTTGGTCCGAGTATATTACAACTCTGCGCATCTGCGAGATTCAAAATTGCGGAAAGCAGAACCGCCAAGAAAAGCGATGGCCGTTTCAAATTTGAAAAGTAGTTTTTCATCATGATTCTTTACAATGGGTTTTCGACGGGGCGTTGCTCACACCATCAGACCATAGAAGCAAAAATATTAAAAAAGGTTGCAAAAAGACCTCAATTCTTCTGCAACCTTTTTTCAGCGGCTAAGTTAAGCCAATTTGAACGGATTATCGAATGCAAAGGAATGCCACCAATCCAGGGTTTCATTCCACATTCTCTGCCGACAAATCACAGGAAAATATATACGGTTCATCTCGCATAGACTCAATCCGGTCACTCCGGAAATAATCCGGATTAATTATAGGGAACCCGAGAGTAATGATAGTTCATTCTGATAAACCAGCTGAATTACCCCTCAAAAAAAAATCAATCTTGCCAATGAAACGCCAAACAAACTATCACAACATATTGAAAAACAAAAAAGTAATGAAATAAAATAGTCTTAACACCCCTTTTCAATTTTTGCCATTCAGAAATGAGTTTTGGAATCTTTAATAGATGGATTATAACGGACTCACAAAGAATATATTCTTCCTGGATTCCATTCAGTAACTGCCATTGAAAAACTTCAGATTCAATAGTTACGGGTCCGATTCCCGAATTCTGATTCAGAATAAAGCGTTGGAAGTGAAAGACACATGGTTTAAATAATCGCTAATGCCTTGTATTCAATCAGTCCAAAATGAGCTTAACCAGGATTTGTTCTTTCATTATCTCTCCTCCTGCCAATGCATATTCTACAATACAGGTATAGATTCCCGGAATTACCTCATTGCCCCGATTTTTATCTCTGCCATTCCATGAATCATCCGGATCATTACTCTCATATACCAATTGTGAATTTTGGTTAAAAATGATCATTCGGAAATAGGTGCTTCCTTCCATTTCAACCCGGTATACATCGTTTTTTCCATCCCCGTTTGGAGAGAAAACATTTGGAATATTGGGTTTGGAGACTTTAAAAACATAATTATTTCTAAATGTCCTATTTGCATCACTTGTGCATCCGTATTCATTTTCAATTTTCGCCTGAATCAGATGATCCTTTGGAAGCGGATCGTAAAATTGAATCTGATTATCTTGTTGTACGTTTCCATCCACAGTCCAGTCTATTTGGCTGTTTGACGGGAATTGTACCTCATAAAGGCCTTTTCCCAAATCGCGAATTTCAATGCGTGATTCTGGTTTCGGGCGCACCAATATCATCTGCGTGTATTTCCAGACCTTTTCCTTCCGTGAAATCTGACAATCCAGGCGGTATACCCCAACCGTACTTAATGGCAATCGAAAATCTTCATTTCCCTTCCGGGTTGCCGAAAGAACTCCGTCGAGATATACGCGGTATGTGCACGCGTCGGCCTGATTTAGTAGCAGTCGGTATTCCTGTCCCATGCAAAGCATTGTATCGTGTGATGTGAAACCAACCAACGGATTCAAAAGTTCTGTATGGACTTCAGGTTGTTTTACTTCCGGTGGTGTTCCGGATTTAGCAGGAGTATTATTTGATTTAGGAGATGAAGGAACAATCCCATTTTCATCCGATAAATTAAGACTAACCTGACTCTTCGCTGACTTTGGAGTATTCTGTTGTCCGGAACTAACCTGAGGCATCACTTCTCCAGGTTCCATTTTAAGATGGATACTTTCAGCAGTATCTTCCTCATCTTTAATAGATGAGGATTCCGTTACTAAAGCATCCGACTGACTGCTTGGCTGATTAACATCCGACATTTGTACTGTCGGCGCCTCGTAATCCCGATTCTGCTGAATAAAAACAACCGCTCCGGCAGTTAAGCCCGCCCCAACGATGCTGGCAATGATCCATTTTCCTGCAAGCCCTAGTCCTGATCCCAAACCAGACCCGAGACTACCCAGTTGGCTTTGAACAGCTTCGAAAACTCCAGCTGGCGGACTAAGGTGCAGTTTATCCATACTTTCCCGGATAGCCTGATCGAACTGCATTCCCTGATTCAGGGAATCCAGTTGAGCATCCAATCCCTCCCAAACGCCTTCCGGAACAGACGGGTTCAGCTGAGACATCTGATCTCTGATCTGTTCATCAAAACTGTTATGTGGATGATTATTGCTCATGGATATTCGAAAATTCTCCGGATAACATTTCCTGAAGTAGCTTTCTTGCACGCGATAATTGAGATTTAGAGGTGCTCTCACTAATGTCTAACATCTCAGCTATTTCCTGGTGCTGATAGCCTTCCAGTACATATAAGTTGAAAACGGCCCGATAACCAGGAGCCAGTTCTTGAATTTTTCTCAGAATGTATTGTACGTCCAACTTTCGCATATCTGGAGTATAACTCATCTCCGCATCAATGGTCTCTACATCTTCATAAAACAGCCGGTTTTCCGGTTTCCTGAGAGCCTCCAGACATCCATTTATCATGATACGTCGAATCCAACCTTCAAAGGACCCCTCGCCCTTAAAAGAAGTCAGATTCTGAAAAACCCGAATAAAGCCTTCCTGCAGAAAGTCTTTTGCCTGGTCAGTATTCTGACTGTATCGGAGACAAACGGAGTACATCTTTTGTGAATACTGATTATACAATTGCTTCTGACTGGATTTATCCCCACGAAGACATCCTTGCACTATATTCCTTTCCAATTCTGTCATGAAGGGCAATCCTTATTGTCTGGTAGATGTAGAAGCAGTTGGAGAGGTTGCAAGCCTTGATAATTTATTTTTTTCCGAATTCGTTGAGATTCAAGGTCAGGGAAAATTGATGGCTACTCTTTCCGGGGAAGAAGGAAGCTAGGGAATAGTCAAATCGCAAACGCGAAATTTTAATACCTACTCCCCATGAAAAGCCTGCAATTCCTTTAACATCGGTCCAGGTCATCTCTTTTCTGCGCTGGTGATTGTAACCAACGCGCAGCATAAAATTCGGACTAAACACCAATTCTGTTGCCAGTATAACATGCCGAAAAGCATTGTCTGCAAAGGTTACCTTTTGGTCTTTTTGTTGGTTATCAAAGCTTAGGTTTTTATTCCTCTCATTCGTATTGATATAGCCCAGTTTCCAGGTCTCCATATTATGAACGACCGCAATAAGGCGCAAAGGTGCGTGCTTCAGCTTTTTCGAAAATGACCATTGAATTTCAAAAGGAAGTTTTTCTCGGGTCTGGTAATAACTCATGAACTGGGTACCTATATTTCGCATCAGAAGGGATGTGGAAAACAATCCACTGTCCGAAGTATAACTGGCCGATAAATCCAAGGCTGCACCCAGGCTTTTATAGGTTTCCAACTGAGAATAAATCAACTTGGCATTGGCACCGTAGCCCCATCTCCCTCTCTGAATGCCATAACCTATCTGGGCTGCATAGTCTGCAGCTCGAAATTCACCCTGCTCATTTCCTTTCTCATCGTAGGCGGTGAACTTGCCATAATTTGAATATAGCATACCCATGGAAAAGGTACCTACCGAATCATAATGCTTAACATAGTTCACCATGCCCACATTGATGTCGCTAAAATAATTGACATAATTCATGGCCAGGTGACGATCCATACTTGCGTTAAGACGCGAAGGAAGATAGAATCCTACATTTGGGTCCGAATCGGAAATACTGACTGGGGCTCCACCTAGCGCTGCATAGCGCGGAGAAGCCTGCAAATTAAGAAATGAATAAACACCGCTGCCTCCGATTTGAGCATCGGAAACAAAACAGGCAAGGATCATGATGCAGGAAAGAAGTGAGCGCATGGATAGTACATTAACGGAATTCATCCTATCTTATTTTCTTTGGTTTTGGCTTCGTTCCACCAAATATCCATTTCTTCCAAACTCATGGATCTCATTTCGCGCCCATTCAACCGGGCTTGCTCCTCAATGTACTCAAAGCGTCGTTTAAATTTTTGATTGGTTTTTTCCAATGCATCATCTGGATTAATCTGCTCAAAGCGCGCATAATTTACCAGGGCAAACAAAAGATCTCCAAGTTCTTCTTCCCGTTGCTCCGGGGTTTCAGCCTCATTAAATTCCGCTAGCTCCTCCTCAACCTTGGCCCACACCTGACTTTTATCAGACCAATCAAAACCCACTTGTGCTGCTTTTTCCTGCATACGAAAGGCTTTAACCAGAGAAGCCAAAGAATTCGGTACTCCAGACAAGAGCCTTTTCTTTCCACCCGACTCTTTCAGTTTAATCTGTTCCCAATTCTGTTTGACATCCTCCTCATTGCGTACCTGAACATCTCCATAAATATGGGGATGACGCTCAATCAGCTTTTCACACAACGAATTGATAACTTCAGTAATGGTAAAGTCATTGGTTTCCGACGCGATGCGCGCATAAAATACAATATGAAGTAGTACATCACCCAGCTCCTTTTTGATCTCCTGCTTGTCGTTTTGCAGGATTGCTTCGCTGAGTTCGTACACTTCTTCAATGGATAAATGGCGCAAGCTTTCCATGGTTTGCTTACGATCCCAGGGACATTGCTCGCGCAATTCATCCATGATATTCAGCAAGCGCTCAAAGGCTACTAATCGGGAATCACTCATGGCCCTCAAAGTACGCCATTTTAAAAGAGAGATAGAAGGGTTTATTGTTTATGGTTTATGGTTTAATATTTCTGCTTCAAAAACAATAAACACTAAACCCTCAACTCTAAACTAGTTCAAAATATTATTTGCGTAGAGGTATTCGTATAGGCTGCTCTTGTAATTTTTACCAATAGGAATCTGTTGGTCGCCCAATTCAATTTTGTTTCCCGAAATGGCTTTGATTTTTCCAATTCGAACGATGAATGAACGATGCACCCGAATAAACCGATCGCTGGGAAGACGTTCTTCCATCTTCTTCATGGTTTGAAGGGTAATTATCCTTTTTTCGTCGGTATGGATTTTCACATAGTCGGCAAGGGCTTCGACATAATGTACGTCATCATAACGCAATTTAACCAGCTTCTGATCCGCTTTCACAAAGAAGTGATCGTCATCTTCTGCAGGGAGTCCGGTTGTTACCGGCTGGTTTTTTAATTGATAAAGTTCTCTGGCTTTTTTCACGGCTTTTGTAAATCTTTCTTTTGAGATAGGTTTCATGAGATAATCTACCGCATCGAGGTTAAATCCTTCTACAGCATAATTTGGATGAGCCGTAGTAAAAATGACCATGGGCGGTGATTCGAGAGATCGCAGGAAGTCGATTCCGGAAATTTCTGGCATTTGGATGTCAAGAAAAAGCAAATCAACCTGAAGCGACTTTAGAGCTTCACGTGCTTCCAGTGCATTCTGACATTTACGGAGCAGTTGAATATCCTGTTCCGATTCCAGATACGATTCAATGACATCCTGGGCAAGAGGTTCATCATCGACGATAATGCAGTTTAACTTCATTATTTGAGCTTTAATTTGAGTTGAACAACATAATGTTCGTCGGATTTTGTTTGGTTCAGTTGGTAGCGAGATGGATACAACAATTCCAGCCGTTTCTCAACGTTCTGGTTGCCGATTCCTCCATCGCCTAGGGAAAAGACCTCTTTCGTCGCGAAAACGTTGTTTCGAACCCTAAAAAAAAACCAATCATCCATCAACTCAATGGTTATTTCTATTAATCCGGCCTCATTATTTTTTGCGGGACCATGCTTAAATGCATTTTCAACGAAGGGAATTATCAGCATGGGTACGATCTTCTGATTTTGAAAATCGCCATGCTCTTCAAATTCAATTTTAAGGCGATTTCCGAATCTCAACCTTTCTATTTCCACATAATTTTTCAGGTAATCTATCTCCTTATCCAGTGGAACAAATTCTGCAGATGATTCATATAAGAGATACCTCAGAATTTCAGAGAGTTTTAAAATTACTTCGGGAGCCTTATCCGACTTCTTCAGGCTCAGTGAATACAGGTTATTTAGAGAGTTAAACAGGAAATGCGGGTTAATTTGATTTTTAAGATATTTCAATTCCGTTTCTCTGTTCAGGATACTCAGTTCTCTTGCTTCTTTTTCTTTTTGAAACCAATCAAAAAACAGTTTCAATGCCGTAGTTGTAAAAACCGTATAAGAAACAGCAAGAGCTGTAACAAAGAAAAAGCGTGTGTTCCATACCAGATCGGTATTGGCCACATCACGATTTATCAAATACAGCATGTATAGAATGGGGTAACACACCAGACTTATGCTTAAGAGCAGAGCAATAGTATATGAGATATATAATTTTTTCTGAAGCAGTCCGGGAATCAGAACATATAAGTTGAAATAGGCAACCAAAGCATGAAACAAGAGAGTCATGCTTACGTTTTGCAAACGAAGCACAAAAGACCCCTGATCATCAAAGGTAGTCAGCGTCCAAAACGCCAGATAAAAGAACCAGAAGAGAATATGGTGGTATCCGTTCTGACGGAGCCTCTCCAGCCAGACTGCCAGTTTAAACATGCATCCAATAAATTGTTTTGAATGGACTATCGCTCATCTTGCTCGCCCAACAAACCGAAATAGTCGATAACAGCACTTCCCAAATGCAGGATTTGAATGCCTCTTTGGAAATAGGAAGTCTTATCGTTACGCTTTTGCTGGTTCTCCGCCTTCTTGTTTTGATTGAAGACTGTAGCTGTGAGATGATAAAGCGCGATATTTCCGAGGAGAAGTGCAATAAGCATCAGCTTTACGCGGTTTTTTCGTACTACTTCTCTGGTCAATCGCATGTTAACAAATTTAAAGCATTTTCCATATATCCAAAACATAGCGTTATCTTTGTGACAGCATGACAACAATTATATTAGCCGTAGCTATTATGGGTATTGCCTTTGCCGGTTTTGCGGTTCGTTTGTTTTTCATTAAAGATGCGGACGTTCGCGGAGGATGCGCTGGCAAAAATCCGCTTCTCAATGAAGAAGGGGTTACCTGCACCGTATGTGGACGCACTCCAACCACCGAAGGTTGTGGAGAAGACGTTTAAGGTTTTCGAAAAGTTACAATCGATTTATTATTTCTATAATATTCAAAATTCCAGGAAGGCCATTCGGTATCTTCTCTTTCGTATTCCTTGATTCTTTCATTTAAATAGTCTTCATACGGAATGGCTCCATATGTAGAAAGTAACCAATAAAAGTTCCTGTTTCCCTGGATTGTCATCTGTTTCATCTCATCATTAAACGGAGCTTCCAGTACAACGCTGAGTTCCCTGGAGAAAAGAAAGTCATAATCCATAAACGCCTCCGGATGTTTCAGGTTATAATTGACGATGATTCTATCCCAGTGAATGGCGGATTATAATCCTAAGATGATGCAGAACATATTCAGGTTTAGGCGCAACACATACGCTCCATTTCTATTATTCCTGATTCGCAGATAGACACTGATAATGACAAACAAGGCACCTACAATAAAAACTAAAACGCCGATTCGCTTATATGCCTGATTAAATTCAGCGATATATTCCAGGGTGCGGATGAAAAGCGAAAAACACAACATGGCATTTAGTGCCAGCCATTTTGTATTCAATCGTTTCAGCCAACTTTTTTCCAGATAAAACATCAGGTTGGCCCGAAACACGTGCAGCGCAAAAAATAAGGAAGCAAGGATAGACACAATCAAAGCAGCTGTTCCCCGCCGGACGGCCCATTGAGTTTCATTATAATGATGAATTCCGGAATCGAACCAGATATAGCGGATATCGAGAATCAGAGCAAGCAATCCCAACAAGGATAATGCGGCGAGGGTAAAGGTCCATTGCCTGGCTTCAATTCTCAATCCGGTTTCCAGGCCTTTCAGCTTTGGGTCTTTAATTCTTTTTTGATTTTCATCCGAATAGTAAGAAGTAACCTCCAGACTTTTATTCGTACCCCATGCGTACAACACAAGAATATATCCCAAGGCAATAATCAGTGCGCTTATAAGATTGAGTTCAGGAAGATAACGGAACAGATTTATATACAATCAGGGCGCCGTATAAAGACAGCAGGTAGGCACCGGCAAGAAAGGGTTGAAGGTTTCTGATGTCAATAGGACTGAACAAAAAAAGTCCGCCAATAAGAATAGCTTCGGTTAGAATTAGATTGATGCCAAGGCTCTGTTGGTAAAAAAGACGATGGAAGAACAGTGAGAATAGGAAGTAGATGAGCACGCACCCATACTTTTTGGCAGCCAGTTTCATTGGAGTTGAAACGAAGATATACCGTATGAAAGTATGAGCAACAAAAAAACCCTCGTTGTCAAAGAAGACAAGAGGGTTTTTTATAATGATAAGGCAACGACATACTTTCCCAGGTATTACCCAAGTATCATCTGCGCTGGTGAGCTTAACTTCTCTGTTCGGAATGGGAAGAGGTGGACC
>WGMZ01000010.1 GCA_016124735.1 Bacteroidota bacterium
AAAAGAGAAAACCTTGCAAGATATCTGGCGGAATACTGCTATAAAGTTAACAGGAGATATTTTGGCCTTAATATCTTTGAAAGGCTAGTAAACATAAGTGTTTTGCCTAGTTTAGTGGTAAGTTAAAGGACAGTCATGTAAAATTTTTATACAAAAAAAGAAGGAAATAGTATGTTACGATGTACACCATTTCTTTTATTCGATGGCAATTGTGCCGAAGCAATGACTTTTTACAATAAATGCATTGGAGGTGAATTAATGCTAACAAAGCTTGGTGATAGTCCGATGAAAGCGCAATTACCACCGGAGAAACACAACAGAATAATCAATGCACACCTCAAAAGTAAAGCAATTGAGATTTCAGCTACCGACTGGATGGCCTCTCCAGAGTTTGACCCGCTGCAGGGAAACACATTTGCCCTATTTATTACGGGAGACGATTATAAGGAGATGAAAAGGATTTTTGACAAACTTAAGGATGGAACAAACAATTCAAGGTTGCAGGAGTTACACGATCTCCCAATGGGAACTTATGGACAGTTCTACGATAAATATGGCATCCAATGGATTTTTGTATGCCGAAAAAATGAATAATTGAAAAAACAACGAACCGCCAACAATTCGAAAAAACAATCGCCTGGATATCAGTGTTTTCAAGGGTTGTAGTCCACTTCAACTTTCTTGAAACTTGATAGGAAAGCCCTACCCATTCGACTGCTATTCTCATACAAACCGTTACACATTTTAAAACCATGCCCTTCAACCTAAACCTCCTGATTCTTTTCTTGACCCATATGGCTTCGACACAAACGACACCATTATCCGAAACCGAAATAGAGCGCTATGTGCAATGGGTGGATCAGTTAAAAGTAGAGCATCAACTGGACAGAATTTCGTATCCCAATATGTCGGGTTGTGGAGGAGCAGTGGATGGCTACTATTTCAATCAAAAATTGGTATTGATTGAGTCGATATACAATGCGGAACTGGGCTTTTCTTCCAGGAAATATTATCTGGAACAAGACAGTTTTGTAAAAATAATTTATCATGAACATTTTGCCGATTGGGACCGATACCAGGCGGACTATCCGCCGGACAAATTTGATTTCGATGCTTCAAAAATGACCTATACCGACACCCTGTATTCCATCTTCCTGGCGCATCCTGCGGTATTTTATAAAACAGCAGGCAATCATCTCATTAGCAAAAATCCAGAACAGCCTCTATTGGACCGGCTCCTGAGTTGCGGACAGGAAATGAAAAATGAATTGCACGAAGTTACAGACCAGGCAGATAGTCTGAAATAATCAATCCCTTAACCGGATCCTTCCTTTTGGAACAAATTCGAGGAACGTAAATAAGCTCATCTCTTTCACTTAACTTACCCGCTAACCGATTCCCGAAACCTCTTTCTCAACTCAAGCCTTTTACCTAATTTAGTATTTCCGATAACGTATCGGGAGGCCATCGGGAATCGGAAATTTAGCTCAATTGTATTTCGCTGTTTCAGCGGGAATCCATAGTGTTAAGCAATGTTCGCAGCCATATTGCCTGGAGTGAGAATTTGACCTAAGCTGTCGGATTTTGAAAAAAGAAAAAGCCCTTACCCTGCTCTTGATACTCTTCTCACTATGTGGGTTTGCAGAGAAATTGCATGCCCGGAAATCCGGACAGGATCTGATTGACAGCCTCAATACTGAACTACAGCGTCAGAAAGAAGACACGAACAAAGTAAATCTTCTCGTAGACTTGAGCCGGCAATCGATGCTAATCAGTCTTTACGACAGCTCGCTGGAATATGCTCTTCAGGCCAAGAATCTGTCGGAATCCCTCAATTATTCCGATGGCATTGCCAATTCCTGCAACGGAATTGCAGTGGCCTATGCCAACCTCTCGGATTATTCCAAAGCCCTGGAATATTATCAGATAGCCCTGAAAATTCATGAACAGGAAGTGAATAAAAGCGGAATAGCCCGCATCTTGAACAATATGGCGCTGGCTTATCTGAATTTAGCCGATTATCACAAGGCCCTGGAATACCAGTTCAAAGCGCTAAAAATCAATGAGGAGCTCGACAATAAAAGAACCATCAGAATGAATCTCGGAAATATTGGTATTGCCTACGAACGATTGACTGATTACCATCGTGCATTGGAGTATTCTCAAAAAGCTTTGTATCTCTCAGAACAGACCGGTGATACCCGTGACATGGCCATCAATCTGGGCAATATCGGACTCGCCTACCGAAATTTAGAGGATTATCCCAATGCTTTGCGCAACTATCAACAGGCATTGAGCAATTTTAAATTGGCAGGCGACAAAAGGGGGATAGCCGCCAATTTAAGAAGTATTGGAGAATGGTATCTGAATGCTCCAGATAGCTTTCTAAGATGGATGAAAATCAATCCTGTCAACCGCTTCACGATAGCACGGCAATATGCAGACAGTGCATTGATACTGAACAAAATGATTGGAAGAATTGGCGGACTGCAGGAAAACAGCGAATTGTTGAGTCAGATTTACGAAAAGGAAGGGAAATACGACAAAGCTTTTGAAGCCTACAAAGATTTTATCATCTTCAGAGACAGCGTGCAGGGTGAAAAAGTAAAAAATCAGATTACCCGTCATGAAATGCAATATGAATTTGACAAAAAGGAAGCTATCACTGTCGCTGAAATCCAAAAGCAACGGCTGCTTCGCAATGGTTTTATAGCAGGAAGTATCTTATTCCTTTTGCTTGCACTCTCTGTATTCATTGGATTGAAACGGACTCTGAAAGAGAAAAAAATAACGGAAGAATTAAGGGTCCAATCGGATAATTTATTGCACAATATATTACCGGAAGAAACCGCTACAGAACTAAAATTAACTGGCAGCGCAAAGGCCAAAAGCTATGACAATATAACCGTGTTGTTTACCGATTTTGTAGGTTTTACAACCATAAGCGAACAACTCACACCCACGGAGCTGGTCCAGGAACTGCACACATGCTTTACTGCCTTCGACCAGATAATCGAAAAACACAGACTGGAAAAAATTAAAACCATTGGAGATGCCTACCTGGCGGTATGTGGTTTACCCAAACCCCATAACAAGCATGCCCAAAATACGGTCAATGCCGCATTGGAAATCCGAGACTTTATGGTGCAGCGCAAACAAAAAGCGAACACGTTTGAAATTCGGATAGGTATTCATTCAGGGAGTGTGGTCGCAGGTATCGTTGGAGTAAAAAAATTCGCATATGATATCTGGGGCGACACTGTGAATACAGCCGCAAGAATGGAACAACGCAGTGAAGCAGGAAAAATCAATCTATCAGAAAATACCTATTTGCTGGTTAAAGATGATTTTGATTGTGAATACAGAGGCGAAATTGAAGCCAAGAACAAAGGGAAATTAAAAATGTACTTCGTCGGGAACGCCGTCATTACAAATGAAGCAGAACCCGTGTTAAACAGTATCCTCTAAGTCATCCATTCCCCGGGTGCCGACTTCGACTTTCCTCTTTGACTTTCGTCTTTTCTCACTCCTCTTCACCCTCTGTGAATACCAAACAGAACGAGATTAATTCGGTCGATGTGGAAAATTTATCCAGTAAAAGGGCTTTACGCTTTGATTTATCTCCTTCATTTCCACTTCCAATTTCACTAAAAACACGTACTTTAGAACACTTTTTCTGCACAGGATTCCGAATCAGTCCAGACCGAAAATATGCAGGAGACCTGCCTCCCAAGGATTTTTTGTTTTGCCGTTCGGTAATATGAAGGAGCTAGAAATATTGAACTTATAAAATGAAAAACCTGATTTACCTACTGGCTTGCCTGCTGATGAACAGTGTTGCCACATCCGGACAAAGTACCGAACATATAAGCAGCGTAATCGTTCGATTAAAGCCTGAAATTCAAGATTCCAAAAGTCCCCTGGGCGAACAAAAAACATTGGGAATCCCGATTTTGGATAGTGTGACACAAAAATACCATGCGGTAAAAATTACAAAGTTATCGTCAGGAATAAAAAGCAAGCAATATATCTACGTTATTCAATTCCCGGAAGGAATGAGTATTCAGCAAATCATCGATGATTATTACGAAACGGAGCTCATTGAATATGTCGAACCGGATTATATAGGTTCAGGTGGCGGAAAACCAAATGACCAA
The DNA here is from genome assembly GCA_016124735.1 of Bacteroidota bacterium. Lineage (GTDB taxonomy): Bacteria > Bacteroidota > Bacteroidia > UBA8524 > UBA8524 > UBA8524. The sequence goes on from WGMZ01000010.1 coordinate 4,158, forward strand.
TATTATTCAAGGCAATGGGGTTTAAACAATGATGGGACCTTTTCACTGTCCACTGCCACCTATGGCGCAGACATCAATATGGAAAGTGCCTGGGATCTGGAGCAGGGAGACAGCACGATAGTGGTAGCCGTAATAGATGCAGGAGCCAAAATGGACCATCCTGAATTTGCCGGAAGAATTTGGCATAATGGCAATGAAATACCGAATAATGGCATCGACGATGACGGCAATGGATATACAGATGATGTACAAGGATGGGATTTTGTCAATTCAGACAAGGACCCAACAGACAATTTAGGACACGGAACCAATGTAACCGGAATTATTGGTGCGAACGGCAACAACTCCATCGGCTACGCAGGAGTCGACTGGAATTGTAAACTGATGATTCTAAAGGGCATAAACAGCAGCAATTATGGATATTATTCCTGGTGGGCGAGTGCCCTTTATTATGCGGTGGATAATGGAGCAAAAGTAATCAATATGTCATTAGGCGGTACCAGCACCTCCTCCACCCTTCAAAATGCCATCAACTACGCAGTGAACAATGGCGTGACCGTTGTGGCATGCATGATGAATACCAATTCAAACATAACCTGTTACCCCGCCGGGTTTTCCGGTGTTATTGCGGTGGGTTCCACCAATCCGGATGATACCCGGTCCAATCCCTTTTTTTGGAGTTCAGCAAGTGGTAGCAATTATGGCAATCATATTTCTGTGGTTGCCCCCGGAAACTATATTTATGGCTTAAGTTATCAGTCGAATACAGATTATAGTACCTACTGGGGAGGGACATCTCAAGCAACACCTCTTGTGGCAGGACTTGCCTCCTTATTGTTAGCACAGGATCCGACAAGAACTCCTGCACAGATTAAATCTTTAATTGAATCCACTGCAGAAGACCAGGTAGGAAACACCAATGAAGATACTCCCGGTTGGGACCAATATTATGGCCATGGAAGAATTAATGCTTTTAATGCGCTATACGTATATGCATGCAACACCTCTTCCTCGCAAACCGTCTCGGCCTGTAAAAGTTATACCTGGAAATGACATACCTATACCTCTTCAGGAACTTATTATGACACGATTCCAAATGCCGCCGGCTGCGATAGCGTGATGATATTGAACCTGGCTATCCATAACAATTCATCTTCGCAGACCATCACGGCATGCGACCAGTATAATTGGAACGGCATGGTATATAGTACTTCCGGCACATACTACGACACGATTCCCAATGCCGCAGGATGCGACAGCGTAATGAAACTGATTCTAAGCATCAAAAACAGCACTTCATCATCTCAAACAACCTCCGCATGTAAAAGTTATAGTTGGAACGGAAGCACTTATACCCAATCCGGAACATATTATGACACCATTCCTAACACAGCAGGTTGTGACAGCATAATGACCTTGAGCCTAAACCTGAATAAGGTCGACACCTCTGTTTCGGTTGTGGGAAACTCTTTAATTGCACATACCAATGGTGCTAAATACCAGTGGTTGAATTGCGGTATGAATTATCAGGTAATTTCCGGAGCGACAAACCAAAAGTTTACTCCTTCGGCAACGGGAAATTATGCTGTAGAAATAACGGAAAGTAATTGTATCGACACCTCTGCTTGCTATGACATGATTGCAATGGAATTAGATAATCAAATGGTGGTTCACAACTTTGATGTATATCCAAATCCGACCAGCGGCTTATTTACGATAGAACGGGGCGCAATTCAAAATACGCATTACCAACTCACTTCCATCCTGGGAAAATGCATTCTGGAAGGTATGCTCAGCAGCGAAAAGACAATAATTGACTTAAGGGACTATGAAAACGGAATATACTTCCTTTGCATTAACGGGGAGACTATAAAATTGATAAAGCATTAAGTTTCCCTGATTTGTAGATGATAATTTGTTTGTTTCGTCATACGGGGATATTCGAATGCCAAAATTCTAATTAATTGTACATGCTGAACAAATCAGATCTGTGAGAATTCATCTTTTTAGATTCAAGCTATTTTTCTCGATTCTGATTGGGATTGGCATCACGGCGCTCATGGTTTACAAAGCGTCGACTGCCTCTCTTACCCACGATGAAAGCTACTCGTTTATTCATTATACAGTCGATTCGTTTATGGAGATTATTTCCTTCAGCAACTGGTTTATGAACAACCATGTGCTGAACAGCCTGTTTATGAAGTACTCCATCGAGCTGTTTGGTAATGAAGAATGGGCCCTGCGTCTGCCCAACCTTCTTGCTTTGGTTCTTTACCTGGTCTATGCCTACAAAATTTTAAATCATAAAAACCCTGTTTTAAGCCTCGCTGTTTTTCTCCTGCTTTGCAGCAATGCTGCGCTGGCAGACCTGTTTGGAATGGCCCGGGGTTATGGCCTGTCTTGCGGTTTTATGCTGATGAGCCTCTACCATTTTATCGCTTACCTGAAAAATCCGAAAAAAATTCATCTGTATGCGTTTCACTTTGCGGCGGCATTGGCTGTATTGAGTCACTTTACCCTCCTGACCTATTATATCGCCCTGCCCTTTGCATTCAACCTGACTATACTGCTGCGGGGGCGAAATCATCTGCAAGAAAAAGAGGGATTGCTTAAAGCAAACCTGCCCCATCTTCTTCCAGTCTTCTTGTGCATTCTGGTACTTTTTGAACCGGTTAGGCGCGCCATTATGTACCGGCAACTGAACGTAGCTGGCAACAATGGCTTCTTTGCCGACACCTTTAGCAGTTTTGTAGGAAACTTAACAAATGGTGCCATTGGCTCGGGTTGGCAGATGATCCTATCTCAAGTATTAATTAGCCTGATGGTAGTTGTCCCCTTTGCCTTATTGACCTGGAATGCAATTAAAAAAGATGGACAGCTGTTGGCTCATCATCTTGAATTATGGTTGCTGAGTTTCTTTCTGCTTTTTATCTCCGCTTTCATCCTCCTGAACCACTACCTGCTCGCATCCGACTATCCCACGGGGCGCTTTCTGATTTTTATTCTACCCCTTTTCCTGCTTCAACTTGGGTTTTTGACCGATTATTTTCTGAATACGAAGATGAAAAACTTTGCACTGGTGTTCGTTTCATGCCTGGGATTATGCAGTGCCGCCGTTTTCATCTCCAATTTCAGCATGACGGTCTACGGTGGCTGGTCATACGATGCCTCTACCAAAAAGATGATGGAAGATTTGAATGCCTATCATCTGAAAAATTGTAGGGAAACAACAGACCAGAGCTTAAGCACTTTTTGGTTGTTTCAACCTGCCATTCGATATTGCCAAATTAAGGAAGACATGAACTGGCTATTGCCGGTAGAACGAAACGGAACAAACTCCTCCAGTCGATTTTTATACATCCAAAAAGATTCTCTTGAATCCCTTCCAATCAAGTACCAGGTGATTTCCGAATACCCGCTGAGCCAAACAGTATTGATTGAAAACCGCAGCATAAATAATTCCCCCTAAAATCTTGTTTCCCTTCGCACGGAATTCTGACCAAATATTGATAAGTTCGCCTTTGAGCCTTGCAGTCCTGCCGGCAAAACAGATAGTCAGGCGCACTTTTGCAATTTGAGACTCCATTGTTTCGTTGGTACAAATGAAACCATATGATGAGAACATTTTTGATCCTTTTTCTTTTCTGCATTGGCATGAGTTGTTCCAGGCAGCATTTCTGGAATACAAACAAGATTTTACTACTTCAGGTCGATTATACCACCTATGCCTTTGAAGGAGGAAAGGAAATTTTGGTATCATCCAATCATTCCAGTCTGGATACTCTGCCACTTGTAGCCATTGATACGCCCGCAAGTGATTTTGGCAGCCGGACAATCATCCATGAACCCGGAAAAGAAAAGATATTTTATGGAACTGTTGTATGGATGGGAAGGGGCAATTTAATTTTTCCGGACAGCATCATTTCACCGGGCAATTTTGAAACGCGTTCCATGGAAGTTCTTCCGACACCTTTCCAGATGTTACCACCCAATCGTACGATTCCGGAAGAAAAATTAACAAAAATCTGGGAGGCTGTAAAACACCTTAAAATTGTTGCGAAGTATTTGATAAAAGGCAAGAAAATCGGCGTTTTTGAATACAGCAGAAGTGTTGGTGCGGGTGATCCACTTGATTGGGATTATTATCTGGTTTTCTCAGATTAACTTAATCCAGGCTCGGACAAAATCACCGAATGAATCTTTTCGGTTTCGGTTCCCGAGGATGTTATAAGTTAACGATAATTGAACCCAATGCCACACTCAGGTGTATAGGAAGTAAAAAATCCATGAAAAAACTCCTGATCCTTTTAAGTCTGCTGATCTGCGTTCCGGCGCTGAAAGCCCAGGATGCCCAACCTGTGTATTCCTACGCCCTCGTCAAAGAAAGCCCGGAATGGTATCATCTTCAAATCAAGAACTGGCGTGAAATCGTTGAGAAAGACCCATCCCAACATATTGCCTGGTACTATATCTATTATGCCACACGGAATGCACAGCGAACCGATCCGAAAGACACCCGTCCGGATTCGGTAAAGCTCAAAGAGATGAGCGACCTGGTAGATGAAATAGGCCGCAAAGCCCCTGACTCCTACGAATTCAACCTTGTAACCTGGATGCATCATGGCAATGATTTCACTTACATCAAATACCTGAACCGCGCCATGGAATTGGGCCCTAACCGCATTGAACATGTCGATTTTGTTATCAATCAGGGGGAGCTCGACCGCGACCTGAAAAAGCGGAACGATGCCCTCCTCCGCAAATGGGAGGCGGGACTTATCTCTCCGGGTATGACCAATTACAATTACAACGCGCTGGCCGGACTCAAAGAGAAATCCATCTTACTGACTGCAGGCGACAACGACACCTACCCGGCCTGGTATGCTCAAGCAAAGGGCTTACGTACGGATGTTATTGTAATGAACCTGAGTCTTATCCTCCTGGACGACTACCGGGGCAAGCTCTTTGAAGAACTGGGCATCAATCAGGAATTAAAGGTGAATTGGGAAGCAAAAGACGAATCAGACCCGAACCATTACAAGAATTTTTACAAGCGACTCATCTCCACGCTACTTAGCAACAAGAAGGGATATACATTGTATGTAGGTTGCACGGCTATGGGTTATAAAGACCTGGTGAACGAACATAAAAGCAATCTTTACCTCACCGGCTTGGCCTACGAATACAGTGAAGAGTCTGTCGACGAAAGAGCCCTTTTAAAGAAAAATTTTGAACAGGTCTATGCCCTTGATTATCTTCTGGTTCACTATTATCAGGATATTTCAGAAAATCTGGTGCCGGTAATCAACCACAATTACCTGGTTCCTATGTTAAAGCTGTATGATCATTACAAGCTTTCGGGCGATAAAACCCGCATGGAATGGTTAAAGACTTATCTGCTAGCTGCATGCAAAGGTTCGGATTCTGAAAAAGAAGTATTGAAGCTCTTGCAATAATGCGGGTCGACCGACATATTCCTCTGGCAGAAGCCAGCGACGAGCTCCTGATGGAGCTTGTTGTGTTGGGTAAGAAGGAGGCCTTACGGGAACTCTACGAACGGTATTTTAGTTTGCTTTGTCGCTTTGCTCATGGATTTTTAAAAGATGAAGCAAAGGCGGAAGACGCTGTACAGGAAGTATTTATCCGCATCCTGAACCAGAGAAATCAATTCGACACCGGGAGGAAATTCCGTAGCTGGATGTTTACCCTTTGCGCAAACCATTGCAAGAACATCTTACGCGATGAGGCCAATCGTACCCGCATCCTGCAAACCGAACAGAAGGACAAAGAAAGCCTTGAAGAGCCAAATTACAACCTGGACCAAGTCCGGCTAAAAGAAGAAATCAAGCGCTTACTTGCCCGATGCAGTGAAAAAGAGAAACAACTGTATAATCTCCGTTTCGAGATGGATTTATCGGTAAAAGAAATCGCGGGCATCATGGAATTACCCGAAGGTTCGGTCAAGTCCGGACTCTTCTATCTCATTAAAAAACTCAGCACCCCTTTAAAAGCTATTATTCATGAATATCAATAATCACACAGTAATATTCGAATGGATGGAGTCCCGTCCATTTGCCCAACTCAATTCAGAGGAACAAGCGGCAGTGCTGAAAGCGATGGATGCACTTACATACGACGAGATGTATTTAGCAATCTGCATTATAGAGGGAAGAAATCCCGAAGTTAAAACCCGCGGTAAAGAAGCCATTTGGGAAAAAATAGCCACTTCCTTCCCAACAAACAAACCCAACCCGGTTGCCGAGCCTGACGAGGTGACCAACAAGAAAAAGACGACGGCACTGAGCCTTTGGCTCAACCGAAACGTTCCCGCATCCCGGGTAGCCGCCCTCCTGATTCTATTGATGCTTGCCTTTGCCTGGCTCTTCTTCTATCACACAGAAACCCAATTCACAGAAGTGCCGGTCATTCAAAAAGACACCGTTTATGTAGACCGTGCCGTTCCGACAGAAGTGCCGGTACATGATACGGTTTGGCTGCAAAGTCATGAAAAAGTGGTGAGAACCGTAGCCATTAAAAAGCCCGCACGGCAAAATGTGGCGCCATCACTAGAGCCGGAATTGCATGTACAATCTGCTTCCGAAAGTTCAGATCCCATCAATAATCCAAAGCGGAACAGTTTGCAATTCGACACTTTGGTTAGTAAAATTGGGTTTGTAACACTTTAAGTCGGTCGATGGTCGAACTTCGACAAACTTCTTCCCAACAAACTTACTCTCATAACTCCCGACTACCCTAGCCCCGAATCTGGCGGAAAGCTTCACGCATCATCTTCTCGTTGTTCCGGCCAAACTTTTCAGGCATCACACGCGATCCAATGAACGATACAATGCGATTGGCTTTTCCCGGAATGATGGTACCCTTTCGCGGAAAATCCTCCAAAGCCGTTTGCACCACCTCCAAAGTCGACATGTTTTTCATGGGTGTTTTACTCCAGTCGATATCCTTTTCCACCGCATCGAGCATAGGCGTTTGCGTCAGGCCGGGAGCCAAAACGGAAACATCGACTTTTTTTGCCCGCAATTCTTCCCGCAACGACAATGCAAGCATATTGATATAGGCCTTGCTCGCAGAATAATTGGCGAAATACGGACTGATAAAATGGCTGGCCAAACTGGATACGAGCAAAATTCCTCCCTGGCCCCTTTTCACCAACTTATCACTGAAATAACGGGTCAACCGAAGGGTAGATGCCACGTTCAATTGCAAAAGTTCCATTTCGTGTTCTTCGCTGCTTTGCTCAAAACGACCGTGACTTTCCATTCCGGCAGAATGAATGAACAGGCCAATATCCAGTCCTTTGAGGCTGCTAAAAAAGCGGTCGATGGATTCGTTCAGTGTCAGGTCCAACTCACGAACCTGCACCTTCACCTTGTAGCTCCTTTCCCATTCCTGCTTCAGCTTCATCAGGGTGCTTTCTTTTCTTCCGGTTATTACGAGGTTCATCCCCTGAGCTGCCAGTTCTTCACAAAAGGTTTTACCAATGCCCGAACTGGCTCCGCTAACCAATGCCCATGAGCCATATTGAAATAAATGTGTGTACTTTGTTTTCATGTGTTTTATAATTACTTTCAAAACAAAAGTAATTATTACTTCTATTTTAAAAGTTATTTTTGAAAATATTTTATGGAATTCCGATCCGACTGCCCGATAAGTTCGGCATTAGACATTGTGGGAGACAAATGGACTTTATTGATTCTGCGCGATATGTTGTTTGGAGAAAAAAAGACATTCAAGGAGTTTTCTTCATCCTCTGAACACATTGCAAGTGGCATCTTAAGCAACCGGCTTCTGAAAATGGAAGAAATGGGATTGATCTGCAAATCGAAGGTGCCCGAAAATAAGAAGACCGTAATTTACAGTCCGACAGAAAAAGGGAAAGCCTTTTTACCCCTGTTGAGAGAGATGATTCTTTGGAGCGACCACTATCTCCATGATCATATCAACGAAAAAATGAAGCAAACTGCCAGTGCAATCAGAAATAGTCGCATGGCAAATTAATGTCTAGGCCACCCGATTTATTTTTCGATTCGCTCAGTAAGAGCTTCCCTAATTTCTTCGGGTTTTTGGGTACCTATGAGCAGCTTTTTGCCGTTATTAAATACCAGTTGCAGCCCCTGATCGCCGCTCACATTCCAGGCCTTGCCTCTTCCGAATAATCCCAAACGAAGTCCCCAACCACCGTATTCCCGAATGGGAGAATAGGTCCTGACTTCTGCAGATGAAATATCCTTCCAGGAAAATTCCCTGGCTCTTAGATGAAACGGAAAATAGCGCACCACAATACCTTCATCGTAAATGCTGGTTTCCAGCCGGAAGACCAGGAACAAGATATTCACCAATAAAAGCATCCCAATGGAAAACAGCAGCCCCATATCGTCCGACATACGGTCTTTGAACATTTCTTCCTGAGACCATTGCTGCCAAGCCCCACCAATGAGCGTACCATCACAAATTATCAAAATAACCCACATCCACCATTGGCGGAAGCGTTGCACCTCATTGAATAACGCTTTGTTTTCCATACCCTGTAAATGTACGCGATATTTGGATTGAATGGAATGGGCTTCAGGAAACGGGCTTCGTGTATCCGGTGCAAATGGTCGATGGTCGAAAATCGACAAACCTCCTTACCTCCCTGCTTCCCCATTTCTTACCAAAAGTCAAGGCAAGACAAATCCCTTACAAAATACCTTTGTAGCCATGAAAACTAACACCCTGAACTTTGCCCGATTGACCGGAATCGCATTGCTGGCAATGGCTATTCTTGCCGGCTTTGCCTTTGTCTTTGCTATGAATGAAGTTTTTGTTCCTGCCGACATGAATGCGACCTACCTTAATGTCCTAGCGAACACTGGATTGTATCAGGCCATGACCTGGGCTTTCACAGTGATCTTTCTGTTGGATATTTTGGTATCCTTTTCCTTGTGCTACTGGCTGTCTGACCACAATCCCAAAATGGTAAAAAGTATGGCTGTACTTCGGCTCCTGTATTCACTCATACTGGCAGTAGGAATATTTCACCTGTTTCAATCTTATTATCCCGAAGCTGCGGACCCCTATGATTCCATCCTCCGTTTTCAGCATTATTTCTCCCTGGGATTGATTGTATTTGGTGTGCATTTATCCCTGCTCGGATGGATACTTTGGAAACGGATGGATATACCCAAACTGTTTGGTGCTTTGGCTTTGTTTGCCGGGTTATGCTATACCCTGATTCATTTTCTTATCATGAGTTGGCCGGAATTTGCTTCGTACCGTCAGACTATTGAAAATGGTTTGGCCTTGCCAATGGCTGCTGGTGAATTGGCATTGGCTCTGTGGCTCAGCATCAAAGGCAAACGTTTTTCACCCATGCTTTCCGGATCGGCTCACCCGGCGTTTTATGCGACTTAAAGATTCGGGGGTCATTCCGAGAAAACTGGCCAGCTGGTATTGAGGCACCCGCTGAAGCAAATCAGGTCGGTCCTTTTGCAGGTTGAGATAGCGTTCTTCCGGACTGGCTGAGATGAATTTGGCAAAAGCATCCTGGGTATACCCAAATTCTGCTTCCAACATCTGCCGGGTAATCTCGATAAGCTGAGGGTATTTTACATACATCATCTCATCCCGTTCCGGATCTCCAACCAGCAATACAGAGTCTTCGAGGCATTGCAGGGTACTTTCTGTTTCCTGATTATTCAGGCGAGAGGTGAAATAATTGATGGACTGTCCCTCCGTATAAAAGGCAATGGTTTTTTCCTCTGCCTCTGCATTCAAGATATATTGCCTTAAGCAGCCTTTGAGAACAAAAAAGCAAAGATGGCAATGCTCGCCCTGCTTCACAACAATGCTGTTTTTCGCATAGCCTTTTACCAGCATTTTATCGGCAAGCCCTTCGATCTCTTCGCTGCTGAACTTTTTGAAACTATTAAGAAAATCGAAAAGGATGCTTTTGTTCGTCGAATCAGACATAGCACGAATATAATAGAAGTGCCAATGTACTGAATTCCCATCTTCAGAAGATCAAGAGGAATACGACTAGAAGTAAAAAAAGAAATCAGCTTATTCCCAATCTTTGGTTAATTCTTCAATACGTTGATCATACTGTTCAATTTGTGCATCATACGCTGAGTTCCGTTCTTTAATAGCCTTGGCAATCAGATTGTAACGCATGGCCTGCACCAAAAAATAATTTCGGATAGAGGCATGATGTTGCAGCATATTTTCATCTCCATTTGCATAAGCATCCAACTCGTCCACAAGTTTTGCCGCTTTTTTCAATTCGGGTATGGAGGTATGGTGAATATAGGCAGCAGATTCATCAACTTTTCCCTCATTGTACAGGTTAAAACATACTTCTGCTTTGGATTCATGCTCCACAATTTCCTGGAAAATTTCCTTATATTCATTGGGCATGGCTGCCATGGTAGTCTCTTCATGCGAAAAATAACTAACCCCGAATATCAATCCTACTACAAGAATCAGACTGCCCATGGACGGGCCAACTGCCCTCCATCCAGAATAAAAGGAGCCGCCGTTTTCATCGTGCTTTTTCAGGAAATGTCCCTGCCAATGATCCGCCAAATATTTAATTCCCAAAGCTCCACCCAGAGGCAAACCAAATCGGGCTATTTTATCGTATTCATCCGGAATTAAAAATGCAAGCAATAAGAGTATCAGCGTCATGAATACTCCTGCACCAAGTCCCAAAAGAGCTTTGGAATCCTCATCTGCATTGATAAAATTTCTTCGGATTAAAATGCCAGCTGCCAGCGGTGTTCCAAAAAATGCTGCCCCATATATTGTTTTGAGGCTATAATATTTCTTCTCCGGCATTTCAGGTCTGAACACCTGATTTGACGAGTCAAGCGACCCGGTTTCCTGATTCAATTCGTCCATGGAACGAAAATAGATTTTTCAGCCCTAATTACTTACTCTTTATTCCCTGATTCAGAATGCTCCTTTCTTCAATGAAAGAAATAAAAAAAAGGTGAACCAAATTGCTTCGATTCACCTTTCCTCTATAAACCGCCAAGTTAAAATTTCATCTATAGGGTTTAGACAAGAGGATCCGGGCAGAAAGCTGCACAGGAGATGTAATTTTTTACATTTATCTTAAACGATTCGTATACAATTGATTAATTCAATACAACTCCCGATTCCTCATTACACTTTATCACATTCAATAAGGAAACATGTATCTTCTGCTACCGAAACCGAACTATTTGTGCCATGCGTTACCTCTTTTTGTCCGTCTTTCTTTTTGCCTTTTTTCTATCAACGCCTGTATCTGCCCAATACATTTTGCCCAGGCAGGAATTGCTTGTTGATTCGGGAATACGAAAAATTAAAATATACAAACAGGAGTTCGGTATTTACGAGCGCCTCCGGGTGGATGAAATCAATCTTCCTGATAGTTTTCAAGAACACCTGAGTTGGGAAATCGATCTGGACTCATTGGGCAAAATACAGGAGGATAAGCATTGGAATCATTCTTTTATAAGTTACCGGCGTCAATGGAAATACGACGATACCGGAAGAATTATCTACAATTCCTGGAACTGGATGAATCTGCCCGATTTGTCCACCACCACCACAATCACTGATATAGATGGAGGGGGCTATATCCTTCAAATTTTTACCAAAGACCAGGTTACAAGTATTCAAAAAGTGGACGCTGACAATAATTTAATTTACGATGCCTATTACCGGGGAAACGATTCCACTATTTTTATTCAGGACGTGGAGCAAAACAAACAAGTCAAACGAACCTACAGAAATGGCAAGGTAATTCAGTTAGAGCTTTGGGAATGGAAGATGAAAAACGGGAAGCCTGTTACCTATACAGAACTTTCACAAAGCTTCCCAAACAATTCCCTCACGCCGATCGAAAATAAATCCGAAATCTTTCAGGTTAATGAAGATGGAAGTCTCAAATTGTTCGGGAACTTCTCTGGCAACAATGTCTACCAGAAAATCAATTTCAGAAACCGGTATAAAAAGGCCAGCGGCATCCAATACAATGGTCCGGCAATGATTCTGGATAATTTCAGGATGTATTCTGAGCTCATGTTTGAACCTTCTTTTACTCCGGATGCTCCGGCCTACCGCCTGCGTTACGAATACCTTAAAAGGTAAAAACCGGGCTATTGCCCGGTTTTCTGCCAATTGAGCTCTCCCTTGATCTGCTAAATCGTACTCACAGGGGAGAAGCCTTTTCCGGGCAATACGTTGCGTTCTTAAGGCAAACTTTGACGAAAGGTCTGTTTTCCGGGACGAATGAATTTATTGAAGTACCCGGAATCAGGCTTCTGTATTTATTACTTCATGTGTATCCGTTTATTTCCCACCAACCCTTTTTGTTGACGGATTCAAAATCCATTTATCCTTCTTTCTATTTCCTTTTTTTTAGAAAAAAAGGAAGAAAAAAATCGCGCTTGCTTCCTCAATGACCCACTAAGCCTTCCTCCGCTATCCCGCACGTACGGGATAGCCGCTCCGTCAGGCAGCGGGTGCCCTCCCGACCAATTCGGGACGGATGCCAGGCGCCTATTGCTTACGCCAGCACATGATCACATCTCAGTCTGTTCGATATAGATAAACTTGGTGCGGGTGGGCTGGCCAAAATGCGGGCCGCGCGTTGGCGTGATGTTTTTTTAGGGAGGCCAGGTGCAATGGCCGACCGTTAAGAAAAAAACAGAGAGCGGGGAAGCTTATTTTGGCCTTGTTTTTTTGGTTCATTTTGTATTAAGACAAAATGAACACACAATAAGGAAAGAATATAAATAGGAATTGGATTATTCTGAACACGGCGAAGAGGTAATAGAGCGGAGACTCATGTATTACTTAATGTCTTTAACAGAAGTCTCCGTTTTGATACCACCATGGATTTCTGCGAAGCCATTTTAGCAACTACCAATCAAAGAAGCTTATAGAATTTTTGGATTGGCCTTCCAGACAGATAGTGCTAAACTCCAGAAGAATCATGGCTTTTAATTTAAATTATACCCAAAATACTTGCAAATATATACATACCTGTAACTATAGATTGTTGTTTGCGTCATTTGAATATAGATTTACAAAAACACCTTATGAAAAAAGTAAACTTTCTCCCCTTATTTGCCTTAATGGCCGCCATGATTTTAAGTGCCTGTTCCAAGAAGAACGATACGACAAGTACTCCGACAAAAAGCAACAAAGAACTTTTGTTGGAAAAAGCGTGGATGGTTTCTACTGCAACCATTAACCCTGCCTACGATTTTGGAAATGGAAAAACCACCGATTTCCTGAGTACCTGGGATGCCTGCGATAAAGATGATCTCATGACTTTTCACAGCAACTCAACGTATACGGGCGACGAAGGCGCCACGAAATGCGATCCAGGTGATTCTCAAACCTGGACAGGTGCATGGACCTTGTCCGACGATCAAAAGTTGCTCACGATTGACGGAGATGCGTCTACCATCAACTCCATCTCTGAAACAAAAATGACCTTGTCGAACTCACAAGCCTATGGCGGAGTGAATTACACGATTACATTCACTTATGTAAAGAAATAAACATTTGTTCAAAGACAGGAAAAGCCCTTTGCAGGGCTTTTTTTATTCCCTGATCTAACAGTGGGTAACGTGTTTGGATTATCCCGGTATAAACTTTCCATTCATTCATTTGTTTATCCATTCGAACAACAATTATGAAAACAAGCTTTTACCTATTAGCAGCCGCCATGATAGTGGCATGCGGTAATCCCGATTCCAAAGAGGAAGAAAAGAATCAAACTCAGGAACAGATGGATACCGTTCCTAAACTGGTATCAGAGGAAATTACCTACCAGGCAGACAGCGTCACCATGAAAGGGTACCTTGTGTACGATGCCAATATCAAGGGAAAGCGTCCGGGAGTAATCGTGGTCCACGAATGGTGGGGACACAACGAACACAGCCGAAACAGCGCCAACAAATTAGCCGAAGCGGGTTATGTGGCCTTTGCCCTGGATATGTATGGTGATGGAAAAACCGCCGACCATCCTCAGGATGCAGGAGCATTTGCCGGTGCCGTGATGAAAAACTTCGATGGAGCAAAAAAACGATTCAATGCCGCTGAATCCATTTTAAAAGCCGACCCCCATACCGATTCCTCAGAAATAGGTGCCATTGGTTACTGTTTCGGTGGTGGAGTCGTGCTGAACATGGCTCGCCAGGGAGCTGATCTTGATGCAGTGGCAACATTCCATGGAAGCCTTGGACCAATTCAAAAGGCAAAACCCGGTTCCATCCAAGGGAAAGTCCTCATCATGAATGGAGAATCGGATCCTTTTACCAGTCAGGAAACCATTACTGCCTTCAAAGATGAGATGGATTCTGCCAAGGTGGATTATACGTTTATCAATTACCCAGGTGCCAAACACTCTTTTACTAACCCGGAGGCAACCGCCCTGGGAGAAAAGTTCGGCATACCACTCGCCTACAATCAGGAGGCAAGCGAAGCCAGCTGGAACGAGCTACTCTCCTTCCTCCACAAGGTATGGCCAGACAAACGCTAGACTCTTCCAGCCTGGTAGAGAACTGCCTGAATTGATTTGAAAATGTAACGGGTATTGGCTTTCGAACTTCGAATGTTCGATTGTCGAGCATCTGGTATTGAAGGCCACTTAATTCCCTAAAAGACCCGAACTATTCCGCCCGAAGTACTATATACACAGCGTTCTCAGGCAAACGAAGAAGCTCCGAACTGCGAACACCTACCAGCCACAGTATTTCCCCCTTTTCGTTGCAGAGGACGGGGATTTTTTCCTTATCCAAACGATTGATACCCGCATCAATCAGCAAATCACTGAGCTTTTTTTTGCCTTTCATCCCAAAGGGATGCATTTTGTCACCCTCGCGCCAGGTACGGAAATACAGGCCATCCAGTTGTCCCGGATTTAGTCGAATCGCATCGTTGCCGTAATTTTTATCTTGCACTTCGGTCCAGGAAAACTGAAAACCATTCCATTCGGCTTCATTTTTTCCGTTAAAAAGCGTCTTTAAAGACACCAGCGAATTTTCTTCCCTCCGTGCTGCCAAATCCTTCGCTTCCAAAATCCAAAACGCCCTGTCTGCCAGCAAACGATGGGTCTCAGATGAAAACATAGCGCCGGGTCGAGATTCACCATCTAATATAAACGGAACCTGATCCTGCAGTCCGAATGGAGTCAGAAGATGCCGCATAAGCAAACGTGCAAAGGGTTCTTGGCGAAGGGAATATTCAATCTGCATTTGCAAGCCCTTCTGAGAAACATAGCCCAAACAAATGGTATCCATCTGCTGCTTCAAAAAACCATTCACCTCTGCCATTATCTCTGCGCTCCTGTTCATTTGGTGCACTGTTCCCGGGAATCTTTCTTCCCAGGGAGCCAGTAGGGTATGCCGAATGAAATTTCTGCGGTATTTGATTTCTGCATTGCTGCGGTCTTCCCGAAAACGAATGCCTTCCTGCCGGGCATAATTCGATACTTCATCGTACGATTCCCGTAACATCGGACGAAGCAAGCGGCCATCGTCTTCCAGCATACCCTGTAAACCTTTGGGACCGCTTCCCCGCATCAGGTTGAGCAGCAGGGTTTCTGCCTGGTCCCGCTCGTGATGCGCCGTTAGCACCCTCACAAACCCTTTCTCTTCCATCAATCCAAAAAGCCATTGATACCGAAGGCGCCGCGCAGCCATTTGAATACTTTCCTTATGACTATCTGCCTCTGCTTCCGTATCAAACTCCTGATAATAAAATTCAAGATTCTTTTCGGCACAGTAATGGAGTACATGCTGCGCATCAGCATCGCTGTCTTCCCCACGAAGACAAAAATTGACGTGCGCTACCGAAGGTTTATACCCCAATGACAAAAGCACATTCAGCAGAACCATTGAGTCCTTTCCACCGCTGCAGGCGAGCAATAATGATTGCTCAGGATACAAACCTGCACGTTCTAATGCTTGTCGGACATGGATTTCGAGATGATGCATTTTTCGGAACAAATGTCGCGAAGCCCTCTCATAAAACCATAATTTTGCCGACTATGGGCCGTTCCCTCCTTTTCTTCGTCTTCAGTCTTATATGCCTCCTGAGCAATGCACAATCGCGCGTGGAACTGATTGGCGCCGACGAGCTAAGCGGATTGAATCAGAATGGAGAAAAGTTGGTTCGGCTAATTGGAAATGTGGCTTTTCGCCATGATAAAACCATCATGCGCTGCGATTCGGCCTACCAAAATAAAGCAGCCAATACTTTCGAAGCATTTGGGAATGTAGACATCAACGAAAACGACAGCGTCCATCTGAATAGTCGCTACCTGCATTACGATGGCAACGAAAAGAAGGCCCTGGTACGCGAAGAAGTTCATATGACCGATGGACAAATGACGCTTACAAGCACGCAGCTTGACTACAATCTAAGCAGCCGGACAGCCTATTACACAAACGGAGCACATGTTGTCAATCAGGACAATGTGCTCGATAGTAAAATCGGTACCTACGATGCCAACAGCAAAACCTTTGGTTTTAAGAAAGACGTGGTGCTGGTTAATCCAGACTATGTGCTAAAAACCGATACCCTGCAATACAACACTCAAAGCAAAACAGCCTGGATGTTTGGCCCGACGACCATCACAAATAAAGATGGATATCTCTACTGTGAGAATGGTTGGTACAATACATATACCCAACGGGCGCATTTTAGCAGGAATGCGTATGTTATCAACAAAGAAAACCGCCTGAATGCCGATAGTCTAATCTATGGAGGTAAAATCGGAAGGGATACCGCATTGGGAAATGTGCATTTCAGCGACTCCATCAATCATATAGTGATCCATGGAGGCCGGGGCCTCTACAACCGAAAGCAGGGAATAGCTACCATCACGATAAATCCCCTGGCCAGCGTTAAAATGGAAGAGGACAGTCTCCATATCGGCGCAGACACGCTTCGAAGCGTGGAGGATTCCCTGAAGCGGAAATCTATCTTTGCATTCCACCATGTACGCATGTTTAAGTCTGATATGCAGGGGATCTGCGACAGCATGCATTATTCGCAAAAGGATTCCATGATCTACATGGAAATAGACCCCGTGCTATGGAACGAATCTAGGCAGATGTTTGCCGACAGCATCCATATTCGGGTGGTAAAAAACAAGGTCGACCGAAGCGATTTTATCGATAATGCCCTGATTATTGAAGAGGTAGACACCGGCTTATACAATCAATTGCGGGGCAGAACCATCAATGCCTGGTTTTATAACAATCATCTTGAACAAATCCTGGTCACCGGAAATGCAGAGAATGTTTATTTTCAGGAAGATGACAGTGTCACGATTTCATCCATGAACTATATCATCTGCTCGGATATCCGCATTCTCTTCGATACCGCAGGCAAAGCCGAAGAAATCACCTACCTGGGCCAATCAGAAGGAACAGACTACCCCATCAATAAATTACCCGGAGGGGAAAAACAGGAACTGAAAGGCTTTGTGTGGCGCATTGCGGAACGGCCCAGGTCGAAAGCAGATGTGATGCAGTAGTGTAAAGTACAAGAGTACATGAGTACAAAGACAGTGTGACAGTGGGATTTTGTGAGGGTGCGACAAGTTTACAAATACCGCGGAAATAGATTTGATGTAGAGGCACGATTTATCGCGACTACAATACAATTTTGCGAAAGTCAAGAACGCAGGACATTGCGACTGTTAGCCGACTAACTGGCGTCTGGTGTCTTTAATCTGGCATCTTTTGTCTGGAGTCTCCCTTAAAACTTAACACTGAAAACTTAAAACTCACACCAAGGGTTTTGCTTTTTCAAATCATCGTTTTATCTTTGCAGCCCAATAAAATTGAAATGAAAGCAGAAATCCATCCATCCAACTATAGATTAGTGGTTTTCCGGGACATGTCCTGCGACTACGAATTCATTACCCGTTCTACCGTTGAGACCAAAGAAACAACTAAATGGACGGACGGAAATGAGTATCCTCTGTACAAACTCGAGATCTCTCATAAGTCTCACCCATTCTTCACCGGCAAAGCTAACCTGGTGGATACAGCCGGACGTATCGACAAGTTCAGAAAACGCTACGGGAAATAATCCGTGCGAAAAGCATATTTCAAGCCTTCTTCGGAAGGCTTTTTTTTTGTCCTGAGTCCATCTGTTCAGGGCGAATTCGCTATTTTGCAGCCTCAAAAAGATTGAGAACATGAACCTTATCCTGTTCGACGACAAAAGTCGCATCCATCTCCTTCCGCTCACTTATACCCGTCCTTGTGCCGACTTGCGTATCGGAATACTGACCATCCGGGAAAAATGGGAGAAATACCTCAAAGCCCAAACGAGTACTTTGACGGAACCTTATTTGCAAAAGAAATTTCCGATGCAGAAAGGCAGTGATAACCTGCTAATTAATGGTAGGGTATTGCCCAACAGCACTTTAATAAAAGGTCTGGAGGCATTGCAAAGCGGACAGGCACTCATGGGCGAAAATGGAATTTTACTAGGAGTGAGAATGGAACAAGAGCAATTGGATGTTTTTCAATCTGACTCATCCGGATTCAATACGGTGAACTTTTCCGGAGATGCCCTGATAATTAATTACCCATGGGACCTCTTCGCTAAAAATGCGGAGGCTTTGGAAGCTGATTTCGATCTGATAACCGCAGGAAGAAAATCACAGCCTTTGTCGCCAACCAATACCTTACTCGGTAATCGCATCTTCCTGGAAGAGGGCGCTTATGCCGAATGTGCTGTTTTCAACAGCACCACCGGCGCTATTTACCTGGGCAAAGATTCAGAAGTAATGGAAGGATCTGTGGTCCGCGGCGGACTGGCACTTTGTGAACATGCGGCTTTAAAATTATCCACCAAAATTTATGGCGCCACCACGGTGGGTCCGCACAGTAAAGTGGGTGGAGAAGTAAATAATTCTGTGATAACAGGCTATTCCAATAAAGGTCACGATGGATTCCTCGGGAATTCAGTCTTGGGAGAATGGTGCAACTTAGGCGCCGATACCAATAACTCAAACCTGAAGAACAATTATGCGGAAGTAAAGCTCTGGAGCTATGCCCGGAACGGATTTGCACGCACCGGATTACAGTTCTGCGGCCTGATCATGGGTGATCACAGCAAGAGCGGAATCAACACAATGTTCAATACCGGCACAGTGGTCGGGGTATCGGCCAATATTTTTGGTTCCGGATTTCCACGAAATTTCATCCCCTCCTTCAGCTGGGGTGGCGCTCAGGGCTTTGAAACATTCGCTTTGAAAAAGGCAGATGAGGTAGCAGAAAAGATGATGGCACGCCGGGGCATCGAATACAATGAAACCGAAAAAGCCATCTTGCAGCACCTCTTTGAAACAAGCTCTGAATACCGAATCTGGGAAAAGGAAAATGCTTTAAACTAAAAAATTAACACTAAAAACTTAACACCGAAACCCAAGAAATGAGAAAATATATTGTTGCCGGAAACTGGAAGATGAATGGAAAGCAGGAACAAACACAAATCCTGGCTTCCGAAGTAGTAAATATGTATAAAGATGAGGTGAATAACGGGGTTACAGCCGTAATGATCCCCCCATTCATTGGCATTGGCGAAGTGCAACGCCTAGCCAAAGGTTCTCCCCTCAAAGTAGGAGCGCAAAATTGCCATCAGGAAGAAAGCGGGGCATATACCGGCGAAATTTCCGCTGCCATCCTTGCTTCCTTTGGCCTGGACTATGTAATTATCGGACACAGTGAGCGACGTGAGTACTTCGACGAACAAAATGCCCTGTTGGCACAAAAAGTTGACCAGGTGCACCGTCATCACATGACTCCTATTTACTGTGTGGGAGAGACCCTGGAAGAGCGGGAAGAAAACCGCCATTTCGAGGTTATCGAACAGCAAATTTCCGAAGGACTTTTCCATCTGAGTACTGACAATATTCAACGCACAGTGATTGCCTACGAACCCGTTTGGGCCATCGGGACAGGTAAAACCGCGTCTGCCGGGCAGGCACAGGAAATTCATGCCTTCATCCGCGACCTGCTTACCAAACGATACAGCGAAGCAATGGCGCAGGAAATCTCCATTCTTTACGGCGGGAGTGTGAAGCCAAACAATGCGGCTGAGCTGTTTTCCATGCCGGATATCGACGGAGGATTAATCGGTGGGGCATCGCTTCAATCCAGAGACTTTATCGATATCTGTAAAGCGGTAAAATAATGAGCAGCCAACCTCGGTACCTCGATATATTCCTCCCCTGCAGCAACGAATTGAAAGAGATTCTCAGCGCAGAGTTTTTTGAATTAGGCTTTGAAGGAACCTGGGAACAGGATGAAGGACTGCATGCCTATATCCCCCTCAACGATTACGACCAGGAGACCATGTGCGACGTATTGAGCCGTTACGATATAGACATCAACGATCTGCAGGTGACCAATATGGATCAAGTCAACTGGAATGAAGATTGGGAAAAATCGTACGAAGCCATTGATGTACTTGGTCGTTGCATGATTCGCGCGGAGTTCCATCCCAAACCAATAGGTTACGAGTACGACATTGTCATTCAGCCCAAAATGTCTTTCGGAACAGGACACCATGATTCCACCCGCCTCATCGTGGAAGAAATGCTTGACATGGATTTTAAAAACAAATCCGTTATAGATGTAGGATGTGGTACCGGTGTGCTTGCTATCTTAGCAGGGATGAAAAATGCACATCCCATCGTAGCGATCGACAACAACCCCTGGAGTTATGAAAACACCCTGGAAAATGCCGAACGCAATGCGATTGAGATGAAAGTGATAGAAAGCGATATCGAATCCTTTACCGGAAGCGGATACGATATCATCCTCTCCAATATCACACGAAACATCAACCACCAGAACATTCCAAAATATGCCGGAATGGTGAAACACGGCGGTGAATTAATCATGTCGGGATTCTTTAATCGCGATTTCGACTTTTTAAATGATCAGGCAATAAAGCATGGTTTTCGCTTGTTGAATAAACGTATCTCAGAGAAAACCTGGATTGCATTGCACTACCAACTCGACTGATTCATGAAGCAACTAAAAATTACTTTCCTCCTCTTTTTTTTCAGCTCCATCGGAACCAGCCTGCTGGCACAACCCATTAAAAGTTTTAGCCGGGAACCGGATGTCTTTATCAAGGAATTGAAAAAGGTGATGTACGACGACAAGGTGGATCCGGCCATGCAGGCTTACGATCAATTCAAAATCTTGTGGGATTCGGCTGCCTTCGATGCATATCAGCAGGCGCGAATCATTAAAAATGCCGACAAGATGCTGATGAAACGGATGCGTCCTCATCCACATTTTACCCTGTATCTCGAAACCATCATCCATTTTCAAAATTCCGGTCGCATGGGTGATCTTTTTGTGCAATGGCAAAAAATACTCGAAGGATATTACGAAAAGAAAACCCTCGAATTCATTAATTACCTGGAAATTTCCAATGCCCTCTTTGCCACCAATACCCTATACGAAACACGGGCCCAACGAACCTGGAAAGCTTCCGACAACTCTTATAGCTTCGATATGGTGAATGGCGAACCTGCAGTTGTATTTCAGAACACCACACTCACCTGCCTTACGCGCACCGACTCCATTACCATTGCAAATACACAGGGGAAATTTTTGATGGATAGCCACCAGTGGATCGGACATGGTGGAAAAATAGACTGGACCAGAGGGAATTTTAGTCCGGATGAAGTCTATGCTACCCTGCGCGACTACACCATCAACATGGAAGGAAATAAATACACCGCAGACTCGGTGACATTCCATCAGAAAAAATTTTTCAATGAGCCTTTGTTAGGAAGCATCGAAGATGTTGCACTCGCAACTTCTACCCCGGAATCCATCCGCTACCCTAAATTCTATTCCTACCGAAAAGACCTCAATATCTCCAAGTTTGCCAGCGACGTACAATACGAAGGAGGCTTTTCACAGCAGGGATCAAAAATTATTGCATACGGAGACGGAGATGAACTCGGCACCTTTACCTTCAAATTCAAAGACAAACCTTTCATCATCCTGAAGGGAAGAGAATTTGTGGTGAGTGATGAACGCATTGTAACCAATGCCGCCGCATTGGAAATCAATCTCGATACCGGATCTGTATTTCATCCGCAAGTTGAATTTAGTTATGTAAAATCCGATAAAAAAGTAACATGCAGTCGTGGAGATGTCGGGGTATCACAAGCTCCCTTTACCGACACTTACCATCGGATGGAACTGAAAGCAGATAAAATGGAATGGATATTAGGTCAGCCTAAAATTGAATTCCGAACTATTCTGAAAGATGGCTCCGTTCTGCTCTATTCAGAAAATTATTTCAAAGAATTCGATTACGAGAAACTGCAGGGAATGCAGGCAGAAAACCCGCTTTCGAAAATCAAACAGTTTTGCGAACAAACAGGAAAACGAAAATTTAAACTGGATGAATACGTCGCCTGGCGCCGCAGCAAGATGGAATATGTCCGGTTTCAAATTGTGCAATTGACCGACCTGGGCTACCTCATGCTCGATTCAAAAACGGATACGGTTCAGGTCAATGATAAGCTCTTTAATGCCGTAAACGCACATATGGGCCGCACCGATTACGATGTTATTTTCTTCGAATCCATTATTGAAAAGCGCGCCAATGCCACCATCGATCTGGAAAGCTACAGCATGCAACTGGAAGGTATCGGACGCTTCTTTTTCTCCGATTCGCAGTATGTATATGTCATTCCCGAAGAACAACAGGTCACCGTGCTTCGCGATCGCGAATTAATTTTCGATGGAAAAGTACGTGCAGGTCGATTCGAGTTTTTTGGCAAGCGATTTCGATTCACCTACAAAACCTTTACCGTCGATATGGATGACATCGACTCGCTGCGCTTTTTCTTTCCTGATGAAGCAGATAACGGAAGACTGAAACGAATCAACTCCGTACTTCAGGATATCACCGGCACTTTATTCATCGACAACCCGAACAATAAATCGGGACGAAAAGACTTTCCAGAATACCCGATCTTTAAAGCAACCAAAGGCTCAAAAGTATATTACGACTACCCCTGGATCTATGGAGGCGTTTACAACAGGGAGAATTTCTATTTTGCCACCGATCCATTTATCATCGACTCACTCGATAACTTTACACGAGAAGGGCTCCGTTTTGGCGGGAATTTTATATCAGCCGATATATTCCCTGATTTCCGCGAAGAATTAACGGTTCAGGACGATTTCTCCCTCGGATTCAAAAAAGTGGTCGACATGCCAACTTACCAGGGTACGGGAAATGCGAAGGTCAACCTTTCGCTTTCCAACGAAGGACTTTTGGCAAAAGGAAACATTGAATTTGCCACACTCAATATGAGTTCCCAGGACATTATCTTTTTCCCGGATTCCATGAATGCGGTCACGGAGTCGTTCAATGTCCCGCAAAGCGAGAATTACCCCAAGGTGGAAGGCATCAATCTTATTACGCATTGGGAACCCTATAAGGATTTCATGGCTCAGCGAACAACCGATGCTCCGATCCTCATGTTTGGCGATGTCAAGCTCACAGGTGAATATATCCACCGAAAAAGCGGTGCAGAAGGAGATGGAAACCTCGATTTCAATGATGCAATCCTTACATCAGACAATATGCACTTCGACAAAAAGCGCATGTGGGCTGATACCTCTACCTTGACAATACGATCAATCGACACCACCAAATTTGCATTCAGGGCCGTAAATGTGAAGTCGGATGTAGACTTTACCAAACGTTTCGGAGATTTCAAATCGAATGAAAACGGCGCAAATTCAGAGTTCCCGTACAATCAGTACAAAAGCTCGTTGAATGAATTTAAGTGGGATATCAAGAAGAAACATCTGAATTTCAACACGCCAGCCGATAAACCAATTGAAAGTACTTATTTTGTCAGCACTCATCCTGATCAGGATAGCCTGAAATTCAGCTCCCGAAAAGCACTTTACGACCTCAATACCTTTACGCTTTACGCAAATGAGGTACCACATATCGATGTGGCAGATTCACGTGTAATTCCCGATTCGGGGAAAGTGATCGTGCGGGCCGATGCCGCCATGGACCCATTGCTACATTCGCGCATTGTGATGGATACCGTGAACAAATGGCACGAATTCTACGAATGCAACACGACCATCTTCGGTCGCCTCAATATGGGTGCCAATGGCTTCTACGATTATATTAGTAAAGATGGAAAAAAGAATACCGTGAATGCGCATGAAATCAAAGTGGATTATGTTGCAAAGACTGCCCTGGCCTATGCCCATGTTTACGACACCATGCATTTTACCATTACGCCACGCTTTGAGTTCAAAGGCGATTTGACCTTAAAAGGCAGTTACCGCGGAGCCAAATTCGATGGTTACATGCATCCGGTTCAAAAACTTTCCCGGCCTTCATCCGGTTGGTGGCGGGAGAATCAGGCCTATGTGCCAGATTCGGTCCTTTTCCATATCGACGACCCTTACAACGAAGATAAAAAGCCTATGAAACTGGGTATGTGGATTACCCTGGACTCCATCCATACCTACCCTTCTTTCTTCACTTTAGGCAGAAATTATTCCGACAGTGCAATTATTCAGGTGCGTCAGGGCATCGTTTATTTTGATGAATCCGATGGGAAATTCTATGCAGGCGACTCGCTGAAACTGAAAGCCGGAGCAGCAAAAGGAAATATTGTAACACTCGACGACCAGGCCGGCATTGTATATGCAGAGGGAAAAACAGACCTGGGAGTCAATACAGGATTTGTTTCGCTCAATACGGCAGGTAACGCAACCTTCCTGCATAAAGACAGCAGCATGACCCTGGATTTGATGATGTTGCTCGATTTTGCCCTGCCGGCAGATGCGAAGAAATTCTTTGTAGATAAGATGATTGAGAATGCCATCGGATTAAATGCCACCTACAACAATCGCCCGATGGTGCCAAATGCTTTGGCCGAACTGCTCAATGAAAAGGATTACAAAGAGGCCTTGAATCTGTATAAGTCGGGAAGCATCCCTTTGTACAAAGAATTCAACAGCCTGTTCTTCATCTCTCAAATCAAGATGGTATGGGATCAGGATAAAAAAGCCTATGTGTCCGAAGGGCCCATCGGAATCACTGGTTTAGGCGGTACCAGCTTCGAAAAGCAGGTAGAAGGGAAATTGATGATTGAAAGAAAAAGAAGCGGCGACGAAATAACTTTCTATTTCCAAACCGACGACAATCATTGGTATTATATCAATTATCTCCGCGGAAATCTTTATATATACTCTTCAGAGTCAGACTTTAACAACCTGGTGAGAGAAAAATACGAAGAAGTGAGCAAGGGTGGATATACCTTGAAACTGGCTTCACCGCGTGCAAAAATTAAATTTTTGAATAGTTTTGAAGCCACGAAAGAGGGAGACGAATAAAAGTGATTAGTTTTATTCCAATGGTTATTCTGCTGGCAATAGCAGCGTATTTACTGGGTTCTATCCCAAGTGCCGTGTGGATAGGCAAAGCATTGCACGGAGTGGATGTTCGCGAACATGGTTCGGGCAATGCAGGTGCTACCAACACTTTTCGGGTACTTGGAAAAAAAGCCGGCATCATCGTTATGGCGATGGATATTCTTAAAGGACTTGCAGCAGCTTCTCTGATACGATTTTTAGGAGATCAGGTAGAGCCCGACAGCTTCAAATATGTAAACCTTCAATTGCTCTTTGGCTTTCTGGCGGTCATTGGCCACCTCTTCCCCATATTTGCTCAATTCAGGGGTGGAAAAGGAATTGCCACCCTTTTTGGGATGATATTGGCGATTCATTATCCTTCTGCTTTGCTCTGTCTTGGATTTTTTCTCCTGGTCTTATACGTTACCCGCTACGTTTCACTTGGATCAATCCTGGCTGCGATTTCTTTTCCGATTGGATTGGTATATATTTTTCATGAGAAGACCCCGCTTTTTATTGCTTTCGCAATCACTGCCGCACTCATGGTTATTTTAACCCACCAGAAAAACATTAAAAAATTGGTGTCAGGCACAGAAAACAAGGCCAATATCCTGAAATACCGCGACCGCTAATTTGGTTTAGGGTTTATTGATTACCTACCTACCAACTACCCTACCTTCCTACTTCCCTGCCTACCTCCTGAGCTTTTTTGTCGCAAAGACGCAAATTCTATCAGCCATTCTCCAACTACATACTGGAAACTACGATTACAAAAGCCTTCGGTTTTCGCTCTGCTTTGTCAAAAGTCTTATTTGCATGGAATAATTTAACACAAAGGACGCAATTAGGGTAGGCTGACGCACAACGGAGGCGCGGTTGATTTTGCTCGCTCAAATTTTTAACGCAGGGACGCAGAAAATTTATGGCTTACGCCAGACGGAGGCGCGGTTTTTTTTGTACAGCCAAATTAGTCGCGAAATCCCAAAGTCTCACTATCACATCGTCTATTGTGTTCACCCGGTCAGCATCGTTTCCCGCGAAGCCGGAGTCAGGTTACGGGTATCGGGTTTCAGCATGCTTACGCAGATTAATTTTTATCGCAGGGACGCAGAGATTTATTAGCTGACGCTTCACGGAGACGCGGTTTTTTATTGCCCGGCCAAATTCGTCGCGAAATCCCAAAGTCTCACTATCACAATGTCCATCCTTGATCTAAATACAAAGTATTACCCTACCTACTTACCTATCTCCCATCTTTGTTCTCAACAACTTTTCCTTATAAATTTGCAGTATGATTCGATTTGGCGGACAAGTAGAATACGAAGAAGATCTGTTGTTAGATGAGTTGTTAACCGATACGCGCAAATTGGTTTTATACAACGACGATGTCAACACCTTTGACCATGTGATCGATTGCCTGATGGACATCTGCAAACACGAGATGCACCAGGCAGAACAATGTGCCATGTTGGTGCATTACAAAGGGAAAGCTATTGTGAAAGAAGGAGAAGAAGATCCTCTCAGAATCATGTGCGAAGGCCTGCTAGACAAAGGACTCAGCGCGGTCATTGAATAGTTTAGGGTTGTTCTGTACTCTGTACTCTGTACATTTGTACTCATTACTCATGTACTCCCCTCACCTGTCAAACCAATTTTGACGCTTGTTGATTTTCAAATCCTGTAGTACCGAGCTTTTTGCGTTGAGCGCGAAAGAGAAATAACGGCGGTCGCCAAAAGGCATCCAGTCCAAACGGAATTCCCAGCAATGCAGGTCACGGTACAAATTAAAGGTCGTCATGGAGATTTGCTTCCTATGGAGATCGTACCCACTATTGAATCCTATTTTCCATTTTTGTGTGAGCTTGAAGTCACCGGAAAAGTTTAATGTCTGAACCTGTGAACGGGTCAACGGTGTTTTTGTGATGGTGTTCACATAATTCAAATTGAAATTCCAAGGAATATTGAAGTCGACAAACAAGTTGGGCGAGTTGAGCATAAGCAACTGCTGAGAAGTCATATACGGGTGCATATACGGTCGAAAATTCCCCGGTGTTGGTTTTCCTTTTAAGGTTTCCGAATTCAGGGAAGTTGTAATATAAATCCGGCTGCTTGTCATTCGTGCCAGCTTCCCTTCCTGATGCAACAAGGTCTCTTTCGACTTTGTTCCGTCCGGATGATACCCGTAAAAATCATATTGCGTATTGTACTGAAGATTGAAGTACTTGAAAACCACTGTTCTCAATTGTACCGACAAAGGGGCCAGACGGTTGGAATCTGCCAGCATATTGTAACTGGACGCCAGATTAAAAACTTCCAACACTTTCACTTTTCGAAATCCGGTAGCCGTGTCCTTCGGATCCTTTACCTTCATCTCCACGTTATTGCCCAGACTAAAAGTGAGCATTCCTGACTTACCTCCACTGGGCGATCCGAAAATTCCATTTTCAAAACGACTGTACTGCACGGCAATGGAGTCATTTCCACTATGGTCCTTCAGTATCACATCCTGATAGACTCCATACTTGCTTTGTGAAAAATCCGGACGATAATTCAGGGTGATATTGGGCACCATCACATGGCGAATTGCACTTATCTTTCCTTTCCGGAATTGATACATCCCATATACCATAGACCGAAAACTGGAACTAAAACTATAATCGTAACCTCTCGCAAATCCGTAAGTCGTATCTACTTTCACCTCATTGGTGGCCTGATTAAAATATTTGTCAGTCGTTTGAAAATACCAGTATTCATTGTAATTCACTCCGGGACTAAAGGCTATAAATTTCAGGATTTTAAAGTTTCCGCTAACCCCAACAGAATGACTCATTCCGTACTGCAGTGAACTGAGTATATTATTCCAGGCATTGGTTTCGCCAAACGTAGAATCACCTGTACTTAACTGATTTCTGAAAATGGTGCTGTATTTTACACCGATGTCCTGATAGAATTTGCTATTGGCACTGTTGTAGTTCTTTCCCCGAAATGGATAGAAACGAAACACGTCAAAGTTCAGGTCTGGCAAAGTAATATCCACCGCCCCGGTCTGCGTATTCTGGGTATGCCTTCCAGTTACATTCAGGTTCCCAAAGTTGAAGGCACGGGAGAAGTTTACAGAGCTGGTCAGTGTATTCTTTACCATGTCATTCGGATTGTAGGAGTTCAGTTTTAAGAATTTGCTGCTTCCCAATTGCACATCCGCCTTAAAATTCATCTTGGGATGTGCCCTGTTATCCATCATATGCGTCCAGTTGAACATGAAATCCTTGGACTTAAAAAAATCAGGATCTGTCGGTTCATTATTTTTATTTACCGCATAGCTCAGGGTCATGTTGCCGCTGTATTTATACCGCTGCGCATAGTAAGTAGTAGCTTGTCCGCGCCAGCTTCCATTCGCATAAATATCTCCGGTTAAGGCCAGATCAAAATGATCGCTGATGCCAAAATAATATCCGCCGTTTTTAAGAAAATAACCCCGATTTGCCGAGTATCCGTAGTTGGGCATTACTATTCCGGAACTCCGCCCCCGGGTAATAGGGAAAAATCCGAATGGAAGCACCAGGGGCGTCGGCACATCCGAAACATAAAAGGCCGCCGGTCCCGAAATAATCTTTTTGTTCGGGATGATCTTCATCTTGTTGGCCATTATGTAAAAATGCGGATGGGAGGTATCGCTGCAGGTAGTATATCGCGCATGACTGATATACATATTGTCCTGTTCGTCTTTCTTGACTATTTCTCCATACACCAATCCATCCGCCTGCTCCGTAACAAGTCCGTAGATGATGCCCTTCTTGGTTTTGAAATTATAACGCATGGAATCGGTGACCATCTCATCTTTATCGTCCTTAAAATGAGGGATTCCATTGCGGTTACCCAGGCTATCGACCGAAAATACGGCGAACATGATATTGTCTGCGAAGTCAATACTGATCATGGAAGCCTTTATTTCCATGTTTTTATAATGGACGATTGCATTGCCATACAGGTAAATCATTTTTTCTTTTACCCGTATTTTAATGGAATCGCTGGCATTATACTTGACGTCTTCATCCATAGATGACTTATGAAGCTTACGATAAACGGTTCCCATAGAGTCCTGAATATCGTTGGTGTATAGATTAGTGGAATCCTTTGAGTCCTGCGCCCACGCGGACTGCGTACCGAGGAGGCAGACAATCAACAGGGTAAGATGGAAAAGTAGCAGGCTTCGGAATTTCAAGTGTCAGTTGCTGTAACTAGCTTTGTTTGGCAAACTTTATACCGCTTCAAAAAAACAGCACAAAAGTGAAAACTCCAATACTTCTATCGTTAGGCCTTCTGGCTTTTTTAACAAGCTCCTTCCAACCACTTAATTTTGTTGGCAATAAATTGGGGGTGGTTGTTATCGATGCCGGCCATGGAGGCAAAGATCCCGGAGCGATTAGCGGCGGACTCCGTGAAAAGGATGTCACTCTTGCGGTAGCACTTCGATTGGGACAATTGATCAAAAGTTCACATCCCGAAATCAAGGTTTATTACACCCGGATGAGCGATAATTTCATCGAATTGAATGAAAGATCGAGCATAGCCAATCGCAATAAGGCAGATCTTTTTATTTCCATACATGTGAATCATAGCGATAATTCGAGTGCCCATGGTTCTGAAACCTATGTGATGGGAACTCATAAAAATGCCGGGAATCTTGAAGTGGCAAAAAGAGAAAATGCGTCCATTCTACTGGAAGACGACTACCAAAAAGACTACGAAGGCTTTGATCCCAATTCTCCTGAAGGCCATATCATCTTTTCTTTCTACCAAAATGCCTTTTTGGAACAAAGCATACTTCTTGCCTCTGAAATTGAAGACGAATTGGCGAAACGAAAAAAAATCAATCGCAGTCGTGGAGTGAAACAAGCAGGATTCCTCGTGCTTTGGAAAACCACCATGCCAAGCGTATTGGTAGAAACGGGATTCATGACGAATTCCGAAGAACGTGGCTATCTGAAAAGCGAAGCTGGTAAAGATGAATTAGCCGAGTCTATTTTCAAAGCCTTTGAAAGCTACAAAAAGGAAGTAGAGAAGTAGCAAAGCACTTGCTAATCCACTCCTTTTAACCTACTTTTGCGCCCTTCGTATACACTGCAGATGAAGCTTTCTCAATACAAATTCGAACTTCCCGAAAAACTTATTGCTCAACACCCAGCCAAGCACCGTCACGACTCAAGAATGATGGTATTGAACCGGGAAAAAGGCACCATCGAACACAAAATTTTTCATGACATTCTGGATTATTTTGATGACCAGGATGTGTTCGTTATCAATAATACCCGTGTTTTCCCGGCACGACTTTATGGAAATAAAGAAAAGACCGGAGCGAAGATTGAAGTTTTTATGCTTCGTGAGTTGAATGATGAACTTCGCTTATGGGATGTTTTAGTGGATCCGGCCCGAAAAATTCGGGTGGGGAACAAATTATATTTTGGAAACGATGATCTCGTTGCGGAAGTTGTAGACAATACTACCTCCAGAGGCCGTACCATTCGTTTTCTCTTCGACGGAACTAAAGAAGAGTTCAGAAATATCATTGAAAAATTGGGCGAAACCCCGCTTCCAAAATACATTGACAGACCTGTAGATGAAGATGACAAAGATCGTTACCAAACGATTTTTGCAACGGAAGAAGGCGCGGTTGCTCCTCCTACCGCCGGACTGCATTTCTCACGCGAATTGAAAATGCGTTTGGAAATCAAAGGAATCGATTTCAATGAATTGACCCTGCATACTGGTTTGGGAACCTTCCGCGACGTGGAAGTAGAAGACCTTACCAAGCATAAAATGGACAGCGAACATTACCATATCCCGGAACATACTGCCAACCGTGTAAACCGTGCCTTGAATGAAAAGAAAAGGGTAGTGGCAGTTGGTTCATCTGTGATGCGTGCTGTAGAATCTTCCGTGAGTTCAAAGGCTTCTCTGAATGCATCCGAGGGATGGAGTGATAAATTTATCTTCCCTCCTTATGATTTCTCTATTGCCAATGCATTCATCACCAATTTCCATGCTCCGATGTCAACCCTGATGATGCAGTCTGCTGCATTTGCAGGTTACGATTTCCTTATGGAAGCTTATAAAGTGGCCATCAAAGAAGAATACAAGTTCCTCTGTTACGGGGATGCTTTACTGATTATTTAAGATGGCTTTTCCATCCGGCTTTCAGGATAGAATTAAAGGTCAGCTTCCACAAGAAGCTGACCTTCTTTTTTCAGCTCTGGACGGTCCGGTTCCTGTCAGTGTCCGATTAAATCCATTCAAACCTCTCCAAATCCCGGAAAATCTTGAAACCACCCCCTGGAACAGCAATGGACTTTACCTGAAAGAACGCCCTTCATTTACACTTGATCCGGCTTTTCACGCTGGCATGTATTATGTTCAGGAAGCAAGTTCCATGAGCCTTGCTTTTATCCTGGAACAATTGAACCTGGAAAAAATTCTGGCTCTCGATCTTTGTGGAGCACCCGGAGGAAAAAGCAGCTTACTGGCCAATCAGCTCTACCCCAAAGGGAGTTTTGTTCTGGCCAATGAAGTCATTCGTGCCAGAGCGATAACCTTGAAAGAAAACCTCATCAAATGGGGTTTACCCAATATTGCCGTAAGCAATCTGGACCCAAAACAAATCGCCAACGGCAAATTAAGATTTGACCTGATTCTG
Organism: Bacteroidota bacterium; assembly: GCA_016124735.1. Taxonomy (GTDB): domain Bacteria; phylum Bacteroidota; class Bacteroidia; order UBA8524; family UBA8524; genus UBA8524. The sequence goes on from WGMZ01000010.1 coordinate 36,306, forward strand.
GTCGACGCACCCTGCTCCGGAGAGGGCATGTTTCGTAAAGACGAAGTGGCAAGAAAGGAATGGTCTCCGGACCATGTTGAATTATGCGCCGCCCGTCAGAAAAGGATTCTTAGCGACATATTGCCTGCACTCAATGCCGAAGGCTATGTCATCTATTCCACCTGCACTTTTTCAGCAGAAGAAAACGAACAAAATCTTCTGTGGTTAGCTGAAAATCAAGGATTGGAAAGTCTGGAAATTCCCTTTCCTGCCGAATGGAATATTGTCAGAAAAGAATACAAAGGCTGTATTGGTTACGCATTCTATCCTCATAAAATAAAAGGTGAAGGCTTCTTTGTCGCTCTGCTTCAGAAAAAAGGAGCAAATAGAGAAACCATTGACCACCGAGAAAAGGCTGCAAACAAATTCAGGCTTGGGAAAAAAACGGATGCACCCGTTCAATGCTGGCTCAACACTGAATCTGAGATTTTTGAGTGGTACGACGGACTCTATGCCCTGCCAAATGAATATATTGAAATAGCCTCCCCTGTTTTTCAACAATTGCCTCTGCAATATTTTGGACTCAAAGTGGCCGAAGCAGCCGGACGGGATTGGAAACCGTCACCGGAATTGGCTTTTTCGGTAATTGCAGACCAAACAGCCTTTCCATTCATTGAGTTATCGCAGGTGGATGCCTTGCATTTTTTAAGAAGAGATGAATTGAAATTTCCGGAGGCTCCACAAGGCTGGTTGCGGATGGTATATAAGAGACAAGGACTGGGTTATGTGAAGAATCTCGGCAAGCGGAGCAACAACCAGTACCCAAAAGAATGGCGTATATTGATGAATCTACCCGATCAACTCGAGTCATGGCATTGAAGGGAATATTGCAAAATACGGGAGTATTGATTCGCATCGTGTATGCCTATTCCGTGATGGGCGCAAAAGTTTATATATTGAGCCGAAATCGGGGACGCAAATTAATAGAAGAGATTTACCAGCAGATGGATCCTTCTTTGGGCCTCTTGCCCTATGAACGAATCAAGAAAATAAGGCTATATGTTGCCCTTTGCCTCATTGCATTCCAGCTTAAAAGTCTTCTTCGAGGCAGCAAATTGAATCCCACGGAAAAAAGACGAGCCGTTTATCTTGGAGCTATCTCTGCCTTGGTAGATGATATTGCCGACGATTTAAAACTGAATTCGAAACAGATTAGGGAACGAATTGCCGCCCTGCAATCAGAAGACCCAATAGAGCTGCATGTAGCTTCAATACTTTATCAAAAACTGGTGAATACCATGGAGTCTTCGGAACAGGTGGATGCCTTGTTGGAGCAGGTGTCCATTGCACAGGATGCCAGCTTGAAGCAGGAATCGAAACAAAAGCTATCCGAGGAAGAATTAAAGAAAATCACCTTCGAAAAAGGTGGATATACCGTTCAGCTTACCGCTTCATTTTTAGACATTAAAAGCAGTCAGGAAGAAAACGAGGCCTTTATGGCCTTTGGATATAATGTTCAATTGATAGACGACATGTTTGATCTTTGGGAAGATAGACAAAGCAATCGGCAAACGCTGTATACCAATTCTGCCGATATGTGCGTCAATGCCGAACATTTCCGGAAAAACATTCATCAGGTATGCACCAAAATCATGCAAATCAAAAGCAATCCGAAGAACCTGAGGCACTTTCTTTTGTTCATTGTCTCATTCATTTCCCGGGGTATGGTGTGTACTGATCAGCTTCTGGCACTGCAGGAAAAGACAGGCCTGCCCTTTAAGATTGATCACTTCCCCAGGAAAGATTTAATCTGCGACATGGAAAAGCCGCGTAATATTCTTCGTTCCATTCATTACAGCATTAAATTGTATAATGATTACTCGCGAATCACTCCAGGACAATAATTGGGCGTTTAGACCAATCCCTCTACTACAGGTATAAGCCGTTCTATACTCACATGCTCCATCACTACAATCTTAAACCACTTGGGTGCGTGGTGATTATCCGGAACCATCACAAACTTTTCGGCCAATTCATGCGGAACATGCCCTGCACGAATGGTGATGATATTGGAGGAAGGTTGACGGAAATACGCAATTCTCTTCTCCTTTAATTGTTGCTCCAGCCAATCTGTACGTTTCTGAAGAACAAAGATTTTTTCTCTCCAAGCGTAGGGTCCATATGTCGACAAGATCATCCAAATCGCAACCGCATTGGCTCCTGAACGTGAACCAATCAAGGTTGAATCCTCTCCTTCCACATAACTTGCTTCCTTGGTGGCGGCATAGTTCATCCAACCCTTACGGATAATAAACATTCCTGTTCCATAAGGGGCCTGCACCATTTTATGGGCATCGAGAGTCACGGAAGTAATTTCCGGAATGCTGAAATCCGGAATATTCTTTTCACCGCTAAATGGATAAAAGAATCCTCCATAGGCACCATCCACATGTATTTTAAACGGAAGATCCGCAGATTTCAATGCCTCAATATATACGGAGGGCTGGTCTACCGAGCCAAACATGGTGGTCATCATATTTACCACCACAATTACTGCTTTGTTTCCATCGGATTTCAATTGAGCAATGGCTCGATCCAGGTCTACTTTTTGAAGCGATCTTTGGTCATCATCTACCTGAACAGAATATAAATTCAAACCCAACACATTACATGCTTTGGCCATGGAATAATGTCCATCAGATGATGCAAGCAAGGCTATCTCATCTGCATTCAACCCCATCTCCTGCATAAAATAATTTCTGAATATCCAGGCCGCCTGCATATTGGCTTCTGTACCGCCGGAAGCCACATACCCATCGAACTCTCCTTCTCCCCGAAGAATATCGTGCGCACAAATTGCAATCAGATCCCGCTCAATTTCCTGGGTGCCGGAAAAGAAACTTTCCGATTTTCCCAGTGTATGGCAACCGATGTGATTGGGATTATGAATTAATGAAGATAGAAAGGGAGCATCCTTCAGAAAGGAAGCATCTGAAAAGAAAACCTTGCTGTCCAGATGCGAAGCCGGCACGCCCACGATCGCCTCCGTATAAAAATTCACATTTTCATTCAATGCCTCGAATACCCGTTTGCGGATGTCCGATTGATCTAATTTCCTCCAATACTTCATGGGCCGCAAAGATATGGCTCACGGTTAGAGAAAAACTGAGAAAGATCAGAATTAATTACCCTTGTCTTTCTTCCCAAAGATCGAGAAGTGGACAAAACGTTTTGGATGGGCTTTCAACTCAACCAATAAGGCATCCAGGTCTTTGCTCACCTTGTCCATCTCAGTGTAGAGCGACTCATTTTGCGCCAATTGACCGAGTGTTCCTTTCCCCTGATTGATATTGGTAAGTACCGTATCCAGGCTGGATAGCACCTGGTTCGCCCGAATCATCGTGTTTTGAAGATCCAAGGCGTTCAACGAATCAGAAAAGGATCGCAGTCCAGACAGGGTTGTATGGATGACTTCTTTATTTTCAAGAATCATCTCTTCAATCCCAATGGCTTTATCCAGAATGGCAGCTACCCGTGTTTCGATTGTTTCATTGACTGTACTGAGCGAAGTATTGATATTGTTGATGGTTTTCGGAAGTTTTTCCATTGTCAGGCGCAGGGCACGACCCGACTCTCCATTAAATGTGCTGTCCAAGCCTTCCAAAATACTGCTTACTTTCTCGCGAAGCGGAGCGGTTATCATCTTAAGGTTTTCTGCCAAATCAGGCTCCATCCATGAAACCAGCGTGTCCCGGTTATTCGCCAGTTTCGGGGCATCGCCCAGAACCAATTCAACGGCTTTGCTTCCAAAAACATCCGAGCTATACACCTTAATCTTCGAATTCTCCGGCACGTCAATGGTGCTGTTAATTTCAATTTCCACCAATAATCTCAGATTCTCCTTTGTGAGGAGTTTGACCTCACTTACCTGGCCAATGCGGTATCCATTGATCATAACTGGATTTGATGCCACCAGGCCATCTACGGTTTCAAACACGGCATAGAAGGTCCGGGTACGTGTGAACAAATCGCGGCCCTTCATGTAGTTATAGCCCAAAATCATGATGGTGATAGCAATTGCGGCAAAAATGCCGACCTTGGATTCATTGGAAATCTTCATGCGTCACAAATATACGTTGTTCCCCTTAATCTGTTTTTTACTTTGATCTCATTGCAACTACCGGATCCATTCTCGAAGCTGAGAAGGCAGGAATCAAACCGGCAAGGAGTCCGATTACCGCCGAAATCAAATTACTCAATATAAAATTCCAGGCGGAGAGTGTCACTTCAATTCCCATCACAGCCGTAATTCCGAGCGTAGCCAGGTAAACAAATACCACACCTATCAAACCACCAATCAGTGATAGCATCACAGCCTCCACCATAAATTGGAAAAGAATGAACGAATTGGTCGCTCCCAAGGCTTTCTGAATTCCAATTTGAGCTGTTCTTTCCTTTACGGAAACGAACATGATATTGGCTATACCAAATCCCCCAACTAATATGGAGAATATACCAATAACACCTCCTCCCAAATGGAGAACGCTGAATACACCACTTATAATACTGGTGAGCATGGTTAATCGGTTCAGGGCAAAATCATCGTCCTCCCTTGGACTCAGCCGACGAATGGAACGCATGGCTCCTTTTATGGTTAGGTCTAAATCATCGCTGGAAATTCCATCAACCCCTTTCACCAAAATACTGGGTTCTCCTCCCCGATTGATATTTGAAATTTTCCGAACAAACTCGATGGGCACAATCACCGATTCATCTTCCGAATTGCCAATCAAAGATTTTCCTTTTACTTCCAATACGCCTACAACCATCAATTTTCTGCCCATCATCTGAACTTCCCTGCCGGCTACGTCGGCATTCCCAAATAAATTGGTCGCTATGGTTTGTCCTAAAATAATCACTGGTTTGCCCATGCGGCATTCACTTTCCGTGAAATACCTCCCATACTCGACATTCACAGGATTGATGTCGTTGTAGTTGAACGAAACCGCCAATCCCGAAATATCCTCTGCGCTATTCCCTTCTGCCTTGATCGTCTTTCTGAACAATCGGAACATATAGCCCACATTCTTCACCAAAGGATTCGACAGCAAACGCTCTCTTAATAGCTCCGACTCCTTCAGGCTCGCCTTGGGCCTGTTCATGTATTTCCACCAGGGGTAGTTATTGGAAAACTCCCAGGGCCATTTTTGAACATACACCACATTCTGACCCAATGACTCAAAGCTCTTGTTGATGTTCGCCTCCATCGAGTCAACAAAAGTCCAGACCAGAATAATGCAAAATATACCTATCGAAATGCCTGTCAAGGAAAGAATCGAACGCAACTTATTCACCCACAATGCCCGAACAGCCATCAGGAAGCCCTCCAAACTGAGTTGTAAGAAAAGCTGCAACTTCTTCATGCGACGAAATTAGCCATTCGTTGGAGCCTCTCAGAAGGAATCCGATAAACCCCATTGAATTGGAGATGAATGAAGAAAGACGACCATTGCCATTTTCATCATCCAACAAGGCTAAACCATAAACACCCGATGCCAGATCAAGGATAATATCCATCTGCCCATCTTGAATTCCTTCTTTTGGGAAAACCAGTAATTTCAGTGATTTATCCTCCGCAAAATCTTCCTGATTGGCATACACTCCCAGCTGGATATTTCCTTTGACATTTTGAATTTCGGAAATATGAACCTTGATTTTTTGAGTGTCCGTTGAAAATGAGTTGAATATGAAAAACAGGGTACACATTGCAAGGAGGAACAAGCAATTTTTCATGGTCAATTCAAGCGACCATTATCATACAAGGTCTCCACTTTGACATACAAAATCGACAAGCATCCGGCAGAAAAAGTCGAATGGAAACCCACTCCCTTCCGAGATCTAGCCAATCATGATATGTGACTTCGGATAATGGAATGAATTGCTGCGCGTAGGTACGCTCAAAGAGAAGGCAAGCGACAGTACTCCGATCCTTCCCACGAACATCGACACAATCAAAATCAATTTGCTGTAGTCACTTAGTTGCGCGGTAATTCCGGTCGACAAACCCACCGTCGCAAAGGCCGATACTTCTTCAAAGACAAGGTGTGTAATTTCTAACTCCGGCTCAGTAATCGCCAGCAGTACCACCCCAATAAAGATAAAGGTTGCCGAAAATATAAATACCGAGAAGGCTTTGTAAATCAATTCCTGACTAATGGTTCTCCTTCCCAGTGTAACTTCCTTTCTGCCGGTCACCGTGGCCATGATTGCCGAGAAGATAACCACAAAGGTAGAAGTCTTGATTCCTCCCCCGGTGCTGCCCGAGGAAGCTCCTATAAACATCAGAAATATGAAGATGATGAGAATCGGGGAACCCAACAATGAAAAATCAATGGTATTGAAACCGGCAGTCCGCGTGGTTACAGATTGAAAAAGCGAGGTAACAAACACTCCAATGGTGCTTTCACCAGCCAGCACTCCTTTTCTTTCCAGCAGATAGAACATGAGGCTTCCAAAGCCGATCAATATCAAAGAACCATAAAAAGCGATCTGCGTGCTTAGCTTCCACTTTTTCCAAGGTTTGCTTAAGCGCTCTCTTACATTGCGCACCTCGAAAATATCGCGCAATGCCGGAAATCCGAGTCCTCCGAAAAAGATGGTCAGGGCAATGCACATGTGTAGAATATAATTTTTGTTGACCCCGGCCTCCGCCAAGCCGTTGCTGAACAAGGAGAAGCCTGCATTACAAAATGCCGACACCGCGTGAAACGCAGAATAAAAGACCTTCTTGCCTTCGGTGGCAAATGTGTAATCTCCCCAGAAATTATAGATGATAGCCGTGCTGATAAACTCGATTGTAATCGTATAAAACACCACCTTTCTGAGCAGCGATACCGTACCCAGTAAAGATTCATTGTCGAATAGTTCTTTCAGCATGCTTTGCTGTTTCAGACCCATGCCTTTCTTCATAAAGGTGGCAAAGAAGGTGGCGAAGGAAATAATCCCCAATCCGCCTATTTGAAACAGAAACAGCAAAATAAGGTGTCCCTTGGTATTGAAAAAAGTAGCCGTATCCACTACAATCAATCCCGTAACACATGAGGCACTGGTTGAAGTAAACAAGGCATCTATCCAGCGCAATGGCTCACTGCCATCTGTCAAGGCAGGCATTTGTAAAAGGAAAGTACCGGAGCCTATCAAAAAAATAAACGAGATCAAAAATATCGTGGTGGGCCTTAACGTGACCTGTCCCAGCATCTGAACCGACTTCACAATCTCCAGCACAATCAACACAAGCAGATAAAGCTGGATAAAGAATACGTAATAGGGTTCAAATCCTTCCCAACCCAGCCATTCGAAGAAACGTGCAATGATTGGAAACTTGAAAAGTTGATAGGAAATAAAATTAAGTACCACCAAAGACAGCAGTGTAAATTCCAATAAGCTGCTCCGGATATAAGCCCTTCGTTCCAGGGTAAAAAACAGGCGTACCAGATAATTCAAAATAAAAACGGCAAAGAAGGAACGGTTGATATCCAATAAAACCATTCGTTCTTCCGCACTGTGCTCATACCCGTGATAGTATATTAGCGAACCGATTGTCACGATAGATGAAATCGCTACAATCCACCCCATCAATCGTAAGATGAGGTATTTGTTTTCGAATATAAAGAGGTTGATTTTCTGACGGAGTCCGAACATTTCGACTAATCCAATTTAATTGCCTCTTCAAGCAATTTCGTTTTTTCTATCGGAACTACCCCAACTTTTTCACAGACAAGTCCGCCAGCAAGGTTTGCCAGAAAGGCAATATCCCGCATGGGCAAGTTCAAGGCCAGGCACAGGGCTGCCACACTTACCACCGTATCTCCGGCTCCCGAAACATCCGAAATATTGCGAACATGGGCTGGAAGATGTTCCCAATGATTCCGATCGCTAATAATCACTCCCCGTTCAGAAAGAGTTACCATGATTTTCTCGCTCTCAAGGATATCCTTCAACAGCGCAATGGCATTCATTACCTCCTCATTTGTTTTTAATCCGGACTCCAATTTTAAACCTTCCTGAATTTCCTTCAGATTCGGTTTAAATAGACTGGCTCCTTTGTAAGCCAGAAAATTCCTTTTCTTGGGATCGACCACACTGGGTTTTCCCTTTTTATTCGCCATCCGGATGATGGATTGTATCAATGATGAGTTCAGCACTCCTTTGTCGTAATCTTCAAAGATGATGACCTGACAGGAATCCATCTCTCTTTCCACTGCTTTCAATAAACGCGTCGACTCTTTCGTATTTAAGTCGTGTAAGTCTTCATCATCTACCCTCAGCATTTGATGGTTATTGCCAATAACCCGGTGTTTTACGGTGGTTTTTCGGTCTGAGCTCTGAATCAGACCCTCTGTTTCAATGCCTTCGGAGCGCAATAGAACAGATAATTTGTCACCCATATCGTCTTTACCGATCACCGATGCAATGCATACTTTCGCTCCCAAAGCTCTGAGGTTAAGTGCAACATTCGCAGCACCTCCCAGGCGGAATTCTCTTCGGTCGAGTTGAACCACGGGAACAGGAGCCTCCGGCGAAATACGATCCACCTTCCCGAACAAGTAGGAGTCGATCATTAAGTCTCCGATAACCAGAGCTTTTAACGACTCAAATTGCTGAAAAATCTGTTCCCAATTGCTCATTAGTCCAGCTTGCTTAATGCATCACCAATGCGTTTGATGGCCTCCCTAAGGAGCTCGTCATTGGCCGCGTAGGAAATCCGGACACAATTCGGAGCTCCGAATGCTTCACCGGGAACTATCGAGACGTACGACGTATTGAGAATGTATAGGCATAAATCATTGGACGTTTCGATTATGCCATTGGCATGTCTTTTCCCCAAAAACGCGGAGATATCTGGAAAAACATAAAATGCTCCATCTGGTACATTGCAATGCAATCCTGGTATTTCAGCAAGAAGCGCTAATACCAGGTCTCTTCTTTTCAGGAATGCATCCCGCATCTCGTACGTGGCTGTGAGCGGAGAAATTAAAGCCGCCAGTGCGGCCCGTTGTGAAATGGAACAGGCTCCACTGGTAAACTGACCTTGCAATTTCTCACATGCCTGAGCTATTTCAAGCGGTGCTGCGATATAGCCAATCCGCCAGCCCGTCATGGAAAAACCCTTGGATACCCCGTTTACAAGCACTAAGCGATCCTGCAGATCTTCAAACTGCGCAATGCTTTCATGCTTCCCTATAAAATTAATGTATTCGTAAATCTCATCTGAAATAATGATAATCTCCGGATGTTTAACAAAAACCTCCTTCAATGCTGCCAGTTCTTCTTTGCTGTATACAGACCCGGTAGGGTTGCAGGGAGATGAGAATAAAAATGCCTTCGTTTTGGGAGTTATCGCCGCTTCCAGCTGGTTTGCAGTGATTTTAAAATCACTTTCCACGCCGGCCTCCACAAAAGTGGGAATACCTTCCACCAGTTTGACCATTTCCGAATAACTCACCCAATACGGAGTAGGGATAATTACTTCATCTCCGGGATTGATAATAGCCATGATTACATTCATAATAGAATGTTTGGCTCCTGTGCTTACCACCACCTGGTTCATCGAATAATCCAGGTCATTGTCGCGTTTAAGTTTGTTCACCACCGCTTCCCTTAATTCGGGATAACCCGCCACCGGTGTATAAAAAAAGTAGCCATCGTCGATGGCTTGTTTGGCAGCATTTTGAATATGGATGGGGGTATCGAAATCTGGCTCTCCGAAACTGAGGTTGATGACATCAAAACCTTTGGCTTTCAATTCGCGTCCGGCTTTGGCCATTGCGATTGTTTGGGATTCGTTGATCCAGGATACCCGGTCGGCTAAATAGTTCATGATCGTGTAGCTGCGAATATACAGGAATGGTAAGATTTAAAAGAAGGTTTCGCAGAATCCCTCACAAGTATTCAGCCAGCCGGAACCCCGAATCAAATGAAGGGTTTCAATAGAAAAAGGACAGAAATGTTCTAATTCTGTCCTTCTCCTTTTCTGATTCAAAAAGATTCTTAACTCTCGCGAACGAAATACATCGCCTCTTCCATCTGCGATACATCAAAATACCGCTCAAGTCGACCCTCACTTGCTCTTTGAAAAAAGAGGTTATCGATGGGTATCAATGCTTTCAGAATTTTAGAATGAGCAACGATAGCAAGGTGTCCCATTTTCTTATAATTGCGAAGAGTCCAAACCACGTCTTCCATAAATGCTTTAGCACTGCTGCCAGACACCTTCATCTCATCCAGCTTCACCAACACATTCACATGTTCGTGACCATCAGCCAATTTTTGGTCGAACCATTTCTGGCAAAGTTTCTCATCTACTTCGCTAAATGAACCCACCACCTCAACAGCTAATGTGTTTCCGGGAAAAATTTCCAATTGTTCTATCATGATTGTACTATTTAACTGCACTAAATTAGGAATTGGAAAAGCGGCAATATCTGAGCCAAGTCATATTTTCCGAATTCAATTTAAAAAGAACTGATAATCAGTCAATTTTACATAAAAAAATGAAAATATTTTACCTCATCTGTCAATTTTTCAGGTATCCAGAAATGGAAGCATGTTTGATAAATTAGAAGCGTTAGCATTATACATATGGACTTTAAACAATTCACGATAAAATCTCAGGAGGCGATTCAAAAAGCCCAGGAACTCGCAGGCAGTGCTCAAAATCAAGCTATTGAAACGGGTCACTTGCTAAAAGGACTGATGCTCACGGACGAATCTGTGCTGGCATTCCTGTTCAATAAACTTAATGTACCAATTCCCCGCCTCTCCCAGGCTTTGGATGCTGTGTTAAACTCCTATCCAAAAATAGAGGGTGGGGAAGTGTACCTGGGCCGTCAAACGCAAAACGTGCTTTTACAGGCACAATCCTATCTCAAGGATTTCAAAGATGAGTTCGTATCGGTAGATCATCTTCTTCTTGCTTTACTGAAAAATAAGGACTCGGTTTCCACGCTCCTTAAAGATGCAGGCGTAACGGAAAGTGGCTTGAAAAAAGCCATCGAAGAACTGCGCGGAGGACAACGCATAACCAGCGACACCGCAGAACAACAACATCAATCGCTGGATAAATTCGCAAACAACCTGAATGATCTTGCATCACGAGGTAAGCTGGATCCGGTAATTGGACGCGACGAAGAAATTCGCCGTGTGCTTCAGATTCTCTCCCGCAGAACAAAAAATAATCCGGTGCTGATTGGTGAACCAGGTGTGGGGAAAACGGCCATTGCAGAAGGATTGGCCCACCGTATTGTGAGTGGAGACGTTCCGGAAAACCTGAAATCAAAAAAAATATACTCCCTCGATATGGGAGCACTGATTGCCGGTGCGAAATACAAGGGTGAATTTGAAGAACGGCTCAAATCCGTAGTTGAAGAGGTGATTAGCAGCGATGGCGAAATAGTGCTGTTCATCGATGAAATTCACACACTGGTTGGTGCAGGAGGTGGCGGAGAAGGAGCCATGGACGCGGCCAACATCCTCAAACCTGCCCTCGCACGGGGCGAACTCCGTTCCATCGGGGCCACTACATTAGCGGAATACCAAAAGTATATTGAGAAAGATAAAGCCCTCGAACGTCGCTTCCAGAAAGTAATGGTGGATGAACCGGATACGCAGGATGCCATCTCCATTCTTCGTGGACTGAAAGAGCGCTACGAGGTGCACCACAAGGTCCGAATTAAAGACGAGGCCATCATTTCAGCAGTTGAACTTTCGCAACGCTATATCACCGACCGTTTTCTGCCGGATAAAGCTATCGACCTGATTGACGAAGCTGCATCGAAGTTGCGACTGGAAATTGATTCTGTTCCGGAAGAATTGGATGAGATTGAACGCCGCATCATGCAATTGGAGATTGAAAGAGAAGCTATTAAAAGGGAAAAAGACAAAGACACCCTCGAAAAACTGAACAAGGAAATTGCCGATCTGCAAGAGGAACGCAATGAAATCAAAGCACGCTGGCAGAGTGAAAAAGAGGTGGTGGAAGGCATCCAAACAAGCAAAGAAGCCATAGAACAGTTGAAGCTGGAAGCCGACCAGGCCGAACGCGCAGGCGATTATGGCAAAGTGGCCGAGATTCGCTACGGAAAAATCAAAGAGGCAGAACAACAACTCGAGGCCAACAAGGAAAAATTAAAGGAAATGCAGCAAAGCAGCTCACTGGTCAAAGAGGAAGTGGATGCAGAAGATATTGCCGGTGTTGTGAGTCGCTGGACCGGAATTCCTGTGAGCAAAATGCTCCAGAGCGAGAGAGAAAAACTCCTGCACCTTGAGGCGGAATTGCATAAGAGGGTGGTCGGACAAGAAGAGGCTATTGCAGCCATTTCGGATGCGGTACGAAGAAGCCGCGCCGGATTACAAGACCCCAAACGCCCGATTGGTTCCTTTATCTTCCTCGGAACTACCGGCGTTGGAAAAACAGAGTTGGCAAAAGCACTGGCAGAATACCTGTTCAACCAGGAAAACGCGATGGTGCGAATTGATATGAGCGAATACCAGGAAAAACATACGGTCTCTCGCCTAATCGGAGCGCCTCCCGGATATGTGGGCTATGATGAAGGCGGACAATTGACCGAAGCCATTCGACGCAGACCCTATAGCGTGGTATTGTTAGATGAGATTGAAAAAGCCCATCCGGATGTGTTTAATATCCTGCTTCAGGTTTTGGATGATGGACGCTTAACGGACAACAAAGGTCGGGTGGCAAACTTCAGAAATACCATTATCATTATGACGTCGAACCTGGGTTCCGAGGTGATTCGCGACAATTTTGAAAACGTGAATGAGAATGATATCGATGAGGTAATCGCTAAAACCAAATTGGAAGTATTCGATATCCTGAAAAGAAGTATCCGTCCGGAGTTTCTGAATCGTATCGACGAAACCATCGTATTTACTCCTCTAAGTAGAGAAAACGTGCGGGAAATTGTCGAGCTTCAGTTTAAAGGACTTCAAAAGATGCTGGCAGACAATGATATTCATGTCGACGCCACTGACGAGGCCCTCGATTGGCTGGCTCAATTGGGATACGATCCTCAATTTGGTGCCCGTCCATTAAAAAGAGTCATGCAAAAAAGAGTACTGAATGAACTCAGTAAGAAAATATTGAGCGGAGAGGTACACAAAGACTCATCCATCCTGATACGTCTGGATGATAATAAATCCATTCAATTTGTGAATGAAATGGCCGAAGCCGAAAGCTAATAGCCAAACGAACACTTAACATAAAGGACGTCCCTTCCCGGTGACGTCCTTTTTTTATGATCTGCTCTCTTCTTCCTTCTAAAATACAACAATAGCCGCAGATAATTTTCATTATCTCCATAAGAATCCAATTCCCTTGTTAAAAATGAATATAATGTCTCTCATCCGGTCTAAAGGGAAATTGACGTAATTTGGGATTCGATGAAAGTCCTGCTAGCTCTAGTCCTGATTTATTTGGTTTCCTCCTGCTGTCCATCCAGTTGCAATTGCGATGAATACTGCAATGAACCCTATTTATTTCAGTTCGACACCTCATCTTCCGGATACCGGCCAAGCGACCTCGATACCTTAATCATATTGTACAAATTTGAAGGTCAGCGATACTTTGATTCTATACAGTCCTATTTAATCAATGGAAAGTATTATCCAGGAAGTGCGTGTGCCGACTCTAAAGTATTGGCCCTGGAAAAAAATTACCCGGATTCAAATGGTAAATTACTGCGTGTTGATGTTTATAAAGTATATACTGCAATCGACTCCTTCAGGGTAGACAGGATGGATTTGCTGGTCACCAAATCGGGGAACCACTGCTGCAGGTGTGTGAGTACAACGGAACGAACCTTTTTTCTGGATAGTGTCAAATACTTTCAAAACTCGTTGAGCAGCAAGCCTGTCACTGTTTATCGCAAATAATTACAAATCGACTAATGGGAAAGTCTGATCCAGACGCATTCCCTTTTCTGTCATCCGTACGGTGCCACACTCTACTTCCGGATCATGCTCGAAGAAGTAAATATAATCATGTTGCAGAGCTTCTTCATGAATCTTCAGTCGCTCTTTCATGGTATCCAACGGACGAATATCATATCCCATCACATAGTTAACCGGAACATGATGCCTGGAGGGAATTAAATCGGCCATGTAAATTACGGTTCTGCCCTTGTAATTAATTTTTGGCAACATCATCGATTCAGTATGCCCATTGACTTCTATGAATGAAAATCCCGGAATAAGTTCTTCCCCGCTTCTCAAAAATTTCAATTGTCCGGCTTCTTCGATCGGTAAAATATTTTCCCTTAAAAAAGATGCCCTTTCTCTGGGATTAGGAGCCAATGCATGCTTCCAATGCTTTTCGTGACTCCAATAGGTTGCATTTGGGAAACGACATACCAGTCCATCTCTGTTTTTATTCCATTTTACGGCTCCTCCCACATGATCGAAATGCAAATGAGTCAGAAATACATCGGTTACATCTTCAGGACTAAATCCCTTGGCACGGATCGAATTTTCAAGGGTCTGATCTCCGCTCAGATAATAATAATGGAAAAATTTATCGTCCTGCTTATCTCCAATACCCGTATCAATCAATATCAGGCGATTTCCATTTTCCACCAGCAAGCAACGCATGGCCCAATTACACAGATTATTCTCATCTGCCGGATTCAACTTATTCCACAGTACTTTTGGCACCACACCAAACATAGCACCTCCATCCAACTTGAATAAGCCCGTATCGATCACGTGTAAATTCATTTCACAAAGCAAATGATTCAAGTGTAAAAAAAAAATCCCGGACCATGGATCCGGGATTTAAGTTTTAGCTGGACTTTTAATCTACTGAATTACAAACTGAAGCTGAGCTTGCTGTCCGTTGTCATTATTCAAAATCACAAAATAAACTCCCGGTTTCGCCGTACTCAGGTCGATAAGTGCTCTGGAGTTAGTCTCAAGGTTCCAGATGGCTTGCACTTCTTGTCCGAGGCTATTTACCACTTTTGCACTGGTATGATCAAATGTTGCTCCATCCAATTCCAATGTGAATCTTCCTTTGTTTGGATTAGGATAAAGTCTCATCTTGGCATCCAGTGACAAATCATTCAATCCGGTGCGGTGAATAGAAACATTCTGGAATGTTGTACTTATACACTGGTCTGCATTTTTGGTTATCAATTGTGCAGTAAAGTTACCGTCATACACATATTGATGTGTTGGAGATTGCTGCGTAGAAGTATTGCCGTCTCCAAATTTCCATACATAGGAAATACCAGCACCTGTTGCAAGCGGTTGGAAAATCATGGTGCCATTCATCATCTGTGCCGAAACTGCGCTAAATACAGCACTCGGATTCGCAGAAACCCGGATTGACTTGATGGCCGTATCAGAACATCCACCCGGCATAATAGCATATAAATGAACTTTGTAGGTACCAGGTCCCGCATATATCAGGGAAGTATCATGTGCCTGAGTAACCGTTCCATTTCCTAAATCCCATTCATAACTAATTGAACCCGGCATGGAAGAAACTGAAGCGTTTTGCAGGTTCACCTCATTACCGTCGCAAATAACAGTTGGAGCCACAATACCTGCAATTGGTTTCTCGCCAATGGTAACAACCACCTCAACCGAATCAGAACAACCATTGGTGCTGAAGGAAAGTAATTTCAGGGTATAATTGCCTACCGCTGAATAACTGTGGCTCGGATTGGCATCGCTGGAAACAGCTCCATCTCCAAACGTCCACTTGTATGAATTGGTAAATCCGGCAGGCACGACTGCATTATTCATAAATTGAATGGCCTCACGTACGCAGGGGTTACTATAGCTAAGGTTTACCTGAGGTGCCTGAATGACTACCACCTGTGATTGGAATGAATCGACACATCCTAAGTTCGTGTGCGCTTTTAACATCACATCAAAAACTCCAAAACCCTGGTATATATGGGAAGGATTAGTTGAATTGGAAGTCTTCGAATCTCCAAATTCCCATGAATAGCCCATCGTACCAAATGCAAGAGTGGAATGGTTATTAAACTTCACTTCAGTATTGTTGCATGAAGCAGTATAGCTATAGTTAACCTTTGCTCTCGGCGCCTGAGTAACTGTTTTTGAGGTGGTATTAGAACAACCGTTCACATCCACCGTATAAGTTACTGTATAATATCCGGCGCTGGAATACCTATGACTGGTATTTTGCTGATTGTCACCGTTTCCATCACCAAAATCCCAATGGAATGACGTGGCCCCCTGAGGCATCATGGTAGTATTGCTCAACTGTATATCCGACCCCTCACAAGCATTTACTGCTTTAAAGCTGGTAGCCGGAACTTCTTTGACAACGACCTGAACGGTGTCAAAATCCACATAACCATAATCAGAGATAACTTTTAAAATCACCGGGTAGTTACCACTTGTTGGGAAAAGGTAGGATGGGTTTTGATCTGTTGAAGCAGTTGCCCCGCTGCCAAAATTCCATTCATATGACAATATACCTTTCAGTATGGATGATTGATTCACAAAAACCATATCCTGTCCATCGCAGGTAGGCTGGTAAGTAAACTGTGCATGAGGTCTTGGAGCAATATATAAATAAGCTTCTACCAAAGAATCGCATCCCGTCAGCATTGAGTGAATGGTTGCTTCAAATCGATACAGGCTATCGGATATACTCAAAGATGGAACAAACAGAATATTTCCGTCAGCATTGGCAGATGGAAGTATAGTGGCCGTATCTGTTGATGGTACGTTGCCGCCATTTGGAGTGGAAATATTAATGTTGGTAATTTCCCAGGTAGTGCCAAAATCACTATTAGAATAGCCGCTTGGAGGCAAAATGTTAAAGCGTACACTGTCACCATCTGCTACAATATGCGGATCTGAAGCTGTGCCGCTTTTAAAGGTTCCCTTAAATGGCGTGCCCTGAGTGATAGAAGATCCTGTTGGAAGGCTATTAACGGTTATGTCAACGGAAGTCCTGTTACTTTCGCAAAGTGGATAGTAGTTATAGAACAGGGTACCATTGAACGATCTTGGACTGAATGTAGAACCAAAATTAGATCCTTTACCCACCCCTGTCGTGATTTGCAATTCCGAATTGCCCCATTGACCGGATCCATTGGTATAGTTTACTATTCCAGTTGAAACATTTGGCACCTGAATATAAAACGCATAGGTCGACCCATCTGCTAGGGTCAATTTGTTCCCAACGTTTACATAGGTTCCACTTCCACCACTGCTTGTTGTGCTTGTTACTGATGTAGAACCAAGCAAAGTCCAGGCACTCGCGTTGGTTTCGAAACCCACATAAGTACCCTGCTTATAATATACTTCTACCGTGTAGGTACCGGCATCGATACTTACTTCAAAAGAATCCAATACTACGGTTCTTGTCGCGGCAACGTCGAACATTACACCCGACTGACCATTGTTTGCATTGAAAGCAGTACTCAATTTGCTACTCAATGCTCCTCTCCCGCTGCTTACATAATATGAATATTTACCCGGTGATAAGTCAGGGGTTGTATAAGATATCCCGGAACCGACAGGAGCTTTTGAACTTGGATCGTCGTACCAAACGATGGAATCTCCAGATTGCACATTCAAGGCCTGAAGTGTTACATCACCCTGACCACAGCGGCTTACGGTATTGGCAGAAGGGGCACTTGGTGTACCGATAAACTGCGTCGTTGCATTGTGCAAGGTGTCGTTGGCAAAATTTTGTTCATTGCTCAATTCCGTCCAGGCAGAGAGGATGACGTTTCCCCCGGTGGAAGTATTGAACGGAGGCATCATAATACTTCCTTTTCCCCCCGGAGCGAGGCTGCCCGTATAGGTTGCACTTACTGTGGAATTCACTGAATTGTTGCCCAAGGTTCCTGCCATGTTGGCTTTCACTGTAAAATTTGAAATAGATTGCAAACCGCCATTGGCCAAATCAACCATCACACTATCGTTGGATGAACCGCATGTACCGGAAGAAAACTTTGCATTGAGGGTCAGTGCGTCGTAATTGAAATAGCCCAATACTCGAACATTGTCCACAATCCAGTAATACGACCAATCCCCAACAAAGCGGAACCGAACCTTTGCATTGGTTACAGTACCCACCTGACTCGTAATTTTTAAATCCTGAGTATTACTCATCGCAGAACCATTGTAACTGTATACCGATACCCAGCTACTCCCGTTGTACACTTCGACAAGAATACTGTCTGTCGAATTATAAATTCCGGCAAACTTTTGGTCAAACATCAAATGAACCTCCGCAAAACCTGTAGCATTAAAGGAAGGAGATTCCATGGCCACATTTTCAGCCCCGCCATTTTGAGAATTGTAGTCGCTATCGAAAATGGCAAATTTCCCTAAAATGGGAGATGAAGTGGAACGATTACCCGGGTTATTGAATAACCAGTTATCGTACAGACTATCACCAGCGATAATATGATTCGACCATCCACTTGTTGGAAGTCCAGAGAAGTTGTCAAAAGTTTCGTTTATGAGATAGGTTTGTGCTTTTGTTTGTAAAGACACGATGAATGCAATGAGCAAGAAAATGCTCATTTTAAATGGCTTGTAAATATTTCTCATAGAATAAGTTTGAATAGTCCTCAAAAATAAGACGAATAGTCCGTATTATCACTTATTTCCAACGATTTCACGCTTTGTTTATCCAAACTATCGGACGAAAATTTCAATCCGGATTGAAAACGTAGGATATCAAATTGGCACCCATTTGCAGCGCCTTTGTTCTGATTTCAGGACTATCAGGATACGTCCCTGCATCTTCCCAACCGTTTCCTAAATCGCACTCATAGGTATAAAAACAGACCAGGCGTCCTTCGTAAATAAGTCCGAATCCCTGCGGTGCTTTATTATCGTGTTCATGTATCTTGGGCAGACCATTGGGGAAATTAAATTTTTGATGGTAAATGGGATGAGAAAAGGGCAACTCCACAAAATCAAGCTCAGGAAAAACCTTTTTCATCTGCGGACGAACGAATGGATCCAAACCATAATTATCATCTATATGCAAAAAGCCTCCTGCAATAAGGTACTTCCGCATGTTTTCCGCATCTGCATCACTCAGTCTAAAGGTGCCATGTCCGGTCATGTGTACGAAGGGATAATTAAACAACTCAAGACTCCCGGGTTCAACCACCGCTTCTTCCGGTTCCATGCGGGTACCAAGGTTTTTATTGCAAAAGGCAATCAGATTGGGTAGCGAACTTCTGTTCGCGTACCAGTCGCCCCCTCCACTGTATTTCAATCGCGCAATTTGTACATTTCTATTGCCCTGAAAAGCCAGCGAAAAACCGGAAAATAAAAGAATGAACAAAAATCTCTTGAGCATGACGGGAGCAAGTTAATGGAAAATAAATCGTCAATTCAATTGTAATAAATAATGCAAAATACTTTTAAGGCTTCCTTCAGATTGTACGACTCATAGATAAACCAACTTAAAATATGAAAATTAATATTCTGCTTACTATGGGCATCCTTCTTGGAGCAGTGGCCTGAGTTCATGTTCCCGTGTTTACGCAAGTCGAAATTATGTCAAGGGACATCAAGAATTTAAAGCAGTTGAAAAGCAAAAGAAATCAACCCGCGAAATCACAGAGTCCGCGGCCTTGTTGGAAAAACAAGCAGTTAGCCCCATCGAATTGGACAAGGCCGCAGCTCCAGAACCTGCTAAAAAGTTGAATGAAATCGTTCACCGCGCCATTCGGCATTTAGTCCATCTTGATTTTCAAAGTGCCTGGGAATTCAACAAATTGTGCGTAATCGTCGCTCCTCTCTTACTACTTGTTGGAATTCAGGAAATAAGAAAGAGTATTAAAATCATTCGCCATTCAAGGCTTCAAAAAATTAAGGCTGGCAACAGCCAATAACGCTGCAGTTTCAGTTCGCAAGCGTTTCTCTCCAAATGAAATTCCTTTCCAACCCGCTGATTTAGCCAGTGCGTATTCCTCGGGAGTGAAATCGCCTTCCGGACCAATCAATATATGCACCGGACCTGAATAGGAGAAACCGGGTGTTAAATTCAATTCAGCTCCTTCACATACTCCAATCAGCCTGGTCGCCTCCACGTTTGTTGCAACAAAATCTTTCAAAGGAATCATGTCACTGATTTCTGGCAAATACCAACTCAAAGATTGTTTGCAGGCAGACAAAGCAATTTTCTGCAATCTTTCCATGTTCACCTGCTTCCTTTCCGAGCGGTCACAGCGAATAAATTGAATACCTGATAGTCCGATTTCAATGCTTTTTTCGAGCAACCACTCGATTCGATCCATATTCTTTGTAGGAGCTACCGCCAAATAAATTGGATGCGTTGTGTTCGAAAAGTGTTTCGACTCCACAATGTCTAAATGGGTTTCCTTCTTTTTTATTTCTCTGATTCGGGCGGTATAGAGTCCGCCTTTACCATCCATTACAGAAATTTCGTCTCCAACCTTCTTACGCAAGACCTGCGTGGCATGCCGACTTTCATCTGCATCCAGAATAATTTCTTTCTCCGTGAAAGATGAACTATAGAATAGCTGCACCGGCCAAAGATACTAAAGATGATTTTCCCTTTCTTCGCCTAATGGAATCTGCCATTCAATCTATTTACACAGAAATGCAAAAGGCCGGAAATGCGAAGGAAGCAGCTAAAATGGCCAAGTACATGAAAGATCGATACCCCTACTTTGGCGTAAAAAGCCCAGCGAGAAAAGAAATACAAAAAGCTTATTTCCCCATCTGGAAAAAAGAATTCAAAGGGCGTGAAATGGAAATGGCTCAAAAGCTTTGGAATAAGCCGGAAAGAGAAATGCAGTATGTTGCCATGGATTGGATGAAAAGCACTTCCATCTGGAAAATTCCTGGGGCCATTGAGCAGATTGAAACCTGGATTTGCCATGAAAGTTGGTGGGACAGCGTAGACTTTCTGGCGAGTACTTGCGTAGGCGGGTATTTTTTAAAGTTTCCCGGTGAGCGGGATATTTGGATTGAAAAATGGAACAACAGTCCTGATTTCTGGCTGAACAGAACGGCCATCATCTTTCAGTTAAAATACAAAAGCAAGATAGACACAGACCTAATGTTCGCTGTGATGGATACCCACAAAGGCCAGAAAGAGTTTTTCATTCGGAAAGCCATTGGCTGGGCACTGAGGGAATTGAGCAAAACACAGCCTGAGAAAGTAAGGGAATATCTCTCCAGTCGGGAATTGTCTGGATTGAGTGTTCGGGAAGCGTCTAAATACCTATAAAAAAAGCCGGTAGCTTTCGCATACCGGCCTTGTCTTTTGTACCTGCTAATTTGTACTCTCGTACTGTATTACCAGATAACTACTCTCTTTTCAGGATCTTTCTGTACCATCGGACTTCCATCCTTGCAATCGAAGGCATTCCAGAATTCCTGCAAATTGCTAAGGGGACCAAGCACTCTGTATTGTCCTGGAGAATGTGGATCTGTGATGATACGCGTTCTTAGCTCTTTCTCTGTAATATTCTGTGCCCATACCTGAGCCCAACCTAAAAAGAAACGCTGCTGCCAGGTAAATCCATCTGAACCTTTACCTTTTGGAGGATGATCCCCATAGTGTTTTTCCAAGGCATGGTAAGCCAGGGTAACCCCCGCCAGGTCGGCAATATTTTCTCCCTGGGTCAAGCTTCCATTGATATGAATGCCAGGTAATACTTCAAAACCATCGAACTGAGCGACGATCATACCAGTCAGTTTGTTAAAGCGGTTTCTGTCGTTGGCAGTCCACCAATCATTCAGGTTACCGACTGCATCAAACTTAGAACCCTTATCGTCGAAGCCATGAGAAAATTCATGTCCAATCACTCCGCCAATGCCTCCATAGTTCAGGGCATCATCTGCATTTGGGTCGTAAAACGGCGGCTGAAGAATTCCAGCTGGAAAAACAATTTCATTGTTGCTTGCATTGTAATAGGCATTTACGGTTTGTGGGGTCATTCCCCATTCTGATTTATCAACTGGTTTGCCGAGTTTATCCATCATCCGTTTGTAAGTAAACTCCGCAATGGCTTCCTCGTTTTCAAACAAGTTCTTGGGTTTGATATTCAGGGTAGAATAGTCTCTCCATTTATCCGGATAGCCAATTTTATAGGTAAAGGCATTGAGTTTTTCCATTGCCTTTTCTTTGGTTGTATCGCTCATCCAGGTCAGGTTCATGATCCGGTCTCTGAATACTTCCCGAATTTCCTCGACCATCTGGCTCACTTTCTTTTTCGAATCTTCAGAAAAATACTGCTTCACAAAAAGTTCTCCTACCAGTTCACCCAGGTTTCCGTTCACCTTGCGCACTGCTCTTTCAGAAAAAGGTTTCATCTCCTGTGTTCCACGCAATACCCCACTGTAAAAAGCAAACTGAGAAGCCTCTATGTCCAGACTTAATACACCCGAATTATTGCTCAATACTTCCCATTTATAATAGGCCTTCCATACTTTCAGTGGACGCTCATTCCAGAGAGCTATTGCCTCTTTGAGGTAGGTTACCTGTTCAACAATGATGTCTTCCCACTCGGGTACCTGGGCCAATTCGAAATAACTTTTCCAGTCAAAGCCAGCAAAAGCGGCCTCAAATTCCTGTCTTGAGTATTTGTTATACCTTTTATCCGGGTCTCTTCTTTCGGTGCGGCTCATGGAGATCTCCGCCAGTTGCTTCTCCAGTTCAATCACATCAAGCGCTGCCGATTCTACATTTTCCGGATTGTCAATATATGAGAACATAGTTCTCAGGTGCTGACCATAACTTTCACGAATCATTCGGCTGGATGAATCCTCTTTGAGGTAATAATCCCGGTCGGGCAAATGCAAACCACTTTGTCCGAGATGAAGCCGGTTCATTCCGCTTTCCTTGGCGTCGCTATCAACGTAAAGCGAAAAGAAGGTGCCCATTCCGACAGGTCTCCAGGTAGCTATTGTTTTCAGCAATTTTTCCTTGCTATCTGCCATTTCGATGGCTTCCAAATATTTTTTTACAGGCTCTATACCTCTTGCGTTTCGCGCGGCACTATCCAGGCTTGCGAGATAAAAATCGCGCACCTGTTGCTCCGGACTATTCGCCGGATACGCCTTTTTCGTTTTCAGAAGATTTTCGAGGATTCCTTCTATATGATCCTGGTTTTGTTTGGACAGAACATTAAACACCCCCCATCGACTGTCAGTTGCCGGCATCGGATTTGCCTTTTTCCAGCCTCCAATGGCATATTCATAAAAATCCGTGCATGGGTTGGCCTCAGTATCGAGGTTTTCTAAGTTATACCCTTTTTTCTCTTCTATCATGTTCCAGGCGCTTAGTGCCATACCTCCCAGGATAACCGCACTGGCAAGCCAGAGTTTGGACGCATTCTTCATAGCATTTGTTTTTTGAGGCCGTGAATTTAGGCAATTCACAGATTCTCCGACAGGATTCGAGAAATACTTAGCAGCCCCCTTACCGGAACAAAGCCTGCAGTTTCGATCTGCTTCCTTTGTGGCACACAAGCATCAATTGACAATTTTATCTGCACAATAGCTGGAGGCAAAGGCCTCCGGCTTTGCTTTAAAACAGAAGCCCATCCCTAAAATATATCCCGTTGCTTCTTTCAGTGCAGAGTTCGATTCGAATTGTGGATTGGTATTGATATCGGCATGCACTTCCAATTCAACATCATAACGATCCAGAAGATCACATAACTTATAGGCTATATCTACTGACATAGCCACTTCCGTAATCATGCGTTCCTTTAGCGAAGTAAGGTTCTTTTTTCGTTCCTGATTGATGAACATAAAGCCTCCCTTTTTCTGACGCACAAAAACAATGACCGTAGCATACTCGGTCCAATTGCCTTTCACCTGCGAATCGGTGCCGATACAAACTTTTAATTTGTTTCCGGCTGCTGCTTCTCTGTTTATCGCCGATTCGACTTCATCCAGAATATTATCTGATAGTTGTGTACCCTCAAAATTTCTCCACATAACCCGAATTTTCCCCAAGATAGAGAAAATGAGTTAAGCGTATGTTATGTACCTAATGATGTATCCTCAACACTGCACTTTAAACTGTAAACCCATTAGAAACTCTGAGCCGCTCGGCCCGGAAAGCCTGAGCGGCATGTTGAAATTTCATAAGCATCCGTATACTTCCCTCAGTACCTTTTTATGGAAGGATTCATCATTCCATTTTGCTTCTTTCTATTTCCTTTTTTTAAGAAAAAAAGGAAGAAAAAATCGCGCTTGCTTCCTCAATGACCCGCTAAGCCTTCCTCCGCTGTCCCGCACGTGCGGGATTGCCGCTCCATCAGGCAGCGGGGGCCCTCCCGACAAATTCGGGACGGAAGCCAAGCGCCTATTGCTGTCGCCAGCATAAGATAACATCTCAGTCTGTTCGATATAGATAAACTTCGTGCGGGTGGGCTGGCCAAAATGCGGGCCGCGCGCTGGCGTGATGTTTTTTTTAGGGAGGCCAGATGCAATGGCCGACCGTTAAGAAAAAAACAGAGAGCGCGGAAGCTTATTTTGGCCTTGATTTTTTGGTTCGTTTTGTATCATGACAAAATGAACATACAATTAAGAAAGAAAGAAACAGGATTATTCTCGCAAATCAGAAGTGGTCTTGAAGCGGTGACTCATTTGAAATTTACTTTCAAAAACACTCCACTCTCCACACTAAACGCTATTCCATCAAGCTAATTCAAATACGGTAATCTCAGGCAGAATGCCCACCCTTCCCGGATAGCCAATAAAGCCAAAGCCACGGTTTACATAGAGCTGCTGTCCGTTTTGTTCGTACATGCCGGCCCATTGTTTATAGATGTATTGCACCGGACTCCATTTGAAGAATTTGTTTTCGATACCCAATTGGGCACCATGGGTATGGCCCGAGAACATGGCAGCGATATCCCTGTGCTCTTTTCGTACAACTGCATCCCAATGGGAAGGATCATGAGACATGAGGAGTTTGAAATCAACTTTTTGCATTCCTCTTTCGGCAAGATTTACATCTCCTCTTTTTGGGAACCGAGCACTGTGTCCCCAGTTCTCCACTCCCAGAAGTCCCAGTTTCCTGCCACCAATTTCCAGCACCTCGTGTTCATTTCTCATCAGGTTCCATCCAATTTCTTTATGCGTATTCACCAGGTCGCGAAAATTTTGTTCCATGGCTTCTTTGCTTTCCCAATGATGGTACAACCCGTAATCATGATTTCCCAAGATAGAATAGGTTCCGATATCCGCCTTGATACCCCGAAAAATATCAACCATGTCATTGGCTTCCCAGGCAAAATTGTTAACCAAATCGCCGGTGAACATGAAAATATCAGGTTTGGTGTCCTTTACCATTTGGACTCCTTTGGCCACAGCGTCAATGTCGGCCAGACTACCGCTGTGAATGTCAGACAATTGCACAATTCGCTTACCTCGCCATGCTTTAGGAAGATTAGGGATTTCCAGTTTGACCCGATGGACCTGGTAATCGTAAGCACTCTTGTAAACTCCTCGCAGCATAAGATAAAATGGCACGGCCGCCGTAATTGCACCTGCACTGTAGATGAAGTCAGCACGAGACATGCCTCCTTTCTCCTCTATCTTTTGCACATTTCTTTTGCGGTAACGTTCCGTCATCCACTCAAAAAATCGCAATACATCTTCAAACAACACGAACACCGTGAAGATGATTTTTGAAACATAGAATGCCATGACAAAACCCGAAAAGAAGGTTCGGAAAGTTCCGTAGCGTTCGGCTGTTACTGAAGTAAAGAAATATAGGAAGCCCGCGAGTACTGCCAACGTAATTCCAAAATGAACAGCGCCAACAAAGCGTCTCCAAAACTTGCGCTTCCCCCGCATAAGAAAGCGGATGGCGCGGTAGGCAAATAAGTCGGTAATGATAATAAATCCGAAGACAAAAACCAGCGTATTCAATAGGGGTGACTTCATTCTGTTTATGCGGAATAAACCGCGGGTTTCTTAAAGTGCTTTTTACTAATTTTGAGCCGAAATTTTAAGCCATTGGAACCTACAGGATATCCGGAAACCGAATTTTCATTTACCGACACTTCCATCGCTTTTCAGGATAAAAGCAACGAAGATCTCAAAAAAGCCAGGCTCATGTTTTCAACCTTTAATTACAAATGGTTGTTAAAAATGGGCCCTTCAATAGCCAAATTCGGATTAAATGCCGGACTGCCCGTAAAAGGTCTCCTGATGGATACCATTTTCGCTCAATTCTGCGGTGGAGAATCCATCGAAGATTGTGCCGAAACAGTCGAACGGCTCCATAAAGCAGGTATAGGAACTATTCTCGACTACTCAGTGGAAGGTCAGGAGGATGAAAGAACTTTTGATGCGACAGCTCAGGAAATTATCCGAACCATAGAAAAAGCAGCGGAGGAGCCGGATAAAATTCCGTTTTCTGTATTTAAAGTCACAGGAATCGCACGCTTCATAATTCTCGAAAAAGCAACAAAAGGCGAAGATCATTTGGCAGGCGACGATTTGGCAGAATTTCAACGGGTAAAAAACCGATTCTTCAAAATAACCGGCCGTGCGGCCGAATTAAAAATTCCAATTTTGGTCGATGCCGAAGAAACATGGATTCAGGTAACCATCGACCGTTTGACGGAAGAGGCCATGCGCCAATATAATAAAGAGGCATGTATCGTATACAATACTCTTCAGTTCTATCGTCACGATCGCCTCGAGTACCTGAAAAGTTGTATTCTCAATGCTCAGGAAGAAGGCTATTATCTGGGCTACAAATTGGTACGCGGTGCGTATATGGAAAAAGAAAGACTTCGGGCGTATAAAAGCGGATATCCCTCTCCAATTCAAAGGTCCAAAGCAGAATCTGACCTGGATTTCGACAAAGGACTGCGGATTTGCATTGACTACATCGACCGGGTTCATATTGTGGCAGGAACCCATAACGAACAATCCTGCCGGTTCCTCACAGAACTCATGCATGAAAAAGGAATTGCAGTAAACGATAAAAGCGTTTACTTTGCACAGCTGCTTGGAATGAGCGATCATATCAGTTACAATCTTGCTCATGCAGGCTACAATGTGGCGAAGTACGTGCCTTATGGCCCGTTAAAAGAAGTACTCCCTTATCTTTCAAGAAGAGCGGAAGAAAACAGTTCTGTAAAAGGACAAGCAGGCAGAGAATTGGGCCTGATTAACGCCGAATTAAAAAGAAGAAATCAAAATCCGAAATGATCGATCCGGAATATTACAATACGCAAAGAGAGAAACTGCGCATATCCGAATACGGAAGAAACGTGCAAGACATGGTGGCTTATATCAAGAGCATCGACGATAAAAGCAAACGCAGCCTGATAGCTGCCGGTGTAGTCAACGTAATGGCCACTCTTAATCCTCAATTGAAAGACATGAGTGATTACAAGCAAAAGCTTTGGGATCACCTGTTTGCTATTGCCGATTATGATTTGGATGTTGACTGTCCATTTCCAATTCCGGAAAGAGAAGCCATGAACCGGAAGCCAGACAGTATTCCGTATCAGGACAACATGATTCGTTTCCGTTTTTACGGTAGAAATGTCCAGAATATGGTCATTGCAGCTTCTGAGATGGAAGAAGGAGAAACACGCACTACTTTCATCAATCTCATTGCTTCTTTCATGCTGAACTCCTGCCGCAATTGGAACAATGAAAACCTGAGCGAAGATGCCATTTCAGAACATATGCGCATATTGTCAGGCGGCAAACTGGAACTGAGCCCGAGTGAAATCACCATTTTGTACCATACAAAAGACAGCCCGCGCACCCAGGGTGGCGATCGAAATTTCCGCAACAATAACGGACGAAATAACCGCACCCGTAATAATGGCGGCGGGCGGAACAACCGCAATAATAACGGGCGGAACAACCGCACCCGCAAATAATTCCGGCTATACACAAACCGCTGTTTACAAAGTTTTACCCTTCCATTGGCCCTTTTGTGTTTCTTTGAGAAAAAAGCAGCATCATGGGTACTTTTAAGATCAAAGGAGGCAATCGGCTAAAAGGTGAAATTGTTCCTCAGGGCGCAAAGAATGAAGCACTGCAAATTTTATCCGCAGTACTGCTTACTCCAGAACCGGTTATCATCCGCAATATCCCACTCATCCGCGATGTATTAAAATTAATTGAACTGCTGGGCGATTTAGGAGTCGACATCCAAAAGATGGATGACCATACTTACCGTTTTGAAGCCAAAAATGTCAATCTGGAGTTCCTCAACTCAGACGAATTCAAGCAAAAAGGGGCAGGTCTCAGAGGTTCCATCATGGTACTCGGGCCACTGCTCTCCCGATTTGGAAAGGGGTACATCCCCAAACCCGGAGGAGATAAAATTGGGCGCCGACGTTTAGACACCCATTTCATTGGCTTTCAAAAGCTGGGCGCCGAATTTGTCTACGATTCGGAACACAGCTTTTACAAGGTAAATGCCACCAATCTTAAAGGCGCTTATATCCTGTTGGATGAGCCTTCCGTTACAGGAACCGCCAATATTATCATGGCTGCTGTGATGGCCGAAGGAAATACCACCATTTACAATGCAGCTTGCGAACCTTATCTCCAGCAGCTTTGCAGAATGCTCAATGCCATGGGAGCCAAAATTACCGGACTTGGCACCAACCTCATTGAGGTAGAAGGAGTAGAGGAGCTTCATGGCTGTGATCACAGCATGCTTCCCGATATGATTGAGGTAGGAAGTTTTATCGGACTGGCCGCCATGACACAAAGCGATATAACCATCAAAGGCGCAGGAGTAAAACATTTGGGAATTATCCCGGAAATATTTCGAAGGATGGGTATAGAATTGGGAATAATAGGAGATGATATCCGGGTGGTACCCCAGGAAAGTTACCAGATCGAAAGCTTCATCGATGGATCCATCATGACCATTTCCGATGGCCCCTGGCCCTTATTTACACCGGATCTGATTTCCATCGTTTTGGTCACCGCCATCCAGGCCAAAGGCAATGTGCTTATCCATCAAAAAATGTTCGAGAGTCGATTATTCTTTGTGGACAATCTGATAGATATGGGTGCGCAAATTATCCTGTGCGATCCGCACAGAGCAACTGTAATGGGACTCAACCGTGCAATAAAACTGAAAGGTATCACCATGAGTTCACCGGATATTCGGGCAGGGGTGGCACTACTGATTGCTGCTCTTTCTGCTGAGGGAACTTCCACAATTCATAACATAGAACAAATCGATCGTGGTTATCAGTTTATAGACAAACGCCTGAAAGCATTGGGGGCTGAAATTGAGCGTTTAGATTAGTTTCCGGATGGTTTATCGTTCCTGAAAACATCGGTGTCTGTAATCTGCCACTCTGAACCATCCAGACCCGCCCTCATTTTAGGCTGGCCGGCTTTTTGTTAACTTTGGAGCATGAGCAAAAAAGGAACGCTTTTCATTCCCATTCTTATTGTCATTGGTCTCGCTATTGCATTTTCTTTCAGCAACAGACCGGAAGCTAAAGTTATTCGTACCCAGGGACCTGGAATTGGAGATCAGGCACCTGAAATTTCTATGGCGGATGCGGATGGTAACCTGCATTCATTATCAGAATTGAAAGGAAAAATTGTTTTGGTAGATTTTTGGGCATCCTGGTGCAGACCTTGCCGCGAAGAAAACCCAAATCTGGTGAGAACATTTGAGAAATATCATAATGCAAGATTCCGCAATGCCCGCGAATTCACCATCTTTTCAGTTTCATTAGATGATGAAATGGCGCCCTGGCAAAAAGCCATTAAAAAAGACAACCTGCATTGGGAGTACCATGTCAGTGATTTGATGAAATGGGATTCCCCTGCTGTAGGAGTATATGGGGTAGAATCCATTCCCAGCAATTTCCTTTTGGATGAAAAAGGAAAAGTTATTGCCATCAATCTACGGGGAAAAGAACTGGACAAAGTTCTGAAGTCGCTTCAATAAAGAAGCTGTCAAAACGAAATTTAACCGCCTGAATTGGCGGTTTTTTTGTGTCATATTGGCACAGATTGGCTTTGGCAAAGCCTTTGACCATAGCAGGTTAATTAGCAAAGAATACAATGAGCAAGAAAAAGCAAGAGGAGATCGAAGACAACGTAAATACCGAAAACCCGAATAATACAGCCACTGAAGAAAGCAAAGAAGAACGTGCCGAGGATGCAAATGAGGTAAGTACTTTGAAGGCCGATCTTGCAGAATTGAATGATAAATACCTTCGACTTTATTCCGAGTTTGATAATTTCAAACGCCGTACAGCGCGAGAAAGAATTGAATTAATGCAAAGCGCATCGCGGGAAGTCATTCTGGCAATGCTCCCTGTTTTAGATGATTTTGAACGGGCAGAAAAATCCATGGAAGCCTCCACTGATATTGAAGCGGTCAAAGAAGGCGTGAAATTGATTCAACATAAAATGAAATCCGTCCTGACTCAAAGTGGCTTGCAGGCATTGGATTCTATAGGAAAAGACTTTGACGTGGATTTTCACGAGGCCGTGACAAAAATTCCGGCACCCACAGAAGAGTTAAAAGGCAAAGTAGTAGACGAAGTAGAGCGCGGCTATTTGTTAAAGGATAAGGTGATTCGTTTCGCTAAAGTGATTGTAGGAGAATAAACAATGGCGAAAAGAGATTATTACGAAATCCTCGGCCTTAGTAAGGGAGTCAGCGAAGACGAGATTAAAAAGGCTTACCGCAAAATGGCGATCAAATATCACCCGGATAAAAACCCGGGAGATAAAGAAGCGGAAGAAAATTTCAAAGAAGCTGCTGAAGCTTATGAAGTGCTTCGCGACCCACAAAAAAGGGCACGATACGACCAATTCGGACATGCCGGAATGGGCGGAAATGGAGGTTTCGGCGGTGGCATGAGCATGGACGATATCTTCAGTCAATTCGGAGATATTTTTGGAGAAGGTAATCCATTCGAAAGTTTCTTTGGTGGCGGTGGCGGAAGAGGTTCTCGTTCCAGAGGCCGGACCGGTAGCAATATCCGGATCAAAGTAAAATTGAGCTTGCAGGAATTAGCCAAAGGTGCCGATAAAAAAGTCAAATACCAACGTTTGGCTGTTGCCGAAGGCGTGAGTTTTAAATCCTGCAGCACCTGCGGAGGAAGCGGCCAGGTGAGAAGGGTAACCAATACCATTCTTGGTCAGATGCAAACCACCAGTGCCTGTCCGAACTGTCATGGCAGCGGTAAAATCATTGATAAAAAGCCTAATGGAGTCGACAATTCCGGCCTGAGTTATGTTGATGAACTGGTGGAAATTAAAATTCCAGCCGGTGTAACTGAAGGCATGCAACTCTCTGTATCCGGAAAAGGAAATGCCGGACCCGGCGGTGGACCCAATGGCGATCTTTTGATTCAGATTGAAGAAGTGGAAGATGAGAACCTGCAAAGAGAAGGACAAAATATTCTTTACAATCTCTTCCTGAATTTTGCAGATGCAGCACTCGGAACTCAGGTTGAAGTTCCTACGGTTGACGGAAAAGTAAAAATCAAAATTGACGCAGGTACCCAAGCAGGAAAAATTCTCCGCCTGCGTGGAAAAGGACTCCCAAGTGTCAATGGATATGGAACAGGAGACCAACTTATTCAGGTAAATATCTGGACTCCGACCAAAATGAATGCTGAAGAAAAAGAGCTGATGAATAAATTAAAAACAGCAGATAATTTTCAACCCAAACCAGGAAAAGGCGAAAGAGGATTCTTCGATCGCATGAATGAATTTTTTCAGGGTTAAGTTTAAAACAATAAAATTTCAAAGTGCCGGGTTATCTTTCATCAGAATCCGGCACTTTTTTTATATGAAAAATATTCTGCTTCTCTTTTCCGGTATTTTATTCATGGCCTTTGCCTTGTTGCAGGAGCAGTTTGAAATCAAGTCGTTCGAAATGGAAGCATTTGAGGCCAGCAATGCATTCAGAGCTCAACACCGACGAGACACCTTGACTCTGGATACTTTTCTATGCCAGTTGGCCAGAGAGCACAGCAAAAATATGGCCAGTGGAAAAGTTGGATTCGGACATCAGGGCTTTCGCCAACGTTGCGAAGAAATTAAAAAGAAAAGGACTTCATACGCCCAGGCCGAAAATGTCTATTACTCTTCATGGGTAAGTAATGGCAAGGAAGCGGTTGATTCCTGGATTCACAGCAAAGAGCACCGGCAAAACCTGTTGGGAAAATCATACCATCGGATGGGAATCGGTATGGCCTCTGGAAAAAAGGGGACTTTTTATACTCAAATCTTCTCCGACTAAGGGGCAAGGGAATTGTATTACCTTTGCAAGCCTGAATCGCGCCTCATGAGTAAAATTGCAGCCATCGTTGGCAGACCAAATGTCGGAAAATCCACTTTATTTAATCGTCTTGTCGGAGCTCGCAAGGCCATCGTTGATGACCTCAGCGGTGTAACCCGCGATCGCCATTATGGCAAAGCCGAATGGAAAAACCGCGAATTTGTAGTGATAGATACAGGCGGTTATGTTCCCCATTCATCCGATGTTTTTGAATCGGCTATTCGCGATCAGGTAGTTATCGCAATTGAAGAGTCTGACATTTTGATTTTTATGGTCGATGTAACGACCGGAATCACAGATTTAGACATGGCATTTGCCGACTTGCTCAGAAAAAGTAGAAAACCGGTAATGCTGGTGGTGAATAAGGTAGATAACAATGACAAACTTATTGATGCGGCCGAGTTCTATTCTCTGGGATTTGATCCACTTTTCAATCTGTCGTCGATGACAGGCAGTGGAACCGGAGAAATGCTGGATTACATGTACGATCATCTGGAACTGGAAAAAGAAGAGGAGCTGATACCTACAGGTGATTTAGAAGAAGTAGATGAAGATCGAATATTTCCAGACACGCCCGGATTGCCCAAAGTTGCCATTGTAGGAAGGCCAAACGTGGGGAAAAGCTCCCTGGTCAATGCCTTTCTTGGTTATGATAGAAATATTGTCACCCCAATTGCCGGTACAACCCGAGATACCATTCATACCCATTACAATGCCTTTGGGAAAGAAATGCTCCTGGTTGATACGGCAGGGATCAGAAAAAAAGGTAAGGTTCATGAGAATATTGAATTTTATTCAGTGCTCAGAGCCATTCGCGCCATTGAAGAATGTGATGTTTGTGTGATTATGGTCGATGCTACACTTGGAGTACAGGCTCAGGACCTCAATCTTTTTCATCTGGCAATGAAGAACAGCAAGGGTATATTACTTTTGGTGAATAAATGGGACCTGATTGAAAACAAGGAAACCAATACCGTGAAACAATTCGAAGAAAGCATTCGCTCCAAGACTGCACCCTTCGTCGATTATCCCATTCATTTCATTTCAGTTCAAAACAAGCAAAGAATTTTTAAAGCCATCGAAAGTATCGAGAGCGTGTACGAGAATATGAAAAGAACGGTATCGACTTCGAAGTTGAATGAATTTATTTTGCCCATTATCGAACAAACACCACCTCCTTCTCAAAAAGGGAAGTACATTCGTATCAAATATGCCACACAGTTGAAAGCAAACTCGGTAGTTTTTGCCTTTTTCTGTAATCTTCCGCAATATGTGAAAGATTCGTATAAACGTTTTCTCGAAAACAAAATCCGCAATGAGTATAATTTTCAGGGAGTTCCAATAAAATTATTTTTCAGAAAAAAATAAAAAAACTCCTTGCGGGTACCAAGATTTAGTTATTTTCGCAGCAATTTTTCTAACAAACTATTCAATAAAAACCACAGAGAAAATGAAAAAAGTATTTGCTCTTATGTCAATCGTAACCATGTTCAGCATGGTAGCTTGTGGACCCGCTAAGGAACACGACGAAGAAGCTGAAAAACAACGCATCGAAGATTCTATCCGAGTTGCTGACTCTACTGCAGCTGCTCAGCAAGCTATGGAAGAAGAAATGGCCGCTCAACAGGATACTTCTGCTGTCGACACTTCTGCTTCTATGGAAGAAGCTCCAATGGAAGCTCCAATGGAAGAAGGACACGGCGATCACTAAGATCTTCATGTTAAAACATAAAAAAACCCGGCTCATTGAGTCGGGTTTTTTTATGGATGAAACTTT
This sequence comes from Bacteroidota bacterium, assembly GCA_016124735.1. Lineage (GTDB taxonomy): Bacteria > Bacteroidota > Bacteroidia > UBA8524 > UBA8524 > UBA8524. The sequence continues at coordinate 70,391 of WGMZ01000010.1, forward strand.
TAGTGTTCCTCGGGCGCTAACAGTTTATCATATTCATTTAGGCTTTTCATCGCTGCTTTGATAAAATGATCGTCCTGATTGCTCACCATATAAAATGCGTTGATATCAAACAGCTGTCTGGCCAGCAAGGCACGCATGTCGGTAAAAAGATAATTCAGGGTATTTTCCATATCCGGTTCCGGGATTTGAATACCCGCTTCATTCAAAATTTCAATAAACGCTTTATGGTCTTTGGCTGAAAAACGGAAGTTTCTCGCAAACTGCATGGCAGTAGCATACTTTTTCAACTCTTCGCGGTTTTGCTCCAAATATTGATACACAAAACGACGGTGCAGTGCTTTCTGATAAATTGCCGATACCGTGCTTCTGCTAAAGCTGGTATCGAGTCCGACAAAAATATCCGGATAGATTCCCCCTCCGCCGTAAAAGATTCGCCCTGCAGGTGTTGTGTACTTCAATGAGTCAATGCTTTTAACACTGTCCTGGTTTTCCAATTCACCGTTTTCCCAGCGATCATAGACTTCCATTTGGTATTTCTCGTATCCATCCTGATAGGATTTTTGGATAGAGCGTCCGGTAGGTGTATAATACCTGGAAATAGTCAGGCGAATTACAGAATGGTCAGTCAGTTCGAATGGCTCCTGAACCAGGCCCTTGCCATAGCTTCTTCGTCCTACGATAATACCCCGGTCCCAATCCTGTATGGCTCCCGACACAATTTCACTCGCAGAAGCCGATTGCTCATCCAGCAAAACAACCAGTTTACCATCTTCGAAGTTGCCCCGACGTCCAGCCTTGTATGTTTTTCTTGCCTGGGTTCGACCTTCCGTATATACAATCAATTTCTTTCCATTCAGGAATTCATCTGCCACCTGGATGGCTGCGTTCAAATAGCCTCCCGGATTGCCTCGAAGATCAAGCACGAGATTTTGCATGCCCGAACCTTTTAACGCATGAAGGGCATCCCGAACCTCATCCGAAGTAGTTGCCGAGAAACGAACTAACTTAATATAACCCGTTTGATTGTCGATCATGAAATGGGCGTCTACACTGTGCACCGGAATAGTACCCCGAACGATTTCAATGGGCAGCAATTCCTTTTTACCATACCGTTTAATGCCCACATTCACCGAAGTTCCCCGTCTTCCTTTCAGGGTTTTCACCACGCGTTCATTGGTCAGCTTTGTCCCACTGAACAAAGAGTCATCTACGGTAATAATGCGATCACCTGCCTGTAATCCGGCCTTTTCAGAAGGCCCGCCTTCGATTATGTTCACCACGTATACGGTGTCATCAAGAATATTGAATTCAACTCCAATCCCATCGAATTCTCCTTCCAAAGGTTCATTTACTGCTTCAATATCCTTTGCAGGAATAAACACACTATGAGGGTCCAGTCCCTGTAGCAGGTCAGTAATTGCCTTCTCTTCCAGGTCATCCGCATTCACCGTGTCGACATAATAACCTTCAATCAGGCCCATCACCTCAGAGATGCGGTTGCCTTGTCCGGAATACATTCCCGGACCGGCGGGGACTAAAACCGTACCCAGTAAAACACCGACAGCCAGAAATAAAGCGAAGAAGAAAGGTTGCAGGTAGTATTTTTTGTTCTGTTGTTGCTCCACGAAATCAAATTTTTCCAAATATATAATCTTCCAATGGCCCAAATGGTTCATTTGACCATCTCTTTGTAATATTTGGTCCAGTTTTCAGTTTGGGTCGATGAAAAGCAGCATTTAACTTTGCTTCAATGAAAGATCCACGCACCACGGAAATGGATTCCAAGTATTCCGAACTGGAGAAGATGCCGTTAAAAGAATTGCTGACGAACATCAATCGTGAAGACCAAACCGTTCCCCTGGCGGTGGAAGCTTGTCTGCCTGAGATTGAAGCATTGGTAGCAGCGATACTTCCCAGAATGAAAATGGGCGGAAGGCTCTTTTATATGGGAGCAGGTACTTCCGGACGATTGGGAATAGTCGATGCCTCTGAATGTCCTCCAACTTTTGGTGTAGATCATAATACGGTTATCGGAATTATTGCCGGTGGCGACTCGGCCATTCGCAAAGCAGTTGAATTTGCAGAAGATGATACTTTGCAAGGCTGGAAGGATTTGCAATCCCATCAGGTGAATGAGACAGATAGCGTTATTGGTATTACCGCTTCCGGAACAGCCCCTTATGTGATTGGTGCAATCGAAACCTGCAAGCAGCATGGAATCCTGACGGGTTCCATAACCTGCAACAAAAACTCCAAATTAGGCAGGCTAAGCGACTTTCCAATCGAATGTGAAGTCGGACCTGAATTTATCACCGGAAGCACGCGCATGAAGTCGGGAACAGCTCAGAAACTCATCCTGAACATGATTAGCTCCAGCCTGATGATTCAACTCGGAAGGGTAAAAGGCAATAAAATGGTGGATATGCAACTGAGCAACGACAAGCTCGTGGACCGCGGAACACGCATGGTGATGGAAGCCACGGGGCTTTCCTACGATGAAGCGAAATCAGCCTTATTGAATCATGGCAGTGTAAGGGCGGCAGTGGAAGCGTTGATGGGATGAGGAGCATCGAGCGTGTTCGCGATAAATTATGTAAGCTCATGAAAGGTCGGCCAAAATACTCACCGCGGACTTCTGCAAACCAACAAGTTATTCCGGTTTGGGCGGTTCAATAAAATGGAACATCCCCTTTTTAATCTCGGTTCGTTGTGGACCAAAGAAAATAGCATACCGATAGGTGCCCGACATCAGATTCTCCCGGTAAATAAAATTCTCCCGGCTTTTCAATCCTGTTTCCATACGAAGAATATTTCCTTTCAAATCGTAGATATAAAGAGAAAAAGTACCGGGAACATTCACCCGGTCAACCGGAATGATGATGGTCAGTTTATCTTCCACCTTGCCGTCTTCCGGAATCATCTTGATGCCATCGTATAATTCATTGAGAAGGGTTGGCGATAACTCTCCTTTGGCCGGATAGGTAAAGTTATCGTAGTAAATCGCCACTCGGCTGATACTTTTGGTATTCTTCTTTCCCAAACGATAATCCATCGTTGGAATAGCCCGCAACACCAAACTGTCGTAGTCGTAATCATCGGCTTCCACAATGATATTGTCTTTTCCTTTGGTCAGTTCCTTTAACGAAATATTGAGGTAATAGGGTTTGGCCAACAATCCGTAGTTGTCTTTGCTGTAAAGTTGACCAGCCGAATCAACATAAATGGCAACCCCATTTTTTTCATATAGCATGAGGTCGTTTTCATCGTATACCTGTTCATAGCAAACCAATGCATCCGGATCCGGAGACCTTCCATTTGCCAGTTTGAGATGAAGTGAATCGCAATTCCCTTTGGGGTTAAAAACTACTGCCCGGTGGTCTATGTCATTGATATATCCTTCAAAATGAATCACCCTGAGCTGTGCGGAGGACAGAAAAAAGAAACCCCATAGCGGAACCGATAAGATCAGGCGAATCCAGCTATGGGGTCTGTTTTGTATCATTCTTTGTTTTTACATGTGCTTATTTCGCATAAGCTACAGAACGTCTCTCACGTATAACCGTCACTTTGATTTGTCCGGGATAAATCATCTCCTTCATAATCTTTTGCGAGATATCGAAAGATAACATTTCTGCTTTATCGTCGCTTACTTTTTCACTTTCCACGATGACGCGAAGTTCACGGCCCGCCTGAATAGCGAAGGCTTTTTCAACGCCTTCATAATCCAATGCCAGATTTTCCAAATCCTTAAGACGTTTGATATAATTTTCCACGTCTTCCCTGCGCGCGCCCGGACGCGATCCGCTGATTGCATCGCAGGCCTGAACCACCGGGGATAGAATGGAGGTCATCTCAATCTCATCGTGGTGCGCACCAATGGCATTGCATACTTCGGGATGCTCCTTGTACTTCTCAGCCAGTTTCATTCCGAGAATTGCGTGTGGAGTCTCCGCATCATCATCCGGCACTTTGCCAATATCGTGCAGCAATCCGGCTCTTTTAGCCAGTTTAACATTCAATCCCATCTCTGCGGCCATGGTGGCACACAGGTTTGCTACTTCCCTGCTGTGTTGCAGCAAATTCTGCCCGTAAGATGAGCGGTAGCGCATGCGTCCGACCATTCGAATCAATTCAGGATGCAAGCCATGAATATTTAAATCGATGGCAGTACGTTCGCCAATCTCGATAATTTCATCCTCCAATTGCTTTTTGGTCTTTGCCACAATCTCCTCAATACGGGCCGGGTGAATTCGACCATCGCTTACCAATTTGTGCAGTGACAAACGAGCGATCTCGCGACGAATCGGGTCAAATCCAGACAGAATAATTGCCTCAGGCGTATCATCCACAATTATTTCAATGCCTGTTGCGGCTTCCAGTGCCCGAATATTACGTCCTTCACGACCAATGATTCTTCCTTTCACCTCATCCGAGTCAATATGGAAGATGGATACGGAGTTCTCAATGGCTTGCTCTGCGGCTGTTCTTTGTATGGTTTGAATGATGATTCTTCTGGACTCCTTGGTTGCCGTGAGTTTGGCCTCATCTACCACTTCTTTAATGGTGGCACTGGCTTCGGTTCTGGCTTCGGCCGTGAGCGTCTCCATCAGTTGCGCTTTCGCTTCTTCTGCAGAAAGACCGGCCAGTTTCTCCAACTGCTTGATTTGCTGTTGGTGGTATTTGTCCATATCCTCTTTTTTCTTCGCTACAATTTCCAGCTGCGTATTCAGGTTTTCTTTTACCGTATCCAGCTCTTTTTCTTTGCGGTTCAGATTTTCCAGTTTCGAATTGAGCGATTGCTCCTTCTGACGAATGCGGTTTTCGCTTTCCTGAAGTTTTTGATTTCTGCTATTGACCTCTTCTTCGTGTTTGGCCTTTTGCTTCATGTGATACTCCTTTGATCGAAGCTCACCTTCTTTGACAATTACCTCTGCCCTGTTCTCCGCTTCGCGAATGATCTGGGCTGCGGTTCCCTTATCTTTTCCTTTAAGTACTGCGTAAATAATACCGGCACCAATGGCGAGTCCGCCAACAAATGCAACGATGATCATAATGATGTCCATATCCGTTCAAAATGTGAAACGGATAAATGCTGCTCAGCCTCATGCCGACTTTAAAGCATGGTCTAATTCGGATTCCATTTCCTCAATCAGACTTTTGGCGTTCGAATCCAATCCAGACCCTTTTTCCAGTTCAGAAAAATATTCCGTTGCAAACTCAAGGGCAATCATCGCTAATGCGTCTTGCCGGTCTGCCACCGCATATTTCTCCACATATTCTTTCAGGCGTTCGTTTACTTTCCATGCGGCTTTTCTGACGTTTTCTTCATCAGAAGCCTGTATCTTTAAGGGATATTGCCTGTCGGCTATTGTTACCTTGATGGATAGTTCCTGCACCCGTTATCGTTTAGTCACTCAGCGTTGCAATGCATTTATCAATTTCTCTGATAAATTCATTTATTTTCAGTTTCACTGTCCTTTTATCTTCTTTGGACAATGCTACTGCTTCTGCAATTTTAATTAATTTATTCTGTTCTTCTAATTCACGCAAAGTATTTTTTTGAACGGAAATTGTTTCTCGGGCCTGTTTCAATTCCCGCTTGAGCAATTCTGCCTCTGCCTCACTCATAGCAAGCCTTTTAGTTAATTGACTCAGCTTGGCACTGATCCGTTCTAATGTTTCCTTTACGTCGTTCATTTATTTTCTGATTACGGCATTCACCTGCTTTTCGAAGTTAGCAATTAGCTTGTTCATCAGGGAATCAATCTCTTTATCGCTGAGGGTTTTACCTTCATCCTGCAACTGAAAGCTGAGCGAATAAGCCTTTTTCCCCTGTTCAATCTTGTCTCCCTGGTATACATCAAAAACGTTCACTGTCCTGATGAGTCCTTTATGGCTCGACTGAATAATCCGGTTCAGGTCTTCCATCTTTACTGATTGATCCAGTACAAGACTCAAATCTCTTCTTACTGCAGGATACTTCGGCGCCGGCTGCGTTTTCATCAGGTTATCCGTTTTAACACTTTTCACCAACTGCTGCCAATTCAATTCTGCATAAAATACAGCGCCACTTATATCAAACTTTTTCAATAGTGCCGGTGAAACACTTCCTACCTGAATCCATGCATTGGTAGCTTCTGGCATTTGAAACGAATTCAGGCTCCATTTAGATGCCCTGCAACTCATTCCCATGCGATCCAGCAGCACTTCAATCTCCTGTTTTAAAAGAAACACATCCGCTGGCATGACATCCTGATGCCAGGATTCTCCTGTCCAGTTACCAGAAGCAATCATTGCCAGCCGTTCCTCCTCAACCAATTGTCCTTCTGAACCACGGAAATAAACTTTCCCTAATTCAAAGAATTTCAGATCCGGATTTTTTCGGTTCTTATTATATGCCACCGTCTGAAGCATGGAAGGCAACATCCCCGGTCGCATAATTTCCATGTCGGACGACAAAGGATTTTTCAGATAAACCGCCTTGTCGAGAATTTCCTGAGTATAAATTTTGCCACTTACCATGGAATTACTGCTCATCTCGAAAAATCCACGATTCACCAGAACCTCCGACATTTTTCTTCTCAGCTCTCTTTCATCCGGATTCTTACGATGCGGAAAAGAAGTACTGACTTTATCAGGAAGTGGAATCTTATCCAGACCATAAATCCGAATCAATTCTTCTACGATATCTGCCGGACGCATTACATCACTTTTTACAGGTGATACGGAAAGTTTCCAGGAATCCTCGCTGTTCTCAAGCACTTCAATCTCCAAATATTTCAAGATTTCCAATACTTCCTCATCCGGTATATGTACGCCCAACAATTTATCCAAATAGGCGCGATTCAGATGAATCTCCGTATTGATTATTGGCCGAGGGTAAACGTCTATAACAGGAGATGCTGATTTACCACCGGCCAATTCTTCCACTAAAGAAGCAACTGCATGTAAAGCCTTTAAGGTGATGTTCGGGTCTGTGCCTCTTTCGTACCGAAAGGAGGCATCGGTATTCAATCCATGTCTTTTTGCCGTTTTCCGTATGGATGTCGGGTTAAAATAGGCGCTCTCAATTAAGATACGAGTCGTTGACGAGCTAACTCCGGAATCCTTGCCCCCAAAAACCCCGGCGATAGCCATAGGAGAACTCGCATTGCAAATCATCAGGTCCTGGTCATCCAACTTTCTCTGCACACCATCCAAGGTTACAAAGGAGACTCCTCCAAGCCCCTTTTTGACGACTATCTTTTCGCCGGTGATTTTATCCGCATCAAAGGCATGTATAGGTTGTCCCAAATCATGCAACACATAATTGGTAATGTCTACAATATTATTGATCGGTTTGAGTCCCAAACTTCTGAGTCTGTTTTGCAACCATTCCGGGCTTTCACCCACATGAATATTCTCCATTATCAATCCAGAATAACGCGGACATGCCTCATCTTCCAGAATAATTTGCCAATTCGTATTTCCCTCGAATGGGCTGAAAGTATAATTTTTATTTTTTCGATCTCTCTTGTAAAGGGCTGATAAATCACGAGCCACCCCAAGATGAGATGCTGCGTCTCCCCGGTTTGCCGTCAGGCCGATTTCAAACACATCATCCGTTTCAACTTTCATATACTCTGCGAACAATGTCCCGGGTTCTGCCGAATCATCCAGTACAATAATTCCGCTATGATCTGTGCCTAGTCCAATTTCGTCTTCTGCGCAAATCATGCCCTCGGAAGCTTCCCCTTTCATTCTTCTTTTCCCTATGATAAAGGGCTCACCTTCTATGGGGTATATGGTTGTTCCGGGAGGCGCAACTACCACTTTCAGACCGGCTGCAGCATTGGAGGCACCACATACTATAGGAAGCTCTATCCCGTTTCCGATATGAACGAGTGTTTTGTTCAGATGATCGGTTTCCGGTATGGGCTCACAAAAAAGAATTTCCCCAATCACCAGGCCTTCCAAAGCACCTTCAATAGAAGATACTTTTTCTATACCTTCAACTTCTAATCCGCCAGCAGTGAGGCGTTCCGCAATCTTTTCAGATGATTCATTAAGTGCAATATGCTCTTCGAGCCAATTCCGGGAAATCTTCATACGTCCGCGAAAATACAAAGGACATACAGTTTTTGAATGAAAAAAGGCAAATGGGTCTTAATTTGCGGCCGGAATGAAAGCAGGACGGTACAAACCTTTGTTGATGATGTTTCTTGTTATGGGCACTATGACACTTGGCGCAAAACTGCCTCATCCCACCCTGCTTGGAACTCCGTTCACCTTTCAATCTTTTTTCCTCTGCCTGACTGCCCTGTATTTCACACCTATGGAAGCTGGAATCGGACAGGTTCTTTACGTAATCAGCGGTTTTTTCATCCCTGTTTTTGCCACGGATGTGTCGGGTTGGGCAGCATTTAACAGTGCCGGAGGCGGGTATTACCTCGCGTATCCCATGGCTGCCTGGGTCCTGGCCCGTTATGGAAGAACCAGTGATTGGTTCGCCTGTTTTTCCTGGACCATTGTGGCCCATTTTATTCTGCTTTTAATTGGGGTATTATGGCAAATTGGCTACCTCAATATAGAATCAGAATTGGCATTTAAATCGGGAATGTTCGATTTATTGCCTTCATCTTTTCTAAAAGGCGGGTTAGCTGCAGCGATTTTCTTACTTGGAGAGGCATTCTTAAAAAAACGTCATGAAGCTTAAATACCTTATAATTCTCGGCCTCTTCGCGGCCTGCTCGCCATCAAACAATCCATTTCAGGAAACCGAACCGACTACCTCCGACCCACATATCCGCGCAAGCGAGCTGAACGACTCAGCCATCGATCTCTTTAGCAAAGGAAACCGCTTTGGAGAGGATGCCTTGCTCGTTTTCGACCGGGCCATTGTATTGGATAGCACCTACGATAAACCCCAGATCAATAAAATTGCTGTTTTGATGCAGCTGCGAAGACTGGAAGAAGCAGAAAAAGTGGCCCTTGAATTAAGCAAGATACATAGCGTAGACCCCAATTTACTTGCACTCTCCGGGATGCTTTACAGAATGCAGGGTGATACGGCCAACGCTCTCATCTACCTGGATATGGCAGTAAATATGTTCAAAGACCAGCTGAACAATCTGGACAGTATCGGTCCCGTTTACACTTCCCACAAGAACAGTATTGGATTGTTGTACTGGCTCATGGGCAATACAAAAGCCAGCGAAGAATTTGCCCCCGGCATGACCTCTGAAGAAGCCCCTTCCGATGAAATGATCGCGGCTCAATTTTGGATGAGTATCCAGCCGGATGACTTGGAATCAGCGGACCACTAATTTTTCCTGAATCAGGATTTTTCCCTGCCTATCTTTCACAAGCAATAAATAGACCCCTGCACTTGCTCCTGGGTCGATGCTTAACTCCTGATCGCCAGCGATGAGCCTTTCTTGCCGGGCAAAAACCAATTTTCCGTCCATATCCATCAATTGTACCTGTATGGCTTGGTCTGTTTCCAGATGAAATTGAAGCTTAAATACCTGCCCCGGGTTCGGATAAACACGTGCCGGAATCTCACTCATTTTCTGAATCGCCAATTGCGGATCACTAGAACCAATATGTGCAATCCAGGTTTGAGAGATACCACTACTCAGACCAAAAGATCCGGCAATCCATGCTTTTCCGGTCTGAGCATAGTCTTTTTGAATACCAGTATAATCTCCCCAGCGATCGAGAGAATCATAACCCACCAGAGTTCTTATCATCCCTTCCCCCTCTTTTACGCGCACCAAATCAGAGAATCCACCCTCCCTTCCCAATGAAAACACCGAAGTACCCGGATAGGAATTTTGTGAATTATGCAAACACATGATCAATGCAGACTCATCCGGCCAACCGGCACCGGCATAAGTCATAGATGGATAATTCAAATCGAGAGAATCTACTCCGAATATCTCTCCTGTCGCGATTCTGCTTCCCTCAACGTCCACAATTTTGCCCACATAAACACCGGGACGCCCGCTCGACGGGTGTATCGAATTGGAGCAGAAATAAACATTGCCGTTAAAGAAGTACCCATTTTGAATGTCACAGTAATTTGTGCGGAGTCTTCTTCCGCCCTTCTGTGTAACATTCGGCTGAAGACCGTAGGCCTGGTCAAGCTTAATTGGGAAAAGGGATAGGCGGGGTTTCGTTGTATCCCAGGATGAATCAACCCGAATTAAAAAGAGGGTATCGTTTTGTACATCCTTGGGTCGATTCGTTAATAAATAAAAAGCAGCTCCGCCAGAAGATGATATTTTGCTCATCGGCCGAATGTTCCAGAGGGGAATACCGCCATATTCCAAACCCGAAAACTGCCGGGTTTCCAGTTGTTTTCCAGCATAACCATCTTCTAATTTAATTTTCCAGATCGTGTTGTCGCTCGCATCGGTGTCCCATCCACTTTCCCCATCCTTCCAAAGTATCACTGATATAAATAATGCATCATCCGAAATTCCAATAAATGGATAATCGCTCCACCAGTCGTTGCTTGTCGTATTTCCCGGCAGGGAATAAAAGATCCATGCATCACGCGGATCATTTGTTTGACTAAATCCTATCACTAACTCGGTATTGGTATGGTCAGAGCCGTTGAGAAATACCAGTATAAAACGGTCATTTTCCGCATCATATAATGTGTGTGGATCAAAGGTCCGATTCAAGGTGCCCAATTGATTGGCAATGGCCGATAAAGAGCGCGAAAAGAGAAATTTTCCGCTGCTGTCTAGTACCCTTACCGTTGTATTCGCGACAGAAAATACAAGTCCTGCTTTGGAAACTGCAATATTATTATCGAGAGGCGTTCCATTGGGTGTTTGTCCGGGAAACATATCGAATACCTGAGGACCGGGAATGCCTGTTTTTTTATTCAAATTCGCTGATTCCCTGCGTTGCTCCTTGGGTTTAATTGGATCGAGACGCTTGATTGGAGAGTTGAATTCTTCCTTTGTTCGGATACTGGCAGCGACTTCCGGCAGTTCTTTAAATACCAATTTTCCCTTAATGGGAAAATGAAATTGCTTTTCAATTGCCGTTTGAGAAAAAAGAGAATTTATCCCTAAAAGGCCTAGTAGCAAGGAAAAGGAGAGTATTCGCATAAAACAAAGTTAGAGAATATGAATATAGATTCCCCTACTGACATTTTCTCTCCCGAATTGGGCAATAATTTATAATTTTTACGCATCATTAAAAATAATTCGTCAGTCTATTTTCCACTATAGTGTATACAAAATAGACTATACATAAAGCACGTATGAAGGGGAAACAGGGCTCAAACACTTTATCCACAAGGCTTTCGTTAATATTGACTTAACATTTGGCACGGTTTTCGTTAATGGGCTGGTAACTTCAAAAAAGTACGCCCTATGTTAACAAAAAACGTAAATGCCTCCACATTAAGCCCTGAGCAAGTGTGGGACATTATGAACAGTGGACGAATCAATGAAGTAAAAGTAAGAAGATTTTGGACGAACAACCGTCACTATTTTCTGTTTTTACTGGCCTTTGGTATGGGAGCCCTTATGATGCTATTTTTAAGCAATAAGAGTGGCGAATCCGAACGGATGGCTTTTGATGCACAGGCAGCCGCAAGCATAATGCCTGCAGAGCCGGTGAAACCCGAATTTTCCAGAGAAAACCTGTTTAATGAAATTCAGGAAATTGGCATTCTTTGCCCCAAAGTAGTTTATGCTCAAGCTGAACTTGAATCTGCATTTCTAAGTGCCGGTAGTTCCGTGAAAACAAATAACCTATTTGGTATGCGTTATCCCGGGCAGCGGCCGACAAAAGCCGTTGGCTTGTATTTGCAGGGTAAAGACACCATTATTTATGGAAACAGAGCCGAACTTCGTCCCTATTTAACACGTCCGACCTACGCAGTTTACGCACATTGGACAGATGCCGTTGCGGATTACAAATTGTGGCAGGATTACTCCTTTAAGACACGTCAGAAATACATTGAATTTCTGAGCCGGGTTTATGCTACAGCTCCTGAATACGCCAACCGTATACAGGAAATGGTGAGTCAGCGATAGGACATTTTAATTGAATTAGTAAAGTTAGAAATAGAAAACCGCCGGGAAACTCTGGCGGTTTTTTTTGTTTCTGAAGCCGCAAAATCGAAGAGCGAAGTATCTTAGAGGCGTGAAATACTTTGTCATCTTCTGCTTCTTTGTGGCTGCATGCCAGGTTCCGGGCAAGAAAACTGCTTCTCCAAATATGGAAAATCCTGATACCTTGTCAATGTATCTTACCTACGATATTGCAATCAATTCGAGTTTGTTTGTCTGGGAATCAATTGAAAAGTCCATCCTCAAATCCGGAAGAAATGGCGATTTAAAGATGTATTCCGAAGCGTTCAATCATCCGATTCCAAAGGAAGAGCGTGAAAAACGTTTCTCCTACATTGCTATTGACCTGAGCGATGGCAGCGAGCAACTTGTAGCAATGGAGTCTGTAAAGATTAACCGGGAAAATGGTGGGTTTTTAATTCATCAAAAAAGTCCGTTTAATGGTCAGGACCTCATCTGTGGGTATATTGAAGAAGATGATCTGATTAAAGTTCTTACTCCAAACGAGGCAGCCTATATCAAAAGCATGATTCATTTCAATTGCTTTCCCAAAACGGGTACGGAATTATCAGGCAGCAAAATGTATTCTGCTTCTGCATTGCTTTTGGATACGACCCAAAGGTATCTGGCCATGCTGGTAGAACAGAAAAAATCGCTGAGCACCTTCGATGAAAAATACCTGCCACTCGATTTCAGGGCTCTTGTCGAGCGGGCCGAGCAGATGAATGATAGCATGGATCAGAACGACAAGGTATATTCTGTCACTGCACGAGTTCCTGAATACGATATGTGGAAAGGCTATTTGGCAACCGGCGTGTTGGGAAATGAGCAACATGCCTGGTCCTATTTCGGACTGCTCTATCATCCAAACAGCAAGTTTGCGGGATTCAATCCAGGCAAGATTGTATGGTTCAATGTCGAAGCCGATGAGCTGGATCATTCCGAACCCTTGCTTTCAAGTTATCTGAAAATGCTAGCCAAGAATGCGTTATTGTATTCTGCAGACCCGGTTAATTACCGCTCTCAGTATTTCACCAATAACTCCATCCGGATTGACAATGGCAGGTATCCAAATGCGCATGGGCATTAGGGGAAGAAAAACAATGAGACATTGAGATTTTGAGACTTTGAGATAATGGGACATTGAGACAACGGGAATCCCAAATTGCTTCATAGACAACTTCGTCTGATGGCTTACCAAATGACACCTGGAAAGTCATTGAGAGTGAAAGAAAGAGAAGGATCAATACCCTCTACCCTGCGCCCCGTCTAAAACAATCCGTGAATCTCGGCGTCAATCTTACTGATCACAGTACCCAGATCTTCCGGATTGTCGTGAATATTGAGGTCGTCGATGTTTAATATTAGCAGCTTCCCTTTGTTGTAGGTACTGATCCACGCCTCATAGCGCTCATTGAGCCTCTTCAGATAGTCCAAACGAATGGAATCTTCGTATTCTCTGCCCCTCATTTGAATATGATTCACCAGGGTTGGAATCGAAGCCCGCAAATAAATCATCAGATCCGGGGGTTGAATAAAGGTATTCAGCGAGTTGAATAACCGGGTATAATTATCAAAATCCCGGGTACTCATCAATCCCATCGCATGCAGGTTCGGAGCAAAAATAAAAGCATCTTCGTAAATGGTCCGATCCTGAATGATGGTTTTTCCGCTATTACGGATTTGCATGATTGTATTGAATCGGTTATTCAGAAAATAGATTTGCAGGTTGAACGACCAGCGTTGCATGTCCTCATAGAAATCATTGATGTATGGATTGTCTTCGACATCCTCAAAATGAGGATCCCATCCATAATGTTTCGCAATAAGGGTTGTCAGGGTCGTTTTGCCTGCTCCGATGTTTCCGGCGACGGCGATATGATGCATAGGTTCAAAAATAAACCCCGAAAGATAAAAACCTAGAACGATTGATACTTGATAAATATGATTTTTCTGCTAAGTCAGGTCCACAGGTGGAAATTGGCTGTTCGCTGCAGGTAATTTTCTGACCAGCTACCCTCCGTGTTTTTCAAATAGAGCGCATCATGAACCACCGGAATTTTCTGTTTACCAAGCCCTAAAATCAGGCGGTGTACTCCTGAATTCTGCATGTGCTCGATGGCCAGTCGGTATTGATGGAAAAGTCCATTAGATTCCGCAATCGTCAGAAATTTATCCTCTTGTTCAGCGGGCAGAATCAGAAAGAATTTACCGTAGGACACCAGGATTTTTGCCACGCCCTCTGTCAATGCTTCAAAACTCAATCCTTTTATGGTTCGTGCCTCCAATCTTCTTTCACCCGGCCAATCTTTATGCTTACTCTTTGCCGTTACAATCGACTCAAAATATGGGGGATTGCTGACAATTAAATCATAGTGCAAGGTTTCATCCTGGTAGAAGGATTCAAAAGATTGAGCATAGCAGGTCATTCTATATGACCAGGGCGAGGATTCAAAATTGGCCCTAGCCTCTTCGGCTGAGGGAATGTCTTTTTCGACCGCATCCACAATAGCTTCAGAATGTTTCTGTGCCAGCATAAGGGCTATCACTCCGGTGCCCGTTCCAATATCCAGAATATTCATGGAGCCGTCCAACTGGGCTACGGCGCCCAACAGGATGGAATCTGTGCTCATCTTCTGGGCCGATTTATCCTGATACAGTTCAAATTGTTGGAACCGAAACGGCTTACTCATGATGGTAAGGTTCTCCTTTCATAATACTGAATGCCCGGTACAATTGTTCCAGGAAGATGAGGCGAACCATCTGATGTGAAAAGGTCATCGGAGAAAGGCTCATCTGCATATTGGCACGCTCATAAACTTCTTTTGAGAAACCATAAGCCCCGCCGATGATGAATGTCAGGTTTTCTACCCCCTGCACGGACCAGCGCTCCAATTGAGAGGCAAAGTCTATGGAACGGAACGATTTTCCCTTTTCATCCAACAGAATCACAAAATCGCGGTTATCCAGTTTTTTTAGAATCGCATGGCCTTCCTTGATTTTCAGGCTTTCCTGATCGATGTTTTTCGCCTGTTTGATGTCGGGAATCACTTCCAATTGAAATGGTGCATAATGTGGGATTCGCTTCTCGTAGATTCCCATTCCCAGAACAAGATAGGGTTCTGCTGTTTTACCTAGCATCAAAAACCGAATTTTCATTGGTTTCCGTAGATACTATACAATTGACATACGCCACAAACTTCTCCATTGTCTTCCACCAGTACAGATAGGATTTTCTTCTCAAGCATAATCTGTTCTGCCTCATGAATCGGGGTGTCTTTTGGTACCATCATAGGCTGATGATTGCAAAGAGCTTTGACTGATAAATCGCGCAGATTTTCTACTTCATTCATGGCACGACGGAGATCTCCATCCGTAATGATTCCGAGAAATTTCCCGGAATTGTCTGTTACCAATACCAAGCCCAGTCGGCCTTCGGAAAGTTTGAGGACCAAATCGTGCCCGGTGGCTGACTCGGATAGGTAGGGCAAATTTTCGCTGCGCATATAGTCTTTTACCTTATGCAACAAGCGCCGTCCAAGTGAACCTCCCGGATGAAAACGGGCAAAATCCTCCGGTTGAAAATCCCGGGCTTCCATCAAAGCAACGGCCAGTGCATCACCCATGGCAAGTGTCGCAGTTGTGGAACTTGTAGGCGCGAGTTCCAGCGGGCATGCCTCGAGGCTCACCCCAATATCCAAATTAAAATTCGATTCTTTGGCAAGAGTAGAATGAGCATTTCCACTCATTGCCAGGATTTGATTTCCATTCCATTTCAGGTAAGGTATGATGCGAAGTATCTCATCTGTTTCACCCGAATAGGAAATCAAAAGCACCCGATCTTCCTTTCCGATCATCCCCAAATCTCCATGAAATGCTTCAGCGGGATGAACAAAAAATGAGGGGGTTCCCGTACTGGCCAAAGTTGCGGCTATCTTCTGACCGATATGTCCGGATTTTCCCATTCCAATCACGATAAGCTTTCCTTTCATGTTAAGGATGCTCTTCACGCTGTTTTTGAAATCGTCATCTAATTTCGATGCCACCTCTATCAGCGCGGCTTGCTCTATTTCAAATACCCGCTTTGCGTTTTCTACGGCGTTTGTCATGCGCATGCAATTTACAAAATGACTTTGGGCTGCATGCAAGTGCAACCTGAAATATCTGAGGAATTAGTATTCATTAATAAATTCTTTACACTTATGATTGGATGATTATACCATCGAGAATTAGTACCTTTCACGAACTCACATGGAAAAGTCCCTTCTGAAAAGACGCAAAAGTGCGTATCAGATCTCGATTTTTGTGTTTGTCGCGGTTCTGGCTGTGACATTGTTTTTCTGCAATTTGCGCTTAAAGATTATAAGGGCTGAGGAGACCCATGAGCGCGAAGAAACAGCTTATAAAGTTCGTGATAGAATCGAATCAACCATTAAATATTGCATTTCGGCAAGCAGTAACCTGGCAACTTTAATACGTAATTCCGGAGTCCCGGAAGATTTTGATTCCATCGCATACGATATTATGCACCAGGGCTATGCAATTGATGCCATCGAAGTGCTCGACTCGGGGAAAATTACGCATGTCTATCCGCTCGAAGGAAATGAGTCAGTTATTGGCTATGATATTCTGAAAGATCCCGTCACAGCCAGGGAGGCTCACAAGGCCATTGAAAAAGGGACGCTTTATTTTGCCGGACCATTCGAATTGAAACAGGGCGGACAAGCAATTATTGGCCGCCTGGCTATTTTTGATCAAAATCGCTTTACCGGATTTGTCGCCATTCTGATACGATTGCAAACATTATTAGATGAATTTGATCTGGACGAAGATGACGATACCTATATCTATCAGCTGGCGAAAGTGAATGTCAATTCTGGCAAGCTGGAATTCTTTATTCCCGGTTCTGATCTTGACCTTAGTAGGGAAAAGACCGAGCTCAATATAGAAGAAGCAGATTTAAAACTGATTGCGCAAAACCGACATCCGGTGGGCTACCAGAATATTATCTGGCTATTTGTCTTGTCTTTTATTCTAAGTGTGTTCAGTGCTTATTTAACATTGCGTTTGAGAATGGAGCCCTACAGACTTCAAAAATTAGTCAATAAACAACTGGCCGAAATTCTTTCAGAACAGCAAAAATCCAAATTCATCCTGGAACAGAGAAACTCAATACTTGAAAACATTGGCGATGCCTTTTTCAGCCTGGATGATCATCTTACAATCACCTATTGGAACAGGCAGGCAGAAAAACTGCTCGGTTATCCGAGGGCCGAGGTTCTGGGCAGAAATATGGTCGAGATTTTCGGAGAAATGATTACACCCGGTGTGATGAACGACTATAAGCCAGGGGATCAACTGGAACAAGCTCTTCATTTTCGACAACATATCCCGCGACTGAATAAATGGTTTGAGGTAGGTGTATACCCTTTTCCTTCTGGCAGCGCAGTATTCTTTTCCGACATTACGGAAACAATAGAGCACCTGAACAGCATTGAAAAACAAAACGAAATTCTCAATGAAATTGCCTGGATCCAATCGCATGTGGTAAGGGATCCGCTGGCCCGCATTATGGGCATTGTCCATTTGATGGAACATGGCCGTGGTGATTTGGCCGCTGATGTCAAGTTACGTCATGAACTTATGAAAGCAGCCCATGAATTGGATGACACCTTACATACGATTGTTGAGAAAGCAAATCAGGTAGAAAAAGAGATTGAGAATTCCACTCAGGACTAACAATACTGCAGAAGTACGGCTACATAATTTGCTGCAATCCGACGCCTGTTTGATTATCTTTGCCCTATGTCATTATTCGCCCGAATTCAAAAAGAACCCTTCTTTTTTTTAGGACCCTGTGTTATTGAAAATCAAGACCTTCTGTATGAAGTAGCGGATGTATTGAAAAATCTGGAAGCGAAATACAATGTTCCCATTGTTTTCAAGGCTTCTTTCGATAAAGCGAATCGTACCTCCCTCAGTTCCTATCGTGGTCCCGGACTTCAAAAGGGCCTTGAAATGCTGCAAAAGGTGAAGGAAAAGTTTGATCTACCCTTGCTCACGGATATCCATGAAAGCTCTCAGGCTCAGGCCATTGGTGAAGTGGTGGATGTGATTCAAATACCCGCATTCCTTTGCAGACAAACGGATTTGCTGGTGGCAGCCGCAAAGACCCGAAAAATCATCAATATCAAGAAGGCGCAATTTCTTAGCGGACACGACATGTATTATCCTGCGCAAAAAGTTAAAGAGTCGGGGAATGAACAAATCATTCTGACCGAAAGAGGGAATATTTACGGGTACAACAATTTGGTTGTGGATTTCAGAAACCTGCCAGATATGACCGAGTTTGGTTATCCTGTTTGTATGGATTGTACTCACTCGGTTCAGAGACCGGGTGGCGCCGGAGGCAAATCAGGTGGCGACCGCAAGTTTGTTCCTGCCATGGCCAAAGCAGCCAAAGCCTTCGGAGCCAACGGATACTTTATGGAAGTGCACCCGGATCCGGAACACGCTTTTTCTGATGGGCCGAATATGGTTTATTTGAAGGATTTGGATGAGTTGATGGGAGAGTTGTTTTAAACTTCAGTTAGCCTAATTCTTTTTAAATTCTTTTCCTTTCTTTTTTTAGAAAAATGCGAAGCATTCATGAATAAAAAGAAACAAAAAAGCGCAATTGCTTCCTCGATGAACCGCTAAGCCTTCCTCCGCTATCCGGAACAATAGTTCCTTCAGGCGGTGGGTACCCCCCCCGATAAATTTCGGAACGGCAGCCAGGCGCAAATGGCTGGCGCCAGATAAAGAAGGAATCCAAAATCAGGATGCGGGAGGGACAGGCCAAAAATGCGGGCAGCGGGTTCGAGTGATGATTTTTATAGGGAGGCCAGATGCAATTGGCCAACCATTATGAAAAAAATAGAGAGCGAGGAAGCATATTTTGGCCTTGATTTATTGGTACGTTTGGAATTTACGCTGAGTAAAGTCGAAGTGTCAAGGCAAAATGAACATGAATGAAATGCACAGGACTCTCCTGGGGTGACTTAAATCACATTTACTCTTCTATTCCTGTACGACCTTTGTATCAACAAATCGAGATACCATGAAAGTAGAACAGATTTATACCGGATGTTTGGCTCAAGGTGCCTACTACATCCAATCAGGAAAAGAAGCGGCCATCGTAGACCCATTGCGGGAAGTGCAACCATATATTGATCAGGCGGAAAGAGATGGAGTACGCATTAAATATATATTCGAAACGCATTTCCATGCGGATTTTGTTTCCGGGCATATCGATCTCGCGAAAAAGACGGGAGCCACAATAGTTTATGGACCTACCGACGCCCCCATAGGTTTTGAAGCACATATAGCAAAAGACGGAGAACGCTTTAAAATTGGGGACATTGAAGTGGAGCTGCTGCATACCCCAGGACATACCATGGAAAGTTCCTGTTATTTGCTTCGCGACGAAAACGGGAAAGAGCAATCCATCTTTACCGGAGACACCTTATTTATTGGTGATGTAGGTCGTCCGGATTTAGCGCAAAAAGTAAAGGCAGAATTAACAGAAGAAAAACTCGCAGAACATCTTTTTCATTCTTTACGCGACAAAATCATGCCTTTATCAGATGATATCGTGGTTTATCCGGCGCATGGTGCAGGGTCTGCCTGTGGTAAAAACATGAGCAAAGAAACCAGTGATACACTGGGCAATCAGAAGAAAACAAATTATGCCTTGCGAGCAGATATGGGTATGGAAGAATTTAAAAAAGAAGTTCTCACCGGCCTAACTCCACCTCCCGGATATTTCCCCAAAAACGTATTATTAAATATTCAGGGATATGATGCAATCGACGAAGTACTGGAAAGAGGAACACGGGCACTGAGTCCTGCCGCCTTCGAGGCTGCCGCCAACGAAACTCAGGCGCTGATTCTCGATACCCGCGACCCGGAAACATTCGCAAAAGCATTCATCCCAAATTCTATCAATATTGGAATAGACGGAAACTTCGCACCCTGGGTGGGAACGATGATCCCCGATATCCGTCAGGAAATATTATTGGTCACCGATCCTGGCCGGGAGCAGGAAGTAGTTACGCGTCTGGCTCGCGTAGGGTACGATTTTGCCATCGGATATTTGGAAGGAGGAATCCAATCCTGGATGAATGCCGGAAAAGAAACGGAGCATATTGAAAGCATCCCTGCAGAAGAATTGGCCGATCGTATGGAAAAAGGAGGGATTAATCTCCTGGATGTTCGCCGCAAGAGCGAATACGATTCAGAGCATGTAACCGGAATAAAAAACCTGCCTTTGGATTATATCAATAGCAGTATGGCAGAAATCCATCCGGAAAAGACTTACTATATACATTGCGCAGGAGGCTATCGCTCCATGATTTTCAGCTCCATCCTGAAATCAAGAGGATTTGATCATGTGATCAACATTCAGGGAGGCTTCTCCGCTATGAAGAAGAGCGAAAGGTTCGAGGTTACCGATTATGTGTGCCCCACTACCCTGCTTTAAGGCTGATACCCAATTTGCTTGCGTGAGGTATTCCATTCGTTCCAGTTTCTTTGCTGGATGATGAGATCGATCACCTCACGCAAAACACCTTTACCTCCGGCCGCCCGGGTTTGCATGTGCACATGCTCCACTACATAAAAAGCAGCGTCGGAAGGGGCAACTGAAACACCAACTTGTGCCATTACAGGGATATCAATAACATCATCTCCAATATAGAGGACCTCCGGGTCCTTTTTTTTATGCAATTTCTTGAATTCTGCATAGGCACTTGCCTTATCCCCTTCTCCAAGTCTTACAAAATCAATCTTTAAGGCTTCCATCCTTGCCCTGGCTGCTTTGGAATCGCGTCCGGAAATAGCTCCAAAAACAATCCCTTTGTTCTGCATAAAAGAGATGAGTTGTCCATCGCGGACATGAAAATTCTTCACTTCATTTCCCTGGGCGTCGAGAATGATACTTCCATCGGTAAGCACCCCGTCGATATCGAAGAGGATGGCGGTAATTTTAGATACGTCTGTCATGGGCCGGTTTTCAAAAATAAAAAAAGGCGGGATAAGCCCGCCTTCTCACATTGAACCACACACTTTTATTGTTGGTCAAGGAGTTTGTATATCTCATCCAGTTTTGGTGAGAGAATAATTTCAGTTCTTCTGTTTTTAGCTCTGGCCTCAGGGGTTTTCGCAGGATCGACAGGCATGTATTCACCACGTCCAGCAGCAATAAACCGCGTAGGGTCCACTTTACCCTCTTTGGTCAATATCCTGACGATTGAGGTAGCTCTTAAAACGGACAAGTCCCAGTTGTCTTTAATTTGGGCCGTATGCATTGGCACATCATCGGTGTGGCCTTCCACCATAATCATGATGTCGTTCATGTCCTGAATGGATTTGGCTAATTCCAACAATGCTTCCTGCCCCTTTTTATCTACCACAATGCTTCCGGAAGCAAACAGCAGTTTTTCATCCATGGAAACGTAGACTTTACCATTTCTGATTTCAACGCTCAACCCCTTGTCTTTAAAGCCAAGCAAGGCTTCGGTTAGTTTTGAGTTCAACGCTTTTACCGCAGAATCTTTCGCATTCAATATGGATTGCAATTCAACAACACGTGCCTGCTGGCGCATCAGGTCCTGATGGATCGAATCCAGTTCAATCCTCATCTCTTCATTTTTCTTGATGTTCTTATTCAGGTTGGCCTCTTTCTGTGCCAGTTCCAGCTCTTTCGCCGTGAGTTTTGCTTCCAGTTTTTTTAATTCCGTCACCATCTTTTCTTCTTCGAGCTGGTTGTTCTTCAACAATGCTTCATAGGAACTTCTTAATTCTCCATAAAGTCTTTTATTGCTTTCG
This sequence comes from Bacteroidota bacterium, assembly GCA_016124735.1. GTDB lineage: Bacteria > Bacteroidota > Bacteroidia > UBA8524 > UBA8524 > UBA8524. The sequence continues at coordinate 92,335 of WGMZ01000010.1, forward strand.
AACAGCGTATGGGTCTCTATGGAGTCGGCAACAAGTTTGGAAACATGGTCTTTCAGATCAATGTTCTGCTTTTGCACACCCTCCTTTTGCGTGGCCATTGCCGATAATTCATCATCGCACGCTTTCTTTTTTTGTTCCAGCTCTTTGTATGCATTTTCCAGATCCTGGTATTTACGTTGCGGAACGCAGGCGGTCAGCACCATTAAAAGGGATAAGGTCAACCAACTTTTCTTTTTCATAAACACAACTCTTGATAGAACAAAAATCAACAGATGTGATTGTAGAAAATAGTACAGTCGTTTGGAGTTTAGTCACATTCAGCTCAAGATATGAACAAAATACATATCCATTTTGCCTTTGCCTTTCACTTCAATTGCCTCCCGGGGGTCAAATCGAAACTTCGGATTATCTTTTACCTGAAGGTAAGTGGAATTGCTTATATTCACTTCACCTGCCTGGCTGGAAGACTCCATTCTGGAGGCGGTATTTACAGTGTCTCCCCATAAATCGTATTGAAATTTCTGGGAGCCTACTATTCCGGCTGTTACAGGGCCGCTATGGATGCCAGCCCGCATTTGAAAAGCTTTCTTTCCTTCCTTGATTCGCATGGTATAGCGTTTTGCCATGAAGGACTGCATTTCACCGGCGGCAAGAATAATATTTTCCAATGCCGAATCTTCTTCCGGATTGAGTCCGGCGACAGTCATGTAGGCATCGCCTATGGTCTTAATCTTTTCGAGATGATATTTTTTTCCGATTTCATCGAAGGCGGTAAAACACGCATTGATTTCATCCACCAGTTCAGAAGCCTCCATGCTTGCACTAAGTTGTGTAAACCCAATAAAGTCTGTGAACAGAACATGGACATTATCAAAATGGCGCGCCATGGCTTTGCCGGAATTTTTAAGTTCCTCGGCAATTTCTGCCGGCAAAATGTTCAAGAGCAATTTATCTGACCGGGATTTCTCCTCTTCAATCTGATGTTTGCCTTCATCCAGCAAGTGGTAAACAGTACAATTATCCAGTGCCACCGCCATATAGGAAGTGAGTGAGCGAATAAAATCCACATGATAATCTTTTATTCCCGAGCCACTTTTGCCGGATATCATCAATGCGCCTATTACCTTTTCTTTCAAAATCATCGGAAAAGCAAGAACATATCCCGGAGCATCTCCGGAGAGTGTGAGAATCGGTTCATTGGTGTATTGCCGATAATCGACCCGAGCATCTTTAAGATGGACTTCCTTTCCGTTGGATATTACCCAATGCAGTATAGCCTCTTTTTCCTCATCAGGCTTGCCCTTTATTGTTGTCCAGTCCTGCTCGCTATTCATCCATCCATAAATTGGATTCTGATCCTGAAAATAAAGAAGGTCCAGACTTTCCATCTCCATGCTGGAACGCAAAGTATTGAATACGGTCCGTATAATTTCTTCGACGTTCAAACTCCCGGTAATTCGTCTGCCGAGAACACTCAGTAACTCAATTTGTGAAATAGCTTCCTTGTATTTGGTTACTTTCTTATCGAGATCTTCCTGCCGGATGTTCTCCTCCAGAAGTTGACTAACCTTTTCTTTTGCCTCCAGGTATTTACGAGAAAGCTGATTGAAATGCAGAGCCAGGTCAGAAAGCTCTGTATCCTTCTTAAATGAGACCTGCATCAAAGATTCATCTGAATTTATGACCATGCCAGCCTTATCATCCAACTCGACAATTTTCTCCCTGAGTGTTCTCAGACGAAAGAAATTCCAGAGTAAAGTACTCGCTAAAAGAACTGCTAAAATGGTTAGAAAGGCTAACATATCACCAAATTAGCTTAATTTAGTTAAAACCTAGACCAAATTTTGAGCAAAACTGTAAATCCATTTCCAGGATTAAGGCCTTTCCGCGAAAATGAAGCACCTCTTTTTTTTGGGAGGAAACGTCACGTAAATGAGATTTATTCCAAACTCATCAAAAATCGTTTTGTCTCTGTGGTGGGAAATTCAGGAAGTGGTAAATCATCCCTTGTCAGAGCCGGCCTGATTCCACTTCTGAACCAGGAGTCCTGGCATGTTTGTCGTTTTCGTCCGGGCAATGATCCCGTTCATTCCCTTCAAATGGCCTTCCAACAGATTTGGCCAGAAGCTAACCATGCTTCCGAATTGGATGCAATGCTCAGAAAAGGCCCCTTGGGGATTGTTCAGGCTGTGCGAACTTTTAATAATTCGCAAAAACCGGTTTTAATCCTGGTGGACCAATTCGAGGAACTATTTCGCGACAACCATACCGAGAAAAAGAGGTTTGCCGAAAACGAATCATTCATCCAATTGTTACTGCAAGCCTCCCTGCAGTCCGATTTACCGATATATATTTTGCTTACCATGCGCTCCGACTTTTTAGGAGAATGCGAATATTACCACGGGCTTCCGGAAGCCATCAATGAAAGTCAGTTCCTTGTACCTCGTATGCAGAGAGATGATTTGCAAGACTGCCTTACCGGTCCGGTAGAATATGTCGGGGAATATATTTCTCCAAGATTGGTTCAGCAATTATTGGATGAGATTGATGAGAATCAGGACCAGCTTCCGGTGCTTCAGCATGTAATGATGCGCACCTGGGAAATATGGGTGGAGGCAGAGAAAGAATCTGTACCAATTGATTTGGAACATTATAAAAAGACCGGTGGCATCCAATTGGCCTTAAACAACCATGCAGAAGAAGCGTATTCAGAATTAAACACAGAACAACAGCGTATTTGCGAAGTTTTATTTCGCTCGCTTTGTGCTGGTATCATTGGAGGGCGGGGAATCAGAAAATCTGCCGACATTCAAACCATTGCCCAGATTGCCCAATGCAGTGAACAGGCTATTATTCCTGTGGCTGAAATTTTTCGCCGGCATGATCGGGGATTTTTATTACCCGACAGCAGTAAAAAGCTTCTATCGGATACCAAGCTCGACATCTCTCATGAGAGTCTAATGCGAATTTGGCATCGATTGAGCAATTGGGTCAAAGAAGAAGTAGAGGCAGCAGCACTTTATGTAAGAATTGCCGAAAGTGCCTTGCTTTTTAATGAGGGCAAAGCAGGATTATGGCGAGATCCGGACTTACAGGTAGCATTGGAATGGAGAGAAAAACAAAACCCCACCGAGACCTGGGCCAAACCCTTTAATCCGCATTTCCATCAGGCCATGAAATTTATTCAGGCCAGCGAAAAAGAAAAATGGTATGCCGAAAAAGACAGCCGAAGGAGGCGTTTTTTCGCCAATGTGGTCATTACTCTCGTGCTTCTAGTCCTGAGTGTATTAAGCATTTGGGCCTATAGCGAAAGAAACAATGCTGAAAAAAGTGCACAGGATGCTTTGCTAAAAAAAGCAGAAGCAGATACCATGCGGAACAAAGCAGAAGAACAGACCCAATTGGCTCTGGACAATTTTAAAGAAGCGCGGCAACAAGAGCAGCTTGCGTTGAAACAAAAAGAAGCGACCGAGGTGGAACGGCAGCGTGCCATAGAGCTGGCCGAGAAAGCACGGGTGTCGAAAATCCGTGCTGAAAATGAATCCAAAAGAGCGATCGAATCAAGTATTCTGGCCAATCAACAGAGACAATCCGCTTTATATCAAAAACAGGTTTCAGACAGCCTGCGGATTATCGCCGAGCAGGAAGAGAAAAAAGCAACCAAACTAAGGATACTCTCTCTGGCACAAAACCTTGCCATCCGATCCAAACTGGCAGACACCACCAATTTTGATAAACAGGTGAAGGCCTTGCTGACCCTTCAGGCCTATCGTTTTCAAATTGCCCAGGGAGGAAATCCTTTTGACCCTGTAATTATGAATGCCTTACTCTCAGCCACACGCACTTACCAAAAGAGCAGCGAATACCTGAGCTACCGGCACAATGATGCGGTATTGTCTCTTCAGGCTTGTCCTAATCAGGATATGATCGTAAGCAGCGGAAATGATGGCAAGTTATTGTTCTCTACTTCTCAGTTGAAGCCAGCAAAGGAATCGGATAAATCCATGCCTATGATTTTGGATAATCTCAGCTATAATGCCAGTGGCGAACGACTTGCTGTGAGTTGCGATAACCGAAGTATAATGGTTTACAGCGACCAGGACCCGTCCAAAGCTCAGTTTACCATCATTGGGAAGCACGATGATGAAATCACTGCGGTTGTTTGGAATGGGAGCCAGATCATTTCCGCCAGTCTGGATCAACATATTCGCGTTTTCGACAGCAAAACGGGCGAGCAATTGAAATCAATAGAATTGACGTCAAAACCTCTGGCTTTGGCGGTCAATCCTGATAAAGAGCTGGTGTATGCCGGATGCAAGGATGGTAAGATCATAGAAATCAATCTGAAAGACGGAACAAATAAAGTTTACTACGAAGTTTACAATGACCGTATCACGAGCCTCGTAACCAGCAACGACCATTCGGTATTGGTTTTTGGCACCGGTAATGGCAAGTGCAAGGGAATCGGACTCAACCAACAATCTGAGCTATTTGAATTGAATGGCCATCGTGCCGGGATTGAAAATATGCGATTCCATCCGAGCCAAAAATTGCTGGCAACAGCCTGTTTCGATGGAAAAGTACGCTTGTATGATTTGGAAAATTGGCAATCTTCACCCCCTGTAGAATACGACGAACACAATGACTGGGTAATGGATGTAGCCTTTACCTCCGATGGATTGACTCTATTCTCTGCGAGCAAGGACAAAACCCTGAGAAGTTATCCTGTTTTTGCAAGCCAAATGGCTGATTATCTGACAAAAAAAATAGGAAGAAACTTTACAAGCAAAGAGTGGAATCTGTATATTGGAGAAGATATACCTTACCAAAAAACCATCCCAAACCTACCCTGAGCCTATGATTTTTCATCGTGTTAAAATTTTATTGATCTTTCTTTTGCTGTTAATCATCCGGGAAGAAACCTATGCACAGGACTGCCAGATGATATTGGACCAGGCAAGACAACACTACGGACTGGGCCATTTTTCAGAAGCATTGAATGTTATGAAAACCTGCCATCCGGATAAATCAGACCCCCAACTTCAATGGCAAGTGGCCCGAATGGAAGCCTTGTGCTATCTCGCGTTAAAAGAAACAGAAAAAGCCAAAAAAGCCGGAATACGTATGCTGGAATTAAACCCCAGATATGAGCCAAATAACCTCGATGACCCTGCAGAATTGATTCGCCTGCTTGAGTCAATTCCGGTGATTTCCCGGTTTAGTATAGGCCTAAATTTTTCACCCTGGACAAATTGCAGTTTCCCGGAAATCAGGAGTGTATATACGTTGAATGATATGGATAAAACCTATACCGGCAAAAACGGATACCTTCTCGGGCTAAAAGGGATTTACAATATCAATCAACATTTCGGATTCCAGCTTTCTGCCAATGCATTGCAAAAGCAATATGATTTGAAGTATCATTTCGATCAATGGTCATTTCAAATGAAAGAAAGCAGCACATACCTGAATACACCTCTCGTGCTGAATTACACAATTAATCCGGGGAAAAAACTCCGCTTTTACGGAAATCTGGGGGTTTACAGTTCCTACCTGCTTCAGGGAGAATCAAGTTTTTCCGCCAACAACTCAGAGTTTCAGAAAAGTTATTCGATTGAAAAAGTCAGTACGCTTACCCGTCGGAATAAATGGGATTACGGCTTAAACGGAGGTCTGGGTATGGTATATGCCCAAAGAAACGGTCAACTCAGTTTAGAGGTTGCCTATATGCACTCATTGAAAAATATAAACAATACACAAACCCGCTATGAATTCACCCGTCTTATGGGCGACTATTTCTATCTGGAAGATGATCTGCGACTTCATTATCTCAGCCTTCAACTCAGTTATGTTCAGTATTTAAATTTCAGAGTAATCAAATGATGAAGAAAATAATCGCTCTATTGTTGCTTTCCCTGCCGTTCCTGGCTTCCGGCCAGAACGAATGTGCCAATTCTCTGGATCAGGCTGGTAAATTGTATCATTCCGGAAAGCTGAACGATGCTATTCGGGTACTTGAACCTTGTTACGAAAAGATTGATGGAAAAAGGGAAAAATTTGAAGCCCTCCGTTTGCTTTCTTTGATGAACTATGAGTTGGATAACAGACAGGATGCGGAGAAATATGCCATTTTGATGTTCCGGATCAGACCTTATTATTTCAACTACCCGAACAATGATCCGGCGGCTTTTCACAAATTCATCAGTGAATTTAAAATCAGACCGCGAATTCAGGTTGGATTGACCACTGGTGTTCTGCTGAATCAGCCCATTTTACTTCAAAATTACATGGCGACCAAAGGCACAAATACCTATAAAAGTTCGGCGGGAATACTGCTTGCCGGAAATTTTATTTACTCAATGGATAAGCTAAGTTTCAGTGGCAATGTCGGGATTTTGGGAACATCACTAGCGCAAATAATCAAGGAAGAAAGCGGAACCCGGAAAAACTACAAGGAGAGCCTGCGTATGTTGCAATTCAGCGTTGGTGCTAAATGGAAATTACCTTCGTTTTTAGGGCAGGACTTTCATATAGGCACGCAGGCGGGTATTAGCCAGATCATTTCTGCACAGGCTACTTTGGAAACACGAAATTCCAATTTGACCACTGTGGTTCAGGATTCGAAAAATGCCCTGAATGAAAAAAATAAAACACAGTTCTTTTTAGAGCCGAATTTTTACTGGAACCACATGCTGAAAAACAGACATATCATGAGGGTTGGCGTTTCTTACCAATACTATTTTCAGAATCTTGTGAATCCAGCCAGTAGATTGATTAATCAGCAATTCGTATTCGCGAATGAATACATGAACGATGATGTGAGGTTGGGAATTTGGAAACTGTCTTTTAGTTATATCGTGCCCTTAGACTACCATATTTCCCATTAATCAGCCTTTTTTATTTGTTAAAGTTCAATTGCGCATCGGTTTTAACAATGATGGCATCGGAACCGGTAGATTTTTTACCGAATAACTCCATTTCACCAGCGAAATAGAAATCTCCATTTGATTCCTGATATCCGTAACGGAAAGTTCCATCAAACAGATTGAAGAATATTTTATTTTCCAGCAAATTTCCATCTTTATCAATCTTCACCACAAATGGGTAGCGGGTATCTCCCTGACCATTGCGGGTAGAACCGACAATGATAAAGTCACCCTGATTCGTCTGGGTCATAGCATAAGGAACAACCATCTTCAGCCCGATGGAGTATTTATTTCTCCAATGAACCGTTTGCCGGTCTTCCGACCATTTCATCATCTCAAAATAGGAACCGCAGCGGCTATCTCCATTGGTCAGGTAATAAAATCCACTGGAGAATAATTGTACGAGACTTCCGTCGTTGGTAACCACTCTATCTACTACATAAGTACTTTGACCGGAATCAGCTGGAATAGCAAAACGTAATACGGAATTCATTTGGTTTACCAAATCGATACGAGCGGTAAAGGCCACTATTGGTGATGAAAAATCCCAGGGATTGCGGTACATATTGCCACTAAAACTGAGGACGTTCCCGTCATTTTTATCGTACATTACCTGCAGCACTTTCCCATCCATATCCTGATCGGATACTGGGTAGCCGGTATTAAAAGTCATATCACCATTGAGTTCCACCAAATAGCTTTGAGAAGTGCTGCTGGTTATTCCATTTGACAATCCATATCCAATCTGACCATTTTCCAAGAGGATCGGCCGGGTATGCCAGTAATTGTATCCACCTGAGGGATCCTCAAACTCTCCCATTTTCTTTCCATCTGCATCAAAACGGGCCTTCCAGTCATACCCTCGATTGCCCAGAATAAAAGTACCATCAGACAATCTTGACCCATATGCTGAGGGTGACTCAAATGCCAGTTGGCTCGAATTTATCTTCTTGCCGAAGCGATCATAATCCATCTGAAGAATGTATTGAATCGAATCGGTGGATATCCAACCGCCGGTATAAAGATGCCCATCCTTGCAGGCATTTAAGAACCCAAATCCCTCATTATTATTGCTTCCAAAACTTTTCAAATAATAGGTTTGATAATCATCTGCTTCTGAATAGTCTTTCTTACATGAGCCGAACAAAACAGCACTAATAAGCGTCAACACCAATGGGACAATATACTTTTGTTTAGTTCGCATTTTTGATCAATTCACCTTTGCTGTTAACTTGAAAAAATATGGGGTGGTGGTAACCGGTGGCGTTTTGCTCTTCCATACCACCAATAGCAATGGTTTCAACTGATTCGAATGCACTCAATGCCATTTGTATCTGACTATTGTCTCCCAAATACGATCTCCATTGCTCGTTACCATCTGCATCCAGTTTAATAAGCACAATTTGAGAAGAGCGGTATCCGCTGAGAACTGAGCGGAAATCTTCTGCAGATGTTGCACCGGTAAGCAGGTAATTTCCGTCTTTCAGCTTTTTCAATCCGCAAACGGTTGCATTGCGCAGGCCGTAAATTCGTTTTTGGGAAAGGACCTGCCCATTTTGGTCTATTCTCATCCAATGAATTCCCACTTTATAGTTCAATTCTTCTTCTGTGGTTGCCCAACAGAATCCATCGGAGGTTGTCGATAAAAAGATTTGATTCGGAAGGACATTTACCAATTTACTTTCGCGGTGATGGTCGCTGTAGTCAGTCAGACCCAACAGGGCACAATCTGTTGCGTCAACATATCCAAAATAGGTAACGTATTTTTTGGTTTCGGTGTTAATGCCGGAAAGACTTCGGTAACCAACTATTGCGCATACCCCCTGCTGAACTTCCTCAACCTGCAGAGCCATGCTATGCCAGTCGCCGATATAATAGTATTGAAAGGATTGTAAGTTCATGTTTTGATCTAAGCGGGCAATGAGGGATTGTTGATTCCCCGCATTGAAAGCACCAACGGCCATTACTCCACCGTCTTGTAATAATGTGGCCGCAAAAAAACCTGCTGAACTCGGAGTTGGAATGCAATTGTAGCTGTGAAATTTACCACCGGGAGAATATTTGACTACCATTAAATCGTAATCAAAACCAGTAGCACCCATATCATCACTTGTGCTCCCGCCAAAGGTCATATAAGAACCATCACTTAGTTGAATAACACTGGAATAATAGTTTTTACCTGAACCTGATAGCACATGACTCCATACTTTTTCTCCCTTATCGTTTATAACCAGAATAGCTGCTGCGTCTCCGGATTTACCCACAAAAACTATCTCCCCGTTGCTAAAAGTTTCAGAGCCAATCACATCAAATGAGCCCAACTCCGTAAAGAACTTGATGGCACTTTTCGTTGAATTCTGTTCTGATTCCTTTTTGCATCCGCTCAATAGCAGTGAAAAAATCGCCATGCAACAAACTGATATCCAAGGAAGTTTTAGAAAAAATCCCATAGACCAAATTAAGTTTTTTTATGGGATTATCAATTATTTCCATAATCCACGGTCACTAATAACCCAAAGCTTCCTGGATTTCTGATCAGAACATTTAAAGCGAATATTCCTATATTCGGGGCATGTGCAGGGAAAACAAAGTCCAATGAACAAGATTGTAGCCTTTATAGATTTCACAGAATTAAGCGATAAAATCATTCGCCAATCCATCGTGCTTTGTAAGCAAACGAAAGCAGAACTCGCACTGCTTCACGTGCTCAGCAAGGATAATGCTTCAGTAGAACAAGAAGCGGAAACTAAGCTGAATGCATTTGCACAACGTGTAAAGGATCAGGGTATTCCATGCACCGTCATGATAGGTAATGGAAACTTTTTCCAAACAGCCCCTATCCTGCTCGTAAAAGCAGATTGTGAATTAGCCATTATCGGCACGCACGGGATTAAAGGACTCTACCAAAATTTATTTGGTTCTAATATTTGGAAGCTGGTAAGCAATCTTCCATGCTCGGCATTGGTTATTAGTCAGTTTACGGAAGTAAGCGAGCAGGGTTTTAATCATGCCATGTTGCCGATTGGACCCCATGCCGAATTTGATAAGAAGGTTCTTTTTACCAGTGAATTGATTGCCAAAAGTGGAAAAGCAAGCTTTTTCGGAATTGACAAGGCGGGAATAGAGATTAGTAAGGAAATGATGGAGCGTGTCCATCAGGGAAAAGCTCTATTTAAAGAGAATGGCATTCCTTCTGACTTCGTTCAATACGAATCGCGACAATATTCTGTTGGTTTTGCTAAAGAAACGCTGAGTTATGCCAAAGAGCATAGCTATGACCTCATTTCGATTCTCGCACGGATTTCCTCAGAAAATGCCCATTTTGGTCAGTTGGATAAAGAGGCTATGCTGTTGAACGAGTATGGTATTCCGGTTCTTTGTGTGCGCTAAATCAGGAAATGGTATTTCTTAGTGCCTCGAGGTTGCGATTCTTCCCGGGACCAAACATTTTCTTTGCGTATTCGGTATGGAAATGATGTGATTCCAGAAAATTCACTTGAATTTGTTTCCAATCCGTGTTTTCATTGAACTTTCCCAGGGCAATTTGTTCCCGATACAATTGATTTGCTATTTCGGTATACTGATTCCCTCCAAGATAAGCCAGGTCTGCATCACAGACCACCATTTGTTCCAAATTCACCGGAGATTGAGGCAGTTTCGTAGCCATTATCATTGCCTGGATCCGATCAATCATCTTGAAATCAAAACCAAATCGGGGTAAAGTTTCAGCTGCAAGATCACAACTGGCCCTTTCATGGTCCACATTCGTTTTAATAAATCCCAAGTCGTGGTAGGCGGCTGCTACCCGTATGAAATCCAGATAATTTTCTGCACCGCACTGCCGAGCCAATTCTACAGCATCCCTCATCACCCCGCGTGTATGGGCCGGGTTATGGTAAAACATTCGCGGATCCGACTTTTTATCAAGTTGGTCCAGTGCATAATCAATGGCTTGCTGTACGTTCATGGAATAAGCCCAATAGTGAAGATAGTTGAATTACCGGTTTCGTGCAAATCACCTTTCTTTTTAATGCTGTTCAAAACAAAAGACTAGTAGTTGCCATGTGCATCTGTTTTTAGGATCAAGCCATCTGAGCCTTCCAACTTTTTTCCGAAAATTTCTATGATACCTGAAAAAACTAAATCTCCCTGATTGGTTTCGTGAACATCAGTGAATATTCCATCAAAAATTTCCAAATATACCTTCTTCCATAGGATGTTTCCATCCGGATCAAGTTTGACTACAAAAGGGACGCTGGGGTCTGATTTGCCATTCTTCAAACTACCAACGACTAATAGTTCACCCTTTGCGTTGACGCTTGCTGAATAAGGGCTATGGATTTCATAGCCAAGGTCCATAGTCTTTCTCCACCTTAAATTCCTGTCCTTGTCCCAATTCACCACTTGAAAGTAGCGACCTCCATCGTCCTTAGTTTTGCTAAAAATCCAAAATCCTTTTGAAAGCACCTGCACAATTCCATCGTCCTTTAAATTCACCTTATCGATTTGAAAGTCATCTCCAAAGGTATCTATTGGCGCAAGTAGATGAATAAAATTGGAAGCAGGGTCTAACAGATTTAAACGGGCAACAAATGCTCTGCAAGGATTGGAGAACGTCCACGGATTCGGCAAAATTGTTCCGCTGTAATAAATGTAGTCTCCATCCATTCTGTCTAATTCCAGCTGACAAAGATGACCATTCACGTCCTGTTCTGTTAACGCATAAAAGGACTTCAAATCCAAATTATCATCCAAAAGGAGAAGTTGATTGGTGGATTTTCCGGCTCCAAATCCGTTCGTCATGCCCAAGCCAATTTCTCCGTTGTTTAGCTTGCTTGGCTTACCATGAATAAAATAATTGTTGCCACCCGCCAAATATCTATGTTCGCGGATGAAGGTTCCCGCAGCATCATATTCAGCAATCCAATCCTGAGTAAAGTCTGAAACCACGAATGATCCATCCATAAACCTGGACCCTCTAGTAATACTAGTGAGTCCAAGCGACATAAAATTACTAGTCCGTTGTTGTCCGTATTGATCGAATTCGGCCAATAAGCAATTAGACATGGTGTCTGTATTTAGAAACCCGGCCACACTGATTTTTCCTGTGGTCCCAGAATGGATAAATTGAAAGCCTTCGTTATTGTTACTGCCAAAGCGTTTAAAAAAATACTTATGCTGATCGTTCGCTTCAGAAATATTCCTCTTGCACGACAAAAGGGATACAATAAGTATCAATAAACTGGCAGATTTGAGCATGTGCTGTTTCATCTAATCTACTTATGGTAAAACAAACCGGCCTATAGTATCAATACCAAAATAGCAAGGATGCCTCAACCCACTTACATTTTGTTCTTGCATGCCAAAAACATTTAAACCCTTCAGGTTTTTAACAACCCCCAAAGCAGTTTGGATTTGAATATCATCTCCCAAGTAAAAATGGTTCAATTCATTGCCGGCAAGATCAGTTTCCCACAGCATGTATTTCTGAGAACGGAAAGCATTGGAAATGGAACCTGCATCTCCATCCGTGGTACCACCTACGATTAAATAATGCCCCTCCGATAGTTTCTGAAGCCCTTCCACTGTCGAATTATTCAACCCATAAATTCTGCTTTGATCAATCACATCGCCCTGGTCTGTTACATGCATCCAATGAATTCCCACTTTCATATTGTCTTCTTCTTCCGTTGTTGCCCAGCATAATCCATCTGAAGTTGCTAAAGCTCTGATTCGCTCGGGAAGATATGTACTTAAGAGTGCTTCTCTTTTGTGATCCAGATAGCTCACAATTTTTAACAAACTCCCGTTACCTGATTGAACCTTTAAATAATAGGTTGAATATTTGGACACCTCAGTGGCAAGACTGGAATAACTTCGGTATCCCAAAACAGCGCAACTTCCATCTTGCAACTCAAGGACTTCAAGGCATTTACTATGCCATGGGCCAATTGTAAATTCATTGGACCAATTAATATTTCTGTCAGCATCAAAATTAACCAGCAGGCTCCTATAATGATCCTTTCTTGTATTGCCTACGACCATGACAGAGCCGTTCGAAAGCTGACAAAGCGCAGTAAATTCTACTTCGTAACTGGTTTGCATCACCTTAATATCCGGAGAACCTGTTGGGGAATAGCTGTTGATCATTGGATTGTTGCCCAAACCGTTAGCGCCTAAATCACGGGCATTGGTGTAACCAATTGCCATATAATTGCCATTATTGAGTAAGGCTACATCCAGATAAATGCTACTTCCTTCTCCATGAACCATATGGTGCCAAAGGTATTTTCCACCATAATCCAAAGCCAAAATAACGGCACCTTCATGGGCTTCTCCAACCATTACAGTGGTGCCATTTGAAAACACGCGCACCCGCTCGACATTAAATGAACCAAACTCTGTAAAGTAGTGAATAGGACTGTTAGACCCCGAAGAGCTGTTGTCCTTTTTGCAAGAGCTTACAATTAGCAGCAAGCACATGAGAAGAGCCGGCTTTAATTGAAATATTGGTTTTAGGTTTGGCATGAGTACCTATCAAAATTACACCTTTCCCGCACAGAATCAAGCAATTCCGTAGATATGCGTAGGAATTGGACGGACATGCCCGAATCTTTCATATTCTATTTAAAATTTCCTTTGGCATCTGTTTTCAGAATAAATCCGTCGTGGGCAAGCACATTTTCCCCAAACAATTGAATAACTCCGGCAAAATAAAAATCGCCATTACTTGCTTCATAGCCATAATTTATTCCACCATCAAATATTTCAGGATAGACCCGATGAAATATCTCATTGCCACTGGCATCGATTTTCATGATAAACGGGAAGGCCGGATCAGTGGCGCCATTTTTTACTTGACCTACTACCAATAATTCGCCCTTTTCATTGATGGTAATTCGGGTTGGGGTAGTAATGTTGAATCCCAGGCCGAATTTATTCCTCCAAATCAGGTTTCGTTCTTTATCCCAGCGCACCAATTCAAAAAATTTACCACCCAGATCCGCTCGGGGACCAATCAGGAAGAAACCCGGCGAAATTAATTGTACCAAACCTCCGTCAGACAAATTGGCTTTGGCCACCATATTATCATCCAAGTTAATATCAGAGGGGGATACAATTTTTACAAAATTGTTCGCCGGATTACTGAAGTTAAACCGCGCTACAAACGTCCTGTGTTTATCAGAAAATTGCCATGGAGAAGGGATCATAGAACCACTGCAATAATAATCGTTGCCTTCTATGCGGTCTATTTCCATACGAATAACATGGCCCAGTGCATTGGACTCAAGGACTTCGTGAACCGTATAAAACTTCATCGTTTCATCCAGCTCATAGATATAATTATGCGAGGAATAGGCTCCAAATCCATTCGCCAGTCCGAAGGCCACGTGCTTATTAGATAATACAATGGGAGTACCGTGGAAATAATCCATATTCCCTGAATTTTGATACCGACCTACCAGGCTTCCATCGGCATTGTATTTCGCGAGATCATTTATATAAAGCTTGCCCACCGCATAGGATCCATCTTCAAAACGATATCCGGTTGCCACTCCATAGCTGGATACTTCTCTACCGTTCTGCAAAACAATCCCATATTCTGAATATTGATAGGTATCTATAAATTCATCTGTATTGGTAGCTACATAGGCTGAAACATATATTTTATTTCCAATACAATCATTGATAAAAACGGCAGCCTCTTCATTTTGTGACCCAAATCTTTTAAAGAAATAGGGATGTTTTCCGTATTCTTCGTTCACACTTTTTTGACAGGCACTCAGCACTGTTAACAGAAAGCTTAAGCCGAGTACCCATGCAGTCCTGGAAAAAAAGTTAATGTGGCCTTTCATCCAATATTTTACCTTTATGATCTACCTGAAAAAAACAGGGATGGCGAAAACCACTTGAGATTTGCTGCATCATCCCAACAATGTTCAATGAACTATAGGATTCATTGGCTCCTAGTGCAAATTGGAGTTGCTTCTCATCGCCCAGATAGCTGCTCCACAATTCATTACCATCCTGATCTACATTCATCATCATGTATTTGGCAAATCGAAATCCGATATTCGAGGTCGTGATATTTTTATCGTCACTTGCTCCAAGTATGAGATAACTGCCATCTTGCAAAGGGTGCATCCATTCTGTAGTAGCATCTCCCAATCCTGTAATTCTCTTTTCTGCCATTACCTCACCCAGCATGTTTGTCCGAACCCAATGGGTCGTAATTATTAAACCCGGCTGTTCTTCAGTGGTTGCCCAACAAATTCCATCCTTCGTTTTGGCCATTCGAATACGATCACGGATCACAGTGGATAATAAATACTCCCGGGTATGATCTAAATAGGATTTGGTGCCCAGATTCGTTCCGGTCTTCGCATTGAGGCGCATGAAATAGGTGGAAAATTTATTGACCTCCGTATCGGAAAAACTCCGGTAGCCCAAAATGATACATTCACCGGGAGTGGATTCCAAGGCCTCCAGAGCATAACTATGCCAGGGCCCAACGGAAAAATCACTTTCCCATATCTTATCCAAATTGCTATTGATTCGCAAAATCATGGACCTGTATGAAGACTGATGTAATTTTCCTACCACAATTATATCTCCATCCGACAGGAGAGTGAGTGACATCAGATCGACATCATATTTGGATAAAAGCCGGTTAATTTTAGGATTTGAACTTCCATTTTGGTAGGCGACCAAAATGCCATCCTGTCCAGCACCCGAATTAGCAAGATCACTTGAATTGGTGCTTCCCACTACAATGTAACTTCCATTGGGGTGTTGAATCACGTCGCGGTAAACACTTTCTCCATTCGATTCCAGCAGATGACTCCATAAAGAATTGCCTTCTGCATCCAGGACCAGTATAGCAGCAGCGGAGCCGGAACTCCCAACCAGTACAATTTCTCCATTATTGAACGTTCGGCTGCTTTGCACGTTAAATGAACCCAGTTCCGTATAAAAACGAATAGGACTTTGGGTAGTTAGTTGATGGCTTGATTTATGGCAAGCATCCAAGCCTGTTGAGACTGTCAACAGGATGAGAAAACGCAAGGCGTTTAGAAGCCGGGGATAATATGCTGATTGCAATAACCAAATTTAATTATTCTTTCAGATTATCAATCTAATGCAGGGTGAGGACAGAAAAAAAATTACAAGTAATAAAAAAACCCCAAAGCCAAGGTTCCGGGGTTCAATTTTTAAATGGATTATTTGAGCCATTGTTCCAGCCATTCAAAGAATACCGTTTGCCAAAGCAAGGCATTTTGTGGTTTGTTTACCCAATGTCCCTCATCCGGGAAATAGAGGAATTTACTCGGTATCATCTTTTCCTGAGCAGCCGTAAAGGCCTGCATTCCTTCCGACATGGGTACACGGAAATCCAATTCGTTATGGATGATCAAAATCGGGGTATCCCATTTATCCACATATTGATGCGGTGAGTTTTTCTTATAGTTTTCTTTATTCGCCTCTTGCCAGTATGGTCCGTTATCGTAATTCGCGAAGAACAATTCTTCGGTGCTTCCATACCAGGATTCCATATTAAACATTCCGCAATGACTGATAAATACCTTGAAACGTTTGTTGTGATTTCCAGCCAGCCAATACACGGAATATCCTCCAAAACTGGCACCTACTGCACCCAGTTTGTCCTGATCTACAAAGGGCTCTTTCGCCATTTCATCGATGGCACTCAAAAGATCTTTCATGGGTTGACCACCATAATCGTGGCCGATTTCATCGTTCCACTCCTGACCAAAACCGGGAAGTCCTCGGCGGTTTGGAGCTACTACTATATATCCCTGTGAGGCCATCATCTGAAAATTCCAGCGGTAGCTGAAGAATTGAGAAACCGGGCTTTGTGGTCCGCCCTGGCAGTAAAGGAGTGTTGGGTATTTTTTATTGGGATTAAAGTTTGGGGGATAGATTACCCAGGTAAGCATTTCCCGGTCGTCGGTGGTTTTTATCATCCGCTTCTCCACTTTTCCCATTTTAATACCGGAAAGCAATTTTTCATTGATGCTTTCCAAAGGGGTATCTTTTCCTTCCATGTCAACCTTATACAAAGCTACAGGCTGAGACATGCTCATCTTTCCGGCAATGAGGTACGGTGATTTGGCACGCGGAACAATAATCGAAGTATAATTATGCACTCCTTGTGTCATTTGGCGAATTGCTCCTGTCTTAAAATTATAGGCACAGATTTGTTCGGTGGCTTCAATGGTGGAGAAGAAATAGATTTCAGAACCATCTGCCGACCAAGTGATTCCATCTGCCGAATATTTGAAATTTTCGGTGATATCCTGAGTCTTGCCCTTTTTCATATCCATCACCATAATTCGGTTTTTATCCGACTCATAGCCCGCACGCTCCATACTCAACCAGGCCATTTTGCTTCCATCCGGAGAAAATGAAGGAGCTTTATCGTACCCCTTGTTTTCTGTAGTGAGGTCGCGGGTTTTTCCTGATTCAATGGTGTATTCGTAGATATCTGTATTGGTGGAAAGCGCCGCTTGTGTCCCCCACAGTTTTTTACAGGTATAGTAAATTTTCTTTCCATCCGGAGAGAAACATACCTCTTCTGCTCCGCCAAACGGCATGGTTGGACTATGGTACTTTTCTCCTTCGAGGATATCTTTCATGTTCGTTGACGCATCGTCGCGGGCATAAGCCATCACAAAAAGATGATTATAGCTGTAATCACTCCACTGATTCCAATGACGGTACATTAATCCATCAATCACACGCGCCTCTGTTTTAGGAAATTGAGAATATTTTTCATTTGCTTTCTGGTCCATTTTCACCCGGCGTCCCACCAGCAAATTTTTACCGGAAGGGTCGTAGCGAAAAAGATGGATGCCTCCATCTATATCGGTAATATTTCCAAATGTTTTATCAGCGAAACTGTATTCCCACAATTGCGCAGATCCGCTTTTAGATGAGATGAAACCAAGCTTAGTTCCGTCGGGTGTAAAACTAAGTTCAGAAGGATTGTATTCTTCCGGAATCAGAGTGGATTGTTCTCCTGTAAGGAGGTTAATCATTTCCGCTCGACGAGTGCCCTTATTTTCTTCGACATTATAGGTTGTTACGAGAAATACCAGCATTTCTCCATTCGGAGAGCATGCCTGACTGCCAATTCGCTGCATGCGAAAAAGGTCGGCCGGCTCCATTGGTTTTTGTGCCATACTTGTGATGCTTAATACCAGAGGCAATGCAAAAAGAAATAACTTTTTCATAGCACCAAAAATAAGAAAGCACATGATATGGAATAGGATTAATCGTGCTTTTTATCAGCAAGATTGATGCTTTTATAGAATCTTCTTCAGATTAAAGTAATTTCCGGGCTTAATTCGGTGATCAAATTCGCACTATGAAAAAAATAGCACTGGGCTTAGGTTTATTGATGCTGTTCGGAACTGCCTGCAAGCAGCCAAAGCAGAATACCAAAAAAGCACCCACAACTACTACAAAAAAAGGAAAACCCACCATTGCTTCAAAAACGAAGGGGTGGACAAAGATCGACGGTTTATTTACGATGTATCAGGATACTGCAACTGGCAGCAGCTACATGGTAATCAATAAAAATCAATTGGATCATGAATTTATTTATTTTGCCTATACTGAAAATGGGGTCATTCAGGCCGGACACTTCCGGGGAAGCTACCGCGACAATGAGGTATTTAAAATTCGGAAGAATTATGACAAAATCGAGTTTGTAAAAGAAAACAAGTCCTTCTATTTCGATAGCACTTCTGCGCTTTACAAATCACGCAATGCCAATATTTCTTCATCTATTTTGATAGATGAAGCCATTGTTGCCTCCGACCGTGATTCATTGTATCTGATCAGTGCCGATAAAATTTTCCTGTCAGAGCAATTAAGCCGGGTAAAACCACCAATGCTTCCAATTCCCGGAGCGGGATTCCGGTTTGCTTTGGGTGGATTGAACCCGAAAAAAACACGCTATCGGAGTATCCGCGGCTACAATCAAAACACCGATGTGGTGGTTGAATATGTGTACGATAACCCCAATGCATTTGTTAGTGGCGGTAATGAAGTAACCGACCCAAGATCGGTAAGCATCGTATATCAGCACAGCTTCCTGGCCATGCCGGAAGAGAATGGATTTATCCCACGAAAAGACGATCCACGGGTAGGTTTCTTCAGTGAGCAGGTAGACGACATGACTTCGTATTCTGCCACCCCATACAAAGATGTAATTCACCGTTGGAACCTGGTAAAGAAGGACCCAACGGCAGCTTTATCCGATCCGGTGAAACCCATCACCTGGTGGATTGAAAACACCACACCAATAGAATACCGTGAAACCATCCGGGATGCGGCATTGACCTGGAATAAAGCATTCCTCAAAGCAGGCTTTACCAATGCCATTGAAGTTAAAATACAACCCGACACCGCCGATTGGGATGCCGGAGATATTCGTTACAATGTATTGCGTTGGACTTCATCTCCAACTCCTCCCTTTGGTGGCTATGGACCTAGTTTCGTGAATCCGAGAACGGGTGAAATTCTGGGTGCAGATATCATGTTGGAATTTGTATTCCTTACCAATCGCTTGCGTCAATTTGATGTATTTACAACAGCCGGTATGGCATTCACTACGGAATCGTTCGAACCTGTTCAGTTCCCGCAGATTGCCAACCCACACCAATGCATGGCTGGTGAATTAATTCAGCACAATACCATGTTGGGAATGGCTCAGCTTAATGCCATTGATGCAGACGACAAAGAAAAAGACAGGTTTATCAAGTCGGCCATTCACTACCTCATCCTGCACGAGATGGGACATACAATGGGCCTGATGCACAACATGAAAGCATCAAATCTTTGGATGCCTGATGACATTCATAATGCGAAGAAAACGGAAGAATTAGGCCTGATTGGATCAGTAATGGATTATCCGGCAGTAAATATCAATCCGAACCATGCCCAACAAGGTGATTATTATACCAGCCAGCCCGGACCGTATGATCTTTGGGCCATAGAGTATGCTTATTCACCGGCTTTGAGTGAACCGAACCAGGAAGATGCCCGTTTAAATAAAATTTTAGCGCGCAGCACCGAACATGCACTGATGTTTGGAAACGATGCCGATGACATGCGTTCACCTGGAAAAGGAATCGATCCTCGTGTGATGATATTCGACATTTCCGGTGACGCCGTGCAGTATTCCTATGACCGAATCAATATGCTGAATGCTTCCATCCCTAAATTGAAAGCAAAATATAGCAAAGAAGGTGAAGGTTTCAATGAGCTTCTTTCTGCCTACCTCACTGTAACAGGAGAAATTGGAAATGCCACATCTGTTATGAGCCGCTATATTGGCGGAGTCTATGTGGAACGAAGTGTAGTGGGACAACCCAATGCGAAAACACCGTATACTCCGGTTCCCGAAGACTACCAAAAGAAGGCAATGAAATACCTGAGCGAAACCCTATTTGCTCCCGATGCGTTCAAAGCTTCCGAAGGATTGTACAATACTCTGCAACGCCAGCGCAGGGGATTTAACTTCTTCGTGAACACGGAAGATCCAAAAATCTATGAACGCGCCCTGCGCATGCAACAAAGTGTATTGGTACATATTCTTCATCCCAATACCCTGGACCGGGTAAGCAACTCAGAATTATACGGTAATACCTATTCTCCGATGGATATTATGAGCGATTTGGAAACCGCCATTTTTGCGGCCGACTTAAAAGCCAGTGTGAATACCTTCCGGGCGAACCTGCAAATGCAATACGTGGAATTCCTTATCTTCATTGCCGGTCTGGAAAAAGAATCCTATCATAATCCAAGTGCACAAGCAGCTGCTTACGCTACTTTAACAAGCATCCAGAAAAACTTGCGCGCCAATCAGTTGCAGGGTAATGCCGAAACAAGAGCACACCGTTCCTTTCTGCTTTATTCTATCAATAAAGCTTTTGAAGGGAAATAAGTAAAACTGAAAATTTTTACGAAGGCCTCCTTGGGAATATTCCTGAGGGGGCTTTGTTTTAGGGCTCGTCTAAAAGAAATCAATTCCAGGTAATCCCAAAGGTTTTCAAATCGGCGAAACACCGAATCGTTACTCAATTCATGAAGGTTGTTTGGCGTCTCGCTATTCGACAAAGATGAATTGATCCCTCAGTCTATCTTCCCTTTGATTCTCTTCTTTGCATATTGGCGATTCAGTCAACATGCGGCCTCTATTGAAACCCCTTTGGATCCTTCATTTATGGGCACAAAAAAACCCGCTCCAGGGAAAACGGAGCGGGCAATGAACCTATGAACCAAAAATTACTAATCCCTGCTTTTTAAGCTCCAATCTTTATGCCAATGTAACGGAAACATTAGATTTTCAGGAAATTGTATAGACAATTATTGTAACGTACTGGTTATAAACAGGTAAAAAATATTTTATGTTAAATTAACCCTCAATTCTCCTGGTTATCAATTATTCAATTTTGAGTCGATTTTGAAAAGATTTTCTCAAATAGAAAAACTACCAGTTTATTTTTTCATTTGCAGGTAGGCATACGATCCAAGCCCCAGTTTCTGCAGTCTGTATTGCACTGAAGTAAGCAATACTCCCAAGCCATAGGTAACAGACCTTTTAAAGTTGATGGATGAAGCTTCGTCGAAGTATTTTGTCGGGCAGGTCACCTCTGCGATTTCAAAGCCGGCCATAAATACCTGAGCTGTCATCTGGTTGTCAAAAACAAAATCGTCGCTGTTGGCTTCAATATCGATTTTTTCAAATACTTCCTTGCTGAATGCACGGTATCCGGTATGGTATTCAGACAATTTTTGATTGATCAGAATATTTTGGAACAGAGTCAGGCAGCGATTGAAGATGTATTTGTACATAGGCATTCCACCTTTGAGTGCGCCTTTGCCCAAAATACGGCTTGCATACACTACGGGGTACACCTCATTGGCAATGATTCCTGCCATTGAAGCAATCAACATCGGGGTGTACTGGTAGTCCGGATGCAGCATCACCACGATATCGGCTCCTAATTCAAGCGCCTTTTTGTAGCAACTTTTCTGATTTCCTCCATAGCCACGGTTCTTCTCATGGCGAATGATATGCTCAATCCCCAATTCCTTCCCTTTGGCTACCGTATCATCTTTACTGGCATCATCTACCAATACTACTTCATCCACCAAATCCATGGGGATTTCACGATACGTTTTCTCCAGAGTTTGTGCCGCATTGTAGGCAGGCAACACGACCACCAGTTTTTTGCCGTTAATCATTCCGGCAAAAATAGATAAAATGCTCAGTCTTTCTTTTTGAAACCGAGGGAAACAGAATTTATACAGTAACGCAGACCTGTAGGCTCCGGACCATCATTGAATACATGCCCCAGGTGACTTCCACAATTCGCACAAAGCACTTCTGTTCGAACCATTCCATGGCTCAGGTCTGTTTTCTCAATAATATTTTTCTTTTCCGCTGCCTTATAGAAAGACGGCCAACCACAATGCGCATCAAATTTTGTATCCGAAGTGAATAATTCGGCTCCGCAGGCTTTGCACACGTAGGTTCCCGGTTCCCAGTACTGATCGTATTGACCGGTATGGGGTCGTTCCGTACCTCTTTCTCTCAGAACCCGGTATTCTTCCGGACTAAGAATTTCCTTCCAGGCCGAATCTGTTTTTGGCAACGAATCTTTAGACAACATAGTAGTAGGTGTTTTTGTACTATCGCCTTTGGCTTCCTCACTAAAGCCGCTCTGACAAGATGAGTTAACAGTCCAGGCTCCGCACAAAATTAAAAAACACGTGAGACTTAATATAGTTCGCATAATCCATTCTCCTTTATTTTATTTGAAACAATGAAGGATATTTCCTTAAAGAGTAAAACAGGGTTTCTGCTATTCTGTTTGCTCTTACTTGCAATAATTAGTCGCATACCCCTCCTCTATCCTGACAGAATGATTTTGGATGGAGATGAGGCCTTGATGGGACTTATGAGTATTCACCAGATTGAATTGGGCGAAATCCCCTGGTATTTCTGGGGACAACAGTATGGATTCACTCTGATCGAAGTAAGTAGTATCAGCGTTTTTCATCTGCTATTGGGCTACAATGATTTGGCTGTGAAATTAGGGATGATGCTTATCTGGCTCCTCGCTCTCACTGGTGCTTTTCTCTTTTTGAAAGAAAAATTAGGCCGGCAATGGGCTTTCGTGGTTGTGTTGCTCTTTGTACTTCACCCTGTCTGGTTTTACTGGAGTTTAAAAGCACGAGGTGGTTATCTTACTGCCTTGATGCTTAGTTCCTGGCTTTTCTATTTCGCGAGCATTCATCGACGTATACCTGCAGTATCGCAAGGGTTGATTCAAGGTATTGGTCTTGCCGTGATATTTCATTCGATGAAACTTTGGTTTCCATCCAGTGTTGTTTTGGTTTTTGGGCTTCTTTGGCCCATGCGAAAAAAATGGACCCTTGGAGCAAGTATGCTGGTTTCAGGAATACTGAGTCATATTGCCTTGCATCAAATTTCCTTGCAAAATCCCGATTACTGGAATCCTCATGTGGTAGATATCGATTTGCTATGGCATAATTTAATTTCCATGCGCGAACGCCTTCGCCACATGTTTGAAGGGAATTATTTTCTTGGCGACTTCTACCCGATATTTAACTGGACCTTTATCGCATGGGAAGTTGTGAAATACGCTTTTCTGGTAAGTTTAGCTTTCTCTCTTCTTCAATTCCGGGAGAATTTACGCTCTGTTGAATTTTGGGCATTGACTCTGGCAACTGCAATCCCATTAGGAGTGATGCTCATTTCTCCCATGTTCTTCAGTCCGCGATACCTGCTTCCTTTTCCTTTATTCCTTTTTATGTGGTGCGCCTGGCAATGGAAAAATTTCCGCTATACCCGCCTTCTCCGTATAATTTGGATTCCAATGGCTCTGGCTATTTATGCCGGAGCCTGGCAATTAACCCAAACTGATTATTATAAAAGGGAAGCCGAAGAAAAAATCATCCGGAATGATGCTGCGCATTTATTAATTGAGAAAGATTACACCTATGTATTATGTAACGTTGCTGAACTGCATTGGCAATTGATGTATTACAGCGGTGGGAAATTGGTTTGTACCGGAATTTATCCGCACGATCGCCTTCAGGAGCTGGCCAGCTCAGTTAGACAGGCATACTGGGACGGAGAAAAGGTCATTGCTGTTTCCAGCGACAACCAGGAATACAGGCACATGCAAGACAGCATGATTCAGGTTGGCGGATTATGGATGCTGCCCAAACCCCGGTTGGAAGACTTGGAAAAAATGGGCTTCGAAATGCGCGTCATGTATTGAAAATACCAGTATATCTGGAAAAATACGTGATATTAGGTACAAAGCCCCCTGATATTAATCATAATTTGGTCTTCGAAAAAACCAAAGAAAAATGGCTAATAGAGCAACCCAATCCCTTACTGCGGGTATGAAGATTTTAGGCGGAGCGAACTTACCTACCTATACCCTTGAATATCTTTCTCAATCCTCCAAACATGCTCAGGGCAGTTACGAGACCATCGTGATTCCATATATTGAACTCGGACGAAGTTCAAAGTGCGGCGTTCAATTTGGAGATGATACCCCAACTGTGAGTCGCAGACACTGCGCCATTGAGCGGAAAGGAGCGGAAATCAGCGTATTGAATCTTTCGACGTCCAATCCAACATTGGTCAATGGCCGTCCGATTACGGACAAATATTTTTTGAATAACGGAGATGAAATTCAACTTTCTGCCGAAGGACCAAAACTGCGATTTAATACAACCAAAACAGGTACTGCCAAAATTGGATTTACCAATAAGATGAACCTGGTGATGCAACAGGCAATCAAGCCCTATAAAACTGCTGCTGTTACAATCCTATGTTTGTTTTTAATCGCCATTGCGGGAGGCTCATGGGCCCTTGTCAATCTGAATAAACAAACAGAAGTACTCACGGTTCTGACCAACCAGCAAGCCGATTCGATGGCGGCCCTGAATGCTAAAAATCAGGCTTTATCTTCTTTGATGAAAGAATCGGATGAGAAACTCAAAGCAGAACAAGATCGATTGATGCGTGCAAACCGGGGTTTGGTTACCGAAATCAGTGAGTTAAGAAAAAAGAACGCCGAGGTAATGGAGGCAAACAAGTCGGGCGCCGAATTAATCGAACCCCTGAAAGGATATGTTCTTGCTCTCTTTTTAAATAAAATGACGGTCGAATACCAGGGAGAGTCAGAATCCTATGATTTGGGAAGCCAATGCATGTGTACCGGTTTCTTAACAAACGATGGAAATTTTGTAACTGCCCGTCATTGCATCGATGCTCCTCTTACAGATGATGAAATGGCTAATTTCATTGAGAACAGCGGAGGAAGAGTCACTTTGCATTATACCGCCATGTCTTATGACCGAAGCATTCGTTTTGATTTTACCAATAAACAAATGACTGCAGACTTCACAAAAGATGAAAAATATCAGCATACCCTTCAGGGTATTTCAGGGTCAGTGCGTGTTCCGGACTATTTTTCAGGAGCAGACTGGGCCTACCTTCCAGTCAATATCGAAGGAGGTTTACCCTTCGATAAAGGTTTATCGAAAAACCTCAAATCCGGTGATCGCCTTATTGTCCTGGGATATTCCTACGGTATGTCTTACCGCAAAGATGGCAATCTCGAACCCTATTATTCTACTGCAAATGTTGCATTGAGTGGTTTGCATAACCAAACCATTCAAACTTCGGAAGCCGGGTTCGACGGTGGAAACTCCGGGGGGCCGGTATTCGTGGTAAGAGATGGAAAAATTCAATGCGTTGGTATTGTAACCGGAAAATGGCGAAAACCCGAAATTACGGTCACGCAAAGTGGTGGAAAAACACAAACCATGGTAGATGCCAATATTCAAATCGTGACGCCACTCGGAAATTTCTAGGATGATAAAGACAAAACTAGGACTGCTGTTTCTATTCCTCTTCCTGTTTTCCGCCGGGGAGGGACAAATCTTGCGAATTAATAACGAATGCAATCCTCTGGTATCCTCGCTTCAGGACATCGTTTATATTGTCAGACAGGAGTACGCTTTGAAGGGGCCGGATGGAGAACTGTACGGACAAAATAATCAGGAGTATTTTGGATTTCGCTATGGGGTTGCACTCTTGTGGAATGAACAATTATACATGAGTCCGGTAACTTATTATGCCTATCAGCGCGACACGGTAGCCTCGACCTACGGTGCAGGTTATGTTGGTGTTCCCAGCTCCAGCTATTTCCGTCATATTGATGCCCCTGTATTTACCAAAATCAACCCCGAAGCATTAACTGCAAATCCAGAGCGTGTTTTGGCAACGATGGAAGATAGCCTGAGTGGCATGCAAGACACCGGGACATCCGAGGGTTTTAAAAGTAAAACCATACTGATAACAATCGAATGTAAGGATGAGGTACCTTCAGATACATCTCAGTACAAATTGAATTTTCTGTATACCGACCTTATTACAGAACCCAATGGCAGCATTCATATAAAAGGGAACACCCTTGGGAGTCATGTTCAGTTTGCACTGATTTTTGAAGAAATCACCGAAGTGGGGAGTGCAAAACTGGAATTTCTCGGTTTTGCGGAGACGATAAATAATGAAGTGAAAGTCAATTTGGTCAAAGTAGATCAAATTGATCATCAAAAGAAAAAAGGAAAAGGTAACAAAAAGTAATGGCACTAAAATTTACGCTTTTTGGCAATACGAATGTGGGAAGCGTTCGCGACCACAACGAAGACAACTTTACTGTTTGTTCTGATTTATCGGAAAACATCTGGAGTTTTTCCAAAGATGAACCGAGATCCTTATCTAAAAAAGGAGCCTTGTTGGTTGTTGCCGATGGCATGGGCGGAACCAATGCCGGTGAAGTGGCTTCCGACATTGCGCAACAAAGTGTAAGAGAATCCTTTGTGTCTCTTAAGGACATTCCCCAAAGCCAAAAAGAGCGAGAAAATTTTCTCAAGAAGTGCATTCTGGATGCACACCAGAAAATTGTAAAACACCAGGAAGAAAATCTTGAAACAGCCGGAATGGGAACCACTCTGGTGATTTCGTGGATTATCGATGATATGTTACATACCGCCTGGAGCGGAGACAGTCGCTGTTACCTTTTCGATCCCGGACAGGAGTTGGAACCATTTTCAGAAGATCACTCGCTTGTTTGGGATCTGGTAAAAAAGGGAGACATGACCCCCGAAGAAGCCCGCACGCATCCCAATAGCAATATCATCAATCAAAGCCTCGGAGATCCAAAGAGCACCCCTCATCCGGATGTCAAAAGCAGAAAACTGTATCAGGACAGTCGTGTCCTCGTTTGCAGCGATGGATTGAATGGAATGTTGAGCGATGCGGAGATACAGTCCTATCTGGAAAACAGCGAAGACGTAGAACAAGCCTGCAGAAAGTTGGTCGACGCCGCAAACGAAGCAGGAGGACATGACAATATTACGTGCCTGCTCATGGAAGTCAAAGAGGGAGAAAAAGCCCCTGTGGGCGGCATTCCCACTTCCCGAAGCACCCCCACTCCTACCGGGAAACTGCGAAAAAAGGTAAAAACCAATTACGCCATTATCGGAGTTTTGCTTGTCATAGTTGCGGTGCTGCTCTACTACCTGGCAGGCCCAAAATCAGATTCACCCAAACCTTTGTCCGCACCCGGTGCGCAACAACTTGAAATCTTCCCGAGTAAAGATTTCAATTTGGAGATGAATCATTGGAGCCACTCCATTACTGATATATCCGGAATCCGCTGGAAAAATGGAAATTATGAAATAGAAGGTACCACTGTTGTGTTAAAAAGTCCCATTCATCTGGAAGACACCTTATTTGTTCTCTTCCATACGAACGACGAAAAAGGAAGTGACGAACGTGCTTTTATCTTTACGGCAATAGAAGGTAGCGATTTGAATTCCGACCGAAGCTCAGGGTCGGACATTGAATCTCAATCGGATGCTCCGGCAAGAAACAATGGATCAGAAACGACTCGTCCTGAGGCACCAGTTTCCACCACACCAGTCCAAAATACAGAAAGGAATCCAGTGAATCCCGTAGTGAAGCCAGACACAAGTACCAGCTCACCTGTTACTCCCCCAATTACGAAACCAGATACCACAAAAACGGGCCCCAGCCGACCTATTTTGAACCCAATCAATCACATAGACACCAGTAAATAAAAGCGAATATGAGATGCAAGGAATGCGGATACATGAATGATGATCAGGTAACTTCCTGTATAAAATGCGGAACGGAACTGGAGAAAAAATTGTCCGAACCAGTCGCCGAAGCACCTGCGAAGGAAACAGATGCCGAAGGCAATAAAACGGTACAAATTAAACAAGAGGGAGAAGGTACACCCACCGTAAAATTAGACATGAACCAACCTCCAGCATCCGGCATTCCCACAATCAAAGGGAAACCCGTCGATTCAGAGCCCTGGAACGGAGACCGCAATAAGCCAGGCGAAAGGAAATCAGAAGAAAAGAAACATACGTATTTCACCTGCAGCAGCTGCCAGTACTACCCGCTGCAGGAGCCCCCTTCCGCACTACAACCTTGTCCGAATTGTGGATTTGGAGCGGTAAAAGTAAAGTCACCTGCACCCGGCACACAAAAACTTAGTGATATCAATCTTGGTGAACCCGAGTATCAGGTTGTGTTAATCGACGGTGATTCTAAAAAGGTTTTTGAACTGAAAGATGGAGAAACCCGGGTAAACCGGGAGAATCTTGATGAAAACAATAAAGCGATTTCCAGCGATAAGCATGCCTTGTTTCATTTGGAAAATGGCGAATTATTCCTGAATGATGAAAGTAGCAATGGTGCCACTTTTATTCAGGTCAATGGAAAAGTAAAAGTGGAAAGCGGGATGAAAATTATCCTCGGAAATAAAATTGTGGAAGTCAGGTTAGAAGAAAAATAATGTCGGCTCCGGAAGTCATTTATATCGAAAAAGGGTCGGTGATTGAATCCTCCACCAAAAGATACCTGGTTGAAAAGCTGCTGGGCGAGGGAGGATTTGGCAGCGTTTACCGGGTCAACGATGGGCAGCATTCCTATGCTCTGAAAATCACCAAGATGTGGACCTTTATGCCAAACGAGAGGCTCGAATATGCCAAGCGATTCAAACAGGAGTTCGAATATGGTTCTGAATTGCAAAGTCAATACCTGGTGAAGAGCTACGATTATGCCCTGGCGAATGGAAATCCTTTTCTCGCTATGGATTTGTGCAGCGGCGGCTCTGTTCGTGACTTGATCGGCAAACAAAATTCTCCGCAGACCATTGACAAAGTGGCTTATGGTATTCTATGCGGATTAAGAGACCTGCATGCGCAAGGAATCATCCACCGCGATTTGAAACCAGAGAACATTCTGTTTGATGAGAAGAAGACTCCCAAACTATCTGACTTTGGCATTTCTGCTTCCATTAAAAAAAGACATACCGTGGCTAACTTTTTGGGACATGCCAAGGAAGTTTTTGCCACCGGAACCTATTCTCCTCCCGAGCAAATCGACCCACGCCTTGCCATGAAGGTAATGGGACCGGGAAATGACTTTTTTGCTTTCGGGGCCTTGATGTATGAGCTGCTTACCCAGGGGAAATTTCCGTTTGGAGACTTTGAGTCGTTCATGGATAATATGCCTGCCTACGAAAAGCGGAAGAAAAACGAAGAGTGGGATCACAGTGCACTGGACCTTGCGGGAGTTGAGCCTAAATGGAAAGAAATTATTGGCACCTGCCTGCGAGCCAAACCGGAAAACCGGTATCAATCTGCAGATGAAATACTTTCCGCACTTGGATTTAAACCAGAGAGTTCTCGAAAGCTTATTCCTGTATTGCCCGACAGTCAATGGAAATTAGTGATAATGAATGGCGAAGAAATTGGCCGTTCCTATTTCATCTCCAACTTGCTGGGGCGAAAAAATGAACCAACCCTGACCATCGGTTGGTTTAATGAAGAAGATCCATTTACCAATGATATTGGTATTGCAGAAAATTTCACGGAATACATTTCCAACTACCACGCAACTCTGGAATACCGGGAAGAAATCAACCACTTTAAAATTAAAGATGGACAATACCGGAACAAAGACGGTGTGTCCAAATGGTATTGTTCAACCAATGGATTGTTGGTGAATGGGAAAGTAGTAGATGAAACCGGAATAATTCTCGAACCAGAAGACATAATTACAATTGGCGATAGTACCCTTAAATGCACCTTAATAGAATAAAGAACCTATGAATGTTTATAATCCCAATGATGTGTTTGCTAACCGGTATCTCCTGATTGAAAAAATCGGTATTGGTGGATTCTCGGAAGTCTGGAAAGCCAAGGATCAAATGGCTGAAGACACAGTCGTTGCAATAAAAATTTATGCCCCTGAAAGAGGGATGGACGAGTTAGGGCTCAAGCAGTTCAGACGTGAATATGCTGTGGTCCTCAATCTCAACCATAGAAATTTATTGACTGCCCGCCATTTTGATGTATTCAATGACAGTCCATATCTGGTGATGCCATTTATTGATGGAGGTTCAGTTTATACCGATATGATGGGAAACGGCCCGTGGTCGGAAGAGAAAATGGCCAAGCTGATGCTCCAAATGGCAGATGCATTGGATTTTCTTCACGACCACGATGTGCTTCATCAGGATATTAAACCAGACAATATTCTCATCGATAACCGGGGCGATTATCTGTTAACAGATTTTGGGATCAGTTCCCGACTCCGGAGCAGCCTGAGAAAAAGCACTACAACAGGAAAAGCCATGACGGTGGCCTATGCTCCACCTGAAAGATTTACCGGCAAACAGGAAGCCCAACCAGCCGGAGATATTTTTTCATTCGGTGTGTTACTTTATGAACTTTCTGTAGGCGACGTTCCCTGGATGGGCGCCGGAGGAGTGGTAGTCAAAGGAGACTCGGATCCAATCAGCCTGCCCGATAACTATTCCAATCGATTCCAGAAAATAGTGCAGGCCTGTTTGCGCTATCTCCCCGAAGAAAGGCCCTCTGCCGAAGATTTAAGAAACTGGGCACAGGAATTTATGCGGGAAGGAGCCTGGCCGATAATTCCCGAACCCAAATCAGGTGAAAGCGTATCCAAACCTCTGAAACGTGGCAGAAGTACACAACGAATGGATGATACTCCATTTTCGGAATTGGAATCTGCCAAAAACATCAAACAATCTGGTAAGGAAGCTGCAACCATGAAACAGGGAAGCGGGGCATCTTTACCAAAAGAACCCAAAAAGAAAAAAACTGCGATGATGGCCGTTGTGATTATTATCGTGCTCATTGCAGCAGCAACAGCTTTCATTCTAATGCAAAAAGAAGAGCCGGAAGTACTTGCTGTCACTCCGGTAAATTCTGATTCACTGCGCTACGATTCACTGATGCACTCGGCAGATAGCCTTTACGCTCTGTCAGATTTTCCAGCAGCTAAGTCCATGTATGAAGCCGCCAGTTCCCTGATACCGGGAGATTCAATGGCTAACCTGGGAATTAATAATTGTATTCATGAACTCGAAAATATAGCCTTTCGGGATAGTGCCATTCAGGACAGTATCCATTTGGCAAGCACACAAACTCCAAAAACAACACCTGTAACTCCGCCACCGACTACCAAACCAAAAAAACAGGAAGAAGTGCGCAAACCCACAGAAGAAGAACTGCGCCGAGAGCGCTTAAAAGGACTGGAAGGAAAAAATGACGGGAGAAAAAATAATCTCTATGACCTTACCGATATGTATTCCCGAGGGAACCGCTACGATTTCAAAGGCGACGTGAGCAATGGAAAACCCAATGGATACGGCATCGCTTACTTTGATGATGGAGAACGCTATGAGGGAAATTGGGTCAATGGAGTGCGCACCGGCATGGGTAAATATATTTTCTCAGACGGCACCACCTACAATGGAGAATGGAAGAACGACCAATTCAATGGCAAAGGAAAGATGGTCTGGACCAACGGGGATGAATACGAGGGGAGTTATTTGGATGGGGTTCGCCACGGAATGGGAACTTATGTAACAGGCGGCGGTGATATTCGAAACTGCCCGGATTGCAAAAAATACCAGGGCTACTGGAAAAATAACGACAAAGATGGATTTGGAAAATGCTTCGATAAAAAGGGAGCTTTGCTCTATGCCGGAGATTATTCAAATGGAAAACCGATCGGTAAGTACCCGAATCGGTAGAGGAATACGATATTTGAATTTATTAGATAAAAGCTATTCTCATGAAAACCAGATTCAT
The DNA here is from genome assembly GCA_016124735.1 of Bacteroidota bacterium. Classification (GTDB taxonomy): domain Bacteria; phylum Bacteroidota; class Bacteroidia; order UBA8524; family UBA8524; genus UBA8524. The sequence goes on from WGMZ01000010.1 coordinate 124,566, forward strand.
TGTCTTTCTGATTCTTATCTGCCTGGGCTCCGTCTCTCATGCTTCAGAAAATGGAATACGTGCGGGCTGGCAAATTGCAGCGACCTACAATGGTCTTAGCCGTGTGAATGGCCCCATTTCCGGAATCTACGCAGGGTTTTACCATATTTCCTATCCTTTGGGAGTCAAATTTATTGGTATTCAATCCGGACTCGAATTTTGTCAGGTTGGATACCGGAAAGATTCAGAAAATTATCGCCAACAGAATTATCTCGGTATTCCCGTAAGCCTTCGGATTAAAATGGGCCCTATTTACCTGATTGGGGGAATCGAAGGGAATGTCAAAATCACTGAGAAAAATGTGGTGAACGGAAGCGTGGTGAGCGACAAGAGTAGCTTTTTTGATGCCCATACTCATGCCGGGGTCGGATTTAAAATTGGCAGTTTTTCAATTGAAGGACGTTATCATCAGGGATTGGTCGATATCAATAAAGGAAACAAAACAGATTACCTGCAATTGGGCGGCACATTCACCTTTTAAACTTATTTCAATTTCAGGAGTAAGAGCTCGTTGATTTCTCTTAACAGGTGATCGACATCTCCTCCTTTCACTACTATTTCTTGTTTGTAATACAGAGATTCATCCAGAAGAATCACCACGAGACAGGATAATTTTCCGTTCCTTTCCTGATAACTCAACTTCACTTCGTAAGCTCCTGAAACCAATCCTCGGGCGAATTCAAAAGGGTTGTCGGCCTTTTCGGAAACATCCCTCAGGAAGTCATTGAGTTGATCTTTCAGGTGCAAATTATCGCCATAGGTATCCTTGTTCGATGCATCCGAACATAATACCATGGGCTTATTGATTGGCAATTCGATTAATTCGCGAATGCTGTCGGTAACAAAGCCAATGCACAAGTTCGTTGTTCCGAAGGGTTGTGCATTCTGATCTTCACCATAGCGTTCACTCACTACTTTTAATTCATTCTCTGTCGCATCAAACCAGCGGGTCAGGTTCAAATAACCCCGATCTTCCAAAATCGTGGTATTGGACTTCAATGATTTAAGCAAGCAATAAGTAAGTAATCCATGTTCAAGCATCGGTTTTTCATAGGCAGATTGATCCGGAGAACATGCACTCATTATAACCAAACCCGCTTTATCCTTGAGGTCTTCCAATTGCCTTATCCTATGCGTATTGGATTCTACGTACATCAGGGATGCCTGCAATTCCTTATTGGCTTGTCCGCTATTGCATGCATCGAATATCAGTACTGTTTTATTGGCCTTAAAATGATATGGCCCCTCCTGACTCAACCACGATTTTAAGTCGACCGTGCTGATCCCAATAAATTCCTGCCGGGTCGCTTCAGCAGTTAGCAGGGTATATTTTTGATCCACCAATCCTTTCATTTCTCCGTGACCGGCAAAGAAAAGCAGCACCACATCCTGTGGACGTGCCTTCGTTCCAATTTCTGCGAAAACTCGTTGCACATTGGCTCTCTCCGGCCTCAAAGCAGGATTATTCTCCCCCGCCTCGGTGTTTAAATGGTAGAAAGACACATTTTCTTTGCCCAGAAATTTTATTGCTGTCAATTCTAATATTTTCCCAAATTCTTTGGCATCACTTACCGGATAAGTGAGCCGCATGGTCGGTTCTTTGTATTGATTGATGCCAATGATAATGGCAAACAACCGGGGTGGTTCAACTGCCTTGTGATTTTCCTGCCGTACTTCTTCAGTGACTCTCCTGGATTTTAAATCTTTATCGCCATAGCTGCTCACCGCTACCAAATTGATGGTGTTCGCCTGCCCTTGAATAAAACTCGAACCGATGCAAGAAGTATCAAAATTTAATATGAAATGTCCATCCTTTTTCTCCAATGAATCGGCGGGTATCGTTTTGGCCAATCGGTTATTTATATATATCTCTACTCCTTTGATAGAAGACTTCCCCGGGATAATTTCATATTGCCCTTCCCCATGATTAGTTTTGGGATGTATTAGGGGTATTTTGCTACATACATCCAATTCTTTCAAGCCGGGAAATTCGATGGGGCGATTTTCAAAACGAAGTCTTGCCAGATTCGGAACATACAGGGCATCCTTTAACTGATCTAAAGTGTATGTTTTCATTCCACACACAACAAACAACATTTTCCGTGCATTGGGACTCCCGTCAAAATGAAAATCGGCATCGTACAACAGCCAATCCTCACCTTCCATCTGAAGCCTTGAGTACAACTGTGTTGATTGATTCAAATCCCATATAACGGTTTGATGTCCACGACCAATGGAAATAAGATGATCTCCTCCGGAAGTAAATTCTACCTGCCTCAAAGGCGCAAAATGCCCTTGCAAGCCAGCCAATTCAGTTCCCGATTCCGTATCAAAGAGGTGTACTATCTGATCACCACCTGCCAGCGCAAATCGGGTTCCATTCGGATTAAAATTTAAGGAATAAATGGGGTAGCCATTTCCGGTACCTTTCCATTTGAGGCGACCAAATTCCATCTCATGCATCAGGGCCTTATTGTCGGCTCCGGCACTTAATACATAATTGGAGTTCGGACTGAATTCTATATCATGGATGTACCAGTCATGTCCGTTTAGAATAAATTTTCGCTCTCCGTCCTCCGTATTATGGATATAGATGCTATTCTCTGCCACCGCCAGAAATAATTTTTCATCTTCACTGATTCTTACTTGATACACTTTGCCCTGAAATCCTTCCAGGCGATACAAAATATCTCCGCTTTCTGCATGGTACAGAGTTACTGAGCTATCGTATCCTCCGGAAATAATCAAAGTACCAGCATTACTCAGATGCATATCTATTACAGGACCTCTGTTTCCCTCAAAACGGCCTATCTCCCTGCCATTTCCCGACCCAACACAGCGAATAACCGGTTCATCACCGGCCACATAAATCTTCGAATCATCCGGACTCCAGGCCAATTTTCTGATTTCACCCCGCATCACCGACCAGGACCCCATGTGATGGCCCGTCTGCGCATCAATCACGTAAAGCATTCCGAACGAGCCTCCGGCAGCCAAACTCTTGCCATCATGGCTAAATGCCAGTATTTCGAGAGAGCCTCCGGGCACGTCAGAAACCATGAGGCGCCCGGTAGGGATATCCAATATCCGAACAATACTATCCTGATGAATTGCGGCCATTCTATTCTCTGGTCCAATCGCAATATCAAAGACCTTTTCAGTACGGCCCTTTAATTGATGCAAACAGCGCAAGTCATCCAGATGATATACATGCAGGGTATAATCGGAGGAGGCCGTAACAAATTGAGGTTTTATCGGATGGATTGCCAGGGTATTGATAGGTAAATCATGTGCTGAAAACTGCCCGGCAAGAGATTGAGCTGCCAAATCATAGACAGCAACCTGACCTGCTTTATCACCCGAAACAGCATAGCGACTGTTCGGAGTAATTTGCAATGAGGTAACTGCCGCCGCATGGCGTAAAAGGTATTTTTCATTGCCTGAAACGGCATCCCAAATCCTACAGGTGCTATCTAATGAAGCGGTAACGACAAATTTCCCGTCTGGCGACCAACGTGCATCCGTCAGGGTACGTTGATGGCCCTCCAGTGTTTGCGTCAATACACCATCGGAAACATTATAAATTCGTGCGGTTCGATCCCAGCAACTCGCTATTACTTGCTTCCCATCCGGACTAAAATGAACCGTGTTCAGCGTAGCCAGTTGCTTATCGAGAATGTGGAGAACCTTACGCGATTGAAAATTACAAAGAACGATAGTTTGATCCCAACTTGCTGAAGCAAGCAATTTACTATCCGGACTAAATTCCACATAACGAACGCCATCGCTATGATTATTCAACTGATGCACCAGCGTACCAGTTTGGGCATCGAATATTCGAACCGACTTATCCTGGCAGGCGGTGGCAATCCATTTACCATCCGGACTGAACGCCATATGATTGACTCTCCCTAAATGTTTGTTCAGATCAATGGATGCTGAATCATCTAAAGCAAGAAGAAGCACTGCAATCCCATTGGTTGCCAATATTTTCTTTCCATCCGGACTGAAAAGGGCCTGTGTAACATTGACATGAAGCTGGGGAAAGCTTTTCACCTCCCTGCCCGATTCTGACTCCCAAACCTTGACGGTGCCATCTTTCGAAGCACTCAGAATCCAGGTACCATCGGGACTGTATGTCGTGAAATTGACGGCATCCGTGTGTCCGATGGGTAACATCAAACTGGGAGTTTGTCCGAACAAGCAGGAGGTCAAAAGAAGGAATAGCCCAATCAGCTCAGCCTTTTTCATGTACAGCTAAATTAACCAAAAGGCCTCATATCAATGACCTACAGCAAGAATAGATGATGAAAATACCTAATATTCGGTACAGAAGAGGCTTACATTCAAAATCAATCCAGAATAATAAATTAGCACTATGCTTCCCATCATTGAAAATGACCATTATTATCTAAAAGCCGTTCAGGAAAGTGACGCTGCGTTTTTACACCGATTGCTTAACTCAGAAGATTGGATTCGAAATATCGGTGACAGAAAAGTTCCAACGGTAGAGGCTACAAGAAAATTAATCCGGGAAAAATTGATACCGGGAATGTCGAATAATTACGGACCCTATGTAATACGCCGCAAATTATATAACAAAGAAATGGGAACTGTTGGCCTGATGTATCGTGATTACACAAATACACCAGACATCGGTTATGCACTTTTGCCAGAATATTTTGGCCAGGGTTATGCTTTTGGCGCGGCTCAATTAATTGTTCAGCATGCCCGGAACAATTGGGAAATCAAGCAAATTGGCGGGATGGTAATTCCGGAAAATATTCCTTCCATTAAGATATTGGAAAAGCTGGGTTTGCGCTATAAACATGCATTCAAGGAGCCGGGAACCAATGTCCAATTGTGGTGGTTTGAATCCTGATAATTAAAAAGAAAAACCCCGACGTTTCCGACGGGGTTTCCAATAAATTATTTCTTCAAAGATTAGGGTCCAACATCGTGATGAACACTTTCTTGAAGATAAGGATGTTGCAATGGGAAAGTCGGTGCTTTTTCAAATGCTTGGAGCACAACGTAAATAAATAAGCCGGCAAAGAAAACAGGCATACCCAATTCAAGCAAACCAAGGCCAGCCATCTCACCTACAGCTCCTGGCATAATCATCAGGTACACATCATTCCAGTGTCCAACCAAAATGATCGTACCAACGATATACAACCAAGTTGTATTTCTCTTTGCATTTCTGGTCATCAATCCAAGGAATGGGAAACCGAAACACAAGAAAAGGTTCAACCAAAACTGGAATTGGAATTGTCCGCCGTTGCCATCCAAACGCTTGTAAAAATACTCTGTTTCTTCCGGCAGGTTGGCATACCAAATCAACAGGTATTGCGATATCCAGATATATGTCCAGAAGATAGAAAAGGCGAACATAAATTTTCCGAGGTCATGGATATGTTCTTTATTGATAAAGCTCAAATATCCTTGTCCTTTCAGGAATAATGCGAACATTGTCATCGCAGCCAATCCTGCAACAAAACTTATTGCAAAATTATAAATCGAATAAATGGTTGAGAACCAGTGTGAGTCAATTGACATAATCAACATCCAGGCACAAAGAGAGAATCCAAATGCAAAGATGAAGATAAATGGTCCGGACCAGGCCACGGATTTATTAAAGAATTTCACCCCACCTATACGGTCTTCATTCAGAGAGAACTTTCTGAACATACGGTGGAAAAGGAAGAAAGCCAATAAAATTCCTGGAATGACTACATAATAGAATACTGGATTCAGAAACCATTCTTTGGTTTTTAATACCGCATCAAAATTTGGAGAATCAGGGTCCATGATGCCATCATGTGCCCAATGATATAAATCTTGTTTTCCTCCAATGATAACAATGAGAATAAAAAGCAATCCAATTGGAAGGTATGCTCCAAAAGATTCAGGAATTCTTTTCAAGCCAGAAGCCCATCCTGCGTTGGCAGCATAATTTACGGCAATAAAGAATACACCGCATACTGCTATAATAAGTGTATACCAGCTATTCAAAAGAAGGTTCGCCCAAACGCGAGCTGTCCAGGAAGGACCATGGTGCTCGGCAGTAAGGCCCGCCTCATGACCATTTGAAACCAGAGCCGCATGTTCAGCAGCATGTTCCGCACCGGCACCTTTTACCTGGAAAATCCCAATAATGGTAAGGATCAAGCCGATTCCAATAACTGCAAACAAGATATTTCTTGTTTTGCTGGTCATCGAGTATCTCTCTTCAGTAAGATGTTCTGTTTCTACGTGTGCCATCTATCTACGATTAATTTTGCTCCAAATAATTAACATAATGAACCACTTGCCAACGGGCTTCTGGTTTTAAAACTCTGCCGTAGGCACCCATGAAATTCCAGCCATGCGTAATCACATAATACTTGGATCCATCTTCAAGGTTTTTCACCCGGTCTGATTTGTATGATGGGATATAGTTAGGCGGATATTTCGCAGCCACTTTTCCATCGCCCAAACCTTTGTTTCCATGGCAGGGAAGACAATTGATATTATAGTAATGTCTTCCTTTTTCCAGGTTTTCCTGAGTCAAAGGCAGTGGATTTTTCATATCGCGGCCTGCCTGTTCCTTTTCGTCCTGATCATTTGGCTTATAAGGGAAATAATAATCCAACTGACCGCGAGCAATGGTATTTTTTACCGGATCTCGCATGGCCTTTCCGTCTGCACTGATTGGCAAAACCGTATCTTGAAAAGTAATGCTTCTTTCCTGGTCTGCCAACTGGCTCATTGGCTCATATCCTTTGGATACGTACATGTCCGGTGCATATTCCACACCTGGATCATTTCCACCGGAGGTACAGGCAGAAAAGCCTGACAAGGCAGAAATAGCCAACAGATAAACTACTTTATTGATGCTTTTCATTTGTTGTATTCCCTTTCTCTGATTTCCAAAGCCCCTTCTGCGATAAGGGTGCGGTTTACAGCTTCTTTATCAAAACGGTGTTCTTTTTCCTCAACAGCGACTACAAAAAGATCGTCTGTTTGGCGAAGGTCTACCAGGTCTTCTACTTTGCCATGAATCATTCGGGCGCGAATGAAGAAGAGTATTCCAATACCAAATGCGGTAAAGAGAATAGTCAACTCAAAAGTTACCGGGATGAAAGAAGGAAAATAACCCCAGTTAGGTTTTCCACCGATAATCATGGGCCAATCGCCTACCATTACATAAAGCTGGAAAACAATGGCAGTAATACAACCAATCGTACCGCTTATAAACGCTCCAATCGTCAGGTTAGATCGTTTAATACCCATTGCTCTGTCCAGTCCGTGAACCGGAAATGGTGTATAGCAATCGTGCACATCCACTCCCTGCGAGCGGAGTTTTTCAACTGTGTGGATGACTGCATCCGCATCGTCGTAAATTCCGTAGATGAATTTTTTATTCTTGTTTGCCATGTGTGCCAGAATTAGTGGGTAACAACTTCGGGTTGGTGAACAGACTCTGCTTCGTTGTTATGTGAATGAGGGAGAATTGATTTCACCTCAGACATATTGATCACAGGCAGGAAGCGAGCGAACAGGAAGAAGCAGGTAAAGAACAATCCAAGCGTACCGATAAAGATTCCAATCTCTGTAGGAGTTGGAGAATACATTACCCAGCTGGATGGTAAGTAATCGCGGTGCAAAGAGGTTACGATAATTACAAAACGCTCGAACCACATACCAATGTTTACCACAATTGACATGAAGAAGATGAAATTAGGATTACGTCTCCATTTTTTCACCCAGAACAATTGTGGGGAAATTACGTTACACGTCATCATCGACCAATATGCCCACCAGTATGGACCGGCCATACGATTAAGGAATGCGTAGCGTTCGTATTCTACGCCAGAATACCATGCAATGAAAAACTCGGTGATATAGGCCAATCCAACCATGGAACCAGTCAGCAATAATACACGACACATCGCATCCAGGTGACCTATCGTAATATAGGCCTCAAGCTTTAATACTTTACGTGCAATAACCAGAAGGGTAAGTACCATACCAAATCCGGAAAAAATCGCACCCGCAACGAAATAGGGCGGAAAGATCGTGGTATGCCAACCGGGAATTACAGAGGTCGCAAAGTCCATGGATACAATGGTGTGAACGGAAAGTACCAGTGGCGTAGAAACACCCGCCAGAATCAAGGATACCACTTCATAACGTGCCCAGTTTCTTGCCGAACCATTCCATCCCATAGAGAAGAAGCGGTACATGAACTTGCGAATTGGAGTGGAAGCCCGGTCGCGTATAGTTGCAATATCCGGAATCATTCCCAGGTACCAGAATAAAAGAGATACTGAGAAATAGGTGGAGATCGCAAATACGTCCCAAAGCAAAGGTGAGTTAAAGTTCACCCACAAAGATCCAAATGCATTGGGTAATGGAAGCGCCCAAACAGGTCCGATCCATACCCGACCCATGTGAAAGAGTGGGAAAATAGCCGCACACATTACCGCGAAAATGGTCATCGCTTCTGCAGATCGGTTAATGGACATCCGCCATTTCTGACGGAACAACAACAAGATGGCGGAAATAAGGGTTCCGGCGTGACCGATACCCACCCACCAAACAAAGTTTGTGATGTCCCAGGCCCAACCAACGGTTTTGTTGATACCCCACATACCAAGACCAATAAAACTGGTCAAAGCCAGGGTATAAACTAGGATACCAAGACAAATAACGGATATGGTAAATCCTAACCACCAAAGTTTGGTTGGTTTCCCTTCCAGAGGACGGCAAATGTCTGCCGTAACATCACCGGCTGTTTTTCCTCCGGTTACCAGGAGTTCTCTTATCGGAGATTCGTAACTCATTTTCTCTGATTATTAATGTTGGGCTGTACTTACTGATTTTTTCTCTTCAACGTTTCTGATCTTGGTCATGTAACGTACCGAAGGCTTTACATCAATCTCTTCCAGAACTTTATACGCTCTGTCGTTCATGAACTCTTTAGAGATTTGGCTTTCCGGATCGTTCATGTCGCCAAACACAATAGCTCCTGCAGGACAGGTTTGCTGACATGCTGTTTTGATCTCTCCGTCTTTAATTTTTCTTCCTTCCAACTTGGCATTCAGTTTACCTGACTGAATACGTTGAACACACATGGAGCATTTTTCCATCACACCGCGAGTACGGACAGTTACATCAGGATTGATGACCATTTTACCCAGGTCGTTGTTCATGTAGTAGTTGAAGTCGTCGTTGTCGTTATAACGGAACCAGTTAAAGCGGCGTACTTTGTAAGGACAGTTGTTCGCGCAATATTTAGTACCGATACAACGGTTGTAGGTCATTTGGTTCAGTCCTTCTGTACTATGCGTGGTTGCAAGCACCGGACAAACCGTTTCGCAAGGTGCGTTTTCACAATGTTGACACATCATTGGCATATGAACAGCTTTCACATACTGATGGTCTTCCATTTTGTCGTAGTCTTTTTCCCGGGTAAGGTATTCCCCTTCCTGGCGGAATGCATAATAACGATCAATGCGCATCCAGTGCATTTCACGTCTTCTTCTTACTTCTTCGCGCCCGACAACCGGTACGTTATTTTCAAGAGAACAAGCCACCACACATGCTGAACAACCTGTACAGGCATTCATGTCAATAGCCAATCCCCATTTATGTCCTTTATAATCGAATTCTCTCCAAAGGTTATACAGTTTACCTTCCTCATTGCGCATTCTGCCCAACTCGTCGTGGTTTTCTACTTTGGAATCTTTGGCAAATTCGGCCAGAGTTGCTTCGCGAACAATGTCACGACCTTCGATGGAATGATGTGTTTGTGTTTGTGCAAGTTCATAGTGACCATCCACTTTTGCAATTGTCACATCAGAAACGTAGTAAGAAGATGTACCGTTCATTTTGCCCACAAATGGGAAGGCATCAAGACCAATCACATCTTTAACACCCATGCTGCGACCATAACCCAGCGCAATTCCAAACGAACCACGAGCCTGACCAGGTTGAATCAATACCGGCACTTTATCAAGAGTTGTTTTACCATTCGATACAGAAACCAAATCACCCTGTTCTATTCCCAATTCATTGGCATCATGTAAAGAAAGAGCCAGGTAGTTGTCCCAGGTAATTTTAGAAACAGGATCTGGCAACTCATGAAGCCATGGATTGTTTCCATCGGAACCATCTCCCATTCCTACTTTGGTGTAGAGAATCAGATCATTGTTTCCAACTTTTGTATTAATCTTCGCTACAAGATCGCTCGCAAGCACGTTATTCGATGGAACCTGAGGGGTTAACTCCGGTTTGTCAAATACACCGTCGTGTAAAGATTGATTCCACCACGCATCAAATCCAAGAACTCCATCATAGATATTGTTCTTCGCCCAATTGCGGATGTACTCGTAGTAATTGAACTCATTATTAGCAATCGCAGCGTTATTTGACCAAATGGCAAAACTGGTCTCTGCCTGACGGGTTTCAAAAACAGGTGCGATTGTTGGCTGGGTAAACGAGTATTTACCTCTGCTGATTTCAGTCAGATTCCAGCTCTCCAGGAAGTGCACATCCGGTGCAACAAAGTCGCAAATGCTGGCTGTTTCATCCTGGTAATATCCGGTAGAAACTTTTAATTTCACATTTTCCAAAGATGCTTTCAATGCAGCACCTTCAGGGGTATCAAATACCGGGTTGCAATTATAGAAAATCACCGCTCCCAAGGAACCTGCTTCTTTCACAAAATCACTGAAAGAAACATCTCCACCACGAAGCATATAATAATTATCCAAATCGATGGTCTTGCCATAATTATCCAACATCAGGTTGATCTGATTCACCAACGACTGGATATACGGATCGTTCGATCCACTGACAACAAGAGATTTTCCTTTGGCACCCGCAAGCACTTTGGCACTTTCTTCAATACCATTGCCCGCTACTTCCAGTTTAGTAGGTGTTGCCAATTGAGTTAGCCCCATCTGTTTTGCAAGCGCATTGTACAAAGACATCAGCGCCTGTCCTTCCTGAGATGGACGCAAAGGGAAACGGTAATCTGCATTCGCGCCCGTTAGCGACATATTGCCCTCAAACTGAATGTGACGAGACATCACAGGGTTTTCCTTGGTAGGAACACGTTTGCTTGTATAATCGCGGGTGTATTGCAATGTATTCAGCCAGGTTCCGAGGAAATCTGCCCCAAAACTTACCACAACTTCTGCATTCGCAAAACGATAGGTAGGGATCACCGCTTTACCGAAACACATTTCGTTCGACTGATAGATACCATCGTAGCTAATTCCCTGGTATACTACCTGCCTCGCGCTTGGGTAGGCCGCTTTAAAATCATTAATGATGGATTGTGTAACCGGGCCCATTACCGGACCGCTTACGATACGAATCCCTTTTCCGCTCGACTCTGCCGATTGCAATGCTGCAGTAATTTCTTTATCAACCAGAGCCCAATTGCTGCGCTCTCCTTTTTTCAAAGGAAGAGGCAAACGCTTGCTGTCGTAAAGAGTTACCACACTTGCCTGGCCAGCTGCATCCAAACCTCCACCAGTGATGCTGGATTTGGTGTTTCCTTCCAATTTGATTGGACGACCTTCACGGGTTTTAACCACCACAGGCGTACCTTTAAAGGTAGACGCATAGTAATTAGGAACACCCGGAACCACTTCTTCTGGTTGTACAACGTAAGGGATCACGTTTTTCACCGGAGCTTTGTTACAAGCTGCCAATGCAACGGCCGATACGCTAAAACCGAAGAACTTCAGGAAGTCGCGACGATTGGAAGAAAGGTTAAGATCACTTTCGTTCAAAACCTCATCCAGAGGCAATCCCTCTGCAAATTCATTTTTGGAAAGCTGCACGAATTCCGGCTCTCTGTTGAGCTCCTCGATTCCTTTCCAGTATTGGGTTTTATTTTCCATCAGTTGTCTTGCTGATATTCGTTAGAGGATTCTAAAAATTAATAATGGCATTTACCGCAATCCAAACCTCCGTTATGAGCAACGGTAATGCTCCGCTTGCCGCGTTTCTCCAAATCGGCATGCAATTGTTCGTAGTAGTCGTTGTTCTCAACATCCACTTTAGATTCACGGTGACAGTTAACGCACCAGCCCATTTGAAGACTGGCAACTTGCTCTACCTTATCCATAGTTTCGATAGGACCGTGACATGTCTGACATTCTACCTTGCCCACGCTCACATGCTGTGAGTGGTTGAAGTAGGCCAAGTCTGGAAGGTTATGAATGCGAATCCATTTTACCGGAGTATTGGTTTCGTATGCCGTACGAATTTTTTGAATTTCCGGAGAAACCTGTCCGTTGTACTTTTTACTCGCGTCAATATACGAGTGACAGTTCATACAGGTACTCACCGCAGGAACACTCGCCTGTTTGCTCACTTCCACGGAAGAGTGGCAGTATTTACAATCGATCTCGTGATCCCCTGCGTGAATCTTGTGCGAGAAATTGATAGGCTGAGTTGGAGCGTAACCTTGTTGAACACCAATTTCAGTATTGGCATACACAAAAAACCATCCACCGAACATCAGCATAAACACGGTTGTAATAACCAAGCCCGCAATGGTCGGATTCAGTCCGCGAACCCAAGGGGTAAATTTGCTGTTATACCAGGTCTCCTTTTCTTCTTCCCTACGCTCAGGGAATTTCTTCAGAATAAGCTCCTTCAGAAAGGAATTTATACGAATAAGAAGGATACTCGCTAGGATTAAAATTACCGCAAGAACCGCCAATACTGTTGTGTTCATATTTGAACCCGCAGCCGGAGCAGGAGCAGGAGAACCAGATGTTCCCGGAGCCTCACCTGGACCCGCGCTTACAACAGGTGCTTTACTGCTTTCTTCTTTCACATAGGCGAGAATGTCTTTGATGTCCTTGTCTGAAAAGTTCTCAAAGGTGCTCATCGCCACTTTGTTGTTGTCGTTGAACAGTTTTACAGCCGCCGGATCACCCGATTTAATCATTGCGGTCGAATTACGAATCCACTTGATTAACCAGGCTTCGTCGTGGCGTTGATCCACATTCTTAAGCGCCGGACCTATGGTTTTTTCTTGAATGGCGTGACAGGAAGTACAATTGCTTTCGAAAAGCGATTTCCCGTTTGCCACATCCTGTGCCTGAAGCGGCATCAGACTTGTTGCTAGAACTCCCAATGCGAGGACGGACCTCCAGAGGGATTGAACAGGTTTTTTGAGCATTGCTGAGCTAAATCTATTGTTCATTTTGGAATCAATTCCCAGGGGCATGATTTCCCCTTGAATCGCGGCAAAGATATATAAGCTTTGCCAAGTTGAATTAAAAAATGCTTAACATTATTTTAATTTAAAAAGATTCAAAATAAGAATCTCATCCAGCAATATATCAACACGTTACAATAAATTTAAAGCCGAATAATTTGGCTTTTCCACATGAGAGGGAACCTAATTGATTTTCAGTCCGTCCAGAGCCTCGTAAATCGAGTTATTCGAGATGAATTCAGGTACAATCTGTTTCATCTTCCTGACAATCTCTTCATTATCCTCCTGTGCCAGTAATGAAATCAGCTCATTAATGATTTCCGAAACGACCGTGTATTCAAATGGTTTAATCTTCGCCCGGGTAATTTTAGGATGATGCGTTGGCAGGGTATTCTCACTGTCGCTCAATAGTTCCTCAGCGATTTTTTCACCAGGTCTTAATCCGATGTATTCAATCTGAATATCTTTACCAAGGGTGAGTCCGCTTAACTTGATCATCTTCTTGGCCAATTCAACTATTTTGACGGGCAAACCCATATCAAACAAGAAGATTTCGCCACCATCCCCCATATTACCGGCTTCAATTACCAATTGACAGGCTTCCGGAATCGTCATGAAATAACGTGTGATTTCCGGATGCGTTACTGTAATTGGCCCTCCTTCAGAAATTTGTTTTCTAAAATACGGAATAACCGAACCATTGGAACCCAACACATTTCCAAATCGTGTGGTAATGAATTTCGTTTCCTTGTTAACATGGGAAAAGTTCAAAGATTGAACATAGATTTCCGCAACACGCTTGGAAGCACCCATTACATTTGTTGGGTTCACTGCTTTATCTGTGGAAACCATTACAAAACGCTCGGTTCCATATTCCACCGCTGTATCGGCAAGGATCTTTGTTCCAAACACATTCGTTGCAACTGCAGCACTTGGGTTTAGCTCCATTAGTGGAACATGCTTGTAGGCTGCCGCATGGAACACTACATTTGGTTTATTATTTTCAAATATTCTTCTGAGTTTGCTGACGTTTTTGATATCGCCAACGCAAATTTCAAAGGCAGCCAGTATTTCTTTATTGTGTTTGAAGTGGTCAAATAATTCCTTCTCCAATTCATACAAAGGCGTTTCCGCCTGATCTAATAAGATGACCTTTTTAGGATAGAAGCTGAGTATTTGACGGGTAATTTCGCTGCCAATAGAACCTGCGGCTCCCGTAACCAGGATAACCTTTCCCCGCACAGACTGACTCATCGCAACTTTATCCAGCTCAATGGGATCTCTTTCCAATAAGTCTTCAATATTGACCTTTTTAATTTGACGATAATTCAGTTCTCCATTGATCCACCTTTCCACCGGAGGAACATTCTTTACTTTGATGTCGTAGCTGATACAGGTCTCAATAATTTCTCTTTTCCGGTGTTTTGCAATGTTTTGAATCGAGATAATCAACTCGTCCACTTTGGATTTTTCAATGACTGCATTCAACTCATCTCCTGAAAAGATGGGTACACCATCAATGCGTTTACCAGCTTTTTCGTCGCTGTCATCCACAAAAGCGATGACCTTATAATTGATCTTATTGTCCTGATCAAGCGTCCGCTTGGTGATCATACCGGATTGTCCGGCACCGTAAATTATTACATTCGTTTTCTTAGGACTTTCACTTCGGATCTGCTGAAATAATATCTTATAGGCCAAACGACTGGAAGTCATGGCCGTCATCGAAATCAGATAATCAATAATGATGATGGAAGATGGAATCATTACCTCATCCGAAGCGATATAATTTATCAGATTACATAGGATGATAAAAATAGTACCGGAGGTCAGTGCAATGAAAATCCGCACTGCATCCTGGGTTCCGGTATAGCGTACAATTCCAGAATAGGTCTTGGTCAGATAAAAACTAACCAATCGAATGGACAGCACTAAAGGGGCAAGTTTTAATGCCTGAAGAACTTCCTCGCTGCTCAATTGAAAATTGAAGCGCAGGATATACGCCATAAAAAATGCAACCATGCAAATAAGCAGGTCGATTGCAAGCACCAACCATCTTGGAGCATGACTTTTTGAAAAAGAGAATAAATTATCCCAGTTCACGCGTGTAAGGGGCAAATTTAGTCGACCGCATTGAATCCAGCAAAGCCAGTTTATGCGAATCTCTAATTGTTTCTATACAAATATCAGGAATATTCACCAGCATAGATGTTTCCAATGTATGAATTTTAATTGCAACGCGTTTCTCTCCCTGAATATACACGAGTTCTCCCAGCGTTCCCATCAATGGCCCCGCGGTTATTTCAACCGGCATGCCTTCTATCAATTCTTCCCTTGTCAATTCAAGCTCAATAGATTCCATGAGTAAACGCTTCACCAGCGCAATTTGGAAGTCAGGAATTGGTACTGCTTTGCCTCCGAACGTGATAAATTTAACCACTCCATGTGTATTGAGCACCTGAAAATATTGCGACTCATCCGTGTAAACAAAAATATAAGACCGAAACAAAGGCTCCTCCACCCACTTTTTTCTATCGCTCCACTGCCTGCAAATCTTTTGCAATGGGAGATAATGCTCTATTCCCTGCTGCTGCAATCGGGTGCCGACTTTCTTTTCCGCTTTTGCTGCAGTATAAACTGCATACCACCTTTTATTCTGACTCATTGGCGCTACAAATTTGCCAATTCTTTGTTATACAAAAAAACCCACCAGGAAGGTGGGTTCTTCATTTTATCAGTTGAAATACTGTTTAGCTGATTCCGTGCATTCTCTTCAACAAGAATTTCCGAATCAGGAAGAGTAATATGGATGCGGCGCCGGCCAGGTAAACAAAGATCATGAAGAAGTCATACAAATTCTTCACAGGCTGCCCCATAAAGGTTGGCTTTGAAGGACGCGTGTCGTACACTTCAACTCCCTGGTGTTTCACAATTTCTCCATCTATTCTGTCTTCGTCCACAGAATTGACTACCAGATGTTTCCCGTCTTCTGTAACCATTGCATCCTTGATGTTTTTATTCATCGTACGTATAAGATATAGATGATAGACAGAAGCATTGACAGTTCCTTCTCCCCGTCTAAATGCAAATGGATCTCCGTTCTCGTTGTATTCAATTTGAACAACTGGCAATGCGGCAGAATCCTTCAGGGCTTGTTTCCAAATCATGGTATCCATCTCTGCCGACGATAGCAATTGATTTGTTGGTTCATCCGCCATTTTCTCCGCAGCAATTAATTTTACCTCTTCAGGATACAAAGCTGAGAGTTCACCTGCCAGTTTGTTTGCAAGTGCGGTGGACATAAACCATACCCCCATTAAAAGGCTTACAAATCGCGCCGGTGCAAGTTTCACAACCATGGAAAGTCCAATGGGTGAAAGACATAATTCACCTATGGTGTGAATTAGGTAAAGTCCTACCAACCAAAGCATGGATACTTTGTCCCAGGGTTGAATGCCATTGACTCCAAATGCTATAAAAAGGTATCCAAATGCGAGAAATGCCAAACCCATCGCTTGTTTAACCGGAGATGAAGGCTCTTTGCCTCTTTTACCCAGAGTTTGCCAAATCGCAACAAATACTGGCGCTAAAACAACAATGAAAAATGCATTGAACATCTGGAAGAAAGATGCCGGCATGTTCCATCCGAAAATGTTTCGATTCGTTTGCTCTTGTGCAAAGAATGTTAAGGATGCGCCCGCCTGCTCGAAGGCCATCCAGAAGAAAATAACGAAGAAGGCTATGATATAAATCACCCAAATTCTGTCTTTTTCAACTTTCGAGAGACTGGAATCGGTAATAATTAATCCGGGCAATACAAACGACAATGCCACCATGATCGATCCGATCAGATCCCAACCTAAAACCAAATTGAATAACGCATAAATTCCAACCATTGCTCCCAATCCAATACCAATCTTGGCCGGGTTTATTGGTGTTTTTGGATTATCGTCCGTTACCTCTTCTTTTTTTGGTGGCATTCCAACGGCTTCACCGGAAGGGGTTACCACATATTTATTTTTGAGAAGGATAAATGCAATTAAACTGATTATCATCCCAATACAAGCAGCCAAAAAGCCCCATTTGAATTGAGATGGTATAATGATTCCAAGTGAATCATATTGCTCTCCTAAAGATCCACAAATGGCCGGAGCCAAAAGGGCACCAAGGTTAATCCCTTGATAGAAAATGGTAAATGCAGAATCCACGCGGCGGTCTCCTTCTTTATATAGTGATCCAACCATCGTAGAAATGTTGGGTTTGAAAAAGCCATTTCCAAAAATCAAGAATCCCAAGCCGGTGTACATCATGGTTTTCGCAAAATCCGCTTCTCCATAAAAGCTGCCACTCAGGAACATGAAAAACTGGCCGACCGCCATTAAAAATCCACCAAAAATAATGGAACGTCTATTTCCCCACAGACGGTCAGCTACATAACCTCCCAATAAAGGAGTCAGATATACCAGCCCGGTATAACTACCATAAATGCTCGAAGCACTGGCTTTGTCAAATAACAAAGCATTTACCATGTAAAGCGTAAAGATTGCCCGCATTCCATAATAGGAAAAACGCTCCCACATCTCTGTGAAGTAAAGGAGATACAATCCTTTCGGATGCGATTCTTTTACAGTTGTATTCATATATCGGTTTTCAGTTTAATCAATATTCTTTTCTTTCATTACGGCATTCAGCCACTTTAATAACAGGACCAAAGCCAGTGTTGCTGCCAAACAGGCTCCCAAGTTAATCAGGAAAAATTTGTATTTATCGGTATTAGGAAATTCTTCCCATAAGCCGGATATAATTCCGGAGAGCTTATTCCCTACCGCAGTGGAAAGGAACAAGCCGCCCATTAGCAAAGCAGTGAGTCTCGGCGGACTTAACTTCGATACCAACGACAAACCCATAGGCGATAAACAAAGCTCTCCAATGGTAATAATTCCATAGGAGGCAATGAGCCACCAGCTGGATGCTTTGGCATTATCCATCTGCACCGCTGTTACCGCGCCCACCATTACCAGAGTGCTCAAGCCTGTGATAAAAAGACCGATAGCGATTTTGGTAGGGGTTGAAATCTTTCTTCCCCTGGAAGCCATCCATCCAAAAAATCCTACCACCACGGGAGTGAGTATAACAACCCAAAATGGATTGATCGATTGATACAGTTTTGTTGAATACAAGAGCAAGTCAGATCCCATTGCCGGACGTCTGTCTGCCGGCAAATTTTTAAAATACTCGTACGATTGTTCTCTGGAGCCTATTTCTTTGGTAAGCGCCGTAGCTTCTGTTTCCTTTCCTTGTAACTCCAACACGGGTTTTTCCTCCTTCAGAGAATCAATAAAATGGTGAAAGCTTCCTTCTTCCAGGTCATTGGTTTCATAATATGTGACCTTTTGAACCATGTCTACCGGTTCGGCAATTTTCGCCACGGCTTTGGGCATTTCACGGTCTGTATACTCCTTCGCATATACGGTCAAGGCATCCCCGTTTTGATGGAAAACTGCCCAGAAAACTATTACACATAAAAAGATCGCAAGCAATGCACCAACGGGGCGTTTGTCTTCTTCGTTCGCCCGGAAATAGAGCGATCCATAGTAGACAATCACAGGAATACAGCCGAACAAAAAAGCATCGTTTGCATCACTTCCAAACAGGTTATCAGGGATCAGCCATCCGATGACTCCAAATATCAGGACAGGCAAAAGCACCAATGCGAAAATTTTATTCAAGGACATATCCTCTTTGGTGGCGGGCCTGATTACATCTGCCGATTTTACATGGCGCGTTCCACTCAGAAAAATGACCACTCCCACCAACATGCCTACACCTGCAGCACCGAAAGCCCAGCCCCAGCCAAAATTGTTTCGCATGTATGCCGCAACAAAATTGCAGACGAAAGCACCAATGTTGATGCCCATATAGAAAATATTATTCCCGGCGTCTTTGTTGGATTTATATTGATCCTGATTGTACAGATTATCAAGTAATGCCGAAATATTCGGTTTAAAGAATCCATTTCCAAGAATGATAAGGAGCAGCGAAATATAGAATACAGATTCGCCTGGAATAGCGAGCCCCAAGTACCCTGCCGACATAAGAAGTCCTCCAATTACAATCGAACGACGGTAACCTAAGACTCTGTCGGCCAACAATCCTCCAATGAATGGTGTTAAATAAACAAGTCCCAGATAGGTGCCATAAATATCCGACTTCTCAGTGCCGCTGAAGCCCATTCCTCCATTCTCCACACTATCAATCATGTAAAGAGAAAAGATGCCCAGCATCAGGTAGTAGCCAAAACGCTCCCACATTTCTGTGAAGAAGAGAACGTATAACCCCTTCGGGTGTTTCCGGGTGGACTCACTCATTTTTAAAAGACCTTAATCCTGTAAAACTAATTTTAATTCCCTGAAATCCAAATGGACTAAAGGTAGATAAACAGGTAATCGCTGATGCGGTTGAATAAGTGCAAACGGGTGGTTCCTCCGTAAATCCCGTGGTTTTTATTAGGGTAAAATTCGGAATCGTACTTTACATTTTTCTGAATCATCGCATCCACCATTTCCACTGTATTCTGGAAATGTACGTTGTCGTCTGCTGTTCCATGGATAATAAGGTAATGTCCTCTGATACGATCCACGTGATTAATTGGCGAATTGGCATCGTAACTGGCGCCATTTTCCTGGGGAGTCCGCATAAAACGCTCTGTATAGATATTGTCGTAGTACCTCCAGTTGGTAACCGGAGCTACTGCCACTGCGCAGCGGAACACATCATTTCCTTTGGTGATACCCAGGCTGGCCATGTATCCGCCGAAACTCCAACCCCAAATACCCATGCGCGACTCATCTACATAAGACAAACGTCCCAAAACGCGGGCAGCGGCAATCTGATCTTCAATCTCAAATTTGCCAAGTTGAAGGTAGGTGCATTTCTTGAAATCCTCTCCCCTGGCTCCTGTTCCGCGGTTATCAACAGAAACGACGATATATCCGTTCTGAGCCAGGTAATTAAACCACAGGTAATAAGCTCCACCCCAGGTATCGCGCACGGTCTGAGATCCCGGACCTCCATAAACATACATCAACACAGGATATTTCTTGTTTGGATCAAAATCGGCAGGTTTGATCATCGAATAATTGAGAGTAACCCCCGAATCTGTGGTCAGGGTGTTGAACTCCATGCTTCCAAGTTTCACGGTTTTAAGGGTTTCTTTCAGCATGTAATTCTCTTCCAAAACGCGCAAACTTTTGCCCTTGGCATCCCGCAAGGTATAAACAGTCGGAGTGCTTGCATTGCTGAAAGTATGCAGGAAATATTTAAAGCCTTTGGTAAAGAAGGCCGAATTCCATCCATCCGCTTCATTCAGCTTGCTCATCTTTCCATTTTTCACCTGAATAGCAAAAATATTCCGTCGAATAGCCGTCTCATTCGCTGCAGAGCAATACACTTTTTTGCTGGATGCGTCGTATCCGTAATAATTGTCAATATCCCAATTTCCAGTACTGATGGCCTTCAAATTCTTTTTGGTATAGTCGTATTGATAGATATGATTATATCCACTTCGCTCACTGGTAAAAATGAAACTTCCATCTTCAAAATCGAGGTTATCGGTGATATCAATATATGCTTTGTTTTCCTCCTCATATACCACCTCAGTTATTCCCGTTTTTGCATTGGCAAATAATATCTCCCAGTGATTCTGCAAGCGGTTAAGTCGCTGTATGCTTAAGGTCGCTGCCTGGTCGGTCCACTTGATACGCGGAAGATAAATATCATTGTTCTCTCCTGTGGCGCATAACACTTTGGATCCTGCGGCCAATTCATAAATATAAACCTGTACAATTGAATTGGATTCACCCGCTTTCGGGTACTTCCAAACTTCTTCCTTCGGATAAAGGCTTCCATAAATATCCATGGAGTATTCCCGAACACCGGATTCATCAAATCGATAATATGCAAGGAATGCCCCGTCCGGACTCCATTCGAAGCCACGTGCCATAGAAAATTCCTCTTCATACACCCAGTCCACTGCACCATTTATTATTGCATTGGTTTTCCCATCATTAGTTACCGCTTTCACGTCACCTGTTGTTAAATCCAAAACCATCAGGTTATTATCCAGCACATAGGCAACCTTGCTGGCATCCGGGGAAAAAGTAGCATAACGAACCGATTCTTTGGAATGGTATAAAATTCCCTTTTCTCTGTCAAAGACATGAAAGCGAGCAGAGAATGAATGGCGGTAAATATGCTCAATATCGGTTAGAAACAGCACACGCTTTTCATCTTTACTTAATTCAAAAGTTCCGAAATTCAGGCGTTCGCCGGATACGTCATTCAAATCGCCGTTGCTCACCAGTGTTTCCAGGCGACTGCCATCGCGAATGGAATAACGGTTCAATTCCATCAGATTGCGCTCCTTATCCACATCAAGTTGAACATAGCTTTCGCCATCATTTAAAGCGGTGAAGCCGCGTACACCCTGACTGCTGAACTTTCCATTGAGCCAGATATCTTCTAATTTAAGTTCCTGGGCTAATACGGTTGCAGGAATAAAAAACAGAATCGCAATGACTTGTATCCCTCTCCTAATCATAATTCATTATTTTGTTGGCCAAATATAAATAATGCGGCCTGCGCCACAAGTTAAAATGAGCAAATTCAAGCCAATCAACGGTATTCTTTCAGATCTGGAAAAAATCCTCGACAAGACGCATATTCTTCTGGACCGGGAACAGAAAGAAAGCTATTCGCACGATTATACAGAGGATTTATATTTCATGCCGGAGGCAGTAGTATTGCCCGGAACAGTGGAAGAAGTTGCCGAAATTGTAAAATTATGCCAGGCCAATCAGGTGGCTCTGACGCCCCGTGGCGCGGGTACTGGTTTGAGCGGTGGCGCCCTTCCGGTAGAAGGAGGAATTGTGCTGAGCATGGAACGCTTTAACCAGATTCTGGATATTGATGAACGTAACTTTCAGGCCACAGTCCAGCCTGGTGTAATCAACGAAGTATTTCAAAATGCGGTGGCAGAAAAGGGCCTGTTCTATCCTCCTGATCCGGCAAGTAAAGGGTCTTGTTTCCTCGGGGGCAATATTGCACACAACTCCGGAGGACCCAGGGCGCTCAAATACGGAGTGACCCGCGATTATGTACTCAATCTGCAGATTGTTACTCCTGAGGGTGATATTCTGTGGACGGGTGCGAATACCTTGAAAAATTCGACGGGCTACAACCTGACTCAACTTATGTTAGGCAGCGAAGGCACCCTGGGAATCATCACTGCCATTGTGTTTAAGCTAATTCCTAAACCAAAAAACACCCTGCTTTTATTGGCTGAGTTTCAAAATGCTGAAAAGGCTTGTGAAGCTGTGGCTGCGGTTTTTCGCGAAGGATTGAATCCTTCCGCCCTGGAATTCATGGAAAGAAGTGGGGTGGAAATTTCTGTAAAACAATTGCAGACCCATTTCCCGTTTAAAGAGGGAGTGGAAGCCTATTTACTGATTGAAGTAGATGGAAATCAAATGGAACGCCTTTACGACGAATGCGAGCTGATTAACGTGGTCCTGGAAAAATTCGATGTAAAAGACGTGCTTTTTGCCGAATCAGCAGATGAAAAAGAACATCTCTGGAAAATTAGACGGGCCATTGGTGAGACCGTCAAGGCAATTTCTGTTTATAAGGAAGAAGATACCGTCGTTCCAAGGGCCGAACTTCCCAAGTTACTCCGTGCCGTAAAAGCCATTGGCAGTCAATATGGTTTTGAATCTGTTTGTTACGGGCATGCCGGAGATGGAAATTTACATGTTAATATTCTGAAAGGAAGTATGTCGGAAGAAGATTGGAAGATGAACCTGGAACCGGCCATTCGGGAGATATTTGAACATTGCAAAGAACTGGGTGGAACAATAAGCGGCGAGCACGGTATTGGGTTTGTTCAAAAGAATTTTATGGACATTCCCTTCCCTGCGATTCAATTGCATCTGATGAAAAAAATCAAAGCGGTATTTGATCCTGCCGGAATATTAAATCCGGGGAAAATTTTTCCAGATTCGTTACAGTGACAAGAAAATTGTAATTTTTCCGTCATGACTAATCCAAAAATACCGCTCAGTGGAAAGGTATATTGTCTGGACACCGCGAGCATTTCAACTAAATCAGGGATGAATAATGTCTTTCTTGCCATTCACGCAGATTCGTTAAAAATTGCGCATATCGAGATGCACCCTCAATCTGAGCAGGGATCTTACAAGCAATTTATTCTGAACCTGGCCCAAAAAGAGCATTTGGAATCCAGCAGCGAACAAGTTCACTTTATCATGGATATCCCGGAAGAGCAAGCTCCGGTAGTAGCAAAGGCCTTTCCCTTCCTCAACAGTGTGGTGGCCAATCACGAGTTTTGTAAAAACAGTTGTAAACCCGCATGGGAATACCTGGCAGATGCATTGAACAAATAATAGCCCTGTATCCGTCTAACCATTTGCCTCGACTTCGGCAGACAAAGAAAAACCCTCTCACCTTGCGGTAAGAGGGTTTCGTTCGGATTGAATATCCTTTATATTATTTTACAATCATCTTGTTGCCGGCACTGTATGTACCAGTAGACAATGTATAAGTGTAAACGCCGGCGCTTAACGCATTGGCATCGATGGTAATTTCACTGTTTCCTGCGTAGAATGTTCCCAGATTTTGGTGAATCACTGTTTTACCTGTCAAATCAGTTACTGTTAATGTTACTTCAGAGGTTTCAGTCAGGTATACCAAAACTTTCGCTTCGTTGCTGAAAGGGTTCGGGTAGTTTTGAGAAACACGGAAAATTTCAGCATTCGCTTGAATCGGAGCCATTCCCACACCAGGACCTTGTCCTATTTCATTGTTTATGATTTTAGAAACAGGAACTGCAGCATACAGAATCCGGTTTTCAGTAATTGGCTGGTTGTTACCTCCGGTTGCATTGTTTTGAAGATTGGTACCAGGAGTCTCATCCTGTTGCCATTGAACATGGACAAAGTCATTTACACGACGAGCCATCGCCGGGAAGGCGTCTTCCATTAACTGAACCTGAGAAATGTTCTGAGGAGCAGCCCAGGTAACACCACCGTCTGTTGAGTACACAATGTATACATCGCGGCAGTTAGTATTATCCAAACTCAGGTCATTTTCACGCGGCGCAGAGTAAGTTACAAAAATTCTACCCTGAGGGTCGATACCTGCAGATGGCATAGTGACCAAACCGGTATTGCCTGTGCGGGCTACGTTGGAAACATTGCTTGGTACCTGTCCGTTTTGAAGACTGGACCAGGTACCTGGCTGAATGTCCAGGGTATTGTTACCGTTCTCATCTACTACGCTGGCAATAGCCTGGAAATTCCCGGTAGACTCACTCCAGTAACCCAACAAGGCCGTTGCAGGGAAAAAGCTGAATGTACCATTGGTAGTGTCGTCATTAAAAATACGGCTCATACCCCAGAACACGTGGCAATCGCCATTGTTGTCGATCAACACATCAACCGATCCATCATTACAGAAAGGAGTATCGAGGGCGAATTCATGTCCATCGAAAGGAGAGTAAGGGAAGGAATCAACAATGATGCGGGTAAATGTTTCTCCATCATCTGTAGATTTCCAAAGGATTACGTCGTCAGCAAGCCCCCCTGTTACGATAGCCACTGTACTTCCGTTTGCGTCGATCGCATAGTTATCGCCTCCACCGCTAACAATACGGGTAGAGTCGTAACCTGGTAGCAAGGTGTTTTCTTTGTCCCAGGTAACGCCCCCATCTTTGGAGCGGCTGTACATCATCGGACCACGTACACCATTTCTGCTGATAACGCGTGGGTCGCCAGGAGAAGATGAATCAGAGAAATTGCAAATCAAGTGCATGAACAAGCCGCTATTTACAGCTCTGTTCCAGATTGGACGCTGTCCATCAGGCCATGTAAGAATGGATGGCCCGGTTGTCCAATCCTGATTTCCTTTGGCTGTATTTTTTACCATGTGAAATCCTCCGTTGGTCGCGTCGTGAGCGATAATCCACTCTTCGCCACTTGGAAGGATCCCGATACTCGGCCATCCTGCGCGGTAATTGTCTACGCGGGTTCCGTTGGTTGACCCATCAACGATGAAAGAAGTTCCGTCGTTATAATTATATCCCGAACCACGTTGCGGGAAACCGGCGGCTCCATCGGGTGCAGTTGTCCAGGTAATAGAAACTGTTCCATCGGTGTGCAGCATAATTCTGCGACCAATCGATGCATTGGTTTGAAGATCGTAATAGGTCAAGCCTACCTGAATAAAATCAAATCCGTCTGTCCTGCCTTTTTTAGCAGCATAGTATGCAGGATTATTGGGATTCATTGCCGGAGTAACATCCGACAATACTACTTTCTTAACTGGCTCGGCTGTTTGTTGATCCGGAGCCACTTGCGGAAAGTCATTTTGATTCCTTTGCTGAGCAAGTGCCAACATTGGAATCAAGCTTAGAGCAAGCAGTAATGGTTTTTTCATCCTAATTGTAAATATTTGAGTTCGACAAATTAAATTCAAAAGCAGTTAACTACCTAATCAGGCAGCATTTAACATTTTAATAAAAAGTTCCTTTAAGAGCGCATCGTCATCTTCACTACCTGAACCAATTCCTTTCGCCTTGATATCGCATTCAAGCAACCATCCAAAAATCTTTTCGAGGCGGCCTGGAGGGTAATTCCGGGCGGCTAATAAATACTCCCTTATAAAGTAAGGATTGACACCTAGTTCTGACGCAATGCTGCGTTCATCTGCTCCATGATGTGTATGAACCAACATAACTTTGCTAAACCAGGAAAATAAATTTCCCAATAAAACGACCGGTTTACCAAATGCATTTTTACTTGCATTGAAGTAATTCAATATCTGAATGCACTTTTTAAAATCTTTTCTTGCCAATGCGGATTGCAATTCAAAAACATTGAAGTCTCTGCTGATACCAATCGACTCACTGATTTCTTTCGTTCCAAAATGATTTTTCCCATCGAGATTCAGGAGGAGTTTATCCAGCTCATTGGCAATTCTGCTCAAATCCGTTCCCAGGGATTCAGCTATAAGCATCAGCCCCTTTTCATCGCATTGAATATTTTTTTCTTTCAGGTACGATTCTATCCACGCGGGAATCTGGTTTTCATACAAGCGTTTGCTTTCCATGGCCACATAGCCATAGAGTAATTTCCCTGCTTTGGTTCTTTTATCCGGACCTTTTCCTTTCAGGCACAATACCAACAGTGTACTATCCAGCGGCTTTTCGAGATAGCTGCTCAAATCATCCCATTGCTTCAGGTTCTGTGCTTCTTTCACAAGAATCACCTGATGGGAGGCCATCATCGGGAAACGACGGGCTGCTGCAGCGATGGTTTTGCAGTCGACATCTTTTCCATAAAATACGGTTTGGTTAAAGCCTTTTTCTGCCTCACTCAATACGTGGTGTTCCACATAGTGGGCTACCTTGTCGATGAAATAAGGTTCATCTCCATATAAAACGTAAACCGGTGCAAAATTTTTTGCCTTCAGGTCGCGCATTACAGATTGGTAGGTATGAGAAGTTTTAGCCATTATTGTAGCGATGTTCAGCCGTCTGAATTTTCCGGAATATACGTTTCAAATTCAGGAAACGGACCGCAAAAAAGTGATTTTTGACGTGGTTCGCAAGAAGTATGTTTCGCTCACTCCGGAGGAATGGGTCAGGCAACATGTCATTCATCATCTGATCCACGACAAACACTTTCCCGTCTCTTTGATAGCAGTCGAATCGTCCATTAAATTTCAAGGAATGAACCGACGCTGTGACCTGATTGCCTATAAAAATAATCAGCCCTGGCTTCTGATTGAATGCAAAGCGCCCCAAGTTCAACTGAATAAGGAAGTTATTGCACAAATTGCCAGGTACCAAAGTGTATTGAAAGTTCCCCTGCTTTTCATCACCAATGGCATGCAGCACATACTACTTCGGCGCACAGATTTGGGAAAAATGGAAGTAGCAAGCTCCCTCCCTCCTTATCAGGATTGAGGGGAGTATTGAATTTTTTTCGGTCGTCTTATTGAACTCTATCCGAACCGAATATCTTTGCCGATCAAATAACGATACAATGATCTTTTTACTTGTCGCAATCTTTGTACTTGGCTACGTCGCCATTGCATTGGAACATCCGTTAAAAGTGAATAAAACGGCCAGTGCCTTGTTAACAGGTGTAGTCATGTGGACCATCTTTATGTTGGCCAATGAAACACTGATCAACGTTAATTGGGAGAGTTTTAAACATTTTCTGTTTATTGAACAACTGACGAAAATTGACCATGTGATTAAAACTCACTTCGTCATCCACGAATTATCGCACCATTTAGCCGATATCGCGGAAATTCTGTTTTTCCTTATGGGAGCCATGACCATCGTAGAATTGATCGACTCACACCAGGGCTTCAAGGTGATCACCAACAGAATCACCACCCGCGATGCGAGAAAACTGCTTTGGATTATCTCAATTCTTACCTTCTTTTTATCTGCTGCATTAGACAACCTCACCACCGCTATTGTAATGGTATCCCTGCTTCGAAAGCTCATCCACAACAAGGAACAAAGGAAATTCTTTGCAGGCATGGTCATCATTGCTGCTAATGCAGGTGGCGCATGGTCGCCTATTGGCGACGTGACCACTACAATGCTTTGGATTGGCGGACAAATTTCTGCCGCGAACATTATCGAGACGCTACTGATACCCAGTTTTGTCTGCCTGGTCGTTCCTTTGATTTATCTCTCCTTTAAGATGAAAGGCGAAGTAGAACGCGCTAAATACGACAACAATGCTGCGAAAGAGGTGGAATTGGTTAAGGGAAGTAAAATCATGCTATTTGCGGGTATTGGCTGCTTGCTTTTTGTTCCGGTATTCAAAACCGTCACTCATCTGCCTCCTTACATGGGCATGTTGCTCGGGTTGGGCATTATGTGGTTGATTTCAGAAATCATTCATTCGGACAAAGACGAAGAAGAAAGAAAACCATATACCGCCGTGCATGCCTTGAGCAAAATTGATACTTCATCTGTTTTGTTCTTCCTGGGAATTCTTATTGCGATTCACGCTTTGCAGTCTACCTATGTTTTGACAGGCATGGCGGAATGGATGGATGAAAAAATTGGCGATCTGAATATCATTGCCATGTCGATTGGTTTGCTCTCTTCGATCGTAGACAACGTGCCATTGGTAGCCGCGTCTATGGGTATGTATGAATTGGCCACTCCTACTGTGCATCCGGAAATATTCAATTATGCCATGCAACATCTTGGCGAAGTGCACCATGGGATGATCATTTATGAAGGTGCAAAATATTACCTCGTAGATGCCAAAATCTGGGAATTTATTGCCTACACAGCCGGAACAGGTGGTAGTGCTCTCATTATCGGATCCGCTGCTGGTGTTGCCGTAATGGGAATGGAAAAAATTGACTTTATCTGGTATATGAAAAGAATCAGCCTACTTGCACTGATTGGATTCTTCGCCGGGTCTCTGACTTATATCGCACTGCACCCTGTGTTCGCGATTTATTAAGTTATTGAAAAACGAACTTCCAGCTTTACGCTGCTCGAATCCATCTCTGCATCCAGGGGTGGATTCTTTTTTTGAATATGAACCATCATGGATATGGCAGATGAAAAAGCATCACGAACCCGCAAAACGATGCGATTGGCCGTTGATTCCATCAGCAATTCTGCTTTGCTCATTTCTTCCTGGATAATTTTGAGCAGTACTTCATAATCCATGCTCTCTTCCAACGCAACCGCTTCCTGCTTTATTTCGGTTACCATGCTCAGTTCAGCATCCACACAGAAAAGTCCTGCATTTATTCTTTCATAATCGTACAACCCGATACGGGCATTTAACAAAAGTCCATTGATCGCTACGGTACGTATTGCCTGCATGGGACAAAAATAGGACGCAGAGGCCAGACTACCAGATTGCAGACACCAGATGCCAAATGCCAGCCACGATAGGTTCACAATGTATTGTGAACCAACCGTATTCATTGTCCTCTGTCTCAAGACCGTTTCTCTCATATACTTAAAATCTCTACTCTCACCGTCTCGAAATCTTTTCTCTCACTATCTGCAAGTCTTTTCTCTCACTGTCTCAAAGTCTTTTTTTACTTTTGTCTGCAAATTCAAAAACAAGCAATGCCTCATTTTCCGAACAAAGAAGAAAAAATACACCGCAGTGCCAAACAGGATTTGTTTCAGGCACCTGATTTTTATGCGATCGATGACTTGTTGAGCGAAGAACATAAACTCATCCGCGATTCTGTGCGCGATTGGGTGAAAAAAGACGTTTCTCCGATCATAGAAGATTGTGCCCAACGAAATATATTTCCGCGCCATATCATTAAGGGAATGGCTGATGCCGGCGCCTTTGGCCCACAACTTCCTGCTGAATATGGATGTGGAGGACTAGATTATATCGCCTACGGTCTTATTATGCAGGAAATTGAACGGGGTGATTCAGGAATGCGCTCTACCGCATCGGTGCAAGGCTCTTTAGTCATGTATCCAATCTATAAATTCGGAAGTGAAGAACAGCGCAAGAAATATCTCCCCAAACTTGCCTCTGGTGAGATGATGGGTTGCTTCGGATTGACAGAGCCAGATCATGGAAGCAATCCTGCAGGAATGGTTACTCATTTCAAAGACATGGGCGATCATTATTTGCTCAATGGAGCCAAAATGTGGATCTCCAATGCTCCTTTTGCCGATATCGCAGTGGTATGGGCAAAAAATGAAGAAGGTAAAGTGCGTGGATTGATCGTGGAAAGGGGAATGGAAGGCTTTACAACCCCTGAAACACATAATAAATGGTCGCTTCGTGCTTCGGCTACGGGCGAATTGGTATTTGACAATGTTCGGGTACCCAAAGAAAACCTGCTCCCCGGAGTGGAAGGATTGAAAGGACCTTTGACCTGTCTGAACTCTGCCAGATATGGAATCAGCTGGGGCGTGATAGGGGCTGCTATGGATTGTTACGATTCTGCGGTGCGTTATTCAAAAGAACGGCATCAATTCGGAAGACCCATCGGCGGTTTCCAGTTGCAACAAAAGAAACTTGCAGAAATGCTAACAGAGATAACCAAGGCCCAATTGCTCTGCTGGAGACTCGGACATCTGATGAACGAAGGAAAGGCTACACCGGCTCAAATTTCCCTGGCTAAAAGAAACAATGTGGACATGGCGCTGCATATCGCACGTGAGGCCAGACAAATGCATGGTGGTATGGGAATTACCGGCGAATATCCTTTGATGCGTCATATGATGAATTTAGAATCCGTGATTACATACGAGGGAACCCACGACATCCATCTCCTAATTCTTGGGATGGAAATTACAGGCGAAAACGCCTTTGTATGAGTATAAAAAGGAACATAGCAGCTGCGTTTGTAGCCCTGATCCTTTGTACAGTCAAGCTCTTTGCTTACCGGGATATTCCTACTATGATCTATTTAAACAGTGAGGAACAGGCCGACACCATCGGGTATAACCTGGTAAAAGGAATGTGCGAACTCCTCTATCCAAAAATTCTCGATGGTAGCGTTCCCCTCTATGTAAGCCCTGCCAAAGAATTAAAGATTGACAGGGCCTCTTTGCTTGCTTTGGAAAACTCCAGCGGTACCCGCTTTGATGCCTGTCCTGAATTATTCATCTACGAATACTGGAGCAGCAACAGAAAATCCACTTCCTTTCGCATCCATGGCTTTTCCTTTGTCAATAAAAATCAGTTGGGACAAAAGGTTGCTTATGGCTTTATCGACCTGAATGATATTGATTCCCTCCTTCGCAGGGTAAACATAACTACCACTGCTAATGGAAGTTTTGAAGTCAGCTTTCAAAATGTGTTGATGAGCCGCCATTACACCTACCATTTGGTGCATATGGGCGAGGAAAATTTTCAATCGAACCCGGCACTCTCGGTCAAGTTAAAACGTGAAGCATTTCAAAGTGGAAAGGCTATTCCTGATTTGATGCCGATACCCGCTAGAAAACAATTCGCATACCAGGTCTTAAAAAAGAAATATACTACTGACATTGACTGGAGCAATCAATTGCTTGAGGCCATCGAAACCGTATTGAAAGAAAACCCGGAACTGTTTCTCAATTATGGTGGAACACGCTATGATAGTTTCCCTTCGAAAGCATTTTTCATTCCTGAAGTAAAAGGTTTGCTGGTTGAAGAAATATGGGTTAAGTCCAATCATCAGGTCCGGCTCGAATCAGCGAAAATCAAAATCACCTTTGCGCAAGGAGATATGCTTTGGATGGAACTGAATGAATTGGAAAAATACAATCTGGTACTTCATTTCCAATCGTTGCGAGACATTCTTGTCAATAAACCCTTTGCTTATGATTTGTTTCAGGTGAATGACCAGGCCGTAGATCCTGAGAAAGGTTCTCTCTATTTTGATGCCCTTCGGAAAGCTCCATGGAATCAGATTAACGCTTATGTTAATCAGGAAATCTAGAAAACAAGCTGAAAATAGGTGGAAAGGGCTATTCGCCCAAAATTTTCTCTAACTCATCCGCAAAGCGATCAGTGTAAAGGGGTTTAACTACATAGCCATTGGCCCCCAGTTCTTCTGCTCTTTTGATATCAGACTCTGCAGAAGAAGTGCTCATTACATAGACATCCACGTCTGCAAAAAAGCCTTCCTCACTTCGTCTCTTTAAAAATTCAAATCCCCCCATTTTGGGCATGTTTAAATCGAGGAGTATGACATCCGGTTGAGGGTTTAATTCTTCCCCTTTGTATTTCTGCAATGCATCCAGACCATTCTCAGCCAAAAGAAGCGTTTGAGTGAAGCCCTTTTTACGAAAGGCTCTTTTCACATTCAGAACATCTACCTCGTCGTCTTCAATCAACAATACCGTCTGGTATTTTGTCATACAAAAATCTAAAATCATTTCCCCTTAAAAAGTTTCAGCAAGAACCTAAAACCTCAGGCAAATTAGAGAATAATGCACTTAATCAAAAGCTTTTTACCTTTTTTTGATAAAGTCAGCGAATAGGAATATGAATTGCAAAACAAGTTCCCGGGTTATTTCGCTGAATGATCTGAACATTCCAGGAGTTCTCGTCGCAAATCTTTTTTACAATAGCGAGTCCGACCCCCGTATTTTCACGTTGGTCGCGCGATTCAAGGGTCTGAAAAATTTGAAATATTTTTTGATGAAAATCAGGCTCAATTCCTGGTCCGTTGTCTTCTACAAAAAAATGATGTTCGCCGGGCTCGAACTCATAACGAATGACAACTTCGGGATTGGGATTGGTATTATGCTTTACCGCATTGGAAATCAGATTACTGAATACTTGCTCAAAAGCAAGCCGGTCTTCATGCATATCCGGCAAATCATCCAGTATTATTCGAACATTCGGATTAATGTTTCGGTACGATTCACATAAATCGCTCAAGACTTCAGAAGCGGAAAAAAAACTGGTATCCTGTTTATTCTTTCCCGCAGAACTATAGCTTAGAATTCCATTTACAAGGTTTTCCATCCGTTGTATGCGTTTCTGTAGCATGGCAATATGCACATCCATCTCCTCTCCATTTTT
The DNA here is from genome assembly GCA_016124735.1 of Bacteroidota bacterium. Taxonomy (GTDB): domain Bacteria; phylum Bacteroidota; class Bacteroidia; order UBA8524; family UBA8524; genus UBA8524. The sequence goes on from WGMZ01000010.1 coordinate 157,455, forward strand.
AGTTTTGGCCTCCTTTATCCATTCCGAAAGATTGTAAATAGCACGGAGAGGAGATTTTAAATCATGAGAAACGATTTGTGCGAATTGATCCAGTTCCGCATTCCGATGTTCCAGCTCTTTTGTGCGCCTTTCAAGCACAATCCGGGATTGTTCCGATCCGGAAATATTTTGCGCCGTGCATATCATCGTACCGGTTTTCTCATTTCCGTAATTTAATAGGCGGGCAATGCCGTGCAAATACTGGATATTCCCTTCATTATCTCTCACCCGAAAATTTGCCTGAACAGTCCGATGCTCCACAATGGCTTCAAACCAGGAAGAACGGATACGATCAATATCCTCATTATGTACACGATGAATCAGATTCTCTACGCTGAAATCAGTTTTATTTCCAAAACCAAATACCTTCCATGCATTGTCCGAGTGAAGGATTGTTCCTTTGTCAAGGTCTACCTCAAAACTCGCAATATTCGCCAGCATTTGGGCCTCACTGAGTATATATTGGGTCTTTACTACCAGTTCCTGGTTAAGTTTTCTCTCCGAAATGTCCCGTATTACAGCTACGATATATCCATCGTCTCCAAGGCGCATCCACCGTACATTCGCTTCTACCGCAAATGTGCTCCCATCTTCCCTTATATTGACGCCTTCGGACAAAAAACCTTCCGGTTTCGATTTGACTTCTTCCACATGCCTTTTCCAGGAGGCTATGTCGGGAAATTTTTCCTCCGTTTCCAACACGCTCTTTCCAATCAAATCCTGCCGTTTGTATCCCAAGTTGTCCGCCGATCTCTGGTTGACATAAAACAGGGTTCCATCTTCCTTCACTACGTGAATCGCATCGTTTGATAAGTTGACCATTTGGAGCATGAGCTCCAGATCTTCTTCTGCTTTTTTTCTTTTCGAAATGTCGATATACATGCTGATGAAATGTTGGATTACCCCTTCATCATCTACCACAGGTACAATGGTGGCATTCAGCCACAGTATTTCCCCATTTTTCGCCCGTTTTTTAATCTCACCCCGCCAAACGCTGCCATGTATTATTTTATCCCATACTGTGCTGAGATATTCATCGTCATGCAAACCGCTACTCAGCATTGCAATGGGTTTTCCCAATAAGTCTTCCGAATCAAATCCGGTAAGCACATAGAAGTTATCGTTGACTTTTAAGATATTTCCCTGAGTATCGACTTTTGCCAAAAGGACCGAACTCTCAATGGCCGAGGACAAGCCTTTGAAATCGATGTAACGGTCAGAACCCGTTTCCAGGTCGGTTTCAAAGAAAGCATGCTTAAGAATTGCATCCCTCACCCCCTGATATACCTCTTTATCCGCTTGATTTTCAAGCGAATTCAAAATGCATTGTATTTCCTGACGCAGGGATGGGGCCATATTCAAATATGAGCGAAAATCCGGCGCAGGGTTTAGGATAAAAAGGAAATAATTTGCTGGAATTTAGTAAGAAACACTGTCAATCCCTCCAACCATTACTTGGCAAATGGAAAGAGGGTTGACTGTGTTATTATTCAGTATTTACTGAGCAGTTCGTTTCAAAATTAATTATATTCTAGTGAATTACTAGAACAAATCGATAAATCATAATTCTGAGCGAATTACATCGGCTAATGTCTTATTTTCCAATACCTTCAGGGATTCATCCCTGACTTTCAGCATTACTGAACGGAGCGGACAAGTTGCCTCCTCATGCACACAGTCTTCGCATTTTTCATGATAATTCAGGCTTACACAAGGAAGTAATGCAATGGGGCCATCGATCAAACGAATAATGTGGGCAAAGCGAATCTCATGTGGCTCCATTGAAAGGAAATATCCGCCACCCTTTCCCATTTTTGAATTCAGCACACCCGCCCTTTTCAATTCCAGAAGTATACTTTCTAAAAATTTTCTGGGTATCCGTTTATTTTTTGCAATTTCCTCAATCAGAACCGGCCCCTCCTGCCTGTGCATTGCCAGATATTCCAGTGCATGGAAAGCATAACGGTTCTTTTTAGACAGCATACTCGAATATAATTCTTCTTTAGATATACACTTTTATCTCTCAGGATGCTGCATGAATTGCAAGACAGCATCTATTTTTGCAGCCATGTTAATCGAACTTCAGTCATCCGACATTCCTCGCATGATTCCTCTGGCAGGTATATTAAACCCGCGAACCGAAGTAATTGTTTTGAAGGCCAGGCTGGCTGAATTGTTCACCTATGCCAATTACCAATGTTTTGGATGGGAAGAAGAAGATAAACTAGTGGCAATGTGTGGAGCCTGGACTCTCACGAAATTATACAGCGGGAAGCAGTTGGAGATTGATAATTTCGCGGTTTCAGAAGAATACCAGTCGAAGGGTATCGGAGCCAAATTATTATCAGAATTTGAGCAGCGTTGCAGAGAGCAGGGCTTTGAAAGTATTGAACTCAACGCCTATGTGAAAAACGATGCTGGTCATCGGTTTTATTTCCGCAATGGATACAGCATTGTGGGATATCACTTCATTAAGAAGCTGAACGCATAGCTATATTATCTCTGTTTATCAATCGAATTTTTCGAGCAGGTAAGTAAAAAGACCTATATTTATGAACATGTATCCGTTTATTTCCCACAAAACCTTTTATTGACGGATACAACAATCCAATTTCCCTTTTTCTACTGCTAACGCCAGCTAAACATCATATCACAGTTTGTATGAACTTGAAAAGTTTCTTGCGGGTGGGCTGGCCAAAATGTGGGCCGCGCGTTGGCCTGATGTTTTTTTAGGGAGGCCAGATGCAATGGCCGACCGTTAAGAAAAAAACAGAGAACGGGGAAGCTCATTTTGGCCTTGATTTTTTGGTTCGTTTGGAATTTAAGCTGAGCGAAGTCGAAGCATCAAGACAAAATGAACATACAATAAGAAAGAAATAGGATGATTCTCTTCAATCACAAGTGGTATTGAAACGGAGACTCATGTTTATGAAATGAAGCGCGTCATTTCAATCCTCCTCCTTGTTCGGTCATTCAGTTTTCATGCTTGTAAAAAAAAGGAAATCACTACTGAGGTACCTTTATGCAACTGATTCTAGCGATCCAACCCGGTATTAAGCCAGGCGATTCTTTGACCGTTTTCTGCCCGAACATTTTTACTCCTCATGCTTATGGTGATAACAGGAATAAACGCTTTTATGTCTTTATTACCGGGCATCTGCTTCACAACGCTGGCAAAAATTTGCGAATACCCGATTGTGACAGGGAGTGTTTTGTACAAGGTGTTATTGTTCCGAGGAGTTCTCAAAAGGGTAAGCTTTGCTTTTTTGAACCCGTCGTATTCAAAGCAAGTTTCCCATTTCTCAGGAAGGTATAAGAATAAGATGTCGAAGTTCGTCCGGGATTCATTCATTGACAACACAATAAAGGTTTCAGATGGAAATAACTGAAAACAAAATAACCGGTAAACGTTAGATGTTCACCGGTTATTTAGTCGCTGCATGATGCTATTATTCTATGACGATACTTCCGGTTTTTACAGAGATTCCCTGCGAATTCACCTGGTAAAAATAAAGTCCTTTTGGCAGACCTTCAAGATGGATAGCTTGTCTCGCCTCAGTCCACTCTGTTACCTGCACCATTTGTCCCAAACTGTTTATAAACACGATTTGCATTTCAGATCCCGGAATAATTTCTCTGGCATCGAAGAAAATTTCGCCCTTTGATGGATTGGGATAAACGTTAATTTCAGCGCGTTGAGGCGTGGTAACAGCCGTTGTCAAAGGAGCCGATTTCAGTTGTACTTCATCTACAATAAGGTAAGAACCCACTGCCGATGGGATGGAATCTTCCCATCGTGCCGACTGGAACTGAACAACTAATGTATCCGGAACTTGAGATACATAAATGGGAATTTCCATCTTTTGATAGCTTGCGCTTTGAGGCAATTCGATATAATTACCACCTATAACCTGTCCGGCATTTTTTACGGAATACATCAGTGCCCCTTTTGAGCCGCCAGCGGATACATATTTAAACCAAAAAACCAGGGTATCAGTCTGATTGGTAAAAGGATAGCCACCTAATTGGTCGCAGGGATTGCAATTCTGAGGGTAATATCCAGTACTTAAACTCCTGGCATAAGCCCTCGGCTGTCCGTTGTCATGACCCAGCCCTGTTTCAAGTCGAAGCGCATAACTACCTTTATAGGCATCAGTAGATTTTTGTGGAATCGTATCCCATTCTCCCTCACGGTACCATTTTGAAACCGATTCGACAGTTGTAGTGGTCCATTCTTCAAAATCTCCATTGAGTTGTGCAGGCTGACTGCTCACCCCCAATAGCGAAATACTGTCCAGCGTAAGTGTACTACCAACGACCATTTGATTCATAAGGGCATTGCTCGAAGTAGCTCCAAAAATCATGGAATCAGGAGTCTGGCTCAAAGGTGGATTGAATGCAAACTCAAAGGATGTGTAATTACTTTGTTGACCGGTGAACTGATATCCGTAAAAGCCAATATTTGTTCCACCCTTAGAGAATGCAACGAAGATAAGACCGGTATCTCCTGCGGCAATATTGGATTTGAAATAACCGCGCATGCCTGTCGGATTTTGGTCAAATGGCATACCACCGTGCCATTGCGTAGGATCTCCTTCCGGCTGGTATGTATTGACAAAATAACCAAACATTTGATTTGAATTATCTCCAACGGTAGTCAAACGAATAGCAAATGACCCATGGTAGGCATCGGTGGTTTTTTCGCAGTTAAATGGAAGTCCCCTGTCGAGCAATTGGATATTTGACGTTTGAAAATAGTACTTAGGATTTTCGAAATTTGTTTGATCCCAGTTTTCAAAATTCCCATTAGGGATGGCCGTTTGGGCCTCTGCTCCAAGACAAAATGCCCCGAGCAAGATTGAGAGTAGTGATGTTTTCATTTTTGATTTCATTTGACCCAATTTACGAAGTAGTCAAGCAGAAAACAAAGCTACCATATTAGGTGGGGCACATAAATGACAATTATCATATAATCATATGATTTTCAGCAGCATTTATCCATTTCAACCAAATCCCGTCCTGGTCCTTTATGAATAAAACTGCTCCAATTCTCACGCTCAACACATAAATGAGTCTAAAACAAAAATCAATTGCGAGGGTAGTTTTCATAGGAATTTGATGTTTTGCTCAAAGTGAAAAGAAGCACATAAGCGATTCGGCGTCCCGCCGGGTGGTAAAATGGATAATCGTTGTGAAAGAGGAAAAGAGTTTTGCGTGCGTGAGAAACAGAGCTGCGCTGCTTTGCTTCGCTCCTCAGCTTTGGATTGTGAAAAAAATTTACGCACTACCTCGGATCAAGTCAAAAAGTTGTGGGCTAGGCGTATAATTTCGCCAATCTGAAGAGGAAGAAGTTGACATTTCTTACTCCTCTGTGTTGCGCTCTGAAGGCTTTGATTTTGGCATTGAAGGATTCAGCCGATGCATTGGTGCT
>WGMZ01000035.1 GCA_016124735.1 Bacteroidota bacterium
AGCACCAATGCATCGGCTGAATCCTTCAATGCCAAAATCAAAGCCTTCAGAGCGCAACACAGAGGAGTAAGAAATGTCAACTTCTTCCTCTTCAGATTGGCGAAATTATACGCCTAGCCCACAACTTTTTGACTTGATCCAAATTATATGCATAGCCCACAGCTTTTGAATTTGATCCGAAAAAAGCGAGAGCCACGAAGTGGCGCAGGCTTTTTCTTCGGTCAACCCCAATACAAGGATCACGAGCGCAGCGAGTAATCCGAAGCACCCTGCGGGTGAGAGCGAGTGCGGAGTCTGAGAGCGGGAAATTAGTTTGAGACTGAGGTTTAGATTGAGGTTAAGATTGAGTTTGGGAAAGGCCAATAGCCTGCCGCCTGAAGCTTGTTGCAAATACGTTCAATCGAAACTGGCCGTAAGTTTTGACATGAACTTTTTTGCCTTGTAGCCTGTAACTCGCGCCTCGTACCCCGCGCCTTGTTCCTCTTAGCCTTAAATTGTTATTTTAACATGGAAAAAGCACGTGAAATGTATGCTGTTAAAAAATTTATTTGGGAAGGTTGCCAGTTCCATGTCCTTTACGAAGACTTGAACCCCTGGCACGCTATAATTCAATTTGAATCTCCTTTGGGGGATATTCATGACAAATGCAGTGATTATTCCAACCGCGCGAACTAGGATCAATCACACTCCAGGAGTTGCTATAAGCATGCACTTCTCATTATTCATAGAAAAAAGATTGCATCTGTATCTTTTTAATGGTTCCTGCGTTTAACAACTAGAACAATTTACAGATGTCCTATGCGTTTCTTCACTCTTGTATTAATGCTGCTTGGCATGAATGCCTATGCTCAGCTGCAAACCCAAAGCTTTACTGTTTATTTTCAAAGCAACTCTGCTGAGTTAGACCTTGCGGCTCAGGCAACTCTCGATTCGCTTAATCAGCATTGTGCCTCAGCGGGGTACTACCAAATTGAATTGCATGCCCACACAGATCAACAGGGAAATACGCGATTCAACCAACAGCTCTCCGTGAAAAGGGAAAATTCCGTTGAGAACTATTTGTTAGCTAAGGGACTGTTCCCTGAATCTATCTCTGCATCGGCTCACGGAGAATCTATGCCAGTTCTTCAGCGCGAAGGAGAGGAGAATATCCGGGAAAACAGAAGAGTGAACCTCCTCCTGCATTATCAGATTTTTAAAGGGGTAGATGAGGTACTTAGCTATACCGACATACAAAAAGAACAGCAGTTTTCCTTCGCCGACAAGGGGCCACAGGCAATCACGGGCGAAAAAGGCACGCAACTACTGTTACCTTCAGGGGCCTTTCAACTTGCTGATGGAACGCCTGTTGAAAACGATCAGGTGGCCTTCGTACTGCAGGAATTCCCGGGTATGGGACATGGAATTACGCATCAACTGACAACGCTGGCGGATGGTAAACTTCTGGAAAGTGGCGGGATGTTTCGGATTGAGGCTACCTACAAGGGGCAAGAGCTCTCCTTACGCAAGGGAAAAGAGATAAAGGTGCAGCTGCCATCCGATAATGTGCAAAAAGGGATGAGTGTATTTGTTGGGGAAAAAGATGCCAAAGGCGATGTGGTCTGGAAAAAGACCGAGAAAGAATTCAAGGCCATTGACACCACTGAAAAACCCAAAATGCCCCTGATTGGAATGGGAGACCAAGTGAGATCCTATATAACAGAAGTGCCTGCAGCAAAAGGCTATACAGCCCTCGAATGGGACTTAAAAATCCCCAAATTCCCTCAAGAACCCCGGAAGCCGAGAATGCCTTCACTTCCGGTCAAGCCACAGCAACCGGAAGGCGAAGCCCCATTTATGGCTGCCTGGTTTAACCGTGTTTGGAAGAGCTACTACCAACAGGAAACGCAGTATCGCAAGGCACTTGTTCAATATGAAAAACGAATGGATAGCTATGAGAGAGGCTTGGAACGCTACAAATTATACTATGCACGGTACCAAAGGGACTCTGCCCAGTTTGTAGTGGATAGCATCGCTTGGAGTCAGACTCTGACTTTGATGATGGAGGACCGGGTGCAGACCTATGTGGAATGGCGGGCCAAATACGATGCAAACCGATGGAACGGAGCACTAATTTCTATGGCAAAAAAAATGGACGACAGCTTATATTACTCCAGCTTCCTTATTCAGGATATCCGCAGAATGGCCAATTATTATTACATGGATGCGAGCTATAATACCCTGAGGTATATCGAACGGGATATTGACCTGATTACGTTTCTGGAGTCCGAGTACTTTATGGAAAATCCATCCCTTGCTTCCAGAAATGGAAAAGTCAGTCCAGAGACCTATCTGCGCAACAAGAAATACAAACGAATCATCAAGCTATATCCACTTAACCAGATTCCAGAACTTTATGCCTTGCAGCGCGGTAATCAGTTTGCCAATGCTTTCGAAAATGAAATCAGCTTGTCTACTTCCTGGAAGGCCATGGAAAAAGTAGTGCGCGAGAAAAAAGAGGAATTGGGCATTTTTGATCGAAGCGATGCCTTCAATGTTTATCAAACAAGTCTGAACCGAATGGGCTATATCAACTGTGACCGCTTCTATGATGTAGATCCAAAGATGATGGCTCGCTTGGATGTGAATGTTCCGCCCTCGTCCAAAGTTTTCGTTGTCATTCCGCGCATCAACTCACTCATTCCATTGTATAGTGGTCACGATACAACGGGTGTGGTTTCACTGCCGGTTGGAGAAGAAATTAAAATTGTTTCTGTGGGCACTTATGAAGGAAAAGCGACTTTCAGTTACCGCCGATTCAAAGTGAGCAGCGCCGGAAACCATATTCACCTGGACCCTAAACTGGTGAGCATTCAGACCTTGAACAAGCAGTTGGCTGCACTTTAGGGTGTTAATCTTTGGGTAGATGCATTAATATGGATTGCACATCGGACCGCTTCTTCTGGTTGGTATCAAACTGCCGCCAAACGATAATGCCATTTTTATCGATGATGAAGGTGGCAGGCACAGGGAGAAGGGCGTGTTCGCTTCCATGTATCTTTTCCAGATCTTCCTTGGCCACTCTTCCGAAACGCTTTACTTGTTTTTTGTCGGGTGCATAAAGCACGTCAAATTGCTGTGAGATGCGGTAAGCCGAATCGTAAAGCAAAGTGAATTGAGCACCCGTTTTCTGTTTCATTTTATCGAGGTACTCCGGCTGTTCCGGTGATATGGCAATAAGCCGGGCTCCTGCGGACATAAGCATTCCCAGGCTGTCCTGCAGGTTGGATAGATGTCTGTTGCAGTAAGGACACCATTGTCCGCGGTAGAAGATTACCACTACAGGTCCCTGTTCCAAGGCTTCTTCCAGGTGGAAAAAACTGCCGTCGGCTTCTTTTGCAGTGAAAAAGTGAACCGTGTCGCCAGGTATTAATCCTTTAACGTCGTGGATAGAAGGAGCATTTTGCGCCTGGCTTTGAGAGAAAAAGAGTGTGAGATTGAGTAGGAGGATGAGTGTGACTCGCGATAAAGTTTTCATGAGGATAAGTAATGCATTCATTGTAAACCTGACATCCTCCACCTTTTAAATACCTGCCTTAAATTTCCCAACCTCAGCTTTAACCTCAATCTTAATTGTGATTTTATTTTAGTATGAAATATCATTCATAAAACACGTATATTCGTTTAAAGAATGAAATATCATTCATGAATTGGCAAAATAAAAGCGATAAGGAGCTGAGCGAACGGATTGGACAATTTATCCGGCAAACGCGTATCAACCAAAAACGTAAGCAGGAGGAGGTGGCGAATACTGCGGGTATCAGCCGTTCTACATTAAGTCTTTTAGAGCGCGGAGAATCGGTATCGCTTAGTACACTGCTTCAGGTGTTACGGGTATTGGATGCGTTGTATGTATTGGATAGTTTTCAGGCAGAAGAAGAAATTAGTCCGATTGAATATGCCCGATTGAGTAAGAAAGAAAGAAAAAGAATCCGTTAGCCGGTATGTCATCCATCTCAAAGTAACTAACAATATGATAGATGTAGCGGAAATTAAGTACCACGGAGAGCAGGTGGGAGCGGTACGTTGGGACGAAGAACGACTTTTGGGCAGTTTCCAATATACCCCATTTTGGCTGCACAACGGAGTTGAATTGGCACCCTTGATGATGCCGTTGCGCCAGGGAGGGAGGATTTATTCTTTTCCGGATCTGAGAGCGGATCGGGAAAGTGAATTCGATACGTTCAAAGGCTTGCCGGGCCTCCTGGCGGATGCATTGCCGGATAAATATGGCAATGAACTCATTCGCTTATGGCTGGCTCAAAATGGTCGGGCTACCGGCTCGATGAACCCGGTGGAGCAATTGTGTTTTATTGGCAGTCGCGGCATGGGGGCATTGGAGTTTGAGCCATCCGTTCTGGGAAATATGCAAAGAACCTTCAAAGTGGAATTGGATGGATTGGTGAATTATGCCGCCCAGATGTTGCAAAAAAGAGAAACTTTTGTCACCCAACTAAACAGTGAAGAAGAGAAGGCTATGAAGGATATTCTCCGAATAGGAACTTCTGCCGGGGGTGCGCGACCTAAGGCGGTCATTTCATATAACGAGAAGACAGGAGAGGTTCGCTCCGGACAAACCCATGCCGCCAAAGGCTTTTCCCAGTGGATCATCAAGCTGGATGGCGTCAGCGACGAACAATTCGGGAAATCGACCGGATACGGAAGGGTAGAGTTAGCTTACGCACATATGGCAACCGATGCGGGAATAGAAATGATGGCGTGCCGGTTATTGGAAGAAAACGGACGCGCACATTTTATGACCCGGCGATTCGATCGCAGCCCGGATGGTACCAAAATACATATGCAAAGTTGGTGCGCCTTACGTCATTTCGACTTCAACCGGGTGGGGTATTACAGTTACGAACAACTCTTTGAAACCATGCGCATGCTCAGGCTCAGTTATCCGGAAACCGCCCAGATGTTTCGGCGCATGGTGTTCAATATCCTGGCGCGCAATTGCGACGACCACACCAAGAACTTTGCTTTTTTAATGGATGAAACAGGGAAGTGGAAACTAGCTCCTGCTTTTGATGTTTGTTACGCCTATCGTCCGAATAGCTATTGGGTGAGTCGCCAATCTCTGAGTTTACGGGGAAAAAGGGAAAACTTTTCAGAAGAAGATTTTTTACGCATTGCTTCAGAGGTAGGGGTGAAAAAAGCGCCGCTCATCCTTGCAGAAATAAAGAACACGATTTCCGGATGGAAAAAGTACGCTCAGGAAGCCGGAGTCTCCCGGGAATTGACGCACCTGGTACAAAAGAATCTGCTAGTCTGAATTAATTCACAACCAAATGTTCTGGTTTTGGGAAGAAACTTCTCATCAACTCATCATGCGCACACAGCTGAATCAATTCATGTACACTATCCAAATTGAACTTTAAAAGCACTTTTTCCTTATATGAGTTTACCGTGCTGATGCTGATGTTCATTCGGTTGGCTATTTCACTTGGAGAGAGTGTTTCGCAATAAAGCTGGAGGTACTCCTTTTCTCTGGAGGATAGTTTCTCCAAAAGATGGTCGTTGGAAATAATTTCTTTTCTGAACCGGGTTACAAGTGTTTGAATATAGGAACTTCTGAATACCTGACCTTTTAGGCAACAATGAATGCCATCAATTAGATGTGAGACATCCGTTTCGTCGGTTAAAAGGACAGAAATATTAAGGGTTTGAGCAATATCATGGATAAAGAATTTGGCCGCGTGAATTTTTTCGATTAAAAAAATGACAGGCTTATTCTTAAACGCGCCTGTTTCCAGCCACTCTCTGTAGTTCCAGTCCTGATTTAAGGTTAAACCACTTAAAACAATGTCAGACTCCTGTTGGTAGGCCAAACGCATAAGTTCTGTCATTGAGTCAATGGGAATAACCGATGTATTGGGTATTTGCTCGGAGCATAATTGGATCAAGTGCTTTCTCAGCAAGATCCCAGGTTCGTAAATAAAGATTCTCATGGCGACAGGTTTCGCGTAAATGTACCAATTCATACGTAGATAAGTATCCGTGAATCGACCCCAATTCAGGGTTTATTTCAGGGTTAATTTTCGTTGAACGGACCCTGTTTCGAGATAGGTGTTCCATCAATCTTCGTATAAAAATCTTATTGCTTATGAAATTAAACAAACAACTTTCGATGCTCATGTTGCTCGCATTTCTAATGCTGTTGGCAACGGAGACCCATGCCCAATTATATGGCTATGGAGCAGGTGGATCTGGCTCCCCCACTGTGTCTAATGATCTTCGTTACGAAGATGGAATACGCGCCAATGTATCTTCCATGACCAGCACAACCATTACATTGGATGCTTCACATATTGTTGGGAATTTTGCATCTCCTCTGTATCCGTATAAGGTGCTCCTTATACAAATGAAAGGGGGAAGCATAGGCGTTCATGAGGGATTAGATGTAACCAACTATAACTCAGTCACACACGTAATGACCATAATGGGAACGATTTCCCATACATACTCTATCTCAAGCACAGATCGTGTTCAGGTACTTTTAGTACCCCAATACGTTAACTACACAGTAAACAATGGGGCCGTTGTTACCTGCCACCCCTGGGACGGGTATACCGGAGGCATTGTTTGCTTTATGGTGAGCGGGGTCTTCACAGCTAACGGTGGAAAAGTCGTTTCCTCCGGAAGAGGATTTTTGCCCGAAGGTGTTACCTGGGGAAGTGGCGGAGCAGGAGGCACCGCAGGCACCAGTATCGGAATGGGTGGCGTTAGTGGTCCCGGAAGTGACGGAGGATCTGGCGGAGGCCTTTCTCCTTGCAATAGTACCTGTTACTCAGGTCATGATATTGGATTAATCGTTCCCGGTTACGATGGAGGCTATGGGGAAAACTGCACCACATGCGGTGCCTCCGGTGGAATTTCTAATTCCGGAATCGGCACCACTTATTCAAGTTCTACGCTCAATACCAATGTGATTATGGGGAACCCTGGCTATTATAAATCCGGTTATGGCGGTGGTGACGGCGGACCCGGAGGAGGTGCCGGTGCCGGTGGTGGTGCTTCTATGTCAGGAAATTCAGGTAATAATGGAGATCCGGGTACAGCTGGTGGACTTGGTGGCGATGCCGGTCAGGGTGCTGCCGGTGGGGGCATTATTTACATCAAGGCCCATACTTTCTCCATGGGAACAAGTACAACATTTTTTGCCAGTGGTGGTCATGGCGAAAATGGTTTACCAGGTGAAAACGGAGGAAATGGTGGAAATGGCGGACTCGGAGGAACCGGAATTTGTTCCGGAGGAACAGCGTATGCTTCTGGCGGAACAGGTGGTTCCGGCGAGCCAGGCAATGGATCCCAGGGCGGTGACGGAGGAAACGGTGGAAATGCCGGTTATATCTGGGTCATTTCACAACTCCCGCCGAATAATGTGACTACTTCTCATGTGGATGTTAGTGGCGGCGCAGGTGGATCCGGGGGTCCCGGAGGATACTCCTATTCCTACATCTGCCAGGGAGCAACCAGCATGGATCTCACCTCATGCAGTCTTGATATTTCGGCTTGCGCACCTTCTGGTTCGGGTTGCGCGGATATTCATGTTTGCGATTGCGATGAAGCCTATAAAATTTTATCTACGGCTACCTCATCAACTGTCGTTGGGAGCAATGTAACCTTTACAATAGGAACAACAGTGGTAGCTACCTATACAAGTACTGGTGGCTTAACTGGAATTCAACAGCTGGCATGTGGGGCATACAAGTATTACCACTGTCCGGTATACAACCCTACCGAATGTGATGCGATTTTTGAAAGCATTGGAAACAATGCAACTTATGCGGGACCTTTCTCCCTGACTTCAAATGTGACATTTCTAACCACCCCCCCGCATCAGTACATTATTAAAGACAATACGGGCGATGAGTTGATTTGGTATAAAAGTGATTGGCAGTATATCACTGACCTGACCGTACCAACCGGCCCCACCAAGTGCTACAATGGTGCTTGTTTGGCTGAGAGCTATGGTCCTGCCGGATTTTATCAAATTTATCAGGGACCGGCTGGGTCAGATGCGGAGCCAGCCCCGTCAGGAAACACAACACCTAATAATACTCATGCCAATTTCCCCAACGGAGCCGGTAATGTTGGCTGGAAAAACGGACCAACCGGCGTCAATGATATGCAGGTGAATGAATTGGGTGTAAAACTCTATCCGAACCCAACCACAGGGGATGTCACTCTGGGCTTGGTTTCAGAAGGAGCCACAACTATGTCTCTTGATATCTATGACCTCAGTGGATCCATTGTTAGGAGTACCACTCAGGAGATTGTGGCGGGAGAGAATTCCGTTGAGCTTAGTCTCAGTGGTTTGAAACCGGGATATTATATGGTGAGAGTGGTTGCCAACAATAAAACTTCTGTGTTACCAGTCACTCTTAAATAGACTGGCTGTTTGCACTTTAATTGAAACGGGCTGTAGTCGCTGATTGCAGCTCGTTTCTCTTTTTATTACTGAATCGGATGCGTATCCGGATTTCTGAAATGCTCAATCTTATGAAAGAAAAGGGCGGCCATATGGTTTGCCCGGCGAATGGCTTCATCTTTCAAGGGACCATCAAAAGATTCCATGGTTTCATGAAACAAATACAGCCAGCGTTCGAAATGCGGTTGGTGGAGATCCAATGCCAGATGAGGTGGGAAGGGGCGTCCCAGGTAGGTATGTGTTTCGGTCAGAATGGTTTCCCAAAAACGATACATCTTGTCCATATGCTCGGGCCAGCGGCCTTCCAACTTTTTGTTAAAAACAGGTCCAATTAACTCGTCTTTCTGCACCTTGCCGTAAAAGGTATTCACCATTTCTTCGATTTCCGCACGTCCTTTTAACTCTTTACTCATAGCCGGAGCAAATTTACATTTTGGGATCCAGCTATCCCGATCCATCTGGTCCTTTTTGGAAGCTACCTTTTGAATTGGAGAGTCAGGACCTTTTAATAAAATACTTTGTCGCTCTTTCTCTCCCATTCCTCAAAAAGGTTTTTTCCCTGCTCGTGAGGCACCAGTAGCAATTCGGCAGCATAAACCCCATCGGGAATACCCATTTTCTGATAGATGCGGAGATCACTGAACCCAATCTTTTGCGCATCTGCCCGATTCATCACATATTCTACCCGGGGTATTTGTGCCCATTGGATGGCTGCCAGGCACATGGGACATGGTTCGCAGGTACTGTAAAGGATGGCATTTTCAAGATGGATATTCTGAATGTGTTGGCAGGCTTCCCGGATGGCGATAATCTCCGCATGGGCAGTGGGGTCCTGAGCAAGCAATACCTGATTATGTCCGCGGCCAATAATTTTTCCATCCAGCACCACTATGGCTCCGAAGGGACCGCCCTCGTTGTTCCGCATTCCGGCAAAAGCTTCTTCAAAAGCCAGCTCCATGAAGTCAATTTGTTTTCTACTCATCGAATCGAAAATCGGAAAATATATTGAAAACTGAATTTTTGATTTGTCACTTCATTCAAATGAAAAATGGACACCAAAGTTCGGCTTCCCCATGGAATACCTATTTGTCGGAATCGCTTCGTTTTGATTGGTGAATACCTTTTAGACCAATGGAGGGATTTGGAACGAAGAAAGGCTCCATTGCGATTCGAATATTGTTAAATTGCCTGAACGAATAAGCCGAATGAACAGAAGAATGAATGGCAACAATAGGTCGCGAATAATTATGGCATTTATTTTCTCCTTTCACTGTTTCGGAGGGAATGCCCAGGAAAGTGAAATTGGAAACTATATTCTTCGAAACAAGGACTTTGTTGAACGAAGAGCACACAATACTCTGGTGAATTTTGCCCGGGAGTATTATCAGGCGACAGCTTCCTTGCAGTCGGCTATTCTAGCTAAAAAAGGGAATTCGGAGTGGGTACCCATTGGACCTTTTGGGAACGAGGATTTGGCGGGCACAGGTCGGGTGAACAGCATGGCTTTTCATCCAACAGATACCAGTATATGGTATATCTGTGTAGCGCAGGGTGGTATATGGAAAACCACCAATGCCGGTATTTCCTGGACATCCATCTCAGGAAACCTGCCGATTCTCCGTACTTCCTGCCTTGCTGTCGATCCTCAAAACCCGGACATCATGTACGTGGCGCTGGGCGATTTCGCCTACCTCGGGCACAATTTGCTGGCCAATGAGAGCAAGCGGAATACCCATTACGGACTTGGAGTTTACAAGACCAGCGACGGCGGACAGTCCTGGTTCCCGACAAGTCTATCCTTCAAAGAGACCGATTTTGAAGGGTCACTGATTTCAAAAATTATCATTCATCCCGGCAATACCGATCATGTGATTGCGGTGGGAGAGAGCGGAGCTTATGTATCCACCAATGCAGGCAACCACTGGACAAAAACAGACCAACGATTGATTTGGGATTTGGATCAGGACCCCAACAATCCGGATGTTTTGATTGCCAGCACAGGCTATGTCTATTCGTATAACTCAGGAGAAGCAGGGGTTATTCGTTCCAGTGATTTTGGGATGAGTTGGACCAATGCTCAAATACCGATTCCAAAGACACTCGCGGCGCAGCGAATTGAGTTGGCGATTGCTCCTTCGGACAACAATTATGTCTATGCGCTTGCCTGTGATACGATCGGAGGATTTTATGGATTCTACCGCTCGACCGATGCAGGCCAAAATTTTATTGAAATGCAAAACAGCAGTTATCCTTACAATATATTGTACAATGAATTTGACCAGACTCCCGGGGGACAAGGAACCTATGATTTGGCGATTTGTGTGGATCGGAATAACCGGGACCATGTGGTCATTGGAGGCATCAATATGTGGCAAACGCAGGACGGGGGGCAAACATTTAACCCGGTGACGTATTGGCGATTGAATTACAACAAACTCAGCATGCATGCCGATATTCATGAAATTCATCAGCATCCGCTGGCGAACTCCTTCTTTGCCTGCCACGATGGAGGCATATCAAGATCCGATTATCTTTATGATGAAGATATTTTAAGCCTGAAATCTCAGCAGGTTCAGACGGAATGGACCAATTTCACCAAAGGATTGAATATTTCATCTTTTTATCGGTTAAGTATTGGCGAGATTGACAGCAAGAAAAAAATTGCCGGGGCACAGGATAATTCCACGGTCATGACAGACGGCACCGATTTTTCAAATCTTACCGGCGGGGATGGAATGGAATCGGAGATGATGGACTACGAAGGATATTGGTTTACCTCCTCTCAATTCGGCTCTATCTATGCCTTTCAAATTTTGGGAGATCAACCTTATTTTGAAGGGAAACTCGTAATACCGAATCAGGAACATGGCGATTGGACGACTCCATTTATTGGGGCAGATGGATATCTGTTTGTGCTTTTTGAGAACCTGTACTCTTTTCAGGGGAGTTTTCAAGTGGCTACCTGTTCGAGTTTTCCTTTCGCCAGTGACGGATATCCCCGTGTAGGCACCGCGCTTGATATACAAAATAAAAAAGCGCAACGCATGTATATTGCCAAGCGGGGATACAATTCCGTCGGCATTCAAAATCAAATTCTGACATCTGACAAACGAGGGCAGCAATGGTCGGACATCAGTCAGGGATTGCCCCGCAATCAGTATCCATCGTATATTGAGATGAGCCAGTCAGACCCCAATGAAGTTTGGATTACATTCAGTGGATTCGACAGCAGTAAAAAAGTCTACCATAGCCTGGATGCCGGAGCCAATTGGACAAATATCAGCTACAACCTGCCAAATATCCCGGTAAACTGCGTCACCCACCAGGAAGATGGTCATGGTACTATTTATATTGGAACCGATCACGGGGTTTATTATTTAAAACACGATAGTAGCAGCTGGGAATATTATTCAGAGGGATTGCCGAAAGTCATTATTTCCGAACTGGAGATTGATACCGCCTCCCGGACCCTGGTAGCAGCGACTTTCGGTCGTGGTTTATGGGAAGTGAGTCTTGTGGATTACGACAGCACCGACCATACATCCATCGGCCGCCTGGTAGCACGCGACCCGCTGCAGGTCTATCCCAATCCGGCCAAAACCCGGGTAATGGTTTCCGGCGATTTTCCTCAGAGCGGGAAGCCAGTACATTTAAAGGTCGTTGATATCACCGGCAGAACGGTAATGGAACGGGAAGTTCAAATTGTAGGCGGTAAAATCACCGAATCCCTGGATGTTACCGGCTTACTCAGCGGCGAGTATTTCGTGGTATTGTGGTCCGACATTGCCCGGCGGACAGGAAGGTTTGTGAAGGAGTGAGCATGGGGTGCGGGGCATGAGGTGCAGGGTGCAAGAATCAAGGTATGGGGGTGAGGCAGGAAGCAAGGAGCGAGGAGCGAGGAGCAAGGAGCAAGGAGCAAGGAGATTTATATCGGAGACTGAAGCCCTATAGCTAAATTACCTCTTTACTGTATTCGCTTACTTCGCTTTTCTCAACGAAGTTGGGATCCTCCGGGATTACTCGCTCATTCCATTCGCTCGTGATCCCTTTGGGTGGGCCGGTAATGAAGTGAATCAGAAACCCGGCCTTCGGCCTTGTTTTTTTGTTTAATCTCACTTGCTTTTGAAAGGCTTTGGGATCAAGTCAAAAAGTTGTGGGCTAGGCGTATAATTTCGCCAATCTGAAGAGGAAGAAGTTGACATTTCTTACTCCTCTGTGTTGCGCTCTGAAGGCTTTGATTTTGGCATTGAAGGATTCAGCCGATGCATTGGTGCT
>WGMZ01000013.1 GCA_016124735.1 Bacteroidota bacterium
CACTCATAGCGGACCAAAGAAGTCCAACCCGAGAGGCGCCGCACCGCCAGGCATGAGTGCACTTTAATCTGCGAAACTCTCAACTCTAAACGCTATACCCTACAGGAACTCTGAGCCGCCAGGCCCGGAAGGCATGAGTGCACTTTACTCTGCGAAACTCTCAACTCTATACGCTAAACCCCACAGGAACTCTGAGCCGCCAGGCCCGGAAGGCCTGACCGGCATTTGAATCAGCCACGAAAACTCTAAATGCTAAACCAAAAAAGACCCCGGAGGGGTCGGACCATCCTTAACTTCAACACAAAGCCGGTCAACAACCCTGAAGGGGTTGCCCAATCTTTCATCGTGACACTCATAGCGGACCAAAGAAGTCCAACCCGAGAGGCGCCGCACCGCCAGGCCCGGAATATCTGAATGAAATTTACTCTGCGAAACTCTCAACTCTATACGCTAAACCCCACAGGAACTCTGAGCCGCTCGGCCCGGAAGGCATGAGCGGCATATTAATCAGCCACGAAAACTCTAAACCCTAAACGAAAAAAGCCCCTGCATTCGCAGAGGCTTTTGAAAAGAAATCTATAGTTGTAGCCTATACGGCAAAACTCTCTCCGCAGCCACAGGTGCGTGTGGCATTCGGATTATTAAAGGCAAAACCTTTACCGTTCAACCCATCACTAAAATCAAGTTCGGTTCCGCAGAGGTAAAGAAAACTCTTCATGTCACAGACGATTTTCACACCATTGCTTTCAAAGATCTGGTCGCCAGCTTTTTCTTCGTTGTCGAAATCCAGCTTATACGACAAACCGGAACAACCTCCACCTTCCACAGCTACCCGAATAAAATAGGTCTCGTCCAGGTTTGCTTCTTTCATGAGATCAAAAACACGTTGCGCTGCCTTATCGGTAGCGGTAATCATGCTGGTGTCGAGTGTTGTTTCCATAACTTACAATTTTTCAATTGGAGGTAAACCGTTTTTCACACGGTAATCATTGATTGCTGCTTTGATTGCATCTTCTGCAAGTACTGAGCAGTGAATTTTAACCGGAGGAAGAGCCAACTCTTCCACAATATCCATGTTATCAATATTCATTGCATCTTCAATGCTTTTTCCCTTGAGCCACTCTGTAGCCAAAGAAGATGAGGCAATAGCAGATCCGCATCCGAATGTTTTAAACTTCGCGTCGCTGATTTTACCTGTAGTTTCGTCAACTTCAATCTGGAGACGCATCACATCCCCACATTCCGGAGCACCAACCAATCCGGTACCCACTTTACTGCTGCTTTTATCCAGGGTACCAATGTTCCGAGGATTGCTATAGTGGTCGATTACTTTTTCTGAGTAAGCCATATTCTTGTATTGTTTAAGGTTGAGGGTTTATGGTTTAAAACCCTCACCGCAATTATATATTATAAATAAGTTTATGCTGAAATACTTCAACCATAAACCATAATCTTTAAACCATTAATGTTCCGCCCATTCAATGCTCTTCAGGTCAATGCCTTCTTTGAACATTTCCCAAAGCGGACTCATCTCACGAAGCTTTTCAACAGCCTCTTTCACGTGGTTAATTGCATAATCAACTTCCTCTTCAGTGGTAAAGCGGCTTAATCCAAAACGCAAGGAGGAATGTGCCAATTCATCATCTAATCCAAGGTTCTTCAAAACATAACTAGGTTCAAGAGAAGCGGAAGTACACGCTGATCCGGAAGATACTGCAATGTCTTTAACACCCATCATCAAACCTTCTCCTTCTACATACTTGAAAGAGATATTCGCCACATGTGGCAAACGGTGTTCTTTGCTTCCATTCAAATAAGCTTCCTCTACCGTTAACAATTCATTTTCCAATTTATTGCGAAGCGCGATGATTCGTTTGGTATCTTCTTCCATATCCAAGCGTGCTACTTCGCATGCCTTCCCGAAGCCAACGATTCCCGGCACGTTCAAAGTTCCGGAACGCATGCCACGTTCATGACCTCCGCCGTCCATTTGAGCCGTTACTTTCACCCGTGGACCTTTGCGACGCACATACAAAGCACCAACGCCTTTCGGACCGTACATTTTGTGTGCAGAAAAAGACATCAGATCAATTCCATCGACATTTACGTCAACAGGAATTTTTCCAACTGCCTGGGTACCATCTGTCATAAACAGGGCTCCATGTTTATGCGCAATGGCCGAAATTTCTTTGATGGGTTGAACCACACCAATTTCATTATTGCCATACATGATGCTCACCAAAATGGTGTCCGGACGCATTGCTGCTTCCAGTTCTGCAAGATCTACAAGTCCATCTTCTTTAACACTGAGGTAGGTCACTTCCGCACCCAGCTTTTCCACATGTTTACATGTGTCCAGAACTGCTTTATGTTCCGTATTCAGGGTAATGATATGTTTTCCCTTCTGCGCATACATTTCAAATACCCCTTTGATAGCGAGGTTATCTGCTTCTGTTGCTCCGGAAGTGAAGATAATTTCTTTAGGGTTGGCACCGATGAGCGCAGCAATCTGCTCCCGTGCATAGTCTACTGCTTCCTCTGCCGACCATCCAAAGCTATGAGAACGACTTGCCGCATTACCGAAATGGGTCGTAAAATAAGGCATCATAGCCTCCAAAACCCGAGGATCGATAGGGGTTGTTGCATTATTATCCAGATAGATTGGTAGCTTTAACATCTTTCTTATTTAGACTAATTCTACACAAAGGTAATACCTATTTCTGTATTCGTGTTGAAACAATGGAAATTTTCCCGGTCATTATTCCCGATTAATTGCTGCAGGGCGTTCCAGGCATTTCGTCAGGATTTATAATTTTGCTCCATGTTTGGAAAAATAGAACATCTCGGCATTGCTGTAAAGGATTTGGAACAGTCCAATACCTTATTCACCAAATTACTGGGCCGCCCACCCTACAAGCAGGAAGCAGTAGAGTCAGAGCATGTGATTACCTCTTTCTTCCTAAGTGGTGAGAATAAAATAGAGCTTTTGCAAGCTACCTCTCCCGAATCAGCAATCGCGAAATATATAGAAAAGAAGGGGGAGGGCATCCATCATATCGCTTTTGATGTTTCCGACATCTACGCCGAGATTGAGCGACTTAAGGCAGAAGGATTTCATCTCATCAATGAAACTCCGAAAAGTGGAGCAGACAATAAATTAATTGCCTTCCTGCATCCCAAAGGAACCAACGGAGTATTGATTGAATTATGCATGGAAAAACCTTAGTCCTGTGTTTTAAGTGTTTTGAAATTCCTCTTTCGAGCTGTTAGAATTGACTGTAAAAGCTTGTCAATTCAGGACTTAAATGACTGATTTCATGATTGTTCCTTAGTAGTAACCGCTAACTAGGCAATTGTTCCCGTATTGATTTGTTGCAGAATAATATCTTAAATTCGGTTTGTTATTGAGCCAATAAATGGCTCATAATCAGAAAACCAAAACCAACTTTTTGCATGAGAATCGTTCGTATAAGCGGTTTCTTAGCGTTACTTGCTTTATTGTCTTGCGATACGTTCAACAGCGGTCCACCCTGCACTGCAATTCAGGGTCAATATATTCGTGTGCTGGGATTGGACATTAGCAATCAACAAATGAGTCCATGTTGCGACGAACCGATTCCTCCTTTCTCCAAAATCCATTTCAAAGAATATCGGATGCAATTGAATTTTCAGATTCAGTATTATTCTGAGCTGAAGACCAACTCTATGTTATGGAACAGCTGCTATGCCTACGATTGCCCTCAGAACGGCGAAAATGGCTCTAAAGAAACGATATCAGAATTCGACATAGTTAGTCTTTACGATTTCGATGAAAACCATAAAAAGGGTGAATCGGTTCGGGATTTATTTGATTACGAGGAAAATAAAACCCGTATTTCCCTAAACACCTACATGAAATCCAACTCGCGGCACATCCGGCGGGCCACCAACTATCTTTACCTCATGCAGGAGCCAACTCAGAGCGATACCGTTGCATTTAAAATCACTTTATCCCTCGATAACGGCAACAAATTCACTGAAATCACGAGCCCGGTAATCTTCAACTAGCTTGCATTCCTTTCAATCCTGAAACAAAATGTACTTTTGCGGCACATGGCTGAAAACCGCACAAAAAAGGCATTGATTATTGGCGCAGGTCCTGCAGGTCTTACGGCCGCGTGGGAACTACTTCACCGAACAGATATCAAGCCTGTATTAATTGAAGCCGATTCCGAATATGTTGGCGGTATTGCCCGTACCGTTAATTTTAAGGGAAACCGCATCGATATTGGCGGACATCGCTTTTTTTCTAAGTCGGATCGGGTAATGGATTGGTGGCTGAATATTATGCCCATCGATCCTCATGCAGAAAAGAACTTCTCCATCCAATATCACAATAAATCCAAAGAAATACATCGCCAGGACTCAGATGGAAATCCAGACGAGATTATGCTGGTGAGAAATAGAAAATCCCGGATTTATTACGATAAAAAATTCTTTGATTACCCGGTTAAACTCAATCCCGACACCGTGCAAAAACTCGGTTTTGGGAAGATGCTACGAATAGGTTCCAGCTATATCAAAAGCGCCATATTCCCAATTCGTAACGAAGAAAATCTGGAACAGTTCTTTATCAATCGTTTCGGAAAAGAACTCTATTTAACCTTTTTCAAAGAATATACTGAAAAAGTATGGGGCCATCCTTGCAGTGAAATAAGTGCAGAATGGGGAAAACAAAGAATCAAAGGACTAAACCTTCGTTCTGCGCTCGCAAATTTTTTCGGCAGCCTCTTCGGAAATGAAGATGACCTGAAGCAAAAGAAGAAGGAAACGTCGCTCATTGAGCGTTTTCTCTATCCCAAATACGGACCCGGTCAACTCTGGGAAATTGTTCGGGATGATGTTTTATCGAAAGGCGGCGAATTGATCATGAATAGCCGCTGCACCCGTATCTTTAGCGATGGAAATACAATCACCGGAATTGAAGTAACCGACGAAAAAGGCGGAACAAAAACTCTTGAAGCCGATTATTACTTCTCTACCATGCCGATACGCGATCTGGTGCAAGGCTGGGTAGGAGAAGTGCCTCAGAGAATACTGGAAGTGGCAAAAGGATTGGAATACCGCGACTTTTTTACCGTAGGCCTGTTAGTAAAAGACCTTAAGATCAAAGAAACGCATCCGCAAGCACCCAAGCTGATTCAGGACAACTGGATATACATTCAGGAACCGGGCGTGGAAATCGGTCGACTGCAAATATTTAACAACTGGAGCCCATTCATGGTTGCAGATGAAAACACCGTATGGCTGGGACTGGAATATTTTTGCAGGGATACTGACCCGGTTTGGAACCAGTCCGATGAGGAACTCATCCAGCTGGGCAAAGAAGAACTGAGCCGTATTGGAATAATTGAAGAACACGCTGTACTTGATGCCTGTGTAATTCGCATGCCAAAAACCTATCCTGCCTACTTTGGCACTTATGGGTCTTTTGATGAAATCCAGACATTCCTGAATGGATATGAAAACCTGTTTCCCGTTGGAAGAAATGGCATGCATAAATATAACAATCAGGATCACAGTATGCTAACTGCCATGACGGCGGTAGATAATATTATTGCCGGAAGAACTGACAAAAGCAACCTCTGGGAAATCAATACCGAAGAAGAATACCACGAAGAAAAATAAGCAAGGCAAACGTTAAATTGCCAGAGATATGAGATGGCGGTTCTTTCTTCTATTCATTGCCCCCTCCCTCTTGCATGCCGGCAACGGCAATGGATTTAAAGGGAAACCTCAGTTCTACTATCTTTCATATCTCGATGCCTATTATTCAACCAATTTAAATTCGAAAATAAGAGGCCCCTCTGAGAGCTTTTTGTACAATTACAACAGAAACAATACCTTCAGCCAAAACCTCGTGTTGCTAGGATTAAATGTGAAGCACCCACGCTATCGTGCTGATTTATCATTTCAAACAGGAACCTATGTCGCAGACAATTACAAGACTGAGTCTTTTTGGACATCCCTAATTCATGAAGCCAAAGCAGGAATTGCACTGAACAGGAAGAAGTCCCTTTGGGTAGACGCGGGCATTATTAATTCGTATATAGGCTTTGAATCGCCGAAAGGAATCGATAACGCTACCCTCACCCGATCCCTGGCAGCAGAAGCTTCACCCTATTATCTGACCGGGATGCGGCTGGGTTGGGAGCGTGATAGCCTGACTATTGCAGGATATTTGTTAAATGGATGGCAAACCATCCACCCTGCCAATCATGCTCCCACACCTTCTATAGGAACCGAAATAAAGTGGAAAGCCAATAAAACGGGAACCCTGACCTGGAATACTTTTCTAGGAAGTGTTTCAACTGCGGATACCAACAGATACAACCGCTATTTCAGCGATCTTTATTGGAAACAAAAAATCCGAAAAAAATGGTGGCTGGTCTACGCCTTTGATATTGGCACCCAGCAAAACATTAGCCATACAGGATGGAATTCATGGTGGAATTCTACCTTTATTGTGCAATACAAGATCAATAAGTATTGGAGAATGGCGGTTCGTGCAGAATACTTTCATGACCCCCATCAAACCGCTACCTACGATTATAAATCCTATCCCGGTTTTCAGGCATATGGCGCCTCTTTCAATCTGGATTGCCTGATAATTGAAGATTTACCTATCCGCTTAGAATACCGTTACATTAAAAGAACCCTCTATTCATTGGGAAACCCGGAAATCCATACTATTACATTAACAGTTTGCGGAATTGCATCCAATGAATTCCATTTACCGACCAAAGCCAAACATTAAGCTGAATATTTATTCATTTTAACAAATGATGCCCCAAATTTGTTGCTGTGAAAGTATTGAAAAAGATTTTTAAGATGATACTAATAAGCCTGATCAGCCTAATCGCGCTCATTTTCGTGGTAGGTTTTATATTTATACAAACCAGCAAGCAGTTTGGCAAAACACCAAGTGATACGCAAAAGGCCCAATATGCTACGCTGAATCATTATTCGGATGGAGCATTCCGCAATTACGATAATGTCGAAGTTAAGATAACCCCAGCCGGGATGATCAAGATGATTCCGGAATATTTCAAAAAAGGCACCCACCGCGAACCGGATCATGACTTACCCAGAGAAAAGTTGGATTCTTTGGAAATTACCCAAACGCCAGACAGCAATCTGGAGTTGAATTGGTTCGGTCACAGCGCCTTATTGTTGCAGATGAATGGAAAACGCATCATGATTGACCCCATGATGGGGCCAACCCCCGCGCCGCACCCAATGCTCGGAAAAAACCGCTACGCACCGGGGCTCCCCATTCAGGCGGAGCAACTGCCAGCCCTCGATATTGTATTGTACTCACACGACCATTATGATCACCTTGATTATGAGTCGGTGATGAAAATAAAGGACAAAACCGTGCTTTTTCTGGTTCCTCTCGGATTGAAAAATCATCTGGTATATTGGGGAGTCGATTCCAATAAAGTACAGGAATTCGACTGGTGGGATTCCACCGAAGTGGATGGATATACCTTCGTTTGCACCCCCGCTCAACATTTTAGCGGAAGAGGCCTTGGCGACCGTGGTTCCACACTTTGGTGTTCCTGGGTGGTGATGAACAATGGCAAGCGAATCTATTTTAGCGGCGACAGCGGTTATGGTCGACATTTCAAAGAAATAGGAGAGAAATATGGCCCCTTTGATTTTGCTATGATGGAATGCGGACAATACAACGAAAAATGGAAAGAGATCCACATGATGCCGGAGGAAACCGCTCAGGCGGCCGTGGATATTAAAGCCAAAACCTTCATGCCTATCCACTGGGGAGCCTTCACGTTATCCTTACACGAGTGGAACGACTCACCGAAACGTGTCACGGCTGCAGCAGAGAAACTGGGCATCCCCATTATTACGCCTATCATCGGCGAAACCATGGACCTCAATCACCTGAAGCCACTGAACAAGTGGTGGGAAGAATAAATCCCTTTCCCTACTTTAGATGAATGAAGTACGCCCTGATTGGTAGCCTGTTCATTTTATTTTCCTGTTCACAAGCGCCGAAAAATGCCCCGGGAGAACCAAATGAAAACTCCAGGCAGGATTCGCCCTATTTATTGGTTTTAGGCAATGTTCAGGATGCCGGTTCTCCGCAGGCCGGATGTATCAAAGTCTGCTGCAGGGACCTTTGGAACCACCCCGATTCCAGCAGAATGGTCAGTTCCCTGGCCTTCGTCAATCCAACCACGGATAACCTGGTTGTTTTTGATGCCACCCCGGATTTTTCCAGGCAACTTCTCCTAGCAAACACGGCCAATCATCATCCACTAAATCTTAAAGGCATTTTTCTAACCCATGCGCATATTGGGCATTATACCGGACTCATGTATCTCGGAAAAGAAGCCTGGAACACAAAGGAGGTTCCGGTGTACTGCATGCCGAGAATGTTCAGCTTCCTTCAAAATGAGGCGCCCTGGGAAGCTTTGGAGAAAAATCACAACATTGATCTTATCGAGATGATGGCCTTAAATGGCGAGAGCCCAGACAGCAACCTCATGGTATTCCCTATTCCGGTTCCTCACCGCGACGAATACTCAGAAACGGTGGCTTACATCATTCAATCCGGAGATAAAAAAGCCCTGTTCCTTCCCGATATCGACAAATGGGAAAAGTGGGAACTGAATATTGACAGCCTCATCCATCAGGTCGATTATGCTTTTTTAGATGGCACCTTCTTCGATGGAAACGAAGTGCCCAACCGGGCTATAAAAACGATTCCCCACCCCTTTATTTCCGAAAGTCTCGAAAGGTTTTCTCATCTGGATTCTGTCAATAGAAACAAGGTTTGGTTCATCCATCTGAACCATACGAACCCCGCGCTGAATCCCAAATCTGATGCTTCTAAAAAAATCCAAGCCGCTGGCATGCACGTGGCCCGAACAGGAGATATCTTCAACTTCGACTAAAAGGGACGTTGTTTGACTATTTCATCCACCCACATGCCGTATTGAAGTGCACTGGGATGTAATCCATCCGAGGCAAACATGCTTTTATCACTGCTTCTGGAAATGCCTGTGATATCAATAAACTGAACCCCTTTTTCCTTGCATATACCCAATGCGATACGGTTGTATTGATCTGTTTGTTCACTGATTTTGGCCGGATCGCGCTGCTGGCCGAAGGGACTGTATCCATAATCCGGAATAGAGAGTACCATAACCCGTTTATAATCACCTTTTCCAAAAGCAATGGCATCCTCTAATAGTTCCCTGAATTCCCGGATATACACCTGACTATCCATTTGCTGATAGAAATTGTTTACGCCAATCAAAAGGCTCACCAAATCATAGGAGGAATCAGGGTTTTGTTGCTCTATTGCCGACTTCAAATTACTTGTGGTCCAGCCTGTTTGGGCAATGATATCCACCTCCCAGTTTCCCTTACCACTTGCCAACAATTTACTTTGCAACTGGTGAGGAAAATTGAGATTAGAGGCCACCGACTGCCCGATGGTATAAGAGTCGCCCAACGCGAGGTACCGGGAGCTATCTGAAGATATCGCAGGGCTGTATGATTTCATTTCTTTTTCCATGCACGATGAAAAGAATATTGAAGCTAACACGAGGAGGAGGATCCGCATGTCTATAGATACGTATAGCGTTAATTTTTGGTTTTGAATCTTCGTCCTCCTCCGTTCATTCCCTAAGATATATGTCTGCTTGCCAGACTTACAATCCCTCTTCTTTCTTTGCATTTCTTTTTTTTAAAAAAAAGAAACAAAAAAAGCGCGCTTGCTTCCTCAATGACCCGCTATGCCTTCCTTCGCTATTTTCTTCAAACTCGCTTCACTTCGTTCGCTCAAACAGGGAAGAAAATAGACGCTCCGTCAGGCAGCGGGTACCCTCCCGGCCAATTCGGGACGGAAGCTAGGCGCCTATTGCTTACGCCGGCTTAAGTTAACATCTCAATCTGTTGGATTCAGATAACTTCATGCGGGTGGGCTGGCCAAAATGCGGGCCGCGCGTTGGCGTGATGTTTTTTTTAGGGAGGCCAGACGCAATGGCCGACCGTTAAGAAAAAAACAGAGAGCAGGGAAGCTTATTTTGGCCTTGATTTTTTGGTTCATTTTGTATCAAGACAAAATGAACATACAATAAAGAAGGAATAGGATCAAAGATTGGCACAATTACAACACGGCGAAGTGGCATTCAATTGGAGATTTTAAAATCTTTTCAAATGAGACAGACCCAAACCTGCCAAAACAACCATCAATGGGAGTATCGCTGATTTATACCGCGCCGTTCCAACCGGTCCTGTCAGAACCCAGAAATAACCGATGATCAGACAGAGAAGAATAACCAACATGGTTTGATTTGGTAAAGCTCTGAGCCCATTCAATGTAAGCAGGAGCAGGAGTAGCGAGCCCAGAAGATTTAAAAAAAAGAAGAATACAATCAGGGGCGATTGTGACCGTATCACTTCCCACATGCCCCGAAAATTCCCGCGGGCCAATTTGTACATCAATCCATCTTGTCCCTCATCCATCTTATAAAAATGAACATAATCGTGTCGGCCCGGATCCAATAACATGGCGAGCATTCCTTTTAGATGGACCTTTGCATACGCTCCTTTATTCGCGGCAATCAATTTTTTGCAGGTGTCCTGGATGAAGAAATTCCTCGCTTCGTAGCTGGATGCTGTATCGGCCATTGCATTAATCCCGGAAATCACGGAATCGGCATGTCGCGTCCCATATGCCGACTCCAGCATCAGGCGCGTATTGTAGTCTTTAAGATTAACCGTGCTCACGGAGGTATAATGCGCATAGCCAGTTTTCTTCTGGTTATAGGCGCTCCAAAGCAACACAACCAAAGGCAGAAGAAATACCGGCCAAATAACTTGCAGTCGCTTTCGCTGCATAGCGCGCACCGTGGCATAACCCAGGAGAGGCAGCCAGAAAAAGAGCATTACCGGTTTGATAAGTAATGCAGCGGCGAAACAGAGTGAGGCCCAAAGCCACTGCCGGTTTCCCGGCTTATCTATATCGCCCAGCAAAAACCAAAAACCACCAAACAATGCAAGCTGAAAGGGTATTTCAGAAAGAATAGAATTGGCGTAGATGAGGGCATTACTCTGTAAAACCAATGTGCCTAAAATGAGCCAGGCTGCTGTCTGTTCTCTCACATTCTTTTTCAGCAATACGCGAAAAACCAGCCACCAGACAAAAATGGACATCACATTCTGCAGCATAAGAATTAGCCACTCCATAGAGCCCGTTAAGTAAAGCATGACGGCATAACCCGGAGTGCGTTTCGTGAAATAATCGGGTTTGATCGGCTCATTCATGTTCCAGGCATAAAAAGAACCGGATTCCCTCAGGTTTTCCGCCTGGTACAGGTAGTCATAGGAATCAGCAATTTTGGTTCCACCGATGATCAGCGCCATCAGATAGAACACCAGATGAAGTCCGATTAGTCCATATAGAAACCGGGTTTTGTTCATCTTTTAAAATGCGACTTAACCAGACTTAAGAATTCATCATTGACATGCGGTTGAGCCGCTACAATTTCCTTTCCCCAGAGGAAGTTATCCTCGCCAGAGAAATCCGAAACCTTGCCTCCTGCAGCCTGCACGATAAAAGCGCCAGCAGCGACATCCCAGGCGGCCAGGCTGTATTCAAAAAAGGCGTCAAATCTTCCGCAGGCCACATAGGCCAAATCCACCGCAGCTGAGCCCATCCGACGCAGTCCGCGGGAACCTTTCATAAACACCTTGAGCAATTCCAGGTATTGATTCATCTGCTCAAAATCATAATAAGGGAATCCTGTCGCTAGCAAACTGTCTTCGAGCGAAGCCGCTTTGGAAACCTGTATTTCCTTTTCATTGCAATAGGCTTTTCCGCCTTCCCAGGCATAAAAGCATTCATCCAGATTGATTTCGTAAACGATGCCGCCACTCAGCTTTCCATTCGTCATCAAACCCACACTGACACTGAATACCGGTAATCCGTGCACAAAATTGGTGGTGCCGTCCAGCGGATCCACAATCCACACAATCTCGGCATGGCGGTTTCTTTCCGTGGTTGCTTCTTCGGTAACAAAACCCGCTTCCGGCGTGATGGCTTTTAATCCTTCTACCAGGCGTTTCTCGGAAGTGAGATCGACATACGAAACCAGCTGATTCTGGCTTTTCAGGTCGGTAACATTTCGGTCAAAAAGCTTCACTTCATTTCGAATAAACGCACCCACTTCTTTCACAAGCGGTATGGCAGTTCGGATCATTTGTTCTGGCGACATGCGCACGAAGATAGGAATCCAACACACCATTTACCTTCCTTCATCCGTTCTAATATAGAATACAGAAAGGAGCTACAGATGAGAAGATTGATTTTCCTTTTATTGGCGCTCCCATTCCTTGACATAGGAAAGGACGCCGACGGGCAGATAGATAAGTTCGGTATGAGTTTGGGCTATAACCACAGCAACCAAACCTGGAGTGGCGGTGAAGTCTATCCCTCTAAAAATTTCTCTGGTTTTTCGGCTTCTCTGATTGGCGAACAATACCTCTTGTCTTTTCTTTCCGCACGATTAAGTATGGGCTATCAAAACAGCAGCCTTGGATATTCAACGGCTAATGCTTCCAATAGCACTTCTTTCAACACAGAAACACTCCATTTGCATCAATTATCGACAGAGCTGGTGTTCAAAGGATATTTTTCCGGCTACCGGAATCGCCCCTATTTGCTCGTGGGTGCGAAGATGAATCATACATTTAAACAGAAGCTGGACTCCAGATACCTGTCATCTTTCGAACCGACCTATTCCATGCAAAACAACCAACTGAATAACTTGCAGGTTGCAGTAGTTGGCGGACTCGGTTTTGAAATCAACAACCGTTATTTTTTCGAAGCGAACTATGCGCGTGGTTTAAATCCGGTATTTGAGTGGGGAAATCACACCGGTTATATGCAGACAATCCATCTGAAATTTGGGATCAATTTTATCAAACCGGGAGTATGTCGTTCCAAACATTTGGGACTTATCTCTCTGTATTGATTCCATCGAATCGTTTTCGTAGACTTTCTAATCTCGACTGGTTTTCTTAAGTTTAAATGTGTAAAAATTAGCGCAATGAAAAGGTTCCTGTTTGTATTTCTGGTGATTCCCTTGCTTAGCTTCGGACAAAAGACCCAATGGAAAATAGATAAAGTCGGCATCTCTGGCGGATACACCAATTCCTTTTTGCAATGGAATCCCAGCGCTCCCTATACGGGCCATGTTGTAAAGGGCTCTGGACTTAATACTTCCCTGCTAATAGAGGAATACATCGTCAAATGGGTTTCGGTGCGTTTGAATGCTGGCTACCAATCTATCGGACTTCAGGATGGTGCCAACACAAAAAAAGATAATTGGAAGTATAAGGCACAGCAATTCTCTACGGAATTATCTATCAAAGGATATTTAAGTGATCACCATCATCGTCCATACCTGATTGGCGGAATGCGCGGATCCTATCCATTCCATCAGAAAAACGAATTGAATTTTCCATCCAATATTGATATTGGTAATGTTTACGCATCGCGCAACAATCTTATAAGCGACAAGTACACGTGCTATCTCTTGGTAGGTGCCGGTTTCGAATTCAATAACCGCTGGTTTGTGGAAGCCTTGTTTTCCAGAAATCTTCATCGTGTTACTACTGCATCCAGCAACAATGCAGATGGATACCTGGACGATATTAGTCTGCGCATTGGTTTAAACATTCTCAAACCAAGTGTAACCCGAGCAAAGAAACTGGGAATCATGCCCATGTTTGAATAGAGTGATTAATCGAAAAATATACACCCGTCGAATTTTCCTCCGCAAAATCCCTTACCTTTAATCTCAGTGAGGTGCCAGGTATGAAGAATTTGTTCCTTTTTGTTCTTCTTTTTCATTGTGCTCGATACGTCGAAGCACAAAGCAT
The DNA here is from genome assembly GCA_016124735.1 of Bacteroidota bacterium. Classification (GTDB taxonomy): domain Bacteria; phylum Bacteroidota; class Bacteroidia; order UBA8524; family UBA8524; genus UBA8524. Next base: position 13,960 of record WGMZ01000013.1, read on the forward strand.
TCTAAGTCTGGAAGGGCTGGGGATTGAGGTGGGATATACCAATGCTAACTTTGTGAATCGACCTGCCTTCAAACAAGGGCTGCCATTTAATCACTTCAAACTATCCTCTCTCAACAGCTTCAGTATGGCACTAACCAAAACTGAGATGCTGACCCAGCATTTAACTCTATTGTATCGAGCTGGTTATACTCGACAGGGTTTTAATCGTCTTGATGCAAGGGATCTAGAAGGTTTAGCCGGGACTCCCTGTGATTTACGCTTGCATCGCGCCATGGTAGATGTGAATATTCGCTACTCGTTGACCAATAAAAGAATTCGCCCTTATGTCGGGATGGGCATTCGGGGCCTGGCAACGCTTCACTCAAAATTGAATACCCTCTCGTTTATTGAACTATCCACTTCGAATTTCAATAAATTGGACTGGGCTCTTTTACCCGCGGCCGGACTTGAGATAGGGAATCGATTCCGTATGGAAGCTGCCTGTAATATTGGGATGAGGCAGGCGCTGAGTGGTGTTCCAGGCCTCAATGAAAGATGGTACAACCGCAGTTTTACACTAAGCTTAGGATACGTTATTCGTCCGACGCATCGAATCAAATACCCTAAACATAGAGGCTGCTTAAATTTTTAAAGATGAAAAAGACACTGATTATCGCGCTATTGCTTGGAACTTTTCAGTTCGCTGAAGCACAATGTTTTTTCAAAGGCTTTGGAATAGAAGCCGGTTATTCGCGGAGCACCATAACGGCCAATCCAATGAAATTCAGTCATCTGCTTCCGAAACCAACACTAAATAGTTTTAGTTTCTCTGTATATAAGACACAAAATATTTCAAATCATCTGTCATTGATATACAGGGCCGGTTACATCCGACAAGGTTATGAGTCATCGGAAAACATCAGATATGACTGGGAAGGTGCCTATTTCGGAAACAATGTATACGGAATGAGATCACATCGCTTATCGCTTGATTTCAATGTACGCTACTCCTTTACTAAAGGGAAAATCCGCCCTTACATTGGATTTGGAGCCAGGACTCTGGCAACGCTAAAAACAAAAATAGACGATCCTTATAAGAACATTTATGATCCGGAAGGACAAGTCCCAAATATCCACAGCAGCAATTTCAGAAAGCTTGATATTGCCTTACTTCCAGCCATTGGCCTGGAATTGGGCAAGCAATTCCGATTGGAAAGTTCCTGGAATTTCGGATTGATTAAGGCGGTTTATTTCAATGGGCTCCAGCCCTATTACAACCGCAGCTTCACCGTGAGCCTGGGCTATACCTTCCAACGCCCGAAAGCACATAGGAAATACAACAAAATGATTAACCCAGCATTTTAGCACATCAAAATTTAATTTGACTGTATAGAAGACCCGTTAAATCGCGCCGCTACAACATCTCTTCTCCCTAATTCCTTTTCTCCCCCTGTCTTTTGTACTCTTGTACTCAGCACTTCTGTACTTCCAGGTTACTTCTTGTCTCAAAATCTCACCTCTCAAAATCTCACGGTCTAATTACTTCTGTACTCAGTACTTCTGTACTTCCAGGTTACTTCTTGTCTCAAAATCTTACCTCTCAAAATCTCACGGTCCAATTACTTCTGTACTCAGTACTTCTGTACTTTATTTACCTTTGCGCCATGTCGAACGGCTCCAACCTGCGCAAACAGATCGGGATCATCGGTGGCGGACAACTTGGCAAAATGCTGATTGAGGCCGCCCAATCCTGGAACACTTTTTTTCATATTCTAGAAGCAAGCAATGATGCGCCCGCATCTCGGATTGCCGATTCTCAGATTATCGGCAAACTCACCGACGATGCCCTGATTCGTCAACTGGCGAACAAAAGCGATGTGCTGACTTACGAGATTGAACATGTGGGCGTCGACACCCTGAAAGTCCTGGAAGAACAGGGAACGCGCGTGGTTCCTAGTCCAAAGATTCTGGAAATCATCAAAGACAAAGGATTGCAGAAGCAATTCTACGCCGATCACCGTATTCCAACGGCTCCTTTTAAGTTGGTAAACAGTCCCGAGGAATGGCTGGATGCAGCAGCGGAACTAGGCATCGACCGATTTGCCGCCAAAAGCCGCACCGATGGTTACGACGGAAAGGGGGTAGCTTTGTGTTCAGTAGAGGAACTGAAGCAAAGTGGGAATTATCCTTTCCCTGGTCCCACCCTGATCGAATCTTTTGTGGAGTGCGACAAGGAGCTTTCTGTCATCGTAGCCCGAAAGAAAACTGGCGAAATCATCACCTTCCCGACTGTCGAAATGGAATTCGATCCGGTAGCCAATCTGGTTGAATTTCTGGCTTGTCCGGCACGGATTGAATCTGCGATAGATGAAAAAGCTAAAGCCGTTGCAATAGATTGTATCGAAGCTTTTAAAGGAGAAGGACTTTTTGCCGTAGAGCTTTTTCTAACCAAGAATGGCGAGATTCTGGTCAATGAAATTGCACCTAGACCTCATAATTCCGGACACCATACCATCGAAGCGAATTATACCTCACAATACGAGCAATTGAACCGCATCCTTCTGGACCTTCCTTTGGGTGCTACCGACCTTGTTTCTCCTGCTGTCATGATCAATCTTCTTGGCACAGAGGCAGTAAATGGTGCTTATTCAATTGAAGGGTTGAATGAGATTTTAGCGCTTCCAGGAGTGTATATTCATTTGTATGGAAAAGCGGAAACTCGTCCGAAAAGAAAAATGGGCCACGCAACGATTTTGGCACCAACGCTGGACGAGGCCATCGAAAAAGCTAAATTTGTTCGCGACACATTCCGATTTATCCCCGCATCATGACAGCACGCATAGGTATCATCATGGGTTCAGACAGCGATCTTCCTGTAATGCAGGAAGCCGCTAAGATTCTGGATCAATTCAATATTCCCTACGAACTCACTATCGTCTCTGCGCATCGTACACCAGAAAAAATGTACGACTACGCAACAACAGCAAGAAGCAGAGGCATACAAGCCATCATTGCCGGAGCTGGCGGAGCCGCGCATTTGCCAGGCATGGTAGCCGCCATGACCGAATTACCTGTTATTGGGGTACCTGTTCAAAGCAAAACAATGAGCGGTATTGATTCCTTGTACAGCATCGTGCAGATGCCTCCGGGTGTTCCTGTTGCTACAGTTGCTATCAACGGAGCACGAAATGCCGGAATTCTGGCCGCCCAGATCCTGGGCAGTAGTGATGCCGCCGTGGCAGATACCGTGGCAGATTTTAAAAAAGGCATGAAGGACGAAGTAACGGCCAAAGCCGATAAAGTAGAAGGCATGGGCTTTAAGGATTATCTGAATCAGATGAAATGAGTGTCTTTGCTCCTTTCTGGGAAGTAGCCGGACAACTTGCCCGATTCAGCAAGGAAGAGAAGGAGCGCATCGAAAACAAACTCATCTACAAAGAAATCCCCGCAAAATACCGGCTGGTCGATTTGGGAGAAACTGCCAGGCAAGCCTATTTCATTCTCAAAGGATTTTCCCGCTTTTACTATATTAACGACAAAGCGGAAGAAATAACTGGCTTTATTTTCTCTCCCGGACAATTCTTTTCTTCCCTGGAGAGTTTTTTCAATAAAGATGAAAGCAATCAGGTTGTTGAAAGTGTCACCCCTATGAAACTTCTTGCTATCAACCGGCAAGATTTGGAAGAATGGATGAATGAGATACCTGCCATTGAGCGCATGGTCCGCATGATTCTTCAGCAACGCATGATTTATGCGCAATCTGTCGTTGCCTCGCTAATCTCTCTGAAACCGGAAGAGCGTTATATCAGTATGCTTGAAAGTCGTCCCGATCTGGTGCAGCATATCCCACAACATATATTATCAAGCTATATGGGAATCACCCCTGTTTCATTGAGCAGAATTCGGTCCCGGGTAAAAGATAAGCCATAGGGCTTGGGGCTTGGGGCTTGGGGCTTGGGGCTTGGGGCTTGGGGCTTGGGGCTTGGAAAAAAAATGCCAATCAGCTTAATATGTAAAACTAAAAACTAATTCAAGTTCTTAACAATTGTAAATGCGCAGTACCTCAAACCCTTCCAACTTTGCTTCATCAATCTATTCGACATGAAACAAATCATCACACAACAATTTATTCAGGCAAAGCCGGAAACCGTTTGGAACATATTAATGGAAACTCAATCTTATGCTGACTGGAACCCATTCATCGTAAAAATGGAAGGCACCCCTGGTATGGGGGCGCAACTCACCAACACCATGATGCAGGGCAAAAACCCGATGACCTTCAAACCCAGAGTCACTGCTTTTAATGAGGGCGAATATTTCGAATGGCTTGGTTCCATGCCACTTAACATGTTCAACGGTCGCCACTTCTTTCGATTAAGCTCGGCAAATGGAGGAACCCTTCTCGAACATGGGGAATACTTTGCTGGCTGGTGTGCCGGCTTGATTCTGAAGAAGATTGGCGATGAAACCCGTAATGGCTTTATCGCCATGAATAAGGCCCTTTGCGAACGCGCTGAAAAAGCCTGAATCTCATTTCCGTAAGCAGAAAATTTTCGCTTATTTCGGGGCAAATTTTAAATACATGAATATTCCAGCAGATCTCAAGTACACCAAAGACCACGAATGGGTTCGCATTGAAGGCAATACGGCCACGATTGGCATCACCGATTTCGCTCAGGGCGAATTGGGTGATATTGTTTTCGTAGAGATTGAAACCGAAGGAGACACCCTTTCTCAACACGATGTTTTCGGCACCGTTGAAGCGGTAAAAACCGTTTCTGATTTGTTTATGCCTCTTTCAGGTGAAGTAGCAGAATTCAACAAGACACTGGAAACAAATCCGGAGAATGTCAATACTGATCCCTATGGCGATGGCTGGATGATCAAGGTAAACATGTCTGACGCTTCCGAAGCAGACTCGCTGATGTCGGCCGAAGAATACGGACAATTGGTTGGTGCTTGAGAAAGCTTATTAAATACCACCGAAGCACGGTCATCTGGTCCATTTTTGTCATGACTATCATGTTCATGCCGGCAAATGGAATGGAAAATATTACGGCCACCTACCTGGATAAAGCTATTCATATTAGCGTATTCTCGATGTTAAGCTATCTGGCAATTACTGGTTCCGTGAAACGCTACCGTTTCAGCATTAAAAAAATGCGTTCGGCAAGGTACGGAGCCTCCTATGCGATTCTATTCGGATTGTTTACAGAGTTTGGTCAGTATTTTCTTGGATACCGGAGTTTTGATGTCCTGGATATATTGGCAAATATCGCCGGAGCTTTAATTGGCATGGTTTATTTCCAATTTTGGATTTCCAAATGTTTGAAGACTCCTTACAACCTCCCTGCTTAACAATTCGTTTACCTTATTGTATTTGGTGGTATATATCAATTGAACTAATTTTGAATATTCATTATGGAGCTTAGAAAATATCCACAAGCGGACATTCGCAAAAAGACCGACATCTACTTTATGATTGGTCTTACCGTTGCGCTCGGGGTTACCTATGCTGCTTTCAGCTACTCATCCAGCGATAAGGTTGACAACAGCCTTTTAGTGGATCAGGCTGTGGAAGAAGTAGAGGAGATGACCGAGATTACGCGTCAGGAACAACCACCACCCCCTCCGCCTCCACCCCCTCAAACAATCGAGGTTGTTGAAGATGATGCGGACGTTGAAGAAAGTGATATCGAGGATACCGAGATTGATCAGGAAACAGTGATAGAGCCCATCGTTCAGGAACAAGTGGAAGTGGTTGAACAAACCAAAGAACCAGAAGTATTTATGGTCGTGGAAGATCCTCCCTCCTTCCCGGGTGGAGATGCTGCCATGTTCAAATACATTTCCGATAATCTGGAATATCCTCCAATGGCACGTGAAAACAATATTCAGGGCCGTGTGGTGATACAGTTTGTCGTAGATGAATCAGGTAAAATTACAAAGGCTCATGTAGTCAAAGGAATTGGATGGGGTTGCGATGAAGCAGCTTTGAAAGTCGTGAATTCCATGCCACGATGGAAACCTGGAAAGCAAAGAAACAAACCGGTACGCGTGCAATTTATGTTGCCAATCCGATTTGTTTTAGGCTAGCCCAAATACTATAAAACGTTTTTAAAGTCCGGTTCGTATTCGAGCCGGACTTTCTTTTTTTATTCGGATTCAATTCCAACCTCAGCAATGGTAATCAACGTTTTATAATTAGAATCAATGCTTACCATTATGAGAATAAGTCACCCCCAAACAGAAAGGACAAAAAGAAGAAGCATCATCTTCTTTGAAATCGGAATGATCATCGCCCTATCCATTACTCTCTGGGCTTTCAATATCTCTAACCGCACTTCCGACATCCGGGTCACCGAAAACAAAACCACAGTTGACAAGGATCCATTCGATGATATTTTGCCTCCGGTAAATATTATCCATCCCGAAGAAGCTATCATGAAAGTTCGTAAAACGGATAAGTTTAAGATTGTAAAAGACGATACACCTCCCTTGCCTCAAGATTTACCAGACGATCCACAAAAGATTCAACCTATAATTATTTCCGACCTCAATATAAAGACCAGCGTTATAGGTCAACAAATTGAAGTACCTGAAGAATTTCAAGATCCGGTAGTATTCGCTCAGAAGATGCCTAGTTTTCCAGGAGGTGAAGCTGCCATGATGCATTTCATCAACGAGAATATAAAATATCCATCCTATGATAGAGAAATGGGCATTCAGGGACGATGTACCGTACAGTTTGTGATTGAAAAAGACGGGAGCATCAGCAATATTTCCGTTTACAAAACGGTAAGTCCTGGCCTGGATGAAGAAGCTATGCGGGTTATTCGCCTGATGCCGAAATGGCTGCCCGGTGAAAACAATTTCAAAAAAGTCAGAGTACGCATGGCCATCCCTATCCGCTTTGTTCTCGGTTAGTTAAGATACTTTTTTCTTTTAGTTGTTCGTTTTATCCGCCTTTTCTCATCGAAAGGCGGATTTTTATTTAGAAAAATTCTAAATTGCAGCCGTGAATTTGGCGGATCTTAGCAAAGGAAAAAGCGCAGTCATCGCAGCAATTGATGAACAGTCGCTGGCTGAACGACTTCAGGAATTCGGAATATTTTCAGGAAGCCTGATTCGTTTGCTTGGCACAGCCCCTTCTGGTTGTCCATTGATGCTCGAAGCCGAAGGAACCCAACTCGGATTAAGAAAAGAGCAAGCCGCTCTAATCAAAATATCACCGCTTGACTAAGAACAGAAGATTTGCCCTGGCAGGAAATCCAAACAGCGGCAAGTCGACCCTGTTTAATGAGCTCACCGGTCTGCACCAAAAAACGGGTAACCTCCCCGGAGTAACCATTGAGAAAAAAAGCGGTCGTTTTAGCTATAAAAATCAGTCCTATTTTATAGAAGACATTCCGGGAGTCTATAGTTTAAATGCCCGTTCAGCAGACGAGATGGTTGCCACCTCCCTGCTCCTCGACAATACGGCAGAAGCTCCTGAATTTTACGTTTTTGTTGCAGATGCCACGCACCTGAGAAAAAGCCTGTTTCTTCTTTTGCAAATGCAAGAGGCGGGATGCCGACTTATCCTGACGCTGAACATGCACGATCTGGCTGAAAAAAGAGGACTACAGATTGATCAGGCGGCATTGGAAGAAGAGTTAGGCATTCCCGTAATTCCCATCAGCGCTTCCAAAAAAAGAGGCATTGAACCTTTAAAAGAAGCCATCTTCAACTACCCAAAATCAGATGTCCAGACGAAGGTACCTGTTAAGAGTAAACCGGATCAATTGTTCAAACGTATAGACAGTATTTTGAACCGATGTCAGAAATGGGAAGCGGGAAAAGTCTATAAGCGGAGCAGCGAGAAATGGGACCGGCTGTTATTGCACCCATTCTGGGGTTACGTCTTTTTCTTCATCATCTTATTTTTACTGTTCCAGGCCGTCTTTTTCCTTGCAGATTATCCCAATCAATGGATTGAACAATTTTTTATTATCACCGGCGATTGGTTTCAGGACATTATGCCTGGAGGTCCACTTCGAGACCTTTTGGTCAACGGAGTACTTCCTGGTCTGAGCGGAGTCTTGATGTTCCTGCCACAAATAGCCATCCTGTTTTTCTTCCTGATTGTTTTAGAAGATAGTGGTTACATGGTTCGCGCAACATTACTCATGGATAAAGTCATGCGAAAAGCGGGGTTAAATGGCCGCTCCGTGATTCCAATGATTAGTGGTGTAGCCTGTGCCATCCCGGCCATTTTAGCTACCCGCACAATTTCTCAGCCACGGGACCGCCTGATTACCATGTTTGTTTTACCCTTTATCAGCTGTTCCGCCCGACTTCCCGTTTTTGTGTTGCTCGTTAGTTTGATTCTTCCCGATCAACGTTTTCTGGGTATCTTCAATTATCAGGGTCTTGCGCTGAGTGCTTTGTATTTGACGGGATTTCTTGCCGCTTTCGGAACAGCCTGGCTTTTGAACAGAGGAATGAAGAAACAGAATCAGGATTTGTTCCTGATGGAAATTCCGGAATATCGCCTGCCCCACTGGCCTGTGGTTTTAAGACAAATTGGTAACCGCTGCAAAAGCTTTGTTAGCGAAGCAGGGAAAGTAATTCTGGGTGTGAGCGTTATTTTATGGGCTCTCTCCAACTACGGACCTTCCGATTTTACCGGAACCCATCAGGGGGAAACAACCTCTTTGGAAGAGTCGTTTGCAGGAATTGGAGGAAAAGCCATCGAACCCCTGATTAGACCATTGGGGTATGACTGGAAAATTGGAATCGCCATCTTATCCAGTTTTGCTGCCCGTGAAGTGTTCGTGGGATCCATTTCAACATTGTATCATCTTGAAAATCCGGAGGATCAAAGCAGTATCCTGGAAATATTAGGAAAGCCGGGAGGAATCAGCGGTGCAACGGCCGTTTCACTTTTGCTATTTTACCTTTTTGCCCTGCAATGCGCCAGCACTCTGGTCGTTATGAAAAGGGAGACCGGTGGATGGAAATGGCCCATTATTCAATTCTCCTTCATGGGAATTATGGCTTATCTGAGCGCATTGGCTGCTTATCAAATCTTATCATAACGGGAGAGAAGTTCATCAATGGGAAAGAATTACGAACGCTAATTCGTAATTTAAACATGCATTTCAGATGACGAAAAATTTTTATCCCTTTTGCCATTCAGCAATTGCATCGGAAAACGCTCATTTTCCAAGGAATTATCAACACTTTGGAGAGATTTTTGCTGCAAAAAGGGTTCGCATAAACAAATCGATAATTTTCGGAGTCATACATGAGACAGCTTAAAATCAGCAAACAGTTTACCAACAGGGAAAACAAATCACTAGACAAGTACCTCAACGAGATCAGCAAGGTGCCTATGATCGACGCTCAAGAAGAGGTTGAATTGGCAAGACGAATCAGAGAAGGTGATCAGGTTGCATTGGAAAAGTTAGTGAACGCCAACCTGCGATTTGTGGTGTCTGTATCCAAACAATACCAAAACCAGGGGCTTACCTTAGGTGACCTGATTAATGAGGGCAACCTTGGATTAATCAAGGCGGCAAAAAGATTTGACGAAACACGGGGATTTAAATTTATCTCTTACGCCGTTTGGTGGATTCGTCAATCTATCCTTCAGGCTTTGGCTGATCAGTCACGGATTGTTCGTCTTCCTCTTAACAAAGTAGGTTCCATTGGCCGTATTGGCAACGCTGCCGCCGAACTGGAGCAGAAATTCGAAAGAGAACCTACTGCAGAGGAAATTGCAGATGCATTGGACATTCCTGTAGTAGAAGTTGAAAATGCACTTCGGACGTCTGGCCGTCATTTGTCAATCGATGCACCACTTACTGAAGGAGAAGACAATACGCTCCTGGGTGTACTTGACAACAATGACGAACCGAATCCGGATCTTCACCTGATCAATGAATCCCTTCAGAAGGAAATTTCCAGAGTGATCAATACCCTTTCTGAAAAAGAAAGAGATGTATTGAAATACTACTATGGCTTGGACGGAGGTCCGGCACATACCCTGGAAGACATTAGCGAAAAAGTTGGACTTACACGTGAACGTGTACGCCAAATCAAAGAAAAGGCACTAAGAAGATTAAGAAAATCAAGCAAAAGCAAGATTCTTAAATCATACCTCGGCTAATTCAGCTAATAAACGATTAACCAATTCAGGCTCGTACCCTTTTTGAATAAGGTACGAGCCTGTTTTTTTTCTCTTGATCCAGCTATTTTTTTCTCCCTTCAATTTGTTCCAGTACTTTACTCCCAGCTCATGCAAAGCAGATGAATATTCCGTATCATCTATTTCATCCATTCCTTTATTCAGACAGTAGTCGCTGATATTTTTTAATTTTAATTCCCGGATAATTTTATTCCTGCCCCATCTTTTAAATCGGAATTTTCCCCGGGCAAATGCCCTTGCATAGCGCTCCTCGTCTAAAAAACCAGCTTTGGACAAGTGAAGAATAATCTCGCCTGCTTCCTCACCGTAGGCACCCAGACTTGCCAACTTTTGCTCTGCTTCAGAAAAACAGCGTTCCTGATAGGCACAGTATTTCATCAACTTAGACAATAATTCCTTTTGGCCTGGCGTCAAATCCTCCATAGGAACGCAAGATACAAAAGGAGGCATTTACAATTCTTTCAATACGCATGCGGACTTTTTGGAATAATCTTTGTAAAATTCAACCTGAAAAGAAATTTATAAGCTTAGCCCTATGAAAAAGTTTTTATTATCTAGTATGATGATCCTGGTTGGTGTTTTTGCCAGCGCACAGGAAAAACAAGCCGAAATCGCTTTCGCGGTAGAGGTACACGATTTTGGAACCATCACTGAAGGAACTCAGGCCACAGTTGAATTTGAGTTTACTAATACCGGGAATGCTCCCTTGGTATTGAGCAGTGTAAGTGCCTCCTGCGGTTGTACTACTCCTGAATGGCCAAAAGATCCGATTATGCCAGGTCAGAAAAGTAAAATCAAAGCGATTTACAATTCAACAGGTCGTCCAGGATCTTTTACCAAAAGCATTACGGTTAGCTCTAATGCTAAAAACGGAACAAAAGTGTTGACCATTAAAGGTGTTGTTGAGCCTAAAAAAGTAGCTCCTCAATCACCGGTTCAAAACAAACCTCAGAACTAATTGAGTTAATGCATATCAAAAGCCTCGCAATGCGGGGCTTTTTTTATTCTTTTCATTATGAGAAAATCCAGCATCCTACTCTTGTTTTTGGTTTCATTCGGATTGAAAATGGATCAAAAGGTGGCCAATATTGAATTCGAGGAATTGGTTTACGACTTTGGATCATTGGATGAAGGTGAAAAAGCATTTCACGATTTCGAATTCAGCAATACCGGCGATGCCCCACTTATTATAAGCGATGTGGAAGTGAGTTGCGGTTGCACCACTCCTAGTTTTCCAAAAGAAGCTATCGCACCCGGAGAAAAAAGCAGCGTGCGAATTGGATTTAATTCCAAAGGAAAATCAGGTCGTTTTGATAAATCGGTAACTGTGGTATCCAATGCAGAGGATAGCGCTGTGCGGTTGCGCATTGTTGGGCGCATTATCCCAACGCATTAGCCCTGTCAGACATCCACCCCGCCAGTCCTCCGCTGTGCACAAAGAGAATGCGACTACCCCTTTCAATTCTTCCATTCTCCAATAAATCCAATAGGGCCATCCATTGTTTCCCCGTATAGACCGGATCCAACAGAATACCCGACTTTTCAGTGAATGCCCGGCATGCCTCAATTAGTTTTTGGTCCATCCTGGCAAACCCTCCACGAGAATATTCTCTAAATACTCGTATTCCCATCGACTCGAGCCGGGAGGCTAAGGCAGCATCTTTAACTGCCATAACGCCCCACACTTTTGTATTTCCAGGATTTGTTTGAACCAAGCCTTGTACTGAAGTTCCTGAACCCACAGAATCCAATAAAATATCATATTCATGGCATAGCTCCTTCCATAAACCAGCCATACCCATTCGGCCTTCCTCACAATTGGCGCCTTCCGGAATAGTAAGAATATCGCCATCGGAATATAACATATCCAATTGAGAACGAACCTCCCGGTAGGATTGCCGGTCGAGGAATTGAAGGTCCATTCCAAATTGCCTGCATAGATTCAGCAAGGGGTTCGCCACCACTTCACCCCGTACGATTCCTATTGTTTTAAGACCATTGGAAGCTCCTGCTGCAGCCAAAGCCAGTAAATGATTGGACCAGGCACCTCCATAAGATTTCATGGTGTTCAGCTTCCTTGCTTTAGCGAGTTCCACTAAGGGCATCAATTTGCGCCATTTGTTTCCGCTGATGAACGGATGAATGAGGTCATCTCGTTTTATAAACACCTCAATTCCAGCCTCTCCAAAAAGAGGCAGCTTTATTTCTTCTTCAGGAGAAGGCAGTCTCATCTATTCAATTTCAAAAAGTTCATTCAGCGTTCCAATCGATACAGCGTGATATCCGGGTCTCGATACCTCATATATCAACCGGGCCTGAGTTTGCCAGTACGGGTTGGCATCGTGCATGGCTCGATACAGAGGCGTGAGAAATTTTCTCCTGCCCACATTGTTCAGGAAGTTGCGGATGAAAGGTTCCATCGCCACCCAATTGCTTTGCACTGCCAAAACAAACCAACGATCTGCAATTTCCGCATTGGCCTGGCTAAACCCGAAGCGCCTATCCAGCTGACGCAGCACATTGGTATCCATCGGTGTATTCAATCCACGAATAAAATGCAACCAGTGATGCGTAGTCCAGGTTTTGGTCAACGCAATGGCATTCGGATCATCTGAAAGAATTGCCGGGACGATAGAATCCACATCCTGAAACGCTTCAGAAACAGGTGGTACAAAATCATTTGGCAAACCAGGTTGGTAAACCCATTCATCAATATGTGCCCCCTCTAACCAGGCCGGATTTTTATTCAAAAGATCACTTCTCAGATAGTCGATAAATTCGACAGTGGTCATGGTCTGGAATGCGTATGCAGCAAAGTATTCTCGAAGAAACGCATCAAAATTTTCCCTACCGACCAAATTTTCAAGATGAACCAAAAAGAATCGTCCCTTTTCATAGGCAATATCAGAAACACCGTCATCCGGATCCCGGCCGTACAGATCGAGGTACAATTTACTGTCAGGATCATCCGGTTTCATTTCCTCGAGGGTCGACTTCAGGTCTTCATAGCCCAATACTTCCAGCATGTCGGAATACTCTTTTCCATACACAGCCTCCATGATTCTTTGTTCAAAATACACTGTAAAACCTTCATTCAGCCAGAAGTCGTTCCAGGTTCGATTGGTTACGAGATTCCCCGACCACGAATGCGCCAGTTCATGCGCTACCAGCGCAACCAGTGATCCGTCGCCAGCAAGTATGGTTGGCGTTGCAAAAGTAAGCCGCGGGTTTTCCATTCCACCAAAAGGAAAGGAAGATGGAAGGAACAGCACATCGTATTTTCCCCAATGGTAGGGACCATATAATTCTTCGGCGGCATTGATCATTGCCGGTAAATCTTTGAGCTCTTTAATCGCTTTATTTAAGACCACAGGTTCAGCGAACACCCCGCATCTTTCTTCGTAGGCATGGTATTGAATATCGCCTGCAGCCAAAGCGAGGAGATAGGACGGAATGGGTTGATTCATTGAAAATTGGAACAATCCTTCTTTGTCTCGCTGCTTCGGATTTTCGGCGCTCATCAAAACCCGGTACTGGCTGTCGCATTCCACACTTGCCGAATAGGTAAAGCGAACTGCCGGTACATCCATGCAAGGAACCCAGGTGCGAGCCAAAATAGCCTGGCTTTGGGTGTAGAGGAAGGGCTTTCCTCCTGCAGTCTGTTCCGGTTTCATCCATTGCAGGGCCTCTGCATCAGGATGGGTGGTGTAGGCAATCTCCAGACTTTTTGACTCTTTCCGGACCGGAATTCGGAGTCCTTTTCCAAAAATTGGATGATCGCCGCTCTGCTCAAAATTAACTTTCACACCATCTACCCAAACCTGATTAATTTCCATGGAGCGGGTGTCCAGAACGATGGATTCACTGCGGCAATCTGCAATCCTCCAATGGGCAATCCCCCGAAGCATCTGGCTTTTAAAATCAATTTTCAAATAAAGGTGCAGGGAATCCAATCTTGCTTCATCATAATTTGAATAGGAATGGCGTGCATTCAATAAGGAGTCGGAACTATCCTTTTTCTCACTTGGTGTGGAATTTGATGAACAAGAAACGATTAAATTAATTACAAACAGACTAAGAATAAATTTACCACTCATGCGTGTAAAGTATCAGCGCAAAATATAAGAGAATAAAACAATTTGCATTGTTTAAAAATTTTTATTGAGAAATTCGTTGATGCTTGTATATTTTCGCCCAGATATTCACCAACTATGAAGAATACAGTATTTGCCTTATCGGCCCTATTTCTGTTGATAATTGGCAGTTCCAAAGCCTCCGCTCAGTACGAAGATGATGGGACCGGATACGATAATTATTACGATTACGAACAAAATCCGGATTCCACTCAGGACGGATATGATGGCTATGATCAGTACGATCCTTATTACGGTTCGGAAGAAGACCAGCCAAAAAAGAAGCCTGAAAAGAAACCCTATGTAAGGATTACCATGCCTTACGACACCATCACAGAAATGATTACCTATACCGGAATCATTGAACAGGAGGATTCCTATTACGACTCTCTTTATCTCCGTGCAAAGAAATATTTGATTAGCAAGTTCGATTTGAATGACAAGGACTTTAAAGAATCAGCTATCAACATGGATAAAATTATCATGACGCTGAAAATGCCTTATGAAATGCAAAAGAACAAGTTCGTAACTGAGTCTGTCGGAAAGCTTGAGTTTAAACTGGCTCTCCGTTTCAAAGATGGAAAGTACAAGTACGACATCGATCATCTGAAACATCTTTTGCCTGAAAATGCAGCTGGACGCACACAGCCAGAATATGCCTATCTGGAGTATTATATGCGTGCTGAAAGGAATATCATCTACAATGATTTGCTCCTGCGTGCAGCCGACAAAGAAATCAATGCTTTAATCGGAGAAATTAAAAAGGCCCTTAGAGAGCCCGTAATAATTGATGAGGACGACTGGTAAAAATCAGTCTTTTACTTCTTCAAAGTCGACATAGTCGCCTTCTGACTCCAAAGATTTATGCGAAGATCCCGCTTTTCCGGCGGGATTTTCTTTTAATGTCACTTTGCCTTCTTCCTGTGTCCCATTGTATTGCCTGTTATCGTGATAATGGTATTGTTTTACAATGACCTTTGCCCGGGAAAAAGCGCGGTATATCTTGATGATGAAATATATCACCACCACATAAATAATAGCCTTAATCATATAATGAAACTATTAGACAGGATTCGTGCCTATTTACTCAAGTACATGGATTTTTCCTTGTACAATTCGCGGAACACTTTGTCCTGAAGATCTTTAATAAACAGAATGGCCTCACCGGTAGATTTCATCTCTGGTCCAAGTTCCTTATTTACTTTCGGGAATTTATTGAACGAGAATACCGGTTGTTTAATAGCGTAGCCTTCCAGTTTCTCTTCAATCGTAAAGTCTTTTAGTTTGTTTACGCCCAGCATCACTTTGGTAGCAATATTCACGTATGGCACTCCATAAGCTTTGCAGATGAATGGCACAGTGCGCGAAGCTCTTGGGTTAGCTTCGATTACATAGACCTTTTGATCTTTTATGGCGAACTGGATATTGAGCAAGCCCCGGATATTCAGCGCCAAGGCCAGACGTTTGGTGTACTCCCGCATTCGATCCTGAACCGAATCCGGCAGACTAAACGGTGGCAATACAGCCGAAGAGTCCCCCGAATGAATTCCTGCTGGCTCAATATGTTCCATCATCCCAATAATGTGAACATCCTCTCCATCGCAGATTGAATCAGATTCAGCTTCCTCTGCGCGGTCAAGGAAGTGGTCAATCAAAACTCTGTTCCCGGGCATAGCTCCCATGAGATCTACCACTGCTCGTTCCAAATCCTCATCGTTGATTACGATTTTCATGCCTTGTCCGCCCAACACATAAGATGGACGCACCAACACCGGATAGCCTACTTTATGCGCTATCTCCAGGGCTTCGTCAGCTGTTTCTGCCACTCCATAAAGCGGGTAAGGGATATCGAGGCTTTTCAACAAATCAGAGAATCGGCCACGGTCTTCTGCCACATCCATATCCTGGAAGCTGGTACCAATTATATTGATACCGCGTTCATGAAGTTTTTCAGCCAATTTAAGCGCCGTTTGGCCGCCCAATTGAACAATGACACCTTCCGGCTTCTCCATCTCAATTAACTCATAGAGATGTTCCCAGAATACCGGTTCAAAATAAAGCTTGTCTGCCGTATCGAAATCAGTGGATACCGTTTCCGGGTTGCAGTTCACCATGATTGCTTCGTATCCCGACTCTTTCGCAGCCAAAAGACCGTGTACACAAGAGTAATCGAATTCGATACCCTGTCCGATACGGTTCGGTCCGGAACCCAATACAATAATTTTCTTTTTATCCGTGACTATAGATTCATTCTCTCCGTCGAATGTTGAGTAGAAATAATTGGTATCGCTTGGAAACTCAGCGGCGCAGGTATCTACCATTTTATATACTCTGTTCACTCCCAATTCCTTTCTTTTGGCGTATACCTGATCTTCTGTGGTATCTCCGCCTAGAAGGTGAGCAATCTGCAAGTCGGAAAAGCCTTTTTGTTTGGCCTCTACTATCAACTCTTTTGGAAGATTGGCTACATTAAAGCGACGTATTTCCGTCTCTGTTTTCACCAGGTCCTGGAGTTGAAGCAAAAACCATCGATCAATATGAGTGATCTTCTGAACAGAGCTTACCGGTACACCCAATGCCAATGCATCTTTAATATGGAAAATCCGGTCGGAACTGGCATGTTCCAGTCCATCCAGGATAAGGTCCAGATTCCGGGTTTGTTTTCCATCTGCACCCAGTCCGGCACGCCCTGTTTCAAGAGATTGACAAGCCTTTTGAATGGCTTCCTGGAAGCTTCTGCCGATACTCATTACTTCGCCAACAGATTTCATTTGTAAACCGAGAGTATGATCCGCTCCCTGGAATTTGTCAAAGTTCCATCTGGGGATTTTAACGATCACATAGTCGATAGTTGGTTCGAAGAAGGCCGAAGTTGTTTTGGTAATCGGATTGGTCAGTTCATCCAGGTTATACCCAATGGCCAGCAGAGCTGCGATTTTCGCAATCGGGTAGCCTGTAGCTTTTGATGCCAGTGCCGAAGAGCGGGAAACACGTGGATTGATTTCAATGGCAATTATTTGTTCCGTTGCAGGGTCAACAGAGAACTGCACATTGCAACCTCCGGCGAATTTTCCAATCGCCCGCAGCATCCGGAAGGATTGATTCCTCATTTCCTGAAAGCAGGTGTCAGAGAGTGTCATGGCCGGAGCCACTGTGATCGAATCACCGGTATGGATACCCATTGGATCAAAGTTCTCAATGGTGCAAATCACCGCGATATCATCTTTATTGTCGCGTAGCAATTCCAACTCAAACTCCTTCCAACCGAGCACAGCTTTTTCTACCAAAACCTCATGGGTTGGGGAGGCCTCTAATCCTCTTTTTAATGCCTCATCAAATTCTTCCTTTCTATGCACAAATCCACCGCCGGTTCCACCCAAGGTATATGAAGGGCGTATTACCAGAGGAAATCCAATTTCCTGTGAAGCCTCTTTTCCTTCGAGGAAGGAATTGGCGATTTTGGAAGGTGCTACCACAATGCCCAGTTCAATCATCAGCTGGCGGAATTTCTCACGGTTTTCAGTGGTCTCAATGGCGTGAATATCCACGCCGATGATACGCACTCCGTATTTTTCCCAAATACCCAACTCATCCACATCAATGCATAAGTTGAGCGCCGTTTGTCCTCCCATGGTTGGCAGCACCGCATCAATTTGTCTCTCCTGCAGAATCTGCTCAATTGAAGCAGGGGTAAGAGGTAACAAATAGACATGATCGGCGGTTACCGGGTCAGTCATGATTGTGGCAGGATTTGAATTGATCAATGAGACCTCAATACCTTCTGCTCGAAGGGCTCTGGCCGCTTGACTACCGGAGTAGTCGAACTCACATGCTTGACCAATAATGATGGGTCCGCTACCAATAATCAGGACCGAACGGAGGGATTTATCTTTAGGCATAATGGAAACTGGAAAATCGGGCAAAGATAGAAATTTTTGCCGCCTCGAAGGGCTTTCCCTCAGATTTTAAAAGCTAAACTGCGCAGAAATTTTCACTCCGAAACGATTAATCCCGGGGTTATCCAGATGTGTCAACCGATGAATGAAATCAATCCTGCCAAAAGAATAGATATTTTCAATACCATAGGACACTTCCACATAAGGTTGATGATTCAGTTCATAAAACTGTGTAACCGGTCTGTTTTGCGAATCAAAACGGGGGACCAAATCCAGGTGTTTTTGACTGATCGACCCCCACACAGACTTGCCGGAAACGAATAAACGCAACTTGGCTTTTTTCACATAGGGAACCCGGTTGAATACTGCTCCACCAAAGTGGTGTTCGTAGTTGACAGAAACGTATTGATCGCTAACAAACTCGAACAGGTTCATCAGGTTAAATGTGTAACGATTGGCCAGGATGGATTGATTTCCTCTTTGCACATCGAGAATTGGATACGGTAATGAGTCGGCAAAAACTTTCCCGGCATGGATGATATAGCTCCCTTCTCCGAAGCGGCCCATGCTCACCCATTGCTGAATGGTGATATTGGCTTTATTAAAGGAATAATCCCCTTGCAGCACATCCTTAAAACCGTGTGTATACGAAAATGTAATCGTCGGCCCCTTCTGTGCCCCCAATGAATACCTTTCATTGTGATTCAGAATCCATTGCTCCTGGAAGGCGAATCGCGTATCAATGGTGAGAGTTGTGGTTCTAAAATCGCTGGCGATCACTTTGTTGGTGGGGGTATTCACCTTGAAAAAGGCAAAATTAAATTTGTCTCCAACCGGCTCAAACATGTACTGTTTTCTTTGAAAAACCACGCGGCTCGACCAGGACGAATTGTGCTGACGACTCAAGTAGAATGTTTGTTCATTGGTACGATTCATCTGTACCGCCTGAAAGAGAGCAAACGTGGTAAACAGGTTGGTCTGCTCATAACTGTGATCGGAAACCCCGATCTGTTCTACTTCCTTTCTTTGACGGAAACCCATCACCATCCAATGTTTTTTGCTGATAAACCAATCGCCCTGCACCATGTACTTCACTTTTTGATCTCTGAATCCGTATGCAACCCGTCCACGAAGCTGAAATTTTTCACTCCATAAGTAATTCGTTTTTGCTCCCAGCGTTACCCGGATTCCCTCCAGAGGGTTGTACGACATGAGGTAGGCGTAGGGGCCAATATCAATTTTACCCACACGCTTGTATCCATTAGCAATAATATTTACCCATTCCACCCAGGTTTTTACAATTGGCAGATTATTGAGGGTATCAATCATATGCGCTATTTTCTTGTCGCCTTCGGTAAGTTTTTCATGTCTGTTTTCTTCCCAGAACATGTCGTCTTTTTCGGCGGCACCTTCTTCTACCACCAATTTATTCTCGTAGAATTTCGGGTCTTTGGGCTGATTCACCACGATGTCTTTATTGGACACATAAAACAGGGCTATGAATCCAGGCGTGGTTGAGGTTGGCTCGTCGAGATTCAGCAGAATCCGAGTTTTATTCGGCACCCAGGCTCCGGTCTCTGTCTGCTGGTATTCCTGCTGAATTTTAAATTGATCGATAAAATTAAGATTGGCCCGGCGATCCATGAAGAGTTGAGACTGACGAATGGCAAAACTGGAATC
This sequence comes from Bacteroidota bacterium, assembly GCA_016124735.1. Taxonomy (GTDB): domain Bacteria; phylum Bacteroidota; class Bacteroidia; order UBA8524; family UBA8524; genus UBA8524. Next base: position 33,840 of record WGMZ01000013.1, read on the forward strand.
GGCAATCCAAATCGTTCCTGTGAACGCCAAATCGCTGGGTCTTTTTGGATTCAGCTCAATCTTGTAACATTTGGTTCCTCCAATATCTACACTATCGAGCAAAGTAAAGATGTACATTTCGAGAGCCGCATCACCAACGGGGGAAGCAAAATCTTTCTCCAGTATCCGGATCCAGTTCAGATGAAAATTATACTGCTGAAAGGTGCTTCCCAGCAATTGCGATGTGACACTTTCATCTTCCATCCCGACGCCAATAACATGGGTTGCCTTGATGATTTCCTTCTGTTTGAACGGGTTTTTTGTCGTGTAGAAATCAGAAATGGTCTCTGAAATAAATATGGGTAAAACCGGAGTATTCGATCCATCGTTTAGCTCGCCAATGGTATCAAACAAAGGCATGACCGAATTCAGCAATTTGCTTTTTCTTTGTTTCTCAGTGAGTTGGTCAATAGCGATTTGAACCTTGGTAAAACTTTCGTATTGGTAAGCTTTGAGGTTTTCGTAGCTATTATTCTTACGATTCTTTTGGGCCGCTTTGATAATCCGTATTGCAGGGTTCACGCCCGGTTTAACCACGGCCTCAGGCAATTCGCTCACATTTTCGCGAAGCTGATAATGAACCGTTTGTGATTTCCCTCTTTGAATTTTCTTGGTAAGAGTAAAATAGCCAAGATAAGACACTGAAAGACTGTCAACGGGTAAGTCTGTTTCTATGGAATAAAAACCATCGAAGTCGGTAGTTACTCCGACGGTGGTACCGGTAAAGAATACATTGACAAAGGGCAATGCCTCACCGGAACCCGCGTCGGTCACCTTTCCGCTAACCCGGGTTTGTTGCGCCCACAATGACGAACAAAGAAATAAAAGAGCAACGGAAAGGCTGAATTTCATTTTTATTTTTTCACCACCCGAATGGTCATTTTCACATCCTGCACAGGACGATCACCGGGACGGGTTTGAACAGCCGCAATTTTATCAATTACGTCAAGTCCTTCCACCACTTCTCCGAAAACGGTATACTGGCCGTCGAGGAAAGGAGTTCCTCCAATTGTGGTATATGCTTGAATTTGCTCTGGTGAATATTTCACTCCACTTTGGGCTGTCATCATTCCGAGTTTTTGTTCATCCATTACTGAACCCTGAACAATATAAAATTGAGATCCGCTGGATGCTTTTTGAGGGTTTACCTGATCGCCCATTCGCGCAGCTGCCAAAGCTCCTTTTTTATGGTACAGGGCTGGATTGAATTCGGCCGGAATCGTATAGCCAGGACCACCGCCTCCTAATTGGGCATCGGGTCCTGCATTTTTTGAATTTGGATCTCCACCCTGAATCATAAAATTCCGGATGACTCTGTGGAATAAAAGTCCATCGTAAAAGCCTTCGTTCGCCAATTTGAGGAAATTATCGCGGTGCAAAGGCGTTTCGTCGTAAAGCCGAACCTTCATGGTCCCAAAGTCAGTGATTATTTCTACCATTTTCTGTTTTTTTTCTGGTTGGCTGGAAGCTGGAATAACCGGAGTATCTGCTTTTTGTTCAATTTTTACTTCCGTGTTTTGCTTTTCTTCTTTCTCTTCCTGTTTCTTATCAGAATTTTTTTTGCCATTGCAGGCCGACATCATGAGGGCGCTCGCAAAAATCAATAAGAGGCTTGTTCTTTTCATTATCTTGATTTGCTAAAAGGTCAAATATATCAAAGGGCATCAAAATAGGCAATGACCCTTTCCATGAGGTAAAACTCCTGTTCAGGGAGATTGATGAATGGGAGTTTTTTCAAGGCTTTCCAGTGAGGCCATCCATCTTTATCCAGGCCTTCCAATTCGTAATACCCTTCTTCACTCATCAGCCTGCAAACGGCAATGTGCATGAGATTGACCTTATCTTCCTTGGTCCATTTCTGTTTCACCTTGCCCAATTCCCGAATGCCTATAAGGATGAGCACCATGTTTAAATCAGGTTTATTTCCAAACTGCTTATGGAGTTGGATTTGCAGCGCTTCCCACCTCAGATCCAGTTCTTCACGTGCTGTTTTCATGGCGTAAAAATAAGGCAAGTAGCCTAAATCAGGTCTTTTGTTTTTTCTTTTTCGCAGATGGAAAAAGAATGTTATTGAGAATCAATCTGTAGCCCGGAGAATTCGGAGTCAGTTTCAGATCGGTGGGAGGTTCACCCACATAATGTTGGTAGTCTTCCGGATCATGTCCTCCATAAAAGGTCCAAGTCCCATTCCCGGCCGTACCATGGATATAACGGGCCTCACCCAGCGTTTTGGTTTCTCCCATGATAATGATTCCCGGCTTAATCAAATCTTTCCGAAAGGCAGTGGTTTGTCCCATAAAACCTTTAATCACCCGGGTATGATTTTGGGTGAGAAGAGTGGGGATCAAATCAAATTTTGCGCTGAATTCAAATAGGGTAAAATAATCATTGTCTTCGGTAATACGGGGTGCTCTGTTGTTTGGACGGGAGTCGATATTGGAATATTCGTATTCAAAAGGGTTTCGTTCCAAAAGAAAATTTTCAAAGGCAAAGGTGTTCTGAAAATTCAGTTTACTCTGAGCCTGTGGGTCTGCACCATCTCCATCGTAGATGCTCGCACAAATATCGACACCATCCGCTGAGAGCGCAATATCGTAGCTATCGGTGGCAGAACACATGGCAAACAGGAACCCTCCTCCAAGGGTAAAATCCCGAATCTTTTTCGCCACGGCCAGTTTCAGTTGTGACACTTTTGCAAAGCCATGTTTTTTGGCCATGTCTTCTGCTTCTCTAACTTGTTCTTTGTACCAGAGAGCATTATGGAAGGACTGGTAGAATTTACCATATTGGCCGGTAAAATCTTCATGGTGCAAATGCAGCCAGTCGTATTCCGGAAGTTTATCGCCCAGAACCTCATCGTCGAAAACGATATCATAAGGTATTTCTGCATAGGTCAGCACCATGGTAACTGCATCGTCCCAGGGTTGCGCTGTTTTGGGAGAATATACGGCAATCTTTGGTGCCGTTAATAATTTCACGGCTTCCATGTTGGCTTCGGGATCGGCAATTTCATTGTGTATTTGCTGAGCCTTTACTTCCGGGATAATTTCGATGCTTACTCCCCGGATCAGGCATTCCCTTTCGAGAGAACTACTGTGATCGAACATAAAGCTTCCGCCTCTGTAATTGAGCAACCACTCACCTTCACCTCCCAGGTTCAACACCCAATAAGAAATGCCATACGCTTTAAGGTGATCCTTCTGCGACTCGTCCATTGGCACCAATATTTTCACTGCCCAAAGGGGTTGAAAAATCAAAACCAATACCCCCAAAAACATCCATCTCAATCTCATGTTATCTCGCAATTTGAATACCCACAAAAACGGCCAATATGCCCGCAATATTTGTTCCCAATATAAAGAATATCGCTTCCTTCCAGGCTTTTGCCTCGATGAGTGCAATGGCATCGAGTCCGAAAGATGAAAATGTGGTAAATCCACCCAATAATCCAACGATAAGCAGCGGTTTGTATTGTGTCCATTGAGGCTGTTCAATCAGCCAGACACTCACTAAGCCAATAAAAAAACAACCAATAACATTGGCGCTGAATACAGTCCAGGGGAAAATAGTTGTCCCGGCATGGGTAAAAAGAAAGGACAAGGCAAATCGGGCCATGGCTCCAAGCGCCCCACCCAATGCAATTTGCAACCAAATGAGCATGGAATCAAAGGTATGGAAATGCGCTGGCTTTAAGGTATTTTTGCGCCCTCCATGCCACTTGATCAGGAATTTGATTTAGAAGAATTGCAGCGCAGCACACAGGAAGAGCCCGAGGAAATGACCTTCATGGATCATATTGAAGAGTTACGCTGGCATTTGGTCCGGTCCATTATTGTGGTGCTGGCCATGACTGTTTTGGCATTTGTCTTCAAGAATATTCTGTTTGATCAAATCATCTTTGGGCCAAAAAGACTCGATTTCTGGACTTACCGTGCTTTATGTGATTTGGGATATAGAATTTATGGAGACGATAGTTTGTGCATTAAAGAATTTTCCTTTCGCATCACCAATATCAGCATGTCTGGGCAGTTTACTTCCCACCTGTTTATTTCTTTTCTTGCCGGTATTGTGTTGGCATTCCCATATATCATCTGGGAAATATGGCGCTTTGTAAAGCCTGCACTCCACGCAACTGAAAAGAACAAAACCCGCGGAGTGGTTTTTTATGGAAGTCTGCTTTTCGCTGCCGGGGTGCTGTTTGGATACTATTTCCTCTCTCCCATTTCTGTCAATTTTATGGGCAGCTATAAGGTAAGTGATGAAGTGGAAAATTATATAAGCCTGGACTCTTATTTGAATTTTGTGGCGAGCCTGACTTTTGGATCCGGCTTGCTCTTCGAGCTACCTTTGGCTATCTTTTTCCTCGCAAAAATCGGATTGATAACTTCCGATTATATGAAACGATACCGGAGTTATGCTTTTGTAATTATCCTGATAATATCGGCTATCGTAACTCCGCCGGATGTCGCATCCCAAATATTAATGACGCTTCCAATCTACGGATTGTATGAAATAGGAATATGGATCGCCAGGCGCGTTGAAAAACGGCAGGCATTATAAACAGTACAAAAATGAAACTAGCGATTGCCAGTGACCATGCCGGTTACGAACTCAAGGAAAAGATGAAATTACACCTGACTCAAATGGGTCATGAAGTAGAGGATTTTGGGACCAATAGCACGGAATCTACAGATTATCCGGATTATGCTCATCCATTGTCCGCATCAGTAGAAAGCGGCAAGAATCAGCTGGGGATTCTTATTTGTGGTAGCGGAAACGGTGTTTGCATGACGGCCAATCACCATGCGGGCATTCGTGCAGCTTTAGCCTGGAATAAAGAAATTGCAGAACTGGCCAGACAGCATAACAATGCCAATGTTCTGTGTCTTCCAGCCCGCTATATCAGTACTGAAGAAGCGTTTGCCATTACAGAAGCTTACCTGAATGCCCATTTCGAAGGCGGACGCCATGAGCGTCGGGTAGAAAAAATAGCTTTGTGATGCGGATTTTTGTTGTCGGCATTGGCCTGCTAATTTCCTTCACGGGTTTTGCCCAATTAAAAACGGCAGTGAGTGATACGACACGCAACTTTTCTGAAGCACGCCTTAAAGCGCACTTGGAAGTACTTACTTCTGACAGCCTTGAAGGGCGTTGCACCGCAACAGAAGGACAAAAAAAAGCGGCTGCCTACATCTCCTCATTCATGGAGGAATATCATCTGCTGCAGGTCGTCAAAGACAGCAATGGCAACGCAAGCTGGTTTCAGTCCTGGCCTTTTGCCAAGCGATTTGGCGACCCGAAGAAATACCTACCCTATTCTGAAAATGTAATTGGGTTACTTCCCGCAAGTGTTCCAAACAATGAATACATTGTGATTTCCGGCCACTACGATCATCTTGGGATCATCCGCGATACGATTTACAACGGTGCAGATGATAATGGTACAGGAACAGCCAGCTTACTGGAACTGATTCGCTTGTTGAGCATGGATTCTATCCGGCCCCGAAATATCTTGTTTATTTTCTTTAGTGGCGAAGAGAAAGGCTTACTTGGCTCAAAGTATTACAGTGAACATCCGGTAATTCCATTAGAAGAGCTGTATTGCGATATCAATATTGATATGATTGGTCGGGCAGACAGTGCCCATATGGCAGATAGCAATTACATTTATGTAATCGGTTCCGATCGAATTTCGAATGACCTGGACCAATTGCTTCGGAATGCCAATGCCAGAGGCGATTCTTTGTTTCTGGATTATACCTTCAATGACCCTGAAGACCCTCAGCGTCTCTATGAGCGTTCGGATCATTATAATTTTGCCAAGCACGATATACCCGTAGTATTTTTCTTTTCAGGCTTGCACCCGGACTACCATAGTTTTTCAGATGATATGGAGAAAATCAATCTTGGGATTTTATATAAAAGGATGATGCTGGCCTATCGATTAACCAAAGAGTTGTTGGTTCATCCGGGGAACTTACAGAGAAATTGACTGAGTGCGGTATTGATTTACAAAACTTTGCCAATCGCTCATCATCTCTCCTTTTAAAACGCGTGGAAACTTATTCTGCGATCCGATTTTCCCTTTTTCTTTCAGGAAGTCAATGAACACGTGGTTGGGCAGTATATCCACTAAAATATCGTGGAGTGCATGATTCCTTTCCACCGCATAATCGTCATTAAGCTCCTTAAGGTAACCATCCAGTTTTTCTTTGATTTCAGCGTTATCCAGCTCTGTATCGCAACCGATAAACCAGTGGTGTGCAAACAGACCTTCGTGAGGAATTCCCATCACAGTAAATTCCGGCATATAGGCGCCACATTCTTCTGACAACAGAGAAATGGCTTTGGTCATATTGTCTACGGAAAGATGCTCTCCACAAAGACTCAAATAGTGTTTGATTCTTCCGGATATCACCAGCTCAAGGTTGTGACTATCAATGAACTTTACTACATCACCGATGAGATAGCGCCAGGTTCCGGAAACCGTGCTGATGACTAATGCATATTCCACTCCGGGTTCAACCTGCATGATATTCAATGCCTTTGCATCCGGAAGTAAATCTCCGTCTTCCGTGAAATTTTCGCGATCGAAGGGAACGAATTCAAAATAGATTCCCGAATTGACCTGCAAGGCCATTCCCTCTGCATGTGGACGGTTTCCGAAAGCCATAAATCCCTCCGAGGCGAGGTAAGTTTCGTAGTAATAGATTTCTTCGCCAACAAGTTTCTCGAAGGCCTTTTTATACGGACCAAAGGCTACGCCACCATGTATATAGACTTTGAAATTGGGCCAAATATCATGGATGGTCTGCAATTCGTAGCGTTCAATAATCTTTTCGAAGAGAATTTGAATCCAGGCCGGCACACCGGCAATCATGCCCACATCCCATTTTTTCGCCTCGGTCACCATTTCTTCAATCTTTTGTTCCCAGTTGCGGTTCTTTCGAATGCGTTTTTCCGGCTTGGAAAATACTTCGAACCAGAATGGAAGATTGCTGGTAGTGATTCCACTTAAATCACCTGAATAGCTAATTCCATTGAATTGAAGATCAGTGGATCCCCCCACCATCAGCGAATGTTTGGTGATAAATTCTTTGGGCAAATTGGAACGGGCAATAGCCAAAATTTGCTTGGCACTTGTTCGTTTAATCTGTTTGAGCATATCCCGGGTTACCGGAATGTATTTACTTGCGCCCTCTGAGGTGCCAGAACTCAGTGCAAAATGAGTAGTTTTTCCCGGCCAGGTAACATTTTCCTCTCCCTCATAGGCGCGCTGCCACCAGGGATGCATGGTCGAGTAATTTCCGAGAGGAACCAATCGGGCATAATCTTCGGCAATGTTCTGACTGTAGTAGAGATCGCGAAAGCCATGTGCCTTTCCGAATTCAGTGTCCTGCGCTTTTTCAATCAGCTTTCGGAGCACAGCCGTTTGAACATCAAAAACCTGGGGTTGTTTCAAACGGAAGCGTTGACCAAGGTCTCTGCCCTGCTTGACGAAATTTCTGATAATGCCCATAAAGTATCACAAAGTAACAGAAAAATGCATGAATCGTAAAAAGCAGGCATCTGCCAGCTCTATTTAATTTTCCCCTCGGCATGCAGTTCCCGCACACGTGTCATGAGATGTAAAGCCCGATTTATTCGCATCTGCACCCCTTTCGCCGAAGACACATAATGCAACAGACCTCTTTGCAACCCGGGTGTGGCTCTTTGAAAAAGATCACGCCCTTCCGGGTCTTGTTCCATTACTTCTCTCATCTCATCCGGAAAATCCATTCCATATTCAGAACGATCTTCCTGCAAATGAATTTCGACTTCCATCCCTTCTTTTAGATGATATTTATCCACCAGCTTCTTATTTAAAGCAACATGGGAATAGCCATTTTTGGAATTCCGCAACCCGCGATGAAGCGTATCCTCTCCCAACTCCATCATGACACGTGCATTCGGATCAATTCCCAGTTTCTCATGACTGTTTGCCTCGAGCTCCAGGTACCAGCCACCTATTTCTGCTCCTGTATAACGCACTATTCCGGTGAAAGCAATTTTCTTCATTGGGTCGAATTGAATGCTACTTTTGGATAATCCGGCATCTCCGTCCAGGCAGGGTCAGGTTCTTCTGATGATTCTATTCGGAATGCTTCAATTCGAATATTGACCGGAAACATGACCAAAGAACGCAAAAGATAAGGAGCCTGGCAATCGGCATAATACCGGTTATAATGTCCCTGATACAGGCGACTAAATCGTTTGGGAGAAACGTGCATGGTAGAATCGTACCACATCTCAATCTGAAACTGATTATCTTCCATAAAATAGCTATTGCACTCTCTACCCAATAGCTGATGTTTTTCCTCTCGCTTCACTGCATTGCGAAGCATATTTTCTTCTTTGGCCACTTCGTAATACAAAGTGTCAACACCTTCCTTAACAAAATAGATGAGGCCCTTGTCGTTGTCGTACCACTCTGTTATGGGAGCTTCGCTGTAAATCTCCAACTTATATCCTTTGTCTGTAAAGCTTACTGCAATTGAATCGCCAAACACTCCCTGCAGACGCGAAATGATATCTCCGGATGCCTGTCCACCCACACTTACCTTGTAAATGATTTTGCCATAAAACTCGTGTTCCTTTTCACGGCCTGATTCATTGCAGGTAAGAAACAATGTGCTTACCCCGGGCAAACACAAAGCGAAAAGCAGGAGCATTTTATTCATCATCCAAACTTAAGCTTTCCTTTTCTCAAAGCGGAAAATTCTCATCTTTGAAAATCCATGCGGCGTCCCTATTTATTTTTTCTAAGTCCCATTTATGCCCTGGCGGTTTCTATTCGCAATTGGCTCTTTGATGCCGGATTATTGAAGTCGATTCGATTTGGTACGCCGACACTGGTTATTGGGAATTTGAGTGCAGGGGGATCGGGGAAAACGCCACATACTGAATATTTTTTGTCATTATTTATAGAGAAGAAATGCGCAGTAATCAGCCGGGGATATGGAAGAAAAACGAAAGGCTTCCTCTGGGTGGAAAGCGATTCGACTGCTGATTTCGTGGGAGATGAGCCTCTTCAGATGAAGAAAAAATACCCTCACATTCCTATTGCTGTTTGCGAAGATCGGGTTATGGCAGTTCCTGAGCTGATGGAGCAATTCCCGGAAACAGAGCTCATTCTTTTTGACGACGCTTTCCAACATCGCTACCTGAATGGAAAATGCCAGGTCTTACTGAGCATGTACTCGGATTTATTCGTGGATGACACTTATCTGCCCGGTGGAAATTTACGTGAATCACAAATGGCGGCCAAACGCGCGGATATGGTCATCGTGAGTAAATGTCCCAATAATTTGAATCCCTCCGAAATGGCCATATTGGAAGAAAAGCTTTCCCGCTATACCGCAGCACCCGTCTTTTTTAGCCGGTTGGAAGCCGAAAATGCAGTTTTTCCGCTGGGCAATGAGCGACAATCAGAGGAGTTAAAAGAAGAAAACATGATGGTATTTTCTGCCATTGCCGGAGGCAGTAAGTGGGCTGAATCTTACCGTTCTTTGTTCAAAGCGAAAACCGGACAGCTAACTTACCGGGATCACCACCGATTCAGCATTCATGATATTCGTCTGCTGCGAAAAAAATGGGAAGCTCTCAATAAACCGCTTATTCTGACAACCGAGAAAGACTGGATGCGTTTGCAACAATTCCAGCAGGAATTGGATGGGTTGCCATTGCTTTATTTTCCAATATTTGTCAAATTTCTGAAAGATGATATTGCACTCAAAAAGCAGTTGGAATTTTGCCTGTTTCAACGATGATTTCCGGATTATGTAAACATTAAGCAGCCGTGACCTTACATTTGTTGTCCTATCATTATTGCATGAAAAAATATTTTCTACTCTTAGGTCTGCTGGCAAGTACCTTTTCTCAGGGCCAGTTCTATACCGGATATAATATGGTTCAACTGAGTCGGTGGAGCAACGACAATCTTCCATCACTCGGAACCCAAAAATTCAATAATGGCTGGGGCTGGTATGACAGCGCTAAGCAGAAAGAATATGCAATTTTTGGTAGCCTCGATTCCACCTATTTTTTCGATGTGACAGATCCATTCAACATTATACTTTGCGATGCAGAAGCGGGTCGCGCAACGGGTTCCATCTGGAGAAATTATAAAACGTATCAGCATTATTGTTACGCAGTGGCCGACCATGGAAGAAGCTCTCTTCAGATTTTTGACATGCAATATCTGCCGGATTCTGTGCATAAGGTATACGATTCGGATTCGCTCATCATGCGTTCGCATACTTCCTATATTGATGGGAACAGATTGTACTGCAATTCAGTAGTTAACGGAATCAATGTTTCTTCGGCCGTCACGGTTTTGGGCTTGGATGACCCGGAAAACCCGCAATTTTTAGGCACCTTGCGCCCACCTATTTTTGATGGAGTGCCTGCTTTTGTCAAGTGCCATGATTCCTATGTACGTAATGATACACTGTATTGTTCCGGGGAAAATGCCGGCGTCTTCATCTACGACATGAAAGACCCGAACAATGGAAATTTGCTGGGTACCATTTCTGATTACCCCGACAAGGGATATAACCACTCGAGTTATTTATCCGATGACGGAAAAGTTCTGGTTTTTGCAGATGAAAACGCCGATTTGGGACTAAAAGCCTACGACGTTACCAATCCGGCTAATCCCAAATTTCTATCTCTGTTCAAATCGCATGCTAACGCCACGCCCCATAACCCCTATTTTATCGGACGCCGGCTCTTTGTAAGTTACTACCACGATGGCATTTATGTATGGAACCTAAACGATCCGAAAAACCCGGAAGTGATCGCATGGTATGACACCTATCCACAAAACGGCACCGATTATGCCGGCTACGAAGGGTGTTGGGGAGTTTATCCTTACCTGCCCTCCGGAAATATTCTGGCTTTCGATATGACCAACGGAATGTTTGTACTTCGAATGGACAAAGAAGCCAGTTCGCAAAATCCGAATTATGTTTCACACGACATTCGAATATATCCAAACCCAAGCAAGGGAATAGTAAATATTGACTGGGTTCAGGGAATTGAAGAAACACAAGATCTACAGGTTCTGGACTTGCAGGGGAAAGTCGTTTTTCAACAGAATTTTCAAGCGATTGCGGGTCAGAATGAGTTGCAAATTCATCTCCAGGGAATGGAGAAAGGGATTTATGTCGTTCAATTAACAGGCGCAAAAACCCATATTTGCAAGAAACTGACTCTGCAATAATTAGTGAAGCTGTTCAAGAAAGCCAGTATAATTCTTTTTCTGTTTTGCCTGACTTCCGGCGCGATGCTGAAAGCACAGTCAGATACCGCTTACTCCTCATCGTACAAGACGAGTGAAGAAAATTTATTAATGGGAGTCGATAGCCTGCGGTATATCGATACCAGCATGGATGATTTCCATCTCTACTACCCGGCCTTCAAGAAAAATTATGGCCTGCTCGATTTGGGTAACAGTGGCACGGCCATCTACCCCTTGGTGTTTCAGCTGAATAATACTCCCGGTTTTGACTTAGGCTGGCATTACATGGATTTTAACCGAACGCTTTATTCAGAAAGCAACAATCTGTATAAAACCCGGAAGCCCATTACATCGCTGTATTACAAGCAAGGACCGAACAATTTACTGGGCATGGAAGCTTTGCATTCGCAAAACATCAAGCCCAACTGGAATTTCGGAGTGGAGTTTCGACGCCTGAAGGAAGATGGATTCTATATCAACCAAAGAAGTAGTTCTTACAATACCCGACTGTTCAACTGGTACCACACGAAAGATTTCCGTTACCATGTGATTGGAAGTGCGATCTGGAACCGCATTGATAATCAGGAAAGCGGGGGAATTTATAACCGGGCATCTTTTGACACCTTAAGCGGAGCCATCCGAAATCCGCTGATTCACTATTATCAGGATCCTGTAAGAAACAAACTCAGAAGCAACCACTTTACCGTAACCCAGCTTTACCGCTTTGGGCAAAAACGGCATTTCCCGACCGAGGCACTTGACAGCCTTAACCGACCGATACCGGATAGCATAGCTACTTTTATCCCTCAGCATCAAATCAGCTTGCGCGCCAGTTTACAGACTTATTCAAACTTATTCACCGTAGGCAGTTTCAAGGAAGACAATTTCACGAATTTCTATCTTGACTCAACACAGACCTTCGACTCAACATTTTACCGGAATGGAGAGTTGAGCCTGGGTTACGAAACGGGAGCTTTTAAACGAATGGCAGATGACAGTATCTCCATTCAGGAGAAGAAATACTATTTCAGTGCATTTTTTGACATCAATTTCATCAAGGTTGCCTGGCTGAAGGATTATGCAGCCTATACTAATATTGCGCTCCGTTCGGTCATTGCTACCCGCAGTTGGATGAAAGAAAAAACAGGATTGTATGCTAAGATTTATTCTTGTTTGCACGGTTACAATGCCGGGGATTTCGATCTTCATCTGCAAAGTGCCCAATACCTGAGCTTTTTCCGATTTGAGGGATCCTTACGGCTCAAAGGCTATCAACCCAATTTTTTTAGTTACTACTATTTTGGCAATCATAATTTTTGGTACAATAAAAACCTGAAACAACAGAAAGCCAATCAGCTTGAATTAAGCATCAGCAATAAAGGAAGCAATGAATGGTTTAGGCTCAGTTATACGGCCAACAATCTTAATGATTATATCTATCTGGGTCCGGATGCCATGCCGCATCAGTATTCATCATCTATCAATCTTCAACAAGCCAAGCTACAATTCAAAGCGGCTGTTCGTTGGTTGCACTGGCATGGCAATGTGGTCTGGCAAAAAGCGAGTGTACCCAGTGTACTTCCAGTTCCTCAGTTTGCCAGTAAACAGACTCTGTTTGCTGAAGGCTGGCTTTTTAAACACAATTTAAGTGGACGGCTTGGCGTGGATTTATTTTGGTGCTCTCAATACAACGCTCCCGAGTATGTGGCTTCCCTTCGCAGTTTCAAGGTACAAGACCCTAATGGAGCTTTTCAGGTGGGGAACTACCCTTTTATCAATGTATATGTAACCGGGCGCATCAAGACTGTAACCTTTTTTGTTATGCTCCAGCATGCTACTGCAGGGATTTTTGGCAATTCCTATTATTCATCGCCATACTATCCCATGCAACCGAGGGCGGTCCGTTTGGGGATACAATGGAAGCTCTACGAATAAGGCCCAATATTTCGCTAAAATATAATTCATTAGTCTCCGTCCATTTCCCACAAAACCTTTTAATTGAAGTATTAATTCATTTTCACTTATAATTATTTCCTTTTTATTAAAAAAAGAAAGTAAAAAATCGCACTTGCTTCCTCATTGACCTGCTATGCCTTCCTCCCGATAAATTTCGGGACGGAAGCCAGGAGCCTATTGCTGACGCCAGCATTATATAACATCTCCGTCTGTAAAATTAGAAAAGCTCCTTTTGGGTGAGCTGGCCAAAATGCGCATAACGTTTTTTAGGGAGGCCAGATGCAATGGCCGAACATTAATAAAAAAACAGAGAGCGGGGAAGCTTAATTTGGCCTTGAATTTTTTGGTTCTCGTATGTTTGACTGCAATGCGTTTCTTTAGTGAAACAGGGCAGTGAGAATGGGAGAAGCATTTTGGTTCAGGCCAAAAATATCATTCAATAAAGAAATAGGACTATACTCATCAATCCGATGTGTGATTGAAACGGAGGCTCTAGATATAATTTTTAAACTCTTTTACCAGTTGAGAGAAACACGGAATAATATTGGCTTGCAAATAGAATGCACCTAACTTAGCGCATCATGAGAGAAGCCATTCGTTTTACGTTCATTCTTTTATTCCTGATTGCATTGATTGTTTGCACAGTCATCTGGCCAATTCACGGGTTTATTGTTTTAGCGGTATTTATTCTGAGTATTGGAATGCATGATATTTTCCAGAGCAAACACAGTATTCTCAGAAACTTCCCGGTGTTGGGACACATGCGTTATCTTATGGAGCTTATCCGTCCGGAACTCCATCAATATTTTGTGGAGAACAATATCGAAGGGAAACCCATTGACCGGAACCGCCGCACCTATATCTATGCCAGGGCAAAACTTCAAAATGAGATGCATCCCTTCGGAACAGAACTCGACGTGAATATCGAAGGCTATAAATGGATGCATCATAGTATTTATCCTGCCCCTGTTGCAACGGAATACCCTCGGGTAACCATTGGGGGCAAGGACTGTAAGCAACCCTATTCTGCCAGTTTATTTAATATCTCGGCCATGAGCTATGGCGCCTTGAGTAAAAATGCCATCATGGCTTTGAACAAGGGTGCCAAGGCGGGGAACTTTTATCACAATACCGGTGAAGGCGGAATCTCGCCTTATCATCTTCAGGGCGGAGATTTGGTATATCAGGTAGGTACAGGCTATTTCGGTTGCCGGGATGAACATGGTCATTTTTCGCCGGAAAAGTTCCGTGAGTCGGCAGCGCATCCGGAAGTCAAGATGATAGAAATTAAAATATCCCAGGGTGCCAAACCCGGCCATGGGGGCGTTTTACCCGCGGCCAAAAACAATGCAGAAATAGCCTCCATTCGTGGTGTCGAGCCACACACCATGGTATTATCGCCTCCCGGACATTCCAAATTTAAAGATGCTGATGGTCTATTGGCCTTTATCAAAGAGATCAGAGAACTTTCAGATGGTAAACCCGTCGGGTTTAAACTCAGCGTAGGAAACAAAAGGGAATTCATTGAAATCTGCGATCGGATGGTGAAAACCGGTATTCTACCCGACTTTATCACTGTAGACGGCGCAGAAGGCGGGACGGGTGCCGCGCCTATTGATTTTTCCAACTACGTGGGCATGCCCTGGGAGGAAGCGCTCATTTTTGTAGTGGATACACTCAATGAATTCGGATTGAAGGATCAGATTAAAGTAATCACCGCCACCAAAATTTTTACTGCATTCGACATATTTAAAGCCCTATGTCTTGGCGCCGACCTTTGCAACTCTGCACGTGGAATGCTATTGGCCCTGGGCTGCATACAAGCATTACGATGCGAATCGAATAAATGCCCAACAGGAGTAACCACCAATGATCCTCGTTTGATGCGGGGTCTGGTTGTGGAAGACAAATGGCATCGGGTGAAGAACTACCAGGAGCAGACCCTCGATGATTTTCTGGAACTCTTTGCTGCTGCCGGATGTACCCGACTGGATCAGATGAACAGAACCCATATTTACAAAAAACTTGACCATATTGTTCATTCGTACCAGGAACTATTTCCTTCAAAACAGGTACGAACCATGGAGGCCAGCGAACTTCATGTCAATTAATCATCCATAATTCATTAATTCGTAGCATGATCCTTCGCGAAATCATTGCATACCTCGAAAAAATAGCTCCACCCAGCCTTCAGGAAACCTATGACAACTCCGGCTTATTGGTAGGGAACAGAGAAATGGAAATTACCAGGGCGCTCATTTGCCTTGACAGCATCCCGGAGGTGATCGACGAAGCATTGGAAAAGGGAGCCAATTTGGTTATCGCCCACCATCCAATTGTATTCAACGGGTTGAAGCGATTTAACGGCTCGACCCACGTGGAGCAGGCAGTAATAAAAGCCATTAAAAACGACATTGCCATTTATGCTATCCATACAAATCTGGACAATGTATTGCAAAATGGAGTCAATCAAAAAATAGCAGAAAAGCTGGGTCTGACAGATACAAGGATACTGGAGCCTAAAATTGGAATTCTGCGAAAGTTAAGTGTCTTCTGTCCGGATAGTCATGCCGAACAAGTTCGTATGGCGCTATTTAAGGCAGGTGCGGGAAAAGTAGGAAACTACGACGCATGCAGCTTTAACCTGCAGGGAGATGGAAGCTTTCGAGCTCTCGAGGGGGCAAAACCCTATGTCGGAGAAATCGGTAAGATTCATTGGGAACCGGAAATTCGCATGGAGGTGGTATTCCCCGATTACCTTCAAAATGCCATCTTACGGGCCATGTTTAGAACACATCCTTATGAAGAAGTGGCCTATGACATTGTGAAACTTGAAAATAGCTGGAGTGCAGTTGGCTCCGGACTCATAGGCGATTTACCGGAAGAGATGAGTCCGCAGGAATTTCTGGAGCATATCAAAGTACGGATGAATATCCCCATGATTCGCTATACGGATTCCATCCATAAAAAGCTAAAAAAAGTGGCACTTTGCGGAGGTTCCGGAAGCTTTCTTCTACAACGGGCCATAAGCCAGGATGCCCAGGTTTTTTTGAGCAGCGACTTCAAATACCACCAGTTTTTTGAGAGCGAGAAAAAGATCATGATTGCCGATGTAGGCCATTACGAAGGAGAATATTTCACGATTGAGTTACTGGGCCACTTATTAACAGAAAATTTCCCTACTTTTGCAGTCATTTTTTACGGTAATAATACCAACCCTTTAAAATACTATTGCTGATGGAAGCAAGCATTGAAGAAAGATTGAATAATCTGGCCGACCTTCAGGCCATCGACTCGAAGATTGATGAAATCAAAGCAATTCGCGGAGAATTGCCCATGGAAGTTTCGGATTTGGAGGACGATATCGCTGGTTTGGAGACCCGTATTGAAAAATATGGCGAAGAGATTAAGGAGCAAGAAGGTTCTATTTCAGCGAATAAAAATAAAATAAAGGAAGCACAGCAATTCATCAAGAAATATCAAACACAGCTTGACAATGTAAAAAACAACCGTGAATACGATGCCTTGAGCAAAGAGATCGAGATTCAGGGATTGGAAATTCAAGCTGCAGAGAAAAGAATTGGTGAGTACGGCAAACAAATCGAACTCAAAAAAGAAACGCTGGACGCTGCAAATGCTGAACTGGAAGGCCGTAAGCTTGATTTAGAGAACAAGAAAAAGGAATTGTCTACCATTATCGAGGAGACAGAAAAAGAAGAGAAAGAATTAATGACGAAACGCAACAAGGCAGAGGCCAAGTTGGAAGATCGTCTTCGCGTAGCATACAACCGTATTCGCCAGAATGTAAAAAATGGCATTGCGGTTGCGAATGTTGAGCGGAATTCCTGTACCGGATGTTTCGGAAATATTCCTCCTCAAATGCAAGCGGATATTCGTTCCCGTAAAAAGATCATTGTATGCGAACATTGTGGTCGCATTCTGATTGACTCGAATGAAGAAGCCACTTCTTAATCGAATTTAAAAGAAATACGAACCCCGGGATGAAAGCATCGCCGGGGTTTTTTTATTTTGCATCAAATGCGCCAACTTCTCCTTTCCTTCTTTCTGCTCGCAACTACTTTGCTCCATGCCAATAAGGAGGCATTTGTCTTTACGCCAAAGATTGTTGAAGCCTATCATGAAATAATGGCCCTGCGTCTGGAAAAAGGGAATGACTTGTTGAAGGAAGAGGCGAAAAAAAATGCGAAGTCCCCCGCACTCGCCTTTGTTTCGGAATACTATTATTTCCTGAAATCTTTTATCAATGAAGATGTTCAGGAATTCGACAAAGAAATAGAGGCTTTCAATAAGCGACTTTCAATAATCAGGCAAGGCGATCAGGAATCGCCCTACTACCTGTATTGTCAGGCTGAACTTTTGCTGCATCAGGCTGCAATGCGATTCAAGTTTCGCGACTACCTGCGGGGAGCAAATAACGTGAGAGACGCCTATAAGCTCCTTGAGAAAAATATTCAGCTCTATCCAAAGTTCAGCCCTCAGTACAAATCCATGGGAATGCTCCAGGTTTTGGTTGGAACAGTTCCCGATAACTATTTATGGATTACCGATTTGTTGGGGATGAAAGGCAATATCCACGACGGAATGAAAAAAATAGAATCCTTCCGCAATGCTCCGTTTGTAAATCCTGAAACTGAAATGCTAAAAGAAGAAGCGCTGTTTATGTACGCTTTTCTTCAATTGCATATTGTCAAGGAAAAAGAAGAAGCCTGGCAGGTCGTAGAAGCGTCAACCCGAAATTATTCCAATAATTTACTGCAGTGTTATGTCCGTGCTGCCATCGGACTTCAATGTAAAAAAACAGATGAGGTTATACGCACCCTGAACCAGCGTCCGAAAGACAAAGAGTATGCTCGTTTTTATTTTCTCGAATATATGCTGGGCAAAGCATATTTGTTCAAGCAAGACAGTAGCGCCCAAATACACTTTAAAACCTTTGTCAGTTTTTTTAAAGGAAAAAATTACATCAAAGACGCCTATCGTAAGCTCGGTTGGTCCTACCTCTGCATGGGAGATGAAGACAAATACCATATCTACATGGGTCTGGTTGAAAGATACGGCCAGGCAGACATCGATGAGGACAAGCAAGCCCTTTTGGAAGCTGAGAAAAAGGACATTCCTCAGCCTGAGATTCTTCGTGGCAGAATGTATTTCGATGGAGGATACTATAAAGAGGCTCTGAATATTTTAAAATCGCTGGAAAATAGAAAATGGGATCGCGAGCAGGACGCTATTGAATATCCCTACCGACTTGCACGTGTTTACGACGAAAGCAATCAAACTGATTTAGCCATATCGTATTATAAAAAAACAATTGCAATTGGGGCGAACGCTATTTGGTATTTTGCTGCAAATTCAAGTCTTCACCTGGGACTGATCTACGAAAAAGAAGGAAAATACGATTTGGCAAAACAGTATTTCAACAAGGCTATGAACTTCCCGAATCAGGAATATACTTTCGGCATCAATCAACAGGCAAAATCCGGTCTGGAACGACTCAAAGAAAAGTAAAGGACGACTACCTGGCTTCTACGAAAATAGGCGAAGCAATCCAGCTGCGTATATTAGTACCAGCCGGTTATCCTCCCAATCAAACTGTTTTTCAGACCCAGGATAAACATATCGCTTTACCTATGAAAAATTTCGTTGCTTTCACTTTTTTCCTGTGTTGTTCTACTTGAGTGGCGCAAATTTCAACATGACTGTTGTCAATTTCGGAATCATATTCTTCTTTGATGATTGATTTGCCAAATCATAGAAAACGAATTCATTTAGCAGTCCAATATTTCACTCTGCACTGGCATTTAATGGGTTAGCGCACTTTATTCCCCAGATTGGAACAGCTCTTGATTATAGTTAATCTCACTTACTATAATCACCATGAAGAAATATTTTACTCTCCTCATTTTCTCACTATTCATTTCACAAGTTAACGCACAGCTGGAAGCGGGCAGAATCTACACAACTGGTTTCGGCAGCATCTATCATTCAAATGATAAGGTTATCACAAGCGGTACAGGCATTCTAACAACGACTCTAAAGGGCACAAAAGAGTTCAACGGAAAGATCGGTTTAGGAGCCGGTTATTTTCTAACCAAGCATATTGCAGTCGGAGGAAACGTTCACCTCAACACACATAAAATCCAATTCAACGACACTTCAAATAGAATTGATAAATACAGAATAATGGGACTGGGTCTTTCCGCCCGATACTATATTACCATTGCGTCCAATTTTTACTTTTACGGCTCTTTGGGTTACGCCATCGGGTTTCAGAAATATACCAATATGCGTGGACAGGTCACAGATGTCAACCCGAAAGTCATCAATCAAAGTATTGGAATTAGTCCCGGTTTTACCTGGTTTGCCAGCGACAATTTCGCTTTCAATGCCTCCTGGGGATTTCTTGGATTGAAGCACAAAAGAACGCGAACCACAAATTCAACTAGTGAAACAACCTTCAAACAGAATGAACTGATGGCAAACTTCGGGTTAAGTCAGATCAACTTTGGCGTGATGGTATTCATTGATTAAATCACTCTTTCCAAAGCCAGGGATACAGAACGAATCCCAGCATGGAAACCATCAAATAAAATATAAACACCACCAAGAGGTCATTGTAGAGAAGGGAAACTTCCAAACCGTCTACTGCTGTTTTACTCGCTTTCACGGCAATCAGTAAAAGAGGAATCAATAATGGGATACTTAAAACCGGCATTATCAAATGTCCGTTTCCTGTTTTAGAGGAAACTGCCGACACCATGGTCAGAACGGAGGAGAATGCCGCGCTTCCCAGGGTCACAGCAAGGATAAACCAGCCCAAGTGGTCGGCTTGTTGTCCCAGTAATAATGTATAGGCAACCAGGACAAGCAGAGAAAGCACCACCATCAAAAGTGAATTGTAGAGAATTTTTGCAATGAGCAAACTTGCCGGATGTACCAATTGATGCAGGTAGAGCATGCGTCCTTTCGACTCCTGCATAAAACTTTTTGCAATCGCACTCACCCCGGAAAAAAGAAGTATTACCCAGTACAAAGCATTCCAGGAAGGCGGGTCCAGGCGCTGCATGGCGAGGTATACCACATAGGTTGCTGCCACTGCATAAAGCAAAATTCCCTGCACCGTGAATTTTTGGCGCCACTCTTGCTTTAGTTCTTTGCGTAACAACCACATGACTTGTACCCACTTCATGACGCTTTTTTCTTAATTTCGACCGCGAATTTTTAGCAAAACTATGTTATATCAATTGGAAAAACTGAACAAGGAAGAAAAAGAGCTGGTGCTAAATGCCCCTGCGTACATCACCATCCTGATTGCCGGAGCCGATGATGACATCACCGAAGCTGAAGTAAAACGTTCCCTGCAACTTGTTCACATAAAGACTTATTCGGAGTCCGTGGATATCCGTGACGTTTACCAGGAAATTGACCACGATTATGAAGGGCATCTCAACGAATTGATTGAGTCTATGCCGAAAAACCTGGAAGAGCGAACCGAACAATTGGTGAAAACATTAAGTAAATTAAACGGTATCCTGAAGAAGATTGATCACCGCATCGCTCATAAGTACTATCTGAGTCTCCTGAGTTTTGCTGCATTCATCGCCCGTGCCGCGGGAGGTGTTTTGGGATTTGACCGGGTTTCATTTCGCGAGGAGAAATACGTTCATCTTCCAATGATTCAGGACCCAAATACGGAACAATGAAGAAGCTCCTTGTTGCCAACAGAGGCGAAATAGCCCTTCGCGTAATGCGAACGGCGAAAGAAATGGGGATTCAAACGGTGGCCGTTTATTCTGAAGCAGATCGTCAGGCGAAGCATGTTCGCTTCGCAGATGAGGCGGTTTTGCTGGGGCCTCCCCCTTCCAACCAAAGTTATCTGCTGGGCGATAAAATTCTGGAGATTTGTAAAGAATTAGAGGTGGATGCCATCCATCCAGGCTATGGCTTTCTTTCAGAGAATGCCGGTTTTGCCAGAAAGGTGAAAGAATCTGGTATCACCTTCGTTGGACCAAGCGCCGAAGCTATGGAAATTATGGGTTCCAAACTGGGAGCCAAGGAAGCGGTAAAAGCATACGGTGTGCCAATGGTTCCCGGACTTGACCACGCAATAGCCGACATTGAAGAAGCCAAAAAAGTAGCAATAGAAGTAGGGTATCCAATACTCATCAAAGCTTCAGCAGGTGGTGGTGGAAAGGGAATGCGCGTCGTAAACGATCCCAAGGAATTTGAAGAACAGATGAAGCTGGCCGTTTCTGAAGCAACTGCTTCTTTTGGCGATGGAGCTGTGTTCATTGAAAAATATGTAGGGTCTCCCCGTCATATTGAGATTCAGGTGCTCGGCGACAACCAGGGGAATATTGTTTACTTATTTGAAAGAGAGTGTTCAATTCAGCGCCGGCATCAAAAGCTTGTTGAGGAAGCCCCTTCTGCTGTATTGACACCGGAACTGAGAAAACAGATGGGCGAAGCGGCGGTGAATGTAGCGAAAGCCTGTAATTATACCGGGGCCGGAACTGTGGAATTCCTGGTGGATGAAACCATGAACTTTTATTTCCTCGAGATGAATACCCGCTTGCAGGTGGAACATCCCGTTACAGAAATGATTACCGGGCTTGACCTGGTTCGCGAACAGATTCGCATTGCACGAGGCGAATCCCTTGGATATACTCAGGAAGATCTAAGTATCAATGGACATGCTATCGAGCTTCGGATTTGTGCGGAAGACCCATCCAATAATTTCTTACCGGAAGTTGGTAAACTGGAAACGTACCGTGTCCCCATGGGAACAGGGGTTCGGGTGGATGATGGATTTGAAGAAGGAATGGATATCCCGATTTACTACGACAACATGATTGCCAAGTTAATCGTCTATGCTTCGGACCGTGAGAAAGCCATTGAAAGGATGAAAAGAGCCATTTCGGAATATGAAATTTCCGGTATTGCTACAACCCTTGAATTTGGCGAATGGGTGATGAACCATGAAGCATTTAAGGAAGGTCAATTCGATACCAAATTCATCGATAAATACTTCAACGTCGATTCTCTTAAAAGAGAGGACGAAGGCGAAATGCTGGCAGCTGCTCTGGCAGCTACATTGTTTAACGCAGAACAAAAGTTGCAAAACGGCTCCTCTTCAAAATCTGAACAAGGCATGAGCGAATGGCGTCGCAACCGCACCCACCTGCGCTAATTGCCAATATACGTCGAATCATTCAATGCATACAAAAAGGCCTCCAGGGCCTTTTTTTGTTCCACACCAATCGCTGAAAAATCGCCCGCCTTCAGGCGTTCATCTGCCAATGGGTTCTGAGCCTGGTTCCGAGCGTAATGATTCAGGACATCATCTAATGAAGCCAAACGTCCATCGTGCATGTACGGTGCTGTGAAACCGACATTACGGAGTGAGGGTGTTTTAAACTTGCCAATATCTGCAGAGTCATTGGTAATGCGATAACGCCCCCAGTAAATCAGCTCATGACTTTTATCGCTAATGGATGAGTCTATTCCATTCGCGTGATAGGAGAGGTCTGTAAAAAGGGGTGCCGGATGACAGGAGGCACAGAATTGCGTATACAGTTTCTCCCCTTCCAACTCCATACGGGTGAAATTTTCTTTCCCCGCCTTTACACGGTCATAGTGAGAATCAAAGCTTAGCAGTGTTCTTTCGTACTGTGCCAAGGCTCTTGCCAGTCCCTGAGTGGTGATCGAATCTTCACCAAAAGCATCCCTGAACAACTTCGGATACTCTTTGTCTGCTCTAAGCTTTTTTAGCAGTATAGTGAGGTCCATCCCCATTTCATCCGGATGTGTCAGCGGGCCAAAAACCTGTGATTCCAGATTCTTCGAGCCGCCATCCCAAAATAAACCCGGATACCAGGCTAGATTGAAAAGAGCCGGAGCGTGCCTCAACAAAGGCTTATGTGAAACACCCATCGAGGTTAGGCTTTGTCCATCTGTAAAGGCTTTTTCCGGATGATGGCAAGTCTGACAAGAAACCGTTCCATTGGAAGACAGTTGCGAATCAAAAAACAAACGCTTACCAAGCTCCACTCCCTTTTCGGTAGCCTTATTGCTTTCAGACTGCGGAACCACCCCTGCCGGAGTATCAGGAAATGTATAAGGCGCATTCGTCTTAGGCGACGAACAGGCAACACAAAATACAATTCCCAATAATCCGTGGAGGCGCATTACTTGCTAATTATAACTCTTCGAAGTGGTGCAAACTAAAAGCCTGGGAATAATTCTCTGCCACCTTAGCCGTTTGAGCCGGTGGTCCTACCAATAAATAGGGATAGGTCTTGAGGTCCATGGCATTCGGATCGGTGAACAAATTCAGGGCATGCAACAAAATATGCAATTCATATGAACTTCCGCCGTTTACATCCGTAGCCACAGGAAAATCTATGGTAACGATTTTGTAGTTGGCATTCGTCCCTATATGGTACTGAAAAGGAGTATATGCCATCGAATCAGAATTATAGAATGTTCCTTCTGTTTTCAGGAAGATATAGCCTGTTTGCCAGGTCCAGCTCATGCCCACTGTTGGGCTTAACTCTCCGACCAGTGAATCCAGACTCGCATTGTGGTTGGAGTCAACTCCTACTGTAAAGCGAACTGATTTGTATTTACCCGCCGGAATATTGACACTAAATGTTTCCCGCTCCTTTTTATCATCCCGACGTAAAAGTCTATAGTTTTTGGCTTCGTTCCATTCACTCCCATCCTCAGCAGTAAAGGTAATATCAGACACCCACCAATTGAGAAAATCGAAAGTAACTGAATCTCCTTTAGAGGTGGAATATACCTGACCCAATTTGAGGGTCTCATAATCCAAATCACCCACCGCCTGAAATTCAAAATTGATAGTTGCGTCAGTAGATGGCTGAGGATTTTCTTTTTTATCATTCTTATGACAGGAAGACAAAATCCACATTGCCAATGTCACAAGTGTAATTACATTAAGATTGAATATTTTCATGTTATTTATTTTAGTAAGAGCATTTGGTAGGTGTTTTTGTTGCTTTACCTACTAATGAAACAGTAAACCTCTTCCAACAATTCGCCCTTGTGATTTGTCGTGACTACTTGTAAGTGCAGGGTATCCCCCTTTTCACAGTTGTTCGTCCAGGTTTTATTGAAATTGTATTCATAGGTGTGGGTATGTCCTTCTTCATCAAAAAAGAGGGAATCCCCGTGATTCAGCCGAAAAGCATATTCATGTAAACTAAGTTTGTCGGAGATATAGACTTGGAAATCCACCGTTACGCCACTATCGAGATAGCTGCCATCGGCAGGATGAATCAAATCAATCTCCATATCTGTTTGATTACCGGTTGCCGGATCTACTGTCGTGGTCCCGGAATCTTGCTTTTTGCATGCGTTGAACAAAAGCGCAATGCTTGCGATTGCTAGTATACGTATCATCTTAAAATTTCGGATAATAGGTAAGTTGAAATTGAAATCTTGACTGGATATGAACCCGTCCATTTGCTATCTTTCCATTTACCGGAAGGAAATACATGGCTCCTGCAGCCAGTCGGTTTTTTCTCCATTGCATCCCCGCTTTCATCTGGCCCGTCGAATACGCACTGAATTCGAGTTCTTCCTGATTTTGGAAGTCTCGGTACCCTTTTTCATACAGATAGCCAAGAGAAACATAGAGGTCGTTCATTTTTTTCAGGGAAATCACTTTTCCAAAATCGCCTTGAAGTTGAACCCGGTTGCCCCAATTCAAACCATCTCTTGTACTTCCATTTACCCGGTACAATCCTCTGAGTGATACAGACCAGGACTTTATGATATACTGGGCATTCACGCGAAAGAAATGATCAAAACTACCGGTTCCCGGAATCATGTAACGACTTACCGATTCGCTGATCATATCTGAATGGTATTTCCCGGTAGGGAGTTTCAAGGCATAGGAAGCCGACATTAATAGACGATGATTCTTGTAGATGGAATCCATTTCAAAAAAGCGGGTCACGCCCATCTGCATATCGCTCATGCCGAAAATATGGCTTTGAACCGACTCTTCCGTTTTACTCACATATTGCAAGGGAATAGCCACATTGGCCTGCCAATTTTTAATAATCCGGATACCAGCCGTAAAGGCGCTGACCTGAAAATATTCCTGCGACCTCATCTGATAGCCTACCTGTCCATTTTGCACACTTGGCAGGTGTAGAGACTGAAAAGCCATAAACTGGTACAGCCACCCCAATTGGTTCTCTCTATTAAAATTGCCGGGGAAATTGGCAGCCGACGCGCTGGAACATCCACATACGTCGCATGCCTGTGCCGGATACATGGCTAGAAGGCCTGCCAGCACAACAAGTATTTTTTTCATTGATAATAATTACGTTTAAGATTGATTTATTCGGTCTTAAACGTGTGCGGGCGGAGGACGATGGGTTGCATAGAGTGAAATGCCCGGATAATGATTTATCCAGGGGAAATATTCCACCTGCTGAAATAAAGTTTGAGCAGTTACAATTCCCAGCCCTTCTATTGGGGCGCAGAAAGGCGACAAATGCCCTTCAAAAATTAAGTGACGATCCTGATCTTGACGCGCCTGTTTTTTGATGGTTTCATGAAGATGACATTGACCCTGACAGGTGTTTTCAACAGCATCTTTTTGAATACAAAGCTCTTTAATGATATAGGCTTTGTTAAGCGTATAATAGAGTGTGGCCTTGATACCGCCCAGCGACAGGACGAGCAATTGAAAAGAAAGGATAATGGCCAAAAACTTCCTCACACGGCAAAGGTAGCATTGTTTATTAAAAATTAACTTTGCATCCATGAATTATACCCTCAGCACCCTACACCAGGGAAGTCGATTCCTCTCCGTTTTAGCCGAATTCAGTACCCATGGAAGAGATGAGATGGAAATACAACTTTCTTCCTGGCGCCCCGGGCGGTACGAGATTGGCAATTTTGCTAAAAACATACGAAAGTTTGAGGTGTACAGTCAGGATGGAGAAGTTCTGGGATTTCATAAAATCAATAAGGACCGCTGGTTGATTCATTGTTCAGGCAAAGATAAAATCCGGATTTCATACGAATACTTTGCCTCGACATTGGATGCCGGTTCCACCTTTTGCGGAAAAGACCTTCTCTATGTCAATCCTGTAAATTGTTTGGTATATGACCCGGATTACGAAATGCAAGCCTGCGAGGTGTTGTTGAAGGTGCCGGATAATTACCAAATTGCGAGCAGCATGCAGGTTAAGGGTAAGCGTTTATTCGCTACCGACTACCACGAATTGGCCGATTCCCCACTCATCGCATCTCCAGATTTGGTTCATCATCTTTTTGAGGTAGAAGGTTATCGTTTCCATGTATGGTTACAAGGAAAAAACAACCTGGATATCACGCGTTTCATGGTAGAGGCAAAGGCTTATACGATGGAACAACTCAAAGTGTTTGGAGACATGGAGACGGAGGAATACCATTATTTATTCATCTTCCTTCCTACCCGTTATCATCATGGAGTAGAGCATCATGCATCCACCGTAATAGTCATGGGTCCGGGTGAGGAATTTAACCAGGAAGCACGTCATCATGAATTTCTTGCAATTAGCTCTCATGAATTATTTCATTACTGGAATGTGAAGAGGATTCGACCAGCAGACATGTTCCCCTACGACTATACCAAAGAAAATTACAGTCGGATGGGATACGTGTACGAAGGAATAACCACTTATTACGGCGATTACATGCTGTTGCGTTCCGGTGTATTGAATTTTGACGACTACACGCTTCAAGCCAACGCGGACCTTCAAAAGCACTTCGACAATGAAGGACGCTACCATTATTCCGTAGCAGAATCCTCATTCGATACCTGGCTCGATGGATATGTTCCCGGCGTGCCTGGAAGAAAAGTAAGTATTTACACAGAAGGGATGTTGGCAGCTTTAATGCTGGATATAGAGGTTCGATGCGCGACTCAAAACCAATCCTCTTTAGATACTGTAATGAAGCGGCTCTATGTTGATTTTTATAAAGAAGGACTGCCGTATACCGAAAAACAATTCAAGCAGCTGATTGAAGAAGTAGCCGGCAAATCATTCGACTTCTTTTTCCACGACTTTTATTGGGGCAAAGGCAATATTGAAAAGGCCCTTCCTAAGAGTCTGTGGAGTATTGGATGTGAAATCAAAACGGAAGAATCCAGTTATTTGCACGAGGCTAAATACGGATTCAAACTGAGTGGTGGCCAAAAAGTCATTGTTACTACGATTCTGGAAGATTCTCCGGCGGAACATGCCGGATTAAGTTTGAACGACGAAGTGATGTTAATTAACAATACTCCGGTGGGACAAGGAACCGATTGGAATCAATTGTTTAACGCAGGAAGTACTTTACTCGTCTGGAATAGCATCGAAGGAAGTAAAACCATCGATTTAGTTCCAAATGGCGGAACATCTTTCAAACGTTACAGTATTCGGAAGTTAGATAATGCCACCGCAGATCAAAAAGCCTTTTTTGAGGCTTGGAGCGGGCAGAAATGGTAAGGATGTTCTCCCTTTAATCTTTATGGCGAATACAGATAAAATGGCTCATTTCCGTTTTATCTCTCAACTCAGGGCTAAATGTTTTAAGAGAATAACTTATCGCCTGATTTTCATCCGATTCTGTGCTGGACCAAAGGCTTGTGGCATTGGAGGCGAGTCTTAGCTGATTACTATTTTGTACGATACTATACAGTTCTTTATCCGATGGCAAATACCAATCAGAGTGTCCGTCTACGGTTAAAGACGCACAATATTTTGCTGCTGAGTTTTGACTTGATCCCGGAATTTTAGAGGTATTTGCTAAACCATCCGTCGGACTGTCTGCACCAACGACACCAGATTGTGCGGCCCAACTTCGGCTTTGAAAAGAGATGGAATCCATGATCTCCACATCGATTTTGGTCGCGGTAATATTCAATGCATAGAATGAAGAAGTCGCTCCGGTAATTTCTTCACTGAAAAAAGTATTTTCCGAATTGCTAACAAATGCTCTCATATAATATTGTGTATGAGGCGAAAGCGAATCAATCGTGGCCGTAAATGTATCTATACTCGAAAAGTATACCTTGTCGCTAAGGTCAGGCATTGAATGCGTCGCAACACAAAAACCTACCGATTTAACCGGAAGCGAGCCTTGATTATCCAAAATGGCTGAAGTCCAGAAACCATAAGGCCAATTCCCCGATTGAGTATATCCCATTCGGACTTGCGGATTCTCGATTGGCGTTGATTTCTCTTTAGCACAGGAAACTGTAATCAATAAAGCTGCGGCAATTATCCAGGGCGTTTTCATGGTAGTGTGGTTGGTTAAAAAATATAAGAACTTGATCATCAATGCCTCACAAATAATGCCATACATTTATATTATTAATCTTTATAACAAGCTGCGCTGCGATGAATCACAGCTCTACTCCATTGCATGGCCAACATTTTATCCTTTGAGGTAAGGTCGCCGATTTGTCGCGACCTGATCATGGCGATGAAAATAGGATGTCTGACGACACCAGCCGCGATGAATCGCGACCTTCCTTCCGTGCGGAGTAACTTGACTTACGCCCGGTATTTCTTTTGCATACCCACTGCCCTTTGTGCAAAATCGGGAAGCTCTTCTTCCATCAATAAGGGCATAAACTTGTCCAGAAGAAATGCGTCGTAAGGCACCGGGCGCATGGTCGACATATCGATGTATTGGAAATTGCTCCACATGAGGGCTTTCAATTTCTTGCGGTCTTTGTCCCACATGCCGAATTCAACGATATTGTCCGTTTCCGTTTGAAAGACGATGCCGGAGGTAATCGTGACCCATTCATTGACTTTGACCGGCCTTAGAAATTGGATTCGGTGTTCTTTGACCACCCAGGCCTTGCCGCTTTTCTCCATCCAGGAAGGAATATCAAAATCGTAATTCTCCCGGAGATGATCTTCCCGCGCATTCATAAAATAGTCCAGGTAACGGGCATTATTCAAATGACCAAAAGGGTCGCAGTCGGCAAAACGGATAGAATAAAGTTTGGAGCTGAATCCCGGATGGCTCATTTGTCCTGATCCTCCGCTTTAATTTTTCGGATGATTTTGGAAGTCGAATACCCATCGATGAATTCCAAAGTTTTCACCTCACCTCCCCAACCGGTTACTTCATGATAACCCACAATTTCCTCTGGTTTGTAATCAGCGCCTTTCACCAATACATCCGGGCGAACCTTTTTGATCAGGTTGAGAGGCGTAGAATCCTGGAAGAGTACCACCGCATTGACGAATTCCAGTGCAGCAATCAAATACATGCGTGAATCTTCATCCTGAATGGGGCGGCCCGGCCCTTTGATGGCTTGAACGGATGCATCGGAGTTAATGCCAACCATCAATTTGGTTCCGAGTTTGGAAGCTCTGAACAGGTAATCAATATGTCCTTTGTGTACCAGGTCAAAACAACCATTGGTAAAAACGATTTTATCGTGCTGATCGCTCCATTTTTCCAACAAGCTGTTCAGCTTTTCCGGAGTGGTAATCAACTTCCGGGTAAAATCTTCCGTTTGTTTCATTCGGTAAGTGATTTACGTTGTAAAAGTAACATACTTACTAAACTGATGGTACCAAAAAAGATGAACATCAGCATTTGAGAAGCGTGCGCGATGGTAGCGTAAGACAATCCATCTTCCGGGTCAATACCATATAAGGTCAATGCAATCGGCACAAAATAATGGAAGGTTCCAATTCCTCCGGGAGAAGGAAGCACCACTGCCAGGGTTGAAGTTACGAGCACAGTCAACCCTGCTGCAAGTCCAAGATGAGAAGTTTCGGGAATACAATAAAAACAGAAATAGACCATCAGGTAATACATGATCCATATAAGAATACTATGGAGGATGAAAGGGATGGGTCTTTTGATGCGAGCCAGTCCTTTAACCCCTTCCACAAAGCTCTCAAAGAGATCGTTGATGCGATGGAAAATCGGGATATGATTGAGGCGTTTTCTGACAAATAAAAATACGATACCCAAACCCGCAACTATGCCCAAAATCAATTTCATCCATGGAAATCCAGCGTCGCCGGCATCGGTACTATTCCCTCCGCTGCTGCTGAAAAATTCCATGATGGTGTCGTACTGAACACCCATTGCCAATAAAATAACCAATCCCATACAGAGCAGATCGGTCACTCGTTCCGCAACCACAGAACCAATGACCGTACCTATAGGCATTTTCGCGGCCTTACTTACCATCGCCGCCCGGGTAATTTCTCCTCCACGCGGAATCGCAAAATTAACCAGATAGCTCACCATCACTCCGTGAAAACTGGTGGATAATCGGGGTTTATATCCAAGAGGTTCTGCAATGATTAGCCAACGTGCTGCACGGCTGTAATTGCTTATCATTCCGGCGAGAATTGCCAGGCCAATCCACATAAAATTGGCATGTTTTATTTTATCCCAAAGCTCTGCCGGCTTCACCTCTTTGAATGCCATATAGATGAAAAATGCTCCGATCAGCACGAATACCAGGTAGCGCAGTACTTTTTTCATGGCCTGTTAATGAACTCGGTTGTTTTCGTCAGGAAAAGCCATCCAGGGCTTGAAGCCTTTCGCTTCTTCGAAATCCATATGCGCATAAGAGATAACAATTATCACATCTCCAACAGCAGTCAGCCTTGCAGCCGGTCCATTGAGGCAAATTTCACCACTCCCTTTTCTACCTTTGATTACATAGGTTTCAAAACGCTGCCCATTGTTGATATTGACAATCTGGACTTTTTCGTTTTCGATGATGTTGGCTGCCTGCATCAATTCTTCATCGATGGTGATGCTGCCTACATAGTGAAGTTCTGTCTGAGTTACTTTGACCCGATGAATCTTCGATTTAACTACTTCGATAACCATAAATGCGCCGCAAAGGTAAGGCTTTTAATCGAAGCAAAACATCTGCCAGTCAGTGGGAATGACAACACCAAAAGGCCACGCAAGGTGGCCTCTGCAAATACCTTTTAGATTGAATTAATTTAGTTTAGTCACATTGTTTAGACAGGTTAACTGAATACAACCATCAATCATGGGGTTGCTGACCACCATCGGTATGTAGCAATCTATTACCTGATTGTAACCAATATTATAATGCGTTCCCGGAGACGATGCCAACAATTGTTCTGCTAAGTCACCCCGACCCATGTAAACTTTGCCATCCACCTTGATGTACTTCATGGTGGAAAGGGTATTGTCCGAATAATCCACTTGAATCACCACGGCATCATGCTCGCAATCGCCGACGGGGTCCGGTTCTTTCACTTTTTCAAGACAAGCCAGGGTTATAATCTTGATATGAGGCGCCACAAATGAAGATTTGTCATTTCCTTTCCTGTCCATGTCTTTTATAGCACAGTAGCCAAACTTTACTTTTTCGCCTGCTTTGAAATGACTAAAGGAATTTGTCAGGTCTTTATCGATCTGGTAAAAAATACCATTATCATCTGTTATTCCCATCATACTTGTGGGCGGGGTAGCACACCAGCCCGGATCTCCGCTAATCGTACCTTCGAGGTCACAGCTAACTGCATCGCAGGGGTGTTTATCGCATTTTGTGCATGACTCCAGCATAGAGAATACTCCGACAGCTATCATGCATGCAAGTACTATTGATTTAATTTTCATGATGTTATTTTATATTGTTTGAAATTGAAGGCATTTGCCATTGGATGGAAACGCCATGGGTGTTGCCGCCCATTTGCGTTCCGAAAGGTCTTAGTTGTGGGCTCCACGGGCTGAATCGATACTGTATCCGTAATTGCTGCTCTCTGACACGAAAAGCGTAACCCAAAAAGAGCTCTGCAGATAGATTGAAATTCCATTTAGGCTCCTGATATACTTCAGGTTCCAGCGTTCCAGGATTCACCCAAAAGCCCCTTTGAGAGAGGCGTAGCGTGGGCAAGGCCAAGGCGCCTGCATAGAACCTGGGGTTTAACCAATATTGTGCGCCCAGCGCAAACTGCAGGTTGCCTACGCTTACTTTAGGCCGGAATTGGTAACTATTTGAAGATACTTTATTGTTTCTTCCCCAGCTTGTACTTCCAAAATTCTGAGGGTTTAACGCCGGTTGAAGGCTGGGGTTATGGTAATCCAATGTGCCATTTATTTGCGTCAATTGAAATCGTAATGCAGCTTGAAAGTTGATTTGGAATACGGGCCGGAAATTCATTCCAAAACCTACGGCGTAATTGGAAATTGTGAGTCGACTTCCATTAATCAATTGAAGGTATTGAGGATCCTGGTTCGAATAATTTACAGAGTTTGCCCGAAGCGCCGCGACGCTGCAGCTCAACTCTGCATAAGGAATCCACCTTGTGAAATTCGCTTGCATTTCAATTGACTCCGGACTAATGGCATTTGAATCATTCAGAATCCGTCTTCTTACACGAATTACTGGCAATAAGGAGTCCGGAGGAAGCATAAATCGCTGCAACGATCTTCTCTCCAATTGAATAGGGAAAAGTTGATTTCTTTGAATTAGCACTTTCTCACTTTCCAACGCCATTGGCCCTTGAACGATTCTTTCTTTATCCGCATTCCTTGCAGGTGTGAATTCCATCATTGAATGACTTTTTGCAGTAGCTGATTTCGGATATTCTGAAACGGGAGTTTCAATATCAGATGAATTTGACCGGATGGTTAATTTCGGAGAGCCCACAGGAGAAGGCTGTTCATGAAGTCCTGCTGAAGGAACCTTGTGATCCTGGATGAAATAGAATGCAGTAACGCCCGTGGCGAGAATTCCTGACAACAGGAAATACCATATTCTATATTGGCGTTTACTTTTCCGGTTGCTCTGCAAACCTCTCCATCCTCCAACTGGAATGGCGGAAGCATGATCCTCCAGGCTTTCATTCAGCCATTGATCAAACTTATTTTTATTCATTGCTTCCATCTCTTTTTTAATAGTCTTCGTGCCTTGAACAATTGTGTTCTTGAGCTCACCGGGCTAATACCCAGCTGAGCGGCGATTTCGTCGTGACTCATCTTCTCAAACACATACAGGTTCATCACCATCCGGTAACCGGTCGGGAGTGCCTGGATTAATGCAATCAGCTCCTCCGGGTTTGCTGCCTCTTCTTCCCAAACTTCCTCCTCCGGCCATTCTTCCGGCAATTCTTCCCATTTCACTTTTCGTTTTAAGGTATTGATGGCCTGGTTAAGCACCACTCGTTTCACCCAAATACCTAAATCGCCATGTCCGTGAAAACTATCCATCTTTTCAAATGCCTTTAGAAAACCGTCGTGCAGCAAATCCAGCGCTTCCTCTTTTCCCGAGGCATAGCGCCGACAAAGGGTCAGGATTTTTGGAGCATAGGCCCGATAGAGTTGATCCATCGCCACTTCATCTCCTGCCACGACCGCCTTTGCCAGCTCATTATCCCCGTCGGGATGCTCCGTTTTCTTTCCTTTCAAGATGCCTTTGATCATCGGATTCTATTGTACAAGACAGTCAGGCTTTTAAATGTTGCCTCGGTTCAGTAATAAATTTAACTGATGCGTAAAGAGTTGCATACTATTTTGAATATTATTCCCATTTGTTTGACTTTTCTTCAACGAAGTGTCGCAAAGAATTCAGGCTTGCGCCAGGCGGAGACGCAGTTTTTTTAATTCGGAGAAAAATGAAATCGAACTTTCAAGAAGCACCCGGCTGGGACGGCACATGTTTGATTGACTAACAATTTTAACGCAGGGTCGCAAAGAATTCAGGCTTGCGCCAGACGGAGACGCAGTTTTTTTGATTCGGAGAAAAATGAAATCGAACTTTTAAAGTCGCTTGGTGCCCCCACCAAGCGACACCTTCCCTTTGATTAACTGAAATTAATTCAAGAATTGCAGAAAATCGAA
>WGMZ01000024.1 GCA_016124735.1 Bacteroidota bacterium
ATAAATGGCCCGCAAAACAGCAGAGCCTTCTTGTATTTCAGGGGGGTCAGTTTAACGCGGAATAGACGGGTCAATTTGACGCGGAATAGGTGGACCTCATTGCCGCGGAACTACTGGATCACTTTGCGCGGAAACTCCACGTAAGCGAGGATAAAGTCAAATGCGAATGTGACAGCTATTAAAGCAACTATTTTGAGGTATTTGGTCTTGGACTTTTCTTCAGAGAACTTATGGATTAAAAATCCTAAACCTAAAAAGATGGCTGGAATAGCTAGAATGAAAACTAATTCTAAAACACCATGTTGAAAAGCTTTATTTACCGCTTGAGCATCGAATATGGCTTGTGTTATTTTGGTGTCATCAGGGGTGAAGTCCTTGAAGAAAGCGGAAAATGCTGCAGAACTGTAAAAAACAAATAGATAGATTGTCAATACGAAGAGAATCACTATTCCTATCCACAAGCTGACTTTGACAATCGATTCACCTGTTATTGTTTGTGGGTTTTCTTTGATATGATCGATTTCCTGTGAAACAGCAATAATTTTCCCTTCCTCGTGGTTTAATTTTTCCTTTTCGGTGGTTATCTGAGCAGTTAAATTTTTAGTTTTCGCTTCAAAGGTGCTTATTTCTTGCCTGATTTTGTTTTTCCTTTCCGCTTGCTTTATGGCATCCATCTGAATGTAACGGGAAAGCTGCATGTAAACAGATTGTAATTTAGGGAGCAGTGCTTTAGATGATCCTCCAACAAATCCCGCATCCCTGGTGCCTTTTGCGGTGTAGGAGGCTCCAGATATTTGAGCAATGTCTTCGCTCGCCTGATGTTGGTTGTCATCGCTCAACACTGAGCTTTTTTTATTGATGGCGAATGTTTCTTTAAGTCCCATATTCAGGAGTTTTCAATGGTTGACAAAACTTCCGAAAAAGTCTTGTTGGCTTTAATTTCCTTGATAAGAAAATGGGAAATCTCTTCGGCGTTCTCAGAGCCAAACCCAAGGCGGATGCTGGTTTCTTGAAGAAGATTTATTTCTTGATCGTCTATTTTTCCATCCGCCCAAGCTATCCTCGCCAAATTATAGAGATATTCTATCTTGTCTTCACTGGATAGAGACTCCAGATTTATCAGTGTATTTGGTGAGAAAATAGCTTCTTGTATTTCTTCCTCGGTAATACCACCTTTTTCCTTTCCAATTTCATAAAGGAGCTCAAGTTCTTTTGGATGTACCTCTGCATCTATTAATAACATTTGATACAGACCCAGAAACTTCTTTTTGTCGATTTCTTCCATGATGTCAAATGGTTAAGGTGGAATGATCCGTTATTAATGTTTTAGACGGAAAAATCCATTTCTTCTTTTTTAACGGGAAAGTTTATTTCCCAGTCATTATTGGCCATTTCCAAAATGGCGAGTAGGATTTCCGAAAACTTAGTCCAGTGCTTTGGAAAGAATAAAATTTCCGTTGGTGTTTTGAAAAAGATTCTGCGACATGGCTATAAAACTGATTGGTAGGGAAGGAGATCAGGAGACTGTTGACTACGTCAACAAAAGCGAAGAAAGCGAAAAGGATCCCGCTTTGCGGGAAAAACGAATCGAACGAATTCGCTTCGCGAATAAAACGATGCTGACTGCGTCAGCAATAGAATTAAGCGAATTAAGCGAAGGAAATGAAATAAGCGTAGAAAAAAGACATCGATAAAATAACTGTTATTTCGCTTAAGTCGCTTACTTCGTTTTTCATGCGAAGTGTGATCTGTTAGTTTACCCTATCGGACGAGTATATAAGTCAGCCAGTAATTATCTGAAGGTTGGGCGGCTAACATAACAATTTTGTGATCCGTCAGTTCGATTATATCGAAATTGAATAAGCCAAAATAGATCTTCTGAATGGTATATGAATAACCCCACTCGCCGACATCCGTCGGGTTGGTTTCGTTGGGACTGCATTTTGTTTTTCCACCGTGAATTTCAACAACATTATTACTTAAAAAGTGGTATTCGTTATCCTTGTCACAATCGGCCATATCGCTAAATAAGTCGGAAGTGGTTCCGTTGGAAATTTCAATGATGGATTGTATGGTCCACGGTGCGCTCATGATAAGTGCCATTTCAGCCACTCCTCTTCGCGCCTTACCACGGATAAAAGTTATAATTTCAATGTAACCTTCATCGGTGTTTTCAAAACGGCAGACCATTTCGTTATCCGAATGCTTCAAAAGGGTGTAAGGGTCTCCGTCAAGGATAAGTACTTTCTCATCTCCGGAAAGACTCCATTCCATTATATCTGTGGAATCATCAGGTCCGGAATTGCAATGGACGTCGCCGAATTTCTTCGCGATGATATGGCTGCTCAGAAAGACCAGAGAATCATCCAGTTCACAATCGTCCGTAAACTGGTAATCATCTGTTGTATCGCCATCTTCAATCCTAACATAAGATTCAATTACCCAGGCACTACGCATCAGATAGCTTTGCATTTCAGAAGGGGTAGTGTTAAGAGGTGGAGAATCGGCGTTTTTATGGCATGCGGTCAACAGGAAGCTACACGCAGTTGCGAGCATTATAAAACTGATTTTCATGAACTTCCGGGGTTTGGTGAGTGCCGAAGGTAGGTGGAATTATCGGTGCCGGTCGGATTTATTCTCCTCAACGTCTGTTTTACTCAATATCCATCACATTATATAAGCGGGCCAGGCTATGTTTTGAAAAATAACGAAAGGCCAGTTCAATGAATACAAAGCGTATCATGAGCAGTTGGATGGCAACCACGATCAGATTCATCCATGCATGCCCCTCACCGGGACCGGCAAACATGGTCAGTAAAGCGACAAGCGGAAATGCCAGAAAGATTCCGAGAATGATGCGAAAGGGTTTATTGATCGACACATCCACCTGCACTTCGTTTTCTGTCACGCTTCCGTTCAAAGCACAAAATGCGCCGGAACCAATGGCCGATGAAATCAGCGAGAATTGATTGCCATGAATCGATCCGATGAAAGATTTACTAGTTCGTTGCGATACCAGCCGTTCGGAATATTCCGTCTGTCGCTTCAATCGCTCCAAAGCGGCCTCTGGTTGTTGATTCAGCCTGAGTAAATGGGTTTTTTCGGGAAAGAGTTTCATGGGACGAACTTAAATTTTGTTTGGGAGAAAAGCTGGGAGGAGAGCAAAAGATGCCTGCCACAAACTTGACTTTAAAAGTCTTCCCGATCCCAGGCCAGAACCTGAACACCAGGTGAGTAGTGAACTTTGGTGGGTTCTCCTTGAAAAAGCGTCTTGAATCCGGGATAGTGCAAATCGAGATGGAGAATTTTTGCTGTACGCAGGGGCCATTGCAGATGATGGATATCGTATTGGTTGATCTTTTCTTCGGTGTCCTGAAACAAGACATAACGCTCGGTTAGCCATCGATCTACATCTGATTTATCGGAGATGGGATTGCCCAATTCGTAACGAAGGGACAGTCTTTCTTTTGTGAACTTATTAAAAGAATTAAAGTACCCAATCGTTCGTTTCATTTCAGAAAATCGATAAGGCAATCGAGAAATCCATTTGGCGGCCCAGGTGGAAAGCAGTTTACTGGCTTCAATGCTTAAAAAATATACGCCGGCTTTTTTCTGATACCGGACATAGGTCCTCAGGTTGAGCGCGTGAAAATTGGAAACAGGAGGGAAGGCAGGTAAAAATCGGGGACATACATGCTTCATGTCAAAAGCCACCAGCGATACCCAAGCATTTCCATCATGCAGGTCAATCTCCAAATTTTTAGGAACGAAAGGTTGAAGGTCTTGTAATTCAACTTTCCAATGAAGGAAAAGTACATGCATCCATTCCTGGTAGAATTTCCAGGGTTCTGTAGAAAGCGGCCAGGGACGGTGCGATGTTTCTTGTAATATAGCCGTACTGGATTGTTTATTTTCTTTCATAACAGCCCTAACTCTTCAATCCTTTTAATATCACAATTACATTATTCATTTACTGAAGTTAAGTAGTGAAACATTTGCATCGCAATAAGCGAGGCAATAATCAAAGCGATAGCTAATGCAAAAACAGATTTGGCAATTTGCATTTGTTTATTCCGTGCTAAGCTCCGTTTGAGGGCCTGGAATTCCTCCGGACTGGCATGCCTGTATTTGAGCATTTCTCTTTTGTTGGCATGCATCAGGGCAGGGTCGAGCCGGAAAAATCCACGCTTTCTGCGCATCGCTTCGTTTTCACGAATGCGTGCGTTCATGTCCGATGTATGTCCAGCGAAACTCATCTTCGGTTGTCTATTCCTTCACCAGTTTATGCACCGCGCTCTTTTCTCCTGTATCAATGATTATAAGATACACGCTGGCAGGAGCATCCATATCCATTTGTGCCTCACGAATAGTGCTGAAGCTTTTGGAGGAAAAACGAAAAACAGCAAATGGACATTGTGATAGTGGGACTTTGAGACTTTGTGATGAATTTGGCCGGGCAAATAACAACCGTGTCTCCTTCCGGCGTTAGCTGAGAAATCTCTGCGTCATCGCATTAAAAAATATTCCGCAAACTTGCTGAAACCCGATACCTGAAACCTGACTCCTGCTTTCCTTACTTCTCACATTCCTCCAGACAAACACACCAGGCATCGCCGGGTTGGCAATCGGGAGTAACAGGACAGGAAGCGCAGTCTTCCGATTTGGCACATTCCTTTTTATGAGATGAAGTCGAATGAGCGTAGGCAAATCCTCCCATCAGGAGGGCAGAAGCGGCGAGACTTAAAACAATTTTTTTCATGATTTTACTTTATTTCTTTGATTGGTTCTTCTTCTGAGTAAATGAGATGGCCAATCCCGCACCTACGGCAATTCCTAAACTGAGCCAAAGGGTCAGGTTGTCGAATGCAACACCCAGGGCAGTCCCTATGGCTGCGCCAATTGCTAGCCCGGGAAAGACGGATTTTTTTTTCGACATTGCTACAGGTTTTAATTTCATCTAAGTTAAGAAAACGTACTGATAAAACATCATGCTTATCCGCTTCTCCCATTTTGGCCTTGATTTTTTGGTTCGTTTGGAATTTATGTTGAGCGAAGTCGAAGCATCAAGACAAAATGAACATACAATAAGCAAGAAATAGGATAATTCTCTTCAATCACAAATGGTATTGAAACGGAGACTCATGTTAAATATTCTTTCGTCGGATTTCCATCAATCTTCAAGAATTTGAATGGTTTTCTTAAGTAGCGGATCGCCTTTCATGTCGGGTTTCGGTTCCATGGGGTAGTTCACCTGAAGATTGACTGTGGAATAGGGACTGGAATTTCGGATATGGTATGCCACCAAAGGCACGTCCACACGAATTTGGCTATTCGGCAAAACGAGTTGGAGGGTGATACCGGAATTGCTTCCCACAAATGCTCCTCCCGGATTTTCTCCGCTGAATTGCGTATGGTTTCGATCCTGCAATACGCTAATTACTTCTGTTGTGGTTGAATTGCAGGCACCATCGCAAAGCACAAGCATTCGTCCTTTAAACCTGTGATCCTGCGGGTATTTCAGTCCGAGCGCCGGATGCTTGAGCCAGAGAATCTGACCCTTTTCATTGCGAATGCCGGTTGGGAAGCCCGGATAGGAAGGAAGCGGAGAGAAGGGCAATTCTTTCGATATATCGCTGGTTTTTAATTGAAGGGAATGGCAGTAGATGAATGGGTCATGCATCAGGTAGCGGCAAAGTTCCATGCCCAGTTCACTCAAGCCTCCGGTATTTCCCCGAAGATCCAGGATAAGTTTCTGTGCGGTATCAACTCCTGATTCCAGAAAGATTTGATCCAGGTCATCAAGAAAAATCTTTTTTTCCTCCGGAGTATCATCTACAGCAAAGCTGGAAACTTTGAGGTAAAATATCTCCGGACGAATCCAGTACCCTTGCACGTTGGGCGTGGGTTCTGAAGCATTGTACTGGCGTTGGAGCAGGATGTCCACACGGGTAACACCCATGAGCGAAAACTGCATAGGTTGACCATTTCTTGTTGCATGCACGGTGTAGAATTCATGGTCGCTACCAAATCGAAGTGCTGAGTACCAGTACAAACCTGTTTGAATGGCGGCGAGTTTGCGTGCAGGGGTATTTCCATCGGAGGCGATCAGGGGAAGTATGCTGTCGACCCAATCTGAGCATGCCACCCCGTTGATGGAGTCGATTCGATCACCCACCTGAAGCTGTCCTGTTTCATCTGCACTCTCATTCACATAGTAGGCATCACCAATTTTTATCAGATTGAAGGGCAGGTATGCTGCAGTGTTATCGTAGTAATCCATCTCGTTAGATGGTGGCAATGCCCTTGTGTGGCTGCAGGCAACGCTTGCCGCAAGTTCCATAATCAAAGCCGAAAATTCTTCGGAGCTCGCCTTTTCCGGCAATGAATCTTTTGCTTCCTGAATATTTTTCCAGATGGATGAGTCGCCATAGCGGCCGATTCCCGGATGATACATTCGAAGGGTATGTTGCAAGGAATCCAAATCTTCTATCATCTGCTGCTTATTCCAGAAAACATTGAGCGGGTTTTTCTGAGCTTTAATCAAGGAGGCCTGAAGGGTCAATACCAGCAGAATCAGGAGTATGCGTGGAAACATAGTTGATAAGCTACAATAACCGGACTGATTTTCGATTGAATCAAAGAATTTGCATTGATTTATTAAGAATTGGTATCTTTCCCTTTCGATGATGTTTTCTTTTAAGCCGCTGGAAAAGAATGAGATGGATAGCATTGCTACCTGGCGTTATGCGGATGGGAAATCGCTTTACATGCGCCCTTATTTTTTGGCGCTGAAGGAAAACAAAAGGCTTCGTGGCCCGGGAGGCTGTGAAGGCTTTGCTGCCTATTACAAAGGACATTTGGCCGGACTTTTTGAGTTTACCATGAAAGACAAAGGTTTGGTTATTGGTCTGGCTTTGCGTCCGAATCTGGTAGGGAAAGGCCTGGGAGTTGACTTTGTGCTCCAGGGGATTCATTTTGGAATTGAATATTACGAGTACACCGACTCTGCAATCTATCTTGATGTGGCTCAAAATAATAAAGCAGCAATAGCCGTATATCGGAGAATTGGTTTCTATGAGTTGGGGATGAATGGCAAGGATATTCGGATGAAGCTGGAGTTGTTTTGATTTTCGCTGTTCGAAGTTCGAAGTTCGATGTTCGACTTTAGATTTTCGACTTTAGATTTTCGACTTTAGATTTTCGACTCCTGTTTCCTGACTCCAGACTCTAGACTTTCCTACCGGTAGTGCTCATAAAACAAATTATCGAAGCGTTCTTCCGGGTCGTATTTTCTTTTCAGGGCAAAGAAGGCATCGGCTTTTGGATAGGCCATTCGCATTTTATTCGGTGAGACATGCAAGCGGTATGGCAGGTAAAAGGTGCCGTCGAGTTGAATGGCGATATCGGTAAGTGCATTGGTAAGTTCGCGCATGGCTTCTTCATCTTCGGGAGTCTTCAATTGATTGAAGAGATAGACAAAGCCAAACACCGGTTCACGGGCGTAATTGAGGTAGGAATCGATATCCGTTTGCACAGCACGAATGGTAATATTAAGCAGATCGATTCTGGATGCTTTCAGGATAGGTTTGATGGCCCCCAAATAGGCATTGAAATTTCGAACCGGAATAAAGTATTCGTGCAGGATGTCGGTGGAGTTGCTGTCTTTATTTTCAATCATGCTCACGGGGTCATTGAGCAATTCATTTCTGGAAAACACGGTGTTTAAGTTGAGCTTGTTCATGCCTCGTTCCAAATCCCAGCGCAATCGCTTGCCGTATTCGCTGTTCACGCTACTGCGAAATACCAAACGTGAAGATTCCAATTGTTGATCCTCTTTGGGTGTCATGGGCGGAATGGCTTCTGATGTTCTTTCAAAATAGTTCAGGATGGCTTCATCCAAAAATCCTTTACCGGAGATACGTAACCTCCCAAATACCAGGTCAACATTGGGGTTCTCCCGAATCATCTTTTTGTAATAATCCAGATAGTTTTTGGCACTCACCGCCACGTATTTATACCGAAGCGCCTGGTTGCGCACTACGTGCAATTCCACGTCGAGTATGATTCCAAAAAGTCCGTATCCACCTAATACCAAATCAAAGAGTTCTTCATTTTCATCGCGACTGCAGTTCAGTATTTTGCCGTCGGCATTCATGAGGGTAAATGCTTTCACGCTGGATGCCAGGGGTGGCACATCTTTCTGCCAACCATGTCCGTTAACACTCAAAGACCCCCCCACAGAAAAGGAACTAAATGCCTGCATGATGGCAACAGAGCGGCCGTATTGATCCAGGAAATACAAGGCGTCTTCCCAGAGTGCTCCGGAACCAATATGCAGAATATTGCGCAGAGTGTCCAGGTACATGTGCTTGTAGGGCAGCATGTTGACGACTATTCCACCCGGGAATAGCGTATGACCGCCCATGCTGTGTTTGGCGCCAGCAAGTGAAACTTTTAGGTCGTTTTGCCTGGCATACTGCAGCAATTCCCGGAGCTGTTTTATCAAGGCCGCCGAATCTGTTTCAACCTTAATCAGGGTATCAATGGCTGTTTGGTTCAACTTGCTG
Organism: Bacteroidota bacterium; assembly: GCA_016124735.1. Classification (GTDB taxonomy): domain Bacteria; phylum Bacteroidota; class Bacteroidia; order UBA8524; family UBA8524; genus UBA8524. The sequence goes on from WGMZ01000024.1 coordinate 8,568, forward strand.
GCATCGTCTGAATAGCCTTTCGGAACGCGGGCAGGCAATCCCGTTTCTTTCGATTTTGTTTTAAGCAGATGATAAGCAGGTACGGAAAACAACAATGCAATGAAGACAAGCACGGAAAGCCAGAGATATTTCCTTTTCATGCCAATGAAGTTACAATAATGTGGTCACTCATCAGCGCGTTTGACACGAAAACATAAGCTGAAATGTGTTGCCGGGAGAATGGGCCCCTGAGAGGTCTCCAAACACGGGCGTGTCGGGATGTAATAGCATGATTCCTCCCTTTGGGACCCCCACTGAAATGTCGGCACCTTGTTGCAGCAACAAGTCAATCTCGTCTGGCTCTAATTTTCGATGATGGATGCCTTTAATAATTTTCAGGTGGGCTTGAGGATTTCTTTCTTCTTTTAATTGTATCCGGATTATCCAGTTTGAATGGGTGCCCTGACTCCATTTTTTCTTCTCCTCAGGTGCACTGTACCTCAAATTGTGAAAAGCTTTCGCGCTCTCTGGCTCCATTCCCAAAGCCCTAAGTACTTTATCCAGAGCTTCTTTGTGCCAATAATCCTTGCACAATTCGGCCAATCTCTGAGGGCTTAGTTCTGGGTTCTCAGAAATTAATCTTTTACTCAGGTTGCGCAAATGGCGGCATTCTCGATCCGAATATACATTTTCCAGCACATGGAATCCTTTTTTACCGAGTAAACCAGGGAGTTTTTGAATCACTTCCTGATTCATTTCCATTTTGTAATGGTTCAAATTCCCTTCAATTCGATCAAACATGCGCTTTTTCAGACGGCTGGGAGCAATTACCCGCACGGTTTCGCCTAGTCCCAAGAGCACTTTTTCCAATTCGAAGTTGAGCTGAACTTCAATTTCGAATATCATCCCGAAATGATTTTTTTCAATCAACTTCTGGCTGGCATGCAAAGGTTTGGTTAATAGATAGGGTGCCGATTCCATGGTTGCGAAAAAGCGAACAATTTCCGCATCGCCTTGGTGATTGACTGTCACGCCGATTACTTGTTTAAAATAATTTTGAAAGAACTCTTCGCTTTCCAGAACTGCATCTTCCTCCAGCAGGTCAATCTTCTGCATCCTGTCTAATGCCAATAATTGGTAAATGGTATCGCCATTTCGGTGACCCAGTACAAACCACCTGTTTTGATATTCTTTTAAGAGTCCAGGGTGAAAAATAATGATCTGTGGCTCTCTGGCTTTAAAAGATTGATAGGTTATTGCAATTTTTTTTCGGATTTGAATGGCTTTATAAAGGATCTCCATCCAATGCAATCCTCGCAGGTTCTCGTTGGATTCCATGTCGATGATAGGCCTGCCTTTAGTCCTCGATACCTGGACTTTGTCTTCCAAACGCTGAACAATACCTCCGAGGTCTTCAAAATGTGCAAAACCTTTGAATTGCTTTATCAGGTTCACCGCTTCCGTAAGTTTATTCAGGTCTTGATCTGTCAGGGGAATATTGGTGATGGAGTATTCAGGATCATCATAAGAATAGTATTTTTTTTCAGAGATGATGATGGGCGCATTATAGCCCAGCTTTTCACTGCGCATCATCTGAATATCCATCTGCACTGTACGCCGGCTTACCCCTTTATCAATCCCCTCGTATTCGTACAAAGCATCGGAACAGGCATCGATTAAATCTTCTAAAGTCCATTTACGGTATCTGTTTTTCAGACAGTTATCGATGGTCATGTAACGTAAGAGGGCATTCCGGTTGGCGGGCATTTTGAAAATTTTTAAAAAAATCTGAAAAAAAATTCATCTGCGCAAAAAGACTGCGCACTTAGTATTCAGATTTGAATGGTGAAACACGAACAAATTAAGATTTCGGCCCCGCTCTTCGATTGGAAGAGCGGGCGAGGTCGGGGAGGTTTCACTTGTTCATTGACAATATCCGCAAAGTGATATAAAGATCTTTCCGAGAGGAAAGCACAGATGTTTTTCAGGCAAGGACCTGTTCCCGGTTTCTGTATAGCCGGGAGGTGCTCGATGGAGTATGCCGCTGAACCTGAAATTTGATTTGTGTCCTATGCTGGTTGTGGGTTCGAATCCCACTCCTTATACGTAAGGATAGCTTAATCTGGTAGAGCAGCGATGTGTAACGCAGGTTCGAATCCTGCACTCAGTTTAGGTCTGAGTTTGATTAGTGGTAAATCAACATCCATGGACTGATAATCCATCACTGGGGTCGCCAATCCCCCAACTAAATGGCAAAATTTAGAAGGCGGATGAAGAAGAAACAGAAAGTGTCTTCGGACCATTTCACGGCATTCGGAACCAGAAAAACCGGATACCGTTAAGCAATAAAAGCGACAAGCTATGGAGTCATTCTCAGGAACCGCTTCATACCCTGGGGATTTTGGAGCTTAACTTAAGGGATTTCCCGTTAAGGAGGTCGGTTTCTTCGGAATCTGTCTGGTTAGAAGAAAATGTAAAAATAGATTGATATGAAAAGAGTAATCGTAAATCCTGGCCAGGTGGGCTTGGTTTACAAAAACGGAAAAGTTGTGAACGTGTTGACACAAGGAAGACACAGAATCGCATTTTGGACAGAACTGCGTGTCCATGCGATGAATGCAATCTTCAGTCCTAAAGAAGGGCTGGACGTCGCTTTGCAAAACAGCATCCTCTTACCTTACCTCAATATTATCGAAGTGAAGGAAGGAGAGATTGCGATTCATTATGAAAACAACCGTTTTGTTGGGGTGCATTTTGCGGGTAAGTACGCTTTCTGGAAAGGCCTCATGGATTACCGTTTTGTGATCGACAATATGGAGAATATCCGGATCAGAGATGAAATCGACCGCCATGTATTGCGCTATACCACCTTTAACACGCTGGTAAGAGTATTTCGGGTAGAGGCGTACAATAAAGCGGTATTGAGCATCGAAGGAGAGATGGATCAAATTCTCGAACCAGGAGAATACATGTTCTGGAATAACCGCAAGGTGATTAACCTCACTCAGGTAGACATGCGTGCGCAGATGATGGAAGTATCCGGACAAGAACTTTTGACCCGCGATAAAGCCAGTTTGCGATTGAGTTTGTTTGCCAGCATTCGGGTGAACAATATCCGTAAAGCCGTGTCGGAGAATGCAGCGTATACCAAACAGGTTTATAACATCCTGCAATTGGCTGTCCGTGAATTTGTGGGCACCAAAAGTCTGGATGAAATCCTGGAGAATAAGGAGATGATATCTGAGTATATCATGAAAAACAGCCGTGAAACCATTGCAGATACCGGTGTGGAACTGAGCGGCTGCGGTGTGCGCGACATTATCCTGCCTGGAGAAATGCGCGATATCTTCAATAAAGTGTTGATTGCGGAAAAGCAGGCTGCGGCCAACGTAATCATACGCCGAGAAGAAACAGCATCTACCCGTTCCCTGTTGAACACTGCCAAATTGATGGAAGAGAATGAAGTGCTCTTCCGATTGAAGGAGATGGAATATGTGGAACGAATCGCCGAAAAAATCGGAAGCCTGAGTGTTTCCGGAAACGGAACCTTAATTTCTCAATTGAAAGAGATATTTGTCAATAAGTAGCAATCGGGGGCCATATTGGGTGGTCCCCTTATTATGAAACAATGAAAATAACGAGCGAAGAGCTGATAACATGGAATATTCCTGCCGGACCGGAATTTGGTCTTTGTCTGGAAATTATTGGCGCACTGGATGAATCAATCTGGAGCAAAGAGAAAGTTAAAAATGAGATTGAAGGAATATTGAATAACCCGGAAGAAATCTGTCATCCGGTATTCACGTCCATGCGAGATGCCGTGAAGGAACGCCTGGCCAATGCTGTGATTGAGATTTCAGAAGAAGCCGGGAAATATGAGATCTACGGAAAAGAGGGAATCGAAGAAGGCGCCCTCAGACAAATGAACAACGCGATGCGCCTGCCTGTTTCAAAAGCTGGAGCACTGATGCCAGATGCGCACCACGGATATGGATTACCGATAGGTGGCGTGTTGGCTACTGAAAACGCCATTATCCCTTATGGAGTGGGGGTGGATATTGGTTGCAGAATGTGTTTGAGCATTTTTGATATTCCCTCTTCTTTTATTGAAGGAAATCGTCCGCGATTGAATAATATCCTGAACAGAAGTGCCAAGTTTGGTCGCGCGGTGTTTAAGAAACCTCAAGACCACGAAGTATTGACAAATCCACTTTTTAATGAAATTGAATTGTTGGGTAAATTGCAAAAAAAGGCGGCAGAACAGATTGGTACTTCAGGTGGCGGAAACCACTTTGTGGAATTCGGAATCTGTGAGATTCTGGATGAGAACAATGAATGGGGAATTAAGCCTGGAAACTATTTGGCATTATTGAGCCACTCGGGTTCCCGGGGATTTGGAGCAGCCATTGCCGCTCACTATACCAAATTGGCGATGGAGCAAACTAAATTACCGGATGAAGTGCGCCATTTAGCCTGGTTGGATTTGAACACGGAAGCCGGACAAGAATACTGGTTGGCCATGAATTTGGCCGGAGATTATGCCAGTGCTTGTCACCATCAGATTCACGCCAAAGTAGCACGTGATTTTGAGTTGGAACCTCTGGCTATGATCGAGAATCACCACAATTTTGCCTGGAAGGAAACCTTGTCGGATGGAAAGGAATATATCGTTCACCGCAAAGGAGCTACACCTGCGGGAAAAGGAGTTTTGGGTATTATCCCAGGTTCTATGACCGCTCCCGGATTTATCGTCCGGGGAAAGGGGGAGGAGAGTTCTCTGAATTCGGCTTCCCACGGAGCGGGACGAGCTATGTCGCGTACTCAGGCCAAAAACACCTTGAATGGAAGGGATGTGGCACAACACCTGAAAGATCATGGTGTTGACTTGATTGGTTCCGGTCTGGATGAAGCACCGATGGCCTACAAGAATATCCACGAGGTGATGAAAGCACAGCAAGACCTGGTGGAAGTGGTTGGGAGCTTTCTGCCTAAGGTGGTCCGCATGTGCGGAGACCAGTATTTTAAGGAGGTAGACTAGGGCTCAGGGTACAAGGTCAGGGTGACTGCTCAAACCCTGCACCTTGCCCCCCGTTCCCAATTTCCTTATCTTCCCTCATGCGCCATAAACTCTTAGTCCTGTTCTTTCTGAGTATTCCAATCACAGTATTTGCCCAGCCCCAATCAGGGATGGCTATTTATCGCTTATGGGATTTGGAAGAGCACAACACCGCCTTCTTTTCTATGTCTGATTCCTATTGGCTCAGCGAACATCCGGACTCCATATGTGCTCCGGATACCTGCATCGGGGAGGGATTGAAGGATGAAGTAGTAAGGTATTTTGAGTTGAAAGGGAAATACCGTCGGCTTTTTATGCAAGGAACCCAAACCAAAGAGTCGGATAAGGTGTATGTGTACGACTTTCGGCAGAATAAGGAAGTGGCGTATAAAGTAAAAGACCTGAAGCTTATGGCACTGCTTAGCCCCTATGAAGGTGCGGAATACGGTGCGGTGGGACCTTACAGCTATATGATTGGATTTGAAATCCCGAAAAAGGAACTGATGGATTGCAGCCCTTATTTCCGCGACGTCTTTGTAGCTGTGGAAGCGAAGAGCCCCTTTGCCAAAAAGGAAATGGAAGCCATCAGATGGAAGGAGATAGATACGCTGGATTGTCCGGCATTTCCTTTAAATTATTTGGATACCGTTTATGGTGTTCTCAATTTTCATGCGAACAAGGTCTTCATATCGCATTGGAAAAACTATGTATACTACCTTCAGGTGGCTGGTGAGCATTATTACAGCAATATGCGCCTTCTCGTAATAGATGATGATTCAAAGGAAATTGTTGGAAACTTCCGTTATTTCTCTGGCGAAAGCGCCTCTTCTGCCCCCTTAAATTTTATGAACCCGGAATCCCCGGATCAAATTAGCCAGTGGACCGGTCAGCTCTTTAAGAATAGACCTCCGGTGGTTTTTGGCTTTCAGTACCATTCCTTTGGGTGTGCATCGATTGACTTCCTTGGTAATGAAATGAGTTTGGAGATAAGCTGCGATAACAGACACTAGAGGTAAGCGAAATTCGCTTTTCCCGCACAGCGGATTCGCTTAGCGGCAAAGCCGCTATGACAGCGAATTGCCTACACTAGTCCAATACTGAGTACTCCCAGCACGATAATCACTTTCAAGAGAGTGTTGACGGCCGCAAAGTCTTTTCGTTCTTTGGCGGAACCGAGCATCATGGCGGCAATAATCCACAGGAGAGAGGCAAACAAGAAGAAGTACATCACGATACTCCAGCCCTGCAGATGATAAACCAGGGCAATAGGCAGAATGCCCAGTGTCATCAATCCGTACACCAACAATTTGGTCCGTTTTATTCCGAGCACAATGGAAATGGTTTTGTATCCAAATACAATATCGCCTTTGATGGCTTCCATGTCTTTTACAATCTCACGGATTAACTCGGCAAGTATTAGAAACATCACATACCAGACCACCGGCCAACTGAGCTGCCAATAGTATACGCAGATCACAAAAAAGGAACATACGCTCAGAAAAGTTCCGCTGAGGTTGCCAACGAAAGGCATTTTCTTCAGCTTATGGGAATAGAACCAGAGAAGAAAAGTAAAAATGCCCAGAAAAAGGAAAATGCGCCAGCTGATTAAAAATCCGATAAGTAATCCGATAAAATTAAACAGCAGATAGGTGTTTAACGCAAAAGTTTTGGAGATGATACGGCCGATGATCAGTTTGTCGGGGTTATTGGCCAAATCTTTTTCCATGTCGTAAAAGGCGTTAATCAGATAGCCTCCCGCGATGATAAAGCCGCTCGATAATACCACGAAATGGAGTCCTGGATCCATCAGCACTTCAAGGTTTTCTGTATGACGGTTGAGCAGAAAAACAGCGGCCAGGTATTGAGCCAAAGCAACCAATCCCAAATTCTGCCAGCGAACCAAACCGAGGTAAGCAAGGAATTTGACCAGAATGGTTCTTTGCTCTCTATTCAGGTATTCGCTCATGGCGGATTAAAAACGATGGATGATCTCCAGCTCGTATTCTTTGAGGTATTTTTTTGCCTTGCTCAGATCGGGAGTGAAACCCAAAATAAAGCCACCGCCCCCGCTTCCGCAGAGTTTTAGGTAATAGGCATTGGTGTCGATCCCCTGCTGCCAAAGTTTATGAAACAGGTCGGGAATCATGGGGGTGAAATTGTCGAGCGCCAACTTACTCAGTTTCTTCAAGCTCTTGAACAAGGGTTTGTAATCGCCTTGAAGAAAACTCTTGATGCACTCGTCGTTGTATTTGACAAACTGCTCTTTCACCATATGACGGAATCCGTCGTGTTTTAACTTTTCAAGAAACCAGTTGACCAAAGGCTGAGTTTCTCCCGGATTACCCGTGTTGAGCAAAAAGATCGCTCCTTTTCCCTCTGCATTGTAGGAAGGGAGTCCAACGGTATCCAGATCCGACTTGTTTTTAATCAGAATGGGAATATTCAGGTAGCAAATCAAGGGATCCATCCCGGAGCTCTTGCCATGGAAATACGACTCCATCTGCGCCAGAGCCTGCTTCAATGCAAGAATTTCTTTGCGCGCAGAGTTGTCTGCCGGTGAAATCTTATTGAGGCAATAATGATTGTAAATGGCCGCCACCAAAGCTCCTGAGCTGCCTACCCCAAAGCCTTGCGGAATATCTGAATGGAAATGCATTCCCTTGGCAATGTCTGCATCCAGCGCATCCACATCAATCTTCGTCATTAACCGGCCTTTTTCCTGCTCACTTCTCAGGTGGGCAGCATAGGCTTTCAAAGAAGAATTGGAGCGGGCGATACTCTCATTGTCGGTATCGACCTCGAAGCTTAATTTTCCTTTGTAGAAATTATAGGGAATGGACAAGCCCATGGAATCTTCAATGATTCCATATTCTCCAAACAGGAGGATTTTGGCGTAGAAGAGCGATTCTTTAATCATGGGTTCAGCCTCGAAGGGCCCTTGCCAACGTGGTCACAAATATACATTTTGTTTTCGCAATACATGCTGAGCTCTGCATCAATCCATTTCTTAACTTCTTCCTTGTACTCAGATGGATAGAGCAAGTGCACATTGGCTCCGGCATCTAATGTAAAAAGAACAGGAGTGCCATTTTGTTTGCGGTAGTCCCAAATTTTTTGGATGATTTGTAAAGTGTTGGGCTTCATGAGGATGAAATAGGGCAGAGAACTCATCATCAACCCGTGCAGCATCAGGGCTTCGGATTCCACTACCTGAATGAAAGCTTCCACATCTCCGGAAGATAGAATCGCCTTCATTTTCGTCATATTTTGTCCCGCTACCTTAAAGCGTTTTTTAGCAAAGGGATGATGGTCCATCAAATCATGTCCCACCGTGCTGGAAACTTCTTTGCTTGCGCTATGAACTAACAAAATCGTGTCTTGAAAATCCTGAAAAACAGAATTGATTCCTTCTGTTAGCCGGATGGCGTATTCCTGGGAGCTGTGAGGAAAGTCTTCGTGTTTTCCCCAAACGGCCATGCCACCATACACGGAGCGGCAGGCTGAACCCGATCCCAATCGCGCATAGCGGGATGCCCTGCGGTAGAAATCGGAGAACCTGTTTCCATCTATTTGCTCGTGGAGGTCGCAAAGGCAAAGTGCAATGGCAGCCATGCCCGAGGCAGAGCTTGCAATGCCACTGCTATGAGGGAAGGTATTATGGGTTTTCACCCGGAAACGATGGCCTTCAATCCAGTCCATCTCGCTTTGCAGCTTGCTCAATAATTTCTCAATCTTGGGAGTGAAGCTGTCCTTTTTCTCTCCATCCAGATACAATTCCACTTTCGGACCCTGTCCCGCCGGAAGCACTTCCAGTGTTGTTTCGGTACGGCACTCAGACAGGGTGAAACTTACAGAGGCATTGGAAGGCATTTGTACTCCATACTTGCCCCAGTATTTGATCAGTGCAATATTGGAAGGACTTTGCCAGGAGGAAGAGAATAAAATATCGGACATAGTGCGAAGATAATTGAAGTACTTAAGTACTTAGGTTAATATTAGTCTTCAATATAGTTCCAATTCAGTGAATGGAAAATAAGCCAAACCCTTATTTTATTCCTTCTTTATTGTATGTTCATTTTGTCTTGATGCTTCGACTTCGCTCAGCATAAATTCCAAACGAACCAAAAGATCAAGGCCAAAATAAGCTTCTCCGCTCTCTGTTTTTTTCTTAACGGTCGGCCATTGCATCTGGCCTCCCTAAAAAAAACATCACTCCAACACGCGGCCCGCATTTTGGCCAGCCCACCCGCACGAAGCTTATCAATTTCTTTCATACAGTGATGTTAGCTTAAGCTGGCGTCAGCAATAGGCGCCTGGCTTCCGTCCCGAATTTGTCGGGAGGGCACCCGCTGCCTGACGGAGCGTCTGTTTTCTTCGCTGTTTGAGCGAACGAAGTGAAGCGAGTTTGAAGAAAATAGCGGAGGAAGGCTTAGCGGGTCATTGAGGAAGCAAGCGCGATTTTTTTCTTCCTTTTTTTCTAAACAAAAGGAAATAGAATAAAGGATAAATGGATGGTGAATACCTCCGCCAAAAGGCTCAGAGGGAAAAAAAGTTCCACCACAAAGACTGAAAGCCAAAATACTTTTTATCCTATTCTAATCAGGCTTGATTAATAGAAGTAGGTGATGCCTTCCATATTAGTCCGTCAAATAAATAAGTCGGATTCCCATTTGAAGAGCAAAGTAAGCAGCCAAACAGATCATTGGAGAATAAGAAAGGATAATATGCCAATGAAGAATCCTTGCTTCTTTCCTTAGTAATCCAGAAAGAATAAACACAAAACGAAAGGACAAAAAAAGAAAGGAAATCATTATTAAGATGATCCCCGATACACCATATCCAAAATGTTCATCAAATAAGTCACTCGCATTGTAGTGAACGGAAAGATATAATAGATAGACGCCAACTACCTGCAAGAAGAATAAGTAAAAACTTATGAATGGGTGCAGTACAATTTCTTTGATATACAATAAACTTTTTTAGCAAAAGCGAACATAAAAAGACCAATTTAGCAAGAAATCATGGAAATGCAGTTTAGATTATTGACCTCAAACCATGACCTGAAGGTTTATCAGAAAGCCTAACGGGGTTTATCAGGAGGATTTACGGCTTTCATGATTCGGCTTGAGAAGATAATCAGGAAAAAGATGCCGTTCCAGATGAACAGGAAATTGGTGAAATGGGTCATGTATGCAGTTCGGCAGGGCGGACAAGGAAATCCATCGAGACAGGGTTCGCAATGGATGGTGTAAGCGTCCCAGAAGTATTTGGCCAGGAGGATGAGATTTACGAATAGCCAGGTCCAGAAGTAGAACCTACGATTCAACAGACGTGCCGATTGCATGGCTCAAATTACATAATTCATCGTTCATTCCGACTGAATAGGGATAAGAATAATACCTGAAATTTTTCTTCTCGCATTTTTTGAGGCTCGGTGGCTTATTGCGAACGAATCGTATCAATAAAAAAGCCGGCTCCCCCTCGGAACCGGCCCTATGCAGGAAACTCGCTAAAACTTCAACTGCAGGATACTAATGCTGAATACTCAGCTTCTTATTAATGACGGCGTCACCCAGTGCAATACGCACCAGGTAAGTACCGGCATACAGTGTCTTTGTATCGATATAGGCGATAGTGCTTCCTTGCCATAACCAGGATTCATGCACCATTTTTCCGTTGATATCGAAAACCTCAATATGGTAATTGCCTTGTTGCACCATGGGAACCTGAATGGCGGTTAAATCGCCGGCCGGGTTCGGATAGAGAACCACCTCATTTTCTAATAACGCATTGACAACGGAAGTATTGCTTGGCTTATACTCGCTTACTTGTTCATTGATGCTATTGACCTTGCCTCCGCTTACAACTCCGTAATAGGTTGGTCCGACAGCATAAGGATAAGCAGAATTCCAGTTTTCATCTACGGTACAGAAATAAGCATAGGTGCCGTTCGGGTATTCCGGGGTCACGCAAAAGCGGCCATTGTGAATATCCAAATAGTCTTCTTGTCCGGAATGGACAATGAATTCATAATCTTCACGGAAGGTTCCGATCGGATAGGTGCTGTTTACATCCGGACCATCTGTTACATCTGTACCATCGTAATACGTGGTGCGTTGGGTTATGTTTCGGAGCTGATAGCCCGATTTGATCCGAACAACTCCTCCGGAACCATCCGCATTTTTATAGCCATAGGCTCCGTAAATGGGGTAACCGTCGTAGGCGTAACCAATCAAAGGGGAATGCTTGGTTTCGTCGATAATATAAAGTCCGTCGGCCGCATAAAGGTCGCATACATTCGACACGACAACTTTATCCAAGTTGAAAGCCGACGGATTTTGGTGATGGTGGTAATTGCCCTGGGCCGGGTGCCCTTTGGAGCAATCAAAGCCAATTCTTTCTGCAATCACCGCATCTCTGTTCCATACGCCATCGCCGGAGCCCATCAGCGGACCACCCGCTAATTTCTGGTTGGCATTGTCCCAGGATGCGCCGTCGCGGTAATCAAATAAAGCGACACCGTTAATAAAGTTCCCAATATTTCCGGGCTTGGTTTTGGTCGGTGTGCCCGTATTTTTTTCCGGATTCAAAGGGAAGCGGAAAATGGCATTTTGGTTGGTGGTTACCGATGGGTTTTTGTCCAGAAAAGGTCCTGTTGGATAGGCAGGCACTCCGGTAGCCGAAATGTAGACCCAGTTGGTGGAATATTGAACTTTTTGCACATTGGCATCGTCGTTCATGGTTTGTGGAGTGGAATTCCCCTTGGTATAATAACGTCCTTTAATTCCGCTGGTATTAATAATCCAATTGGTAATGGCCGGGTTGGATTGAGCGAGAATTTCGCTGCTTCCCAGAACTAAAATAAAGGTAAGATACAGAAGCTTTTTCATGAGGATGTTTTGTGGGTTAGACGATGGGTTTTTACCTTTCCCTCGTTTGAAAGGAAAAAAAGCAAGCGCTCGAACAGAAAAGAACTAAAGTAAGATTTTCCCTTTCGCTTGTTTCGTTGAATGAGCGAAGCGAATTTGTAAGCTTCGCTTATACTGACGAAGTCAGAGGTACTTAATTTCTCGGTGCCGCATGCTCCGGCTTGAATACAAATGCTTCGTCGCTCAAGGTGAGCAGGAAAGCTACCAGCTCAGTTCGTTCATTGGAACTGAGATGGATTCCGTTTTTTAAAACAGGAGCAAGTGTGGTGGAGAAAGCAATTCCGAATTGATAATGATCCAAAACCTGGTAAAGGGAAGTGAATCGTCCGTCGTGCATATAGGGAAAAGTATATTTCAGATTACGCAGACTTGGGATTTTAAATAAAAAGGAATCTTTTGGATTTAGGGTGAGGGAATAGCGACCTAAATCGTTCAGTGCCGTATCTGCCGGCAATCCGTTGTTGGCAAATGCATAGGTGCTGAAGAGCGGTTCTGTATGGCAGGAGTTACACCGGGTTTTGAAAATTTCATAGCCCTTCCTCTCCATCTCATTGAATTCAGCTTTTCCGGCCATTACCTGGTCGTATTTGCTATTGGCAGAGATGAGGGTCAGTTGAAATTCCGAAAGTGCCTCCAGCAAATGGGCTTCGTTGATGGCGTCCACTCTAAACGCTTTAGCAAATAATTCCCGGTAATGGTCAGATCTTTTTAATTTTCGGATGATGAAGTCCATGTCTCCATCCATCTCGATCGGATTTAAAATTGGCTGCGTATTTTGTTCCTGAAGGGAATTGGCAATGCCATCCCACATAAAATGCGACTGCCAGGCCAGATTAAAAAGGGCTGGTGCGTTGCGTGTTCCGATTTGGTTGTCGATGCCATGACTTAAGGCATGGTCAATATGGGTGAAAGAGCTGTATGGGGAATGGCAACTTTCGCAGGAAACACTGCTGTCGCGGGAAAGAATGGGGTCGTAAAAGAGGAAGCGTCCCAGTGCAATCTTTTGTGAATCCAGGGAAAGGGAAACCCTGGGTTCGGGCCAATAGTCGGGAAACAAAGAGTCCCTTCGTAGATTGAATGCACAAAGCAACACCAGCAGGAAGAAAGAAACCGCGGCTTTTTTCATTCAGAATAAAGTTCGGCATTTTCAGCGAGCAATTGCATTAATCGGGCAGACTCCCTTCCGGGCGACATAATAAAGGGGTCATCCGGAAATTGCTGAAACAAGGCGTCGAGATGGAGGCGAAGCTCGTAGCGATGTTTGTTTTTGTCCATCGCAAAATGCAGGGATTGAACAGATGAATAGGGGCCCTGGTATCCTCCCAAATGCAATTCGAATTTTTTCTGTTTGTACTGTCCCTCCATCTTCAAATGGACATAGCCGGTATGCCAGGTCCAGTACATGCCTTTGATCGGATCCAGATCGCCTTTTAAAAAAAACATTTGGTTGGAAATGGTCTGACTATCCACACCGAGTATTAATTCAAGCGAATCCGGGTAGTCCAGGTGCATGTTTTCGTCCTCGTATTCGAGTATATTTTTCTCCGATAAATCAAGAAGTTGGGGTGCCGCAATTGGAGCCAATTCCTTGTCGAATTTTTTAAAGAGCAATACGTTACTGATATAGAGTTTAAAGGTCGTCAGATGCAGGCTTTGGTTGGCTTGAACGCTTTTCAGGCTGAGGGGTTCTCCGCCTAAATAGGGGATTACCTTCAGTTCAGTTTTATAAATCGTGGGTTGAGCTTGCCAGGAAAAGCAAAGCATACTTATCAAAAGCCATTTCCAAGCTTTGCTCATGGTCTTCTTCTCCTTCCCGGATTTGGTGGCCCGGGAGAAAATAATCGGGACAATTCGTGTGTCAGTTTGTTGAAGGCTTGCATCTGTTCCGGTTTGCACAGTTTTTTGATCTCCTGAAAATGACGGTAATTTACCCGTTCAATTTCGGAGAAGTCATATCCAATTCGATGGGTCAATGAATCGAATGTTTGAGGGGCAATTTCGTCGCTTAAGTGAGCAAACAATTCATTCTTCAGACGACCGATGTCTTCTTGCAGCCTTCGCACCTCTTTGCGGTGGATTTCAATCAGATCGTCGTAGGCGGCAATCTGTTCTGCATCGAAATGCAGTTTTTCGATGATTAATTCCTTTGGTCCCTCATGGAGCATGCGCGAAGCCGGGTGAAACACCATGTAAAGGAGCAGCCCATTCCCAATCAGGAGCAAAGAGATAATACTGATGACAAATGTTTTCCTTTTCATTGGTACAGGGAATTGCTTGAATTCAGATGCATGGTGGAAATTATTTGCTCTGCATCTGAGTGTTGCTGGCTGCGTAAAGCGATAATGTTGACGGCAAGCAAAATCAATACTCCCGCAATTGCCGACCAGGCAATGGCCGGACGCACATATTCCATCTTCTCTTCCAACCTCGCTTTAATCCGGGTAAGGAGGAAAGGAGGGACCTCGCTCTTTGGAAGCTGACCCAGTGCATTCAACTGTATTTCCAGGGGACTCATTTCTGTTATGTTAGACGCCTTCTTCATCTTAATCCTTCGTTTTGAGTGAGTTTATTTGCAAGATTTGCTTTTGCCCTTTGCAGCAGTGACTCCACCGCTTTTGGACTGGTGTTCAAAATCCTGGCAATTTCTTTTTGTGATTTCCCTTCCATCTTGGAAAGGAGTAAAGCGCTTTTTTGTTTTTCCGGTAGCGCTTGAATGTGGCGATAGATACGTGCCAATTCTTCTTTACCTTCCAGCAATAATCCGGGATGGTTTATAGATTGCTCCGGCAAAATCTCTCCATCTAATTCAAAGAGAGAAGAAAAAATTCCCCAGCGCCTTTTGCGTTTTTTCGCACGGTGGTAATCCAAACAGGTATTGAGCGCAATCTTGTAAATCCAGGTACCTGTCTGCGCCTCTTCTCTGAATTTTTCCATTGAGCGGTACACTTTTACAAATACATCCTGGGTGATTTCCTCTGCATCTTCCCGGTTTCCTGTTTGGTTCAGCGCCAGGTTATACACCATGGAAGCATGTTCCTTATAGAGTTGCTCGAGGTTCACAGGACGAATATAGGAATAGGCCGCTATTTCATTTAACCACTACCATTTTCCTCGCTTCCCTTCCATAAATCTCCGGAACATACATATTCTCCATCTGCGCCGGCATCAAAGTCAGCGTTCCATCAAATTGAGGCAATAACTGAAAGTCGAAAGTATAGCTGCCCCGGGGCAATGCTTCAAAATAGATGACGATATGATCGGCGAAATACTCGCGTCCGGTTTCTCGTCCATAACCTGCTGGTTTACTCACAATTTGAAAGCCGGAAGGGATAGGCACATTCATCACCAGGTATTTCTGGTATTCGCTCACCTTTACTTTTACCCGCAGATTAGCGAGATTACCTGCCTGAACCTCCAACACCTCATTGGTATCACGAGAAAAGGATGTCCACACCTCGATACCCTGACTAATTGAGGTATTGCCTTCGCTTTCTATTTCTTCGATGGCAATGACACTGATATCGGCACCTTGATTTTCAATCTCGATTTCTGAACCTTCTATAGCAATCTCTCCGGAGCTTTGAATCAATTTACCATTTACCTTTACGGCAATTAGGGATCCGTTTTCTGCCAAAACTTCCTCCATCAGGGCATTTATAATCGCAGCGCGTTCGAAGGTATTGCGGCTCACATAGCCAAGTTTGTCGAATACAAAGAGACGCATGGCCTTCCTTTCTTTTTCATATCCTCCGGCTTTCTTCAGGATGGAATAGGTCTGCATGGTCAGGCTCATGGTCGCAGCATTGAATCCCCAGCGACTGTTTCCATCCACATAGCCATGGCCTTTATTTGTGTATTTGATGGATTGCAATAAGGGCTTCACATCTACATCGAGGGCCAATTCTTGTTTCAATTGGATGAGATTGAGCTGTGCTTCCAGACTCAGGTTGAGTGTGTCCATTTGCGCAATAAAGCCGGGATAATCCAAACGAAGCTTCACCTGATGGGCCTCCATCATCGTAAGAATACGGTCGCTATATTCCAATTGTTGAAGCTTGTTGATCAAAGCGCCAACGGCACTTCTGGCTGCTTTATTGGAATAGCCGTTTTGGTCGGCCAGCAGCAGGGCTTTGGCCACATACAATGTCATGGGAGTCTGACTGTTGCTGCCTTGGTACCAACCCCAACCGCCATCTTTGTTCTGGGCCTTTTCGAGGCGATGAATCATCTTCTCAATTTCTTTATCCGTAGTTGGTGTTTCGCCAATGAGCTGCAAGAACTTCGTTTGCCATACCAGCGCGATGAGTTTTGAAGCCGTTTGCTCGTTGCAACCGTAATGGTAGGCATTCAGGCGGTTAATTTCTTCCATCACCAGATCGCGGATACCGCTTTCCAAACGCAGGCTTTTCTTTCTGGCGGAACTGTCGAAATAAAGGGTGGTGATTTGACCTTTATCCAATATACGGGTCTGTACTTTCCGGTCGTAAATCAGATTGGAATGAACCGGAACCGGACGCATTTCGCCATCGATATAATTTCCGTATTGAAGCGAATAATGGAGCTTCAAACTATCCATGCCACTTTTCACCTGCAGCCATTCCTGATCACGGAAGTACTTTTTCACAGTGAGTGAATCCGAGCTCTCGCCATTTCCCAGGTCCTTTTGAATTTTCACGGAAGTGCTGTCGCCGGTCAGGTCGCGCACATTAGCAGAAACCTCGATGCGGTCGCCAACTGTTACAAATTCCGGTACACGCAGACTTACCGACAAAGGTTTGTAGGAACGGGTATAAGAAGTGTTAAGTACCGTTTGGCGCTTGCGGTTAATCGCCACCAAATAGTTAACCCATTTCGTTTGATCGTCAGGAAGTGTGAAGGTAAAAGCCGTTTTCCCTTCTTTGTTGGTGATGAGATTCGGTACCCAAAAACCATTGCTACGGAAGTCTTCCCGTATTTTATTGGCATTGGGGTCATTGCTCATTTCATCCATACGGTCTTTTTCGTGGATGGCACTTTCGATGGTTCTTAGTCCTTTATCTTTACTTTTTTGTTTCACATTCACACTAAAAACTCCACTAGCCATATTGGAAATTCTATTCACAGATCTACCAGACATCATTGAGATTGACTCTTCTACCATCATTGCGTTATCATCTTCTCTGATAACTGGATTTTTGTATAGTTTCTTTTGAACATCTCCAAAGTTGTACATATACGTATAGAGAGAGTTCTCCTGGCTATTATTTAAAACGGCGTTTAGAACCAGAGATTTATTATTCCTAAGCTCAACCTTTTCATAGGAACTAATTTGATATCCCAAACCTTTAAATTCAACCTGGTAAATCCCCTTTTGTAAACAGCAGATGGAGTAATTCCCCTCATTATCGCTAATTGCCCCACCCACAACGATGCCATCGAGCAATACCTGAATCCGCACTCCGGCAACAGCTTTTGCATGTTCTTTACTTGTTATGGTACCCTGAAGATTGGCAAAGGGCTTGTCCAAGGGCAAATAATGCGCCTGGCGCTTGTCCCATTTTCGGTAATCAATAAGTGCGCTAACCTTGTTTAAGAACGAGGTATCGGTAACACAATCAATTTGGAGGCTTAGCAATTTTTCCGGATTGATGCGCACTTCTTTGGCAAAGAAAACCTGGCGAGTAGAACTAATAACCTGTACCCAATAGGACCCGGGTTCCATGTCGTAATGGTCAAAGTAACCCTGATTGTTCGCGACTGACAGATAGCGGGTCTTGCCATTCTGGTGGATGAAAACCACATAGGCATAAGGACCGGGATTTAAATCGATTTGAACTTGTCCATTAACGGAACCTTTTTTCAGTGAGGAATTGTTTTCCTTTTCGAGAATATAAGCGTCGTAAAGTGGCACAGTTTTCTTTCCATACCGGATCAGGGTCTGGTAGTAATTGTATTTGAGCTGGCCCCAATTATTTACCTGTAGGGGCTTAGCCAATTTATCCAGCCGGATAAATGTGCGATGCAAACTATCGATAAATAATGAGTCAATCTGAAGCATCTCATCTTCGTAGGATCCGGTTATCAAGGTGTACCATCCGGCTTTTAACTGCGTTAAATTTTGAAGGTATCGATTGTTGTAAAAGGAATAGGCTGGGTTTTCGAGGTTGATCATCCAACAGAAATTGGGCACAACCGGAAAAGAGGTGTCATATTGCAAGTTGAGCAAGGCCGTTCCGCCTCCGCCGTAATAATTCTCGAAACCTGGTACTCTGCTGGTTTGAACCGGTCTTTCTGCGACTTTGATGTTCTTATTGGCTTGCTCGATACTGTCCATCAGATGGAATTGCCAGTAAATTTCCCTGGCGCCGAGCGCGTCATTGGAATCCAAATAGCCCAAACGATTATTGGCGCTGTTCTGAAGCGAAAGCCGGGTTTTGGGGTATTGCGACACTTTCCCACTGTCAATATGGTAGATTTGATTCGGGTCGAAATAAAAGCTGATGCTCGTATCCCGATTAATAAATGTTGCCATTCCTTCAGTTAAAGGTCCCACTACCTGATAATTGTACCAGATACTGTTGGTATAAGCGCCAAACCCATTTTGCCCGATGCTGTAATAATTGGAGTCTTGTTGGATATACCCGGGCGTGCGCATATCGTGCAGGGAGAGGAACAGCATATATTTTTCAATCTTTTCCAATTCGGGTTCTTCGTAATATGCTTTTACCTCCCGGTATCGGATGGAAGAAGTACTGACCATTTGTGCCGTATTGATTCCAATCAAATTGTGATGTCCGCCTTCAAACCTCACAGAGTCGAGATCGATGGTGTATTTCTCGGTCCGGATGAAAAGATGATGCAGTCCTGGGCGTACAACAAGAACGGGTCTTTGCTGCATGTAATTGACCAAAATATACCGAAGGGTATCATCTACCCACACTTCCTGTGGCCATTCTGTATTATCGTTTTCTTGCACCGCCACCTGGAGGTAGCACTGTCCGTCTTTGCTTGGAAAAGCCTCCTGATCCATTCCTTTTGGATTGTAGTAGGCCCGGTAGTTAAGGAATCGATCTAGGTGATAGTCACGATAGGCTTTTTCACTATTCGCTTGTCCGCTATGTCCTGGAAAGCTTTCATTGGGTCCCGAAATAACATAGAGAGAAATTGGTTTCGTGTGGACTTTTGGAAAAACAGGAATATTCGGTGGATAGATAACCGGCATTTGCATGTTGATGCTGGTCCCGGTGATATTGGCATGTTTCACCGGTTTGTCAAAAAAGTCGAATACCTGCACCTCGGCACTGATTTTTTGTCCGGGGTATGCCAGTTCAGGCAAAGTATGCACGATACGTAGTGTCTGCGTTTGGGGAAGGATGGAAGTTTGGAAGAAGTACATCGCCGATCCGTTTAAATAGCGATAAAGCACTTGCACCGGATCATCTCCTTTAAGCAGCATGGCCAGGGTGTCGGAATCTCCAAATTGAACCCGTTTGCCCCGGTAATAGATTTCCCAGTTCAGATGATAATGCTCTCCATTGACCACAAAGAGGTAGAGCGAATCTTTGGTTTTCTTACCAGAAACCGAAATCGGGAAATCATTGCCCGTCACGCGAATAATATTCCGGTTGTTTTTATCGGTCACTGTTATGGCCGAATAGCGGGAAAAATCTTCGATGACATAGGGTAGCCGAGTCGCAATAATTTGGTTCTCTGAAAAATAGCGATCGATCAGATGGATGTTCACCGAATCGGAAACCGTATCCCGGTCGTTGATGTGGTAATACAAGCGTACCGATTTATCGTCTTCGGTATACCCATAGTCCTCTTTCCAGTTCGTTCCACTGCAATAAAGATTGAATTCCTGGTAGTCGTTGTTGGGCATGGTGATTTTTACCCGCGTCCGGATTCCATGATCGATGGAAGCGAGTAATGCGTCCGGAATTCGAAGCCAGGTTTCTTTTTCCGGTTCCAAATAGACTACCGTATCCAGATAGTGACGAAATGCCGAATCGGGAATACTCAGGTAGGGTGTATACAATTTGCCCGGACTTTCCAGATTGAAGCGGATTTCCGCCTTTGAGCCGGCGATGGGAATTTCGTTTCGATCGACCGCCGAGAGAATCAGAAAGGCGCTGTCGCCAGGAAGAAAATACGATTTGCTTAATCTGGCAGAAAGCGTAAAGTTCCTGAAAGTGTAATGCGTCACCTTGAAGTTGATGGTTTTTTGGATCATTTTGTTATGCACTGCATAGAGTGATAAATTATAGAACTCATCCAAGTGCAGACTATCGGGCACTTTCCAGTCGAAGCCAAAAGATCCGGGACTGTATTGGGTGGCGGGTAAATCCAGATGGTATCGGTTTCGCCCCTGGTTTAAGTCGATGCTCACCCGCACTGCCTTTTTGTAGGGTCTTCCTTTTTTATCCATCAAAAAGGCTTTAACATGCAAGGAATCGTTGTGCCGAAATTCGCTTTGGTTTAGCAGGATAAAACCAGGTTCGAAAGATGGCTTTGTCCGGTTTCTTCTGCCCTTCCTTTTTTCTTTCGGTTTCTTCGGACTCCGCGCATGAGGGGCAGAGGCAAAATCATTGCTTTTCAAGATGAAGAAGCCTCCGGAGTAATGAAGAATCATGGGTTCCTTTGGCAGACGCTTCCTGGTCCACTCGACGCAATGGCAATACGGCAATGCGGCGATTTTTTTATTGGCTATTTCGAGGGTGAAATCTTTCTCAAAGCCACTGGAATCGTAAATATAAACCTGCCAAACATCGTCGGTCTTATAGGCCGATACCATAACGTCAGAAACATGCACCGCGGTAAATGAAAGATTGTTTTTCTCGTATTTGACAACGAGATAATAGCCAAACTTGCGCTGCTTTAGAAGGTATTGGTAAGCGTTCTGATTTTTTGCGATACTATCGAATGGGGCCCGGTCAAACAAGGTGCTATGTTTGAAATCATTCTCACGGAGCGCGACCACTTCCTTTTCAGAAAGTTGATAGATATAATCAAAAGTGGGTAGGGGAGCATTGAGCTGAGCCTCTGTGCAAAGGGAAATCAGCATGCTTAGGATAAAAAGTAATTTTTTCATGGTTCCAACATTTAAAGAGCAGCGTATGCCTCTAATACGTCGTTTTAAAGTTAAACGTTGGAAATTAACAAATTGATAATACAACAGTGTAGCCTGATCGAATCAATTGGCAGGATGTTTCTATTATTCGACCACGGTATGCACAAAATATGCATCAGGCTATTGCACTATTCACCGTCTTGCGGAGCTGCCGGCAGTTCTGAGAATAGGATAGCCTGCAGGCAGTTCGGCGATTTCCGGTTTATTGTCTTCCGGATGTATAAGTAGCTCTTTTACCGGTTTATTTGAATTCGCTGATTCTGTCCCTGGAACAAGAAAATGTAGGTGCCGGCACTCAGGGCATGCACATCAATTTCTGCTTCATCTGCTAATTTCATTCCTTTCAGAACCAGTTTGCCTTGCATGGTGTAAATCCGGTATTCTCCCTGTTTTTCGTCTTTTATTATGAGCTTTCCTTGGGTGGGGTTGGGGTAGACCTGTATAGAACTTTCGTATACTTCAAAAAGTCCATTGGACAAACCAGGGATGAAAACCACATTGCTGTAAAAGGTATCCTGATTATTAACGGCTCTTAATCTGTAGTAAAAACTACTATCTCTTGAAAGAACAGAATCTACTAATTGAACGCCATTTCCGTGGGTGATATTTTGCAAAGGGGCACTAATGCTTTTGAAGCCATTAGATGTGGACCTCTCCAGATTTATTTGGACGTTGGATGCCCAATTGCTGCTGTTGCTTGTAAAAGTGAAGACCTTGGAATCAATTTGATCCGTATTTAGGCAAAGAGAAGGATTGATGCTGTCAAACAATATAATTGGCAGCCCACAATCAAACTGGGTAACCTGTCCATTTTCGTAGCCAAGCATGCTCAATGGAAAGTAGAATATTCCGGGGTTTGTGAAATGAAGTTGATATTGTGAGTCGTTTAGTTGTACATAGGTTCCCTTTGTCCCGAGTGGATTTGACTTACTATACCCCGACTTATAAGTGCCGGGATTACGGGAGGGCAATTTATCAGGAGGCGAGGGCACAGGGTCATGAACATCTCCAAACACATAAAATTCGTCAGATACGATTCGTATTGAATCAAAATAATTATTCCAGTGAGGAAAAGTAAAAGTATAGGTTGAATCGGAATGCAGGAATATTGGCGGATATTCAGAAAACCGGAAGCTTATATCGCCTGGTTTTAATTTGCTTTGATCAGGTGTGCTAATACGTAATTCAGTGCCCTGGTCATTTTCGATATTATTAAAATATCTGAGACAGCAGAGGCCAGAGAAAAAAGTATAACCAACTGTTGATGCAGGTAAGTTAACTTCATTGTAGTACACACGCATTCGAATATCGATTCCGTGAATTGCGTCTCGGTAATAGGTTTGATCGTTGCGCGTAGGAACCTGGATTACATATTGAATTGATCCATTCGTCCCCTTGTCGTATATACCAACCGTTATAAAATCATCAAATGAATTTACAGCATCTCTGATTTGAATGACTTTAATCCGATAACGGTGCAACCCATTTCCTTGCAATCCAAGGTACTCAACAGATCCATCGGTATAGAGAATATTAGATGAAAATGCAGGCAGAACCAGCAGATTCATCAAAATTACAATCAGCTTTTTCATCCTTTGGTTTCTTTGTTAACAAACCAAATTAAATCAAATTGCCTAGTAATAATAAAAACTTAGCACTTGTTTCGATCCATTGGGGTGAATTCCTTCAATGACGATCCGTCCGCGGATGCGCTCTAAGTCGTGTATAAAGTCTTCAACTTTATTGTAGCTGGTGTTGTTGAGTTTCACAAAGATGAATCCATCCGGGATATTCATCTTACGTATCATCCCATTTTTAATGTTGGTCACACGGAAGCCATCTTCAATCCCGTAGCGGTCGCGCTCAACCTTGGAAATGCGTTCAAAATCGGCCCCTAAAATATCGCTGTGAACCAATTTATGCTTGAGCATGGCCGTGGTGCCTTCACGATTTACCAGGGTCAATTTCTTTTCGCCGCCCTTGCTCAAAGTGACGTTGATTTTGGCTCCCGGACGGTAGTAGGCGATTTGCTCATCAAAAAGTGCCTTGCTGTCGACTTCGGTTCCATTTACTTTTAAGATGACATCTCCTTCGCTGATGCCTGCATCGTGGGCCGGACCGTCTTTCCCCACATAAGCCACATAAACACCCTTGTCCTGATTGCCAGTCCTTTTTAAAATTTCTGAAGTGATATCAACCACTTCCATCCCCGTGAAAGCGCGCTGCACTTCTCCAAACTCTTTCAGGTCTTTGATGATTTTGCTCACAATATTCACCGGAATAGCAAAACCATATCCATTGTATGCTCCGGTGCGGGAAGCAATGGCGGTGTTGATTCCAATTAAATCGCCCTTGAGATTGACCAAAGCTCCTCCCGAATTCCCGGGGTTAATGGCCGCGTCGGTTTGAATAAAACTCTCAATGGGAAACTGATTACTCACCACATTGATATTTCGACCTTTGGCACTTACAATTCCAGCGGTCACAGTGGAAGTGAGGTTAAAGGGATTTCCCACGGCCAGCACCCATTCTCCAATTTCGACCTCTTCTGAATTGCCAAATGCAATGGCAGGGAGTCCTTCGGCATCAATCTTCAATAATGCCAGATCGGTGGAAGGATCGGTGCCAATAACCTTGGCAGGATAGACGTAACGATTATTGTTTAATATTACCTCAATGGATGTGGCTCCATCGACCACATGGTTGTTGGTGGCAATGTATCCATCTTCGCTAACGATTACACCCGATCCGGAGCTGGTTTGTTCGCCTCTTTGTCCGAAGAGATTGAACCAATCATCCCAATAAGAAGAGACCTGTGCAGGAGAAACTGTTTTGATATAAACCACACAGGGGGTGCTTTTTTTCGATGCGTCTACAAATTCTACATTCCCCAAATTGAGGCTGGATGCGCTGTAATTTGCTGAGTGGAATGCATACTGACTGCTGTCGACAGGTATTGTTTGAGATGATTCTGTCTTTTGAGACAATGAGAAAATCCAGGCTCCGCTGAAACCGCATGTCAGGGATACAATTGAGAATAGGAGGTATTTCTTCAACATCACTTTTATTGTTTGAGAATCTGATCCTCAAACATACAAAAGCAATGCCTAGAGGGCATTGGGGTTTTCCACAATTTCTCCTTTCAGATACAATTTGGAAACCGGGTGTGCCGGATCGTTGGTAATCACGGTGATAAATTTCGTGTCTTCGCCAACACGTCCGGATGTATGAAAGGCTACTGAAATAACGGCAGAATCGCCGGATGAAATTTCCATTTTGTCAGCTTCCACGCCCGTGCAACCGCAGGAAGGCTGAATTTTATGAATAATCAGTGGTCTTTTTCCATCATTTCTCAATACGAAGCGGGTCCTCATCGTATCGCCTTGCAGGATTTTACCGTAATTGTATTCCTGGGTATTCCAGTCACTCACAGGGTTGTGTCTTTTTCTCCGGCGGGTCTGCCTGGGGAAACGTTCCAGGATATGTGCGTTGACGTTTAATGGGACTTCCGGAACATAGGGATCATCGGTAACCAGAGTCAGGTAATGAATCATGTCGCCGTATTCGTTCACCTGCCGGGCATCGTAAATGATTTGAATGGTGCCTTCCTGCTTGGGCAGTATGACACTTCTATTATTATTCAAAAGAATGTATGCCGGCCGTCCGATAATACCTTTCAACTGAATCGGGCGATCTCCGGAATTGTACATTTTGATCTCGAAGGTATCAATATCATCCTGATACATGAAGCCAAAATCATAGTAAGCGCTATTCATTTTTAGGTTTCCCAAATCCACCGTGTACTGGTCGGCAATGGTTTGGGGCTTGGGAATCACTTCTCCTTTCACTCCCAGATACACTTGATACGGGATGCCGGTGTTGAAAGCAAAAATGGGCTCTTCGAAGCTTCCGCTCTTGCCTTTGGGGTTGTAGTTGACATAGATCACAACCGAATCGCCGGCCAGAAGGGTGTCTTTGCTCGCGATTACTTCCGTGCAACCGCAGGATACCATAAGCTTGGTAATAACCAAGGGGTCTTTGGCAATATTCCAACCAATGAATTTTAAGGTCTGAACACCGTCTTCCTCATGAATGATTCCAAAATCAAGCTGCCTGTTTTTAATATACAAGCAGCCTCTTTTCATTTCATAATTCTCCGACAAATCAATCTGTGCGAAAGAGGAGGCGGCAAATATCAGGGCCAGGAAGGAATATATATAACGGTGGTACGCTTTTAACATAATCAGCATTTTTTTCAAAAAGTATTCCATCTCTTGAACAGCAAAGATGCAAAACACAGATGATTGAAATGCTGCCGGGGTTGCATTACTTTTGAAAGGTGCGGAATGATTTAATCAATGCGGACGATGAGCACCTCGATCCCCTGGACAGGGATGTAGAAAAGGTGTTAAGACCCAGTGAGTTTGAGGACTTTGCCGGGCAGGATAAGATTTTGGAGAATCTGAAGATTTTTGTGAAGGCAGCCAAACTGAGAGGTGAAGCGCTGGATCATGTGTTGCTTCATGGGCCTCCGGGACTTGGCAAAACCACCCTGTCGCATATCATTGCCAATGAATTGGAAGCCGGAATCAAGATGACTTCCGGGCCCGTTTTGGAGAAACCGGGCGATTTGGCCGGTCTGCTAACCAATTTGGATGAAGGGGATGTCTTGTTTATAGATGAGATCCATCGATTGAGTCCGGTGGTGGAAGAATACCTGTATTCTGCCATGGAAGATTTTCGGATAGATATTATGTTGGAAAGCGGTCCCAATGCGCGTTCTGTGCAGCTGACACTCAACCCCTTTACCCTGATTGGTGCCACCACCCGATCCGGACTGCTTACTTCCCCACTGCGTGCACGTTTTGGTATTACCGCGCGGCTCGAATATTATGATGCCAAGCTGCTTACCCGCATTGTGGAGCGTTCTTCCGGCATTCTGAAAAGTCCCATTAAGGAAGATGCCGCTTTTGAGATTGCCCGTCGAAGCAGAGGAACTCCCCGTATTGCCAATGCCTTGCTAAGAAGAACCCGCGACTTCGCCCAAATCAAAGGGGATGGAACCATTACCGTCGACATCGCAAAAATGGCGCTCAATGCACTGAACGTAGACAGTCATGGTTTGGATGAGATGGACAACCGGATAATTCTGACTATCATCGATAAATTTAAAGGCGGACCCGTAGGCTTAACAACGATTGCGACGGCTGTTGGAGAAGAGGCAGGAACCATTGAAGAAGTGTATGAGCCATTTCTGATTCAGGAAGGCTATATGGTGCGCACCCCTCGGGGTCGCGAAGTAACAGAAAAGGCATACAAGCATTTGGGAAAAATGAATACCCGGGGAAATTCTGACCTTTTCAATGCCTGATGAATACCTTGCAACTTCAGAAAAGGAGCCAATGGCTGAAAAATATTTCCCGTGAATTGGGTTTCAGCTTTTGTGGGGTATCTGAAGCGCGTTTTTTGGAAGAAGAGGCTGGACGCTTGGAGCAATGGCTGTCTGCAAACCATCATGGCCAGATGGCTTATATGGCCAATCATTTTGAAAAACGACTGGACCCTCGCTTGTTGGTCCCGGGTGCGAAAACGGTGGTCAGCTTGTTATTTAATTATCATAATCCGGTGGTGGCAGAAGACCCGACTGCCCCCAAAGTGGCTAGCTATGCACTGGGCCGGGATTATCACAAGGTTGTCAAGAAACGTCTGCTTCAATTAATGCAGAAATTGGAAGCTGAATACGGGCAGTTACAGGGAAGAGCTTTCGTAGATTCGGCGCCGGTCATGGAAAAGCAGTGGGCAGCTCAGTCGGGCTTGGGCTGGACGGGCAAAAATACTCTGCTGATCAACAAGCAGCAGGGAAGCTATTTCTTTCTGGCGGAATTAATCATCGATCTTGAAATGGAGGCAGATGCGCCAATCAGGGATTATTGCGGAACCTGCACAGCCTGTATCGATGCATGTCCTACCGAGGCAATCACACCGTATCATTTGGCTGCTGAGAAATGCATTTCCTATCTCACCATTGAACTCAAAGAGGCTATACCTCAGGAATTTCAGGGTAAGATGGATGGCTGGGCCTTCGGTTGTGATATCTGCCAACAGGTATGTCCCTGGAACCGCTTTGCTCAAAAAAATAACGAAGCAGACTTTCAGCCAAAAGCCTTTTTAAACTGGACGAAGGAGAAGTGGCAGGAGATGGATGAATCTGCTTTCAATAAAGTTTTTGAAGCGACTCCTTTGAAGCGTGCAGGTTTTGAGAAGATGAAGCAGAATATCCGTTATGCTTCAGAAGGTTTTTGATCCTCCAGCATGGCTTCCGCACTCAATTGCCCCGGAGAAAAGCGGAATCCTTCGTACAAGGCAATACCATAAAAGAGGATGTCCATCTGACTGAAATTTTCCCGCATAAATTCGAACATCATCCCCAAAAGAACCAGGTTGAAAGTTTCTAAGTATGAAACGCCAGCTTCGTATGAACGGCGGGGTTCTGGTCCTGTCTGTATTCTGCACGGCTGGCTTCAAAGTCAGCTATCTTTTGAGTCGGTCCGCAATCGATTCCAAGTTTTGTATCAAAAGATTGGTTGATCCCTACACTGCAAAATTCGAGGTGTTCTTTACGACTCATGATTCATTTGGTTCAAAAATCAAGATAGAAATGATTTGAAATGCGTACGTAGTAAATGCAAAAAAAAGCCCCTGAAATGGCAGACAGGGACGCCAGTCTCTTGTCTCTCGTCTCTCGTCTCTTGTCTCTTCTTTTGGGCGACCCCTTCGGGGTCCAACTTCGCCAATCTCCGAACTCAAGCTTGATCTCAAACTGAACCTCAATTCTACCCCGTCAGGATTGTATAAAACGGCAGATTCTTGTCTCAATGTCTCAATGTCTCAAAGTCGCAAAGTCTCAATGTCGCAAAGTCTCAATGTCGCAAAGTCTCAATGTCTCAATGTCGCAAAGTCTCAATGTCTCAATGTCTCAATGTCGCAAAGTCTCTCATCTTCCTACTCATGTACTCCCTACTCAAGTACTTTCAATACGCACTTCCGTCCCTCCTTCTTTTGCGGATTACCAGACGTTCGCAGGTATTCAGATCGGAGTTCAATTCGGCATTTAAAACCTTATTTCCAAGTTGAATGATGATGGTCACCGTATTCGGGGGAATGCTTCCGAGATTGTGAGCATAGAGCAACAATTCATTTTCCCCTTCTTTCAGCGGGAACCAAAAGCTGTCTTTTTTGGCGGTCAGGGGTTGGTGATAAATCAATGGTTTTCCATTGCAGTACAGCGAGATAGTATCTCCATCAATCTTCTGTGAATCCCACACCTTAACCAAAATGGAATCTTCAAAGGTAGAAATGCTTTGATGGGTAATAACTTTTCGGCTTCTATCGGGAATGTATGGAGGAGCCGTGCCGTCTTTCACCGGTTCTTTGAATACCATTAATGAATCCGGGACTGACTCTTCTTCGAATTTCTTTCGTATCCGTTTTTTCCGAGGTTTGATCAGTATGGCAGGACGAAATACGGCCAATCCGTTCTTTGAGGTACCGCACCAAATGCTGCCATCCGGACCGAGCAGTAAGCGGGTGATTCCATCGCCCTTTACTTTTAAATCCGGCTTATAGCCACGCCAGTATTCTCCGTTATACACCGCAATTCCCGAGTTGAATTGAGTCGATATCATCACCCTGCCATCCGGAAGAATGACCAGATTATGCGCCACATAGCGTTCTTCGCCTTTGTATGAGCACATTAAATCATGGGGGCCTCCTTTAATCACCGCCCATTTGCCATCGAAGCGATGAAGGTATCCGTCGTCCATGCATGTTCCCCATATTACTCCATTGTCGTCTTTGGCAATCTGATAATAGGCAAAATCGCCCAACTTCCTGGGTTTCGTGGAATAGGTTCCGTCGCTTCTTTTGCTGTAGCGATACAATCCTTCACGAAAGGCTACCAGAGCGTCTCCATTGTCTTCTATGTAAATGCAAAACACATCACCAAAGCGGTCGTTCATGCTCGTTACCGTGCGGCCGTTGACAATTTGATACAGATTATGCGTGCTTTTATTCCCTCCTACGCATCCGACCAATACCACGCCTTCGGAGTTGGAGTTGATCACACTTGGCGATTCTTTGGGAATGCCTAAGGTGTCAAACTGGTTGTAAGCAAAATTAAAAAAGAGCACATAGCCGAATTGTCCGGCAATGATATACCGGCCATGGGTCGTTTGAGTCCAATCATTCATCCACCAGCCTGAAGCCCGGCCTGATTTTGCCACATCTTCCCATCTGCCTCCCCGGGTAATACGGATTAATGGATCGCCAGTACTGCTGATCCAGATATTTTCTTCATCATCTAGATATAAATCGGTAATGAAGTTGGAAGGCACTTCCGAATTGCTGGTATCGAAGAATTGCCAGGCATATTTCTGAAATTCCAGATACTGCGCCTGCACTCCGGTGCCCAGCAACCAAAGTAAAAACAGCAATCCCCCTTTGCGATTCATTTTAAACAATATACCAATTTTCCTTTTCACTAAAACTGAAAGTAAATAAAGGGCAATACATCGGCCTGAGCGACCTGCACTGCGATCCAAATGCTGATAGATACATACAAAGCCTGAACCACCAATGGAAGATTGCCATAATAATCCATCCAGCGACGAATGCGGGTATTCGGAATGAAGTGCAGGACAAAAGCCAACACGATCAGTCCGATAATTCTTTTGTAGCTAAGGAACAGCTCTTGCAGCGGAACCTCGTTGCCTCCACCAATCATCTGACGAATAATTAATTCAGAAGTGGCAAAGTCGCTGGCCCGGAAAAAGATCCAGGCAAAACATACAATATGAAATGTAAGAATAACGCCCAGCACCTTTCTCCATTGGCTTTGTCCCGGCGGGAATTGTCGGAAAAAGAGTTTTTCAATGGCCAATACACTCCCGTGAATGCCTCCCCAGGCAACGAACTTCCAGCTGGCTCCATGCCAGAGTCCGCCTATCAGCATGGTGAGCAGAAGATTGATATAGGTTCTGATTTTCCCTTTTCTGTTGCCACCGAGAGGAATGTACAGGTAGTCGCGCAACCATGAACTCAATGAAATATGCCAGCGTCGCCAGAATTCGGTGATGCTGCTGGATTGATATGGTGAATTGAAGTTATCAGGCAGATGAAAGCCCATCAGAATCGAAAGCCCAATGGCCATATCACTGTAGCCACTAAAATCGCAGTAGATCTGAAAGGCATAGCCATATACTCCCAACCAATTTTCAAAGGCACCGTATTGTAACGGGTTGTCGAAAACACGGTCGACAAAATTCACCGACAGATAATCGCTGATCACCACCTTTTTAAACAGTCCTCCGCATATAAGTATCATAGCCTTTCCCAAATCGGCCCTGGTCAGCTCAAGTCGCTTGTATATCTGCGGGATGAAATCGGCGGCCCGTACAATCGGGCCCGCCACCAACTGAGGAAAGAAACAAACGAAAAATCCAAAATCCAGTATGTTTTTAGCTGGAACGAGCTGCCGGCGATATATGTCTATACTGTAGCTGAGGGTCTGAAAGGTATAGAAAGATATGCCCACCGGAAGGAAAATATCCAGGTTCGAATAATCACTTCCGGTCAGTAAATTCCAGTTATGTATCCCAAAGTTGGCATATTTAAAGTAGCAGAGAATACCCAGGTTGCTGATAAGACTGAAGCTGAGATAGAGCCGTCGGATATTTTGCCGCGTTTCCCTATAGAGCAGGTTGCCAATCTGGTAATCGATCAGGGTGGAAAGTATCAGTACCCAAAAATAGAATCCGGAGCTTTTATAATAGAAGAAGAGCGAAAACAGGGCAGTGTATAAGACCTGCAATGTCTTTTGTTTTCGGATGAGAATATAGACACCGAAAAAAACGAGGAACAACAGCAGAAAAAGTCCGCTGCTGAATACCATCGGTTCCTTGGGATTGTAAATGAAGATTTCCCTGAGTTTATGGATGTCCAGCAGCTCGGTAAGCTTCATAACCTTCAAATAAAGCGTTAAACAATAGTTGTCCCTGCAAACGGTAACCCGAGGCACTGAAATGGACTTTATCGCGGGCTGTTAGTCCGGCATGATACCAGGAGATCATAGACCCATAACCACCCATCACCGTATTCAAATCCCAAAAAGCGGCATATCGGTTCTCTGCATAGCTCTTTATAGTAGATTGAATCATGAGGTTACGGGGGTTTTTGTAGCGGCGACGTTTGTAAGTGTCGGGCTGACTGCAAAGCAAGATGGCAGCTCCTGGGTTTTTTGCAGCCAGGGTGCTTACCAGACTGTCCATCCATCCGTAAAACTCGGTTTCGTTTAATTCCGTGGCAAAGGATTCATTTGTGCCCAATGAGTAGATGATGAGGTCGGGTTTCAGTTCACTGACTTGCTCAGTAAAATAAGCGGCCTTGCAGTAATGCGAAAACTGCGCGCCATTCACTCCGAGAGTATGATAAAGTATGCCATTGCTCCGGGTGTTTTCGAGGCTGATTCCGTAGATGATTCCCGATTGCTGTGTTTCGTTGGCGGGAAGGTGCCGAATGTATACACTGGTCGATAAACTGGGAAGTAAACATGCCACAGCCACCGGTCCATCACTTGCGGGCAGGCAGTATATGTCGTTATAATCGATGTCTTGCTGAACAACGGGACGGTATACCACACCAACAATGAGTTTTTGTCCGGGACGAATCAAATCGCTGTGCAAATGATTCCAGTCTTTGATTTGGCTCACTGTGGTATGGCTGTTCCGGGCAATGATACCCAAATTTTCGCCGCTTCTCACGGTATGAAAGCGGTAGCCGTCCATGCTATTGCTTTGTTTGATATCAGGGATGTCCACGCCCAGCGCCAAATCAAAATACTGACGTCCTGGCTGTCGAAAAACTGTGACTTTATCAAACTGATAATTCAAAGCTTCTTCGTCGCTTAATCTGAGATACACCAGTGCATCGGTATCGGATGAACTCAGGGTGATTCCACCCAGTCCGATAGGCAAATCCTGGTCGGGAAATACCACCCGTTTGGAATCCCATTTTCCATAAGCGCCGGTTTTATAATCGGCAGGACCATTTGTTTTTGCAGCCCGATAGGGAAAAACAAAACCGCGTCCCGCATTCCCGAAAACCAGTTGCAACAGGCGACGCAATTCACCACTGAAATAATCAGCCTGCAAGTGCGAATCGCCAATATGAACAATGCGAACCTGCTTCCGTTTTCCTTCATTCAATTCATTCAGTTTTCCGTAAAAACCGTCCAACGCATGGACCTGTTCAATTCTGTTGCTGTCGGTAAGCAGAAAGGGATATTCCGCATGAAGCACTGAATCGCTTTGCGCAGTTACGCTACCCATCCATCCTATCAATACTGCCAGCAGTCCAATTCCTTTCCTCATTCTTTATTCGCTTCCATTAAAAAGTCATACAACATATTTCCCACCGCATTCGCTCCGCGAAAATTCAGGTGGGTATAATCTTTATTGGCCAAAGGTTTTTCAGCTTCGGTCCATTCAATCATAGAGCCTTCTCCACCCATGGCAGAATACAGATTCCAAAAAGCCACGCCTGTTTTTTTAGCCACTTTGTATTGGGTTTTCAGCACCCGGTAAACCGAAGGATCGCTTACCATTACATCTCCTTTTTTGAATCCTTTGTCGGCTACTCCAATCAATAAGATGGAAGCTTGAGGGAAACATTTTTGATAATGCCGTACCACCCGGGTCATGGCATGCTCGTACCAGCCATATTTCATCGTACTTGCACTAATCACATTGATGCCAAAGTGCAATACAATCAAATCCGGTTTCAGATAGGAATTAAATCCTTTGAGCATAGGGGTGGAGATGCGTGTTTGGGCCATTCCTGAATTTCCACGCAGGCTCAGGTTATCGAGAATGACGCCATTTTCGCTTTCCAAGCTGACTCCATAGAATAAGGTGTTGCCTGCCGAGTCTAATTGAATGCGCGCAAAATTGATCAGGGTGTCTTTGAGTAGAATCTGACTCACCAGGGAAGTATCATTCAAAGGAAAAGTTTGAGCCGGGTTATGGTTAAGACTCACCATAGCAATTGCCTTTTTCGAACCCTTGCCATAGAAGAGTCGCATTTGCTTCCATCCTTTTTTTCCTTTCGGTGCAGCAAAGCTGGCATACAGCGGACTTGAATTGCTGTCGGGCTCCTCAATCATGTATTCACCGTTGAGTCCGAACGGCGCCTTTTTCATCTTGGCATTTTTCACCAGAGAAAAATATTCCCAGGGACCTCCAAATTTGTGGACCACAGTTCTGCGGAATCCTGCCGTGATTGAAATATATGGAACGAATCCTACGCCTGACCCGCCAAATAGCTTCTGGAATTTCGCACGAATGGTTTGGGTGATCAGATCGCCTTCAATCATCGAATCGCCCCAATAGGAGATCCGTACTTTTTTGCCCGGATCTTTTTTCAAAGCATTCAGCGCATCGAAGAATTTTCTCAGGTGGGCGAGGTTGGCTGTGTCGGGAATAACGGCCGAATCATTGGCAAACCAGGCTTCATCTACATAGGCCAATGGAGGTAAGCTGTCTGAAACGGTGGCAGTATCTGCCAGCAATTCGGTGCTGTCTGGTAAACTGTCCAGTTGATCGAACACGGAGCTATCGATTGGTTCTGCAACCATGATTCCCGGATCATCCGTTTTTAAGTAATAGGTAATGAAATTGCTGTTCTTGAAATATTCGTTCAGGAAAGGAAGAAAGGGGTAGGCCCATTGCACCACCAATAGTATCAGGCAGGCGAGGAGAAGCACCAGATAGGATCGTACAACAATTCGTTGGCCCATGAGTTCCACAAAGGTATACGCCAGAGTCAGAAGCCCGAAAGAAGTCATTCACAAAATGTTAATAGCCTTTGTGCCCGGATTGTTTGCTTCCGGTATTCTGGTTTGGTAACTTTGCCAAACCTTTTAAAACAACACCTGTTTTAGAATAATCAGTTTAAAATATATGACAGTATTAGTAGGAAAAAGGGCCCCTTATTTTGAGGCTGACGCCGTGGAGAACGGTGGTGATTTTGTAGAGAATTTTTCTCTGGCACAATACGAAGGAAAGAAACATGTGGTATTCTTTTTTTATCCATTGGATTTCACTTTTGTATGCCCAACAGAAATTATCGCATTTCAGAAGAGAATAAAAGAGTTTGAAGAACGTGGAACAGCGGTTGTAGGTTGTTCTATCGACTCCAAATTCACTCATTGGGCCTGGTTAAATACCCCTCAAAACGATGGAGGAATACAAGGGGTTGAATTCCCATTGGTTGCTGATGTAAATAAGACCATTGCCAATAACTACGGTGTATTGGCCGGATACTACGATTACACCGAAGAAGGCCAGATGGTATTTATTGGCGATAATGGCAACGACGCAGTGGCTTACCGGGGATTGTTCCTGATCGACAAAGAAGGAATCGTACGTCACCAAATTGTGAACGACCTTCCGTTGGGACGTAGCATCGACGAAGCATTGCGCATGATCGACGCTCTTCAATATTTTGAGGAAAAAGGCGAAGTATGTCCGGCCGATTGGGAAAAAGGCAAAGACGGACTCGTTGATACCGCAGAAGGTATTGCATCTTATCTTTCCACTCACTAGGAACAGTCGACGGTCAATGGTCGATAGTCCTCAGTAAGAGTACAAATAACTGACAAGACGCCTCGGGAAACCGGGGCTTTTTGGTTTATGGTTTATGGTTTATTGTTTAGAGTTTTAGCGGTGTAACAGGATAGGATTTGTTGCAGGAATATATCTTTAACCCAGGTATGTACAGATGCTTTCGTTGGGATACAGAGTGATAATTGCATCGCTCTAACACATATCGCTCAGGCCTTCCGGGCCGAGCGATTCCTGACAAGACGCCTCGGGAGACCGGGGCTTTTTGGTTTATGGTTTATAGTTTATTGTTTAGGGTGTCTTGTTTGTGGCGGATTGCATTATCCGGCAGCATCGCAATGAATTGCTTCCGGGGATTATGTTTTTTGCCGGTAGTGAGTTGGAACTAATTCTGTTTTTTTAATGCTTCAATTTCCATCAATAATTCAGGATTGATTTTATTGTGGTATCCCGGCTCAATATATTTCACAATACCGAAACGGTCGATTAGAATAAGTTCCGGGAAGAATTGTACCCGATACAAATTTTTAGCAGTGACCATATCGCTTTGCAATATGTCGTACCGTATGTCGTGCGAACGTGCAAAAGCATTCAAGAAGCTGTCATTTTGATTTATAACAGAGATTCCCAGAACCTGAGAATCATACCTTCGAATCAAACTGTCAAGTCGATTATTATTTGGAATGCTGGCCACACATGGACCACAGCTAGTGTACCAAAAATCTAAAACCAAGGAAGATCTGCCCAATTGCAATATTGAGATGGAGTCACCACCTATATTTTTAAACATCAATGGAAAGAGGGTGTCGCCCACAGCAAGGCTTTTAGTGGATTCGGTCTGTGTAATTTGTTCTGGAAGAGTACTGGGATCGATATGATCTAGTACTGCTGATTTCTTTTTTTCAAAAGAATCGATGCTTAAATAATTTAGTTTATAACAATCAGAAAAGTCTTGACCATTCCATTTCTCAGTTATTTCAAACCTGCATATATCATAGGTGGCAGAATCAATCCAGAGGTGCCTGAATCTGCTTGAAATGCGAAGGTTCAATCTTTTATCGACTTGATCAGGAAAATGAATTGTGAAGAGATAGCAACGACGTCCATTTATAAAGGTGTCTAGACGTGTAAGCGTTTTTTTATTTAGTCGAAATAGGAAAGGTTGGATGGCTAGATCATTTTCATTCGATGGTAGAAATCCGAAGCTTTGGTTCTCAAGATTTTTTGTCGAATAATGGTGCAATTGCATGCGTGACTTCTCCAGACTATAATTCCAGGTAGTGTCTTTGTTTATTTTCGATAATTGATTGGTAAAGAGAAAATATTTGGTTTGGGCACTTTCATCGTACCAAATGATTAGGGAACTCGTATCCACATTGTATACCCATGGGTGAATTCTTATTTCCTCAACCCGAATGGGTAAGTTTAACTTGTTATCATAATTTTTCGCGCATTTTTTGAGGATGACTTTTGAAGATTGGCCTGAAGTCAGAATAGGTGCTATAAGTACGAATTGAAAAACAAATCTGATAAGCTTCATGTACTCAAATATACATATAGTTCAATAGTGTTCATTTTATGGTTTTGCTACATGTTTTTTAATCTTAAAGCGTTGCGATGTTTTGGTTAATGGTTTATTGTCTAGGGTTTGTGGCGGATTGCATTATCCGGTAGCATCGCAATGCATTGCGATGCTACCGGGGTTGCCGGCCGTTTTTGGTTTATTGTTTATGGTTTAAGGTTGAGCGTTTTTGCAGGGTAAATGGATGCGGATAGTGCATGTTTAAACCGGCAGCAGAAAATCCTTCTATTGGTAATAAATTCAATTAATTTTATCCGGCCAGGCGAACCTGAAAATGATTGAACATCTCTAAAACGGTCAACCTTATTTAGGGATGTTCATGGTACTGGCGTCTGACGTCTGTTATCTGTCGTTTGGTGTAAGGTATTGGGCAATAGGTTAAAATTGATAAACTTAGGATTGGATTACCTAAGTTATTAACTTGAGTCAGTTCGAGCTTGTCGAGAACTGAAAGTGAATTAGCAGATCACTTCTCGACAGGCTCGAAGTGACTCGCACTGCTTTTCCAGTTCCTCTTAAACCCAAACTCTTAAATCCTCGCACTTGTGTCTGGTATCTGGTGTCTGTCGTCGGACATCTTAAAACACCACCTCCGCCAGATCGCGGCGAAGTAAACTTTTTAGTTTTTGACAATTCGTTGACAACTTGTACATTTTCCTGACAGGTTTTAAATAATCCCTGTGCTACTTTTGGTGAAAGAATTTGAACTATGGCAACTGCGGATAACAAAGAAAAGTTGAAAGCGCTTCAACTTACAATAGATAAACTGGAAAAGAACTACGGAAAAGGGGTCGTGATGCGTATGTCGGATGATGCGAAGGTGGAAGGGATAAAAACAATATCTACAGGTTCCCTGGGCCTGGATATTGCCTTGGGTGTGGGAGGATTTCCTACCGGAAGAATTATTGAAATATATGGTCCGGAATCCTCTGGTAAAACAACATTAGCCATGCATACGATTGCCGAAGCCCAGAAAAACGGAGGAATGGCTGCTTTTATTGATGCGGAACACGCGTTTGACCGGTATTATGCGGAAAAATTGGGAATCAATACAGAGAACCTCCTGATAGCACAACCGGATGATGGAGAACAGGCTTTGGAAATCGCAGAGAACCTGATTCGTTCGGGTGCAATTGATATCATTGTAATTGACTCTGTAGCAGCCCTTGTTCCCCGGGCTGAACTGGAAGGGGAGATGGGCGAATCAAAAATGGGACTTCAGGCCCGTTTGATGTCTCAGGCATTGAGAAAACTCACGGGGGCAATCAATAAAACCAATTGTATTTGCATATTTATCAATCAACTGCGTGAGAAAATCGGGGTGATGTTCGGTAATCCGGAAACCACCACCGGAGGAAATGCGCTTAAATTTTATGCCTCAGTTCGTTTGGATATTCGTCGCATCGGACAACTTAAAGACGGACTCGATGTGGTAGGTAACCGAACCAAAGTAAAGGTAGTGAAGAACAAAGTAGCTCCCCCATTCCGTGTCGTAGAATTTGATATCATGTACGGGGCTGGTATATCCAAAGTGGGCGAAATCGTTGACCTCGGTGTGGATTTTGGAATTGTGAAGAAGAGCGGGTCCTGGTTCTCTTATAACGATACAAAGCTCGGACAGGGCCGCGATTCAGTAAAAGAGTTGCTTCGCGATAACCCAGAATTAGCCGAAGAAATTGAACGTCAGGTGAAAGAATTAGCTATGACTGGAAAAGTCGAGCAAAAGGTGGAAGTTGGTGAAGACTAGTTTATCCTTCTTATAGCCAAAAAAAGGGACTCAATTATTGGGTCCCTTTATTTTTTATAGCATTACTAATGCTGGAGAATGAACTTAAAGCTTTCTTGACGTTCCAGCTCAGCATCCTCCAGTCTCAGGAAATAAATACCATTTGGAAGTGATGCAACCTCCACTGTAAAATCGCCCTGTGAGGAGCCGGATTGAATAGTTTGTCCGTTCGAATTGTAGATCGAATAGCGGACAAGCCGTTCATCTGAGATTAATTCAATCTGCAGGTGATTGTTGGCGGGATTGGGATATATATTGGCTAGTCGTATTTCGTCTTTCGGTAGCACAAAGTCAACCCCACTTCCAGATTTCTTTCCCTGTGAAAAGCAATTTGCGGGGATTTGAGGTTTGGTAAACCACCGGTTAAAAATATCATCGACATCATTTTGAAGTTTTTGAACACTGCCAATAGCTCCACCTGTGTTTGTTCGGGCGTAGGCAAATAGCAATAAAAGGCGAAAAGTATCTCCTTGCATCAGACTATCCTGGCCTGTAATACCCATCATCCGGTAATCGTCTGGTTGGAAACGTGGGTCATTGTCCATGCTCCATCCATTTTGACCGGCTCCCGGCATTCCGGTAAAATGATATTGAGAGTGAGTGCCAGCAG
Source organism: Bacteroidota bacterium (assembly GCA_016124735.1). GTDB lineage: Bacteria > Bacteroidota > Bacteroidia > UBA8524 > UBA8524 > UBA8524. The sequence continues at coordinate 47,295 of WGMZ01000024.1, forward strand.
GAAATCCAGGGGCATTGATTTCCATGCTATCGCCCGAAGTGGACAAACCATATAATGCATTCCTGAATTCAATTTCATTGTTGGGAGTACGAAAGTCACTACTGTCTGAATTTTGCATCATACATGAAGCACACAAGGGTTGATTAATAAAAACTGTTGCGAATGCAGGAGGATTTAAGCCATAACCCGTAATTCCTTCGTCATCATTGTCTCCGTTATAAACAAAGGTCATGTTTCGACTCGTATCTGTAGCAACATAGTCATCACTATAGTTTCCCAAATCATAGTCTGAAAATACTCCAACTCTAAATTGTCTTAAGTCCTGATTCTGACTAATTATTTTGTATTGAACAAAGACATAATCATTGATTTTGTCATTGGTTGCAAATGCATATGCTTGTGCCTGGATTTGTATACCTAATGGTTTTGATTTACTCAATGCATGTGGTACCATGTCATGGTAATAAAAAAGCAAAGATTGATCCCCATAGACAAATGGATAATCCTGGTCTTTTGGATTGTAATACCCATCGTGATTCACGTCTACATAAGGGGCAAGCCTTACGGTATCTCCTTTATAAACATAGTATGTTGGCCAATCTTTTATATCCTGAGTAATATTTGAGGTGTCTAGGTTGATTTCTTGTATATCCGTTCTTGATAGATTAAATATTCGTTGATCTAAAATTGGCGTAAAACCCAAGCCTGCGCCAGGGGGAAGTACACCTTGACCGAAATCTGTTCCCTTTTGATGATACAAGTCGACAGAAATTAATGTATCCCCATTGCTATCGATTGCATGCAACCAAAGTGTTGCCATAAAAATTGGGGACTTTTTAATATCACCACTACCAGCGACAACTTTTGGAACATTATATTGAGAAGTACCGTTCATATCCCAAAATAAACTTCCGTTAGAAACAATACGGGCACTTACATTATTGACATCTAAATTAGTCTGTGCCTGTGCAATAAGTTGGATTGAAAGGCAGAGGAACACCCAGCAAATAAGTAATCTCCGATTCATGCTCCGAAAATACACGTAGATTGGAGATTTAAGAAGAAAAAATCACCGATTCATGTAAAGCATGTTCCATCGATGGCCGTCCGGGTCGCTGAAACCTAAACCGTACATCCATCCATCTACCCATCCTGGCTCACCGAAAATAAATGCACCGGCATTGATAAGTCGGGTGTGCAATGCATCGACCTCTTCCTGAGACTCCGCATCGAAGGAAAGCAGGGTTTCACAGGATTCGTTTGCATCTGTACTTTTGTTCCCGGCAAACTTCTCAAAGGTTTCTCTCGGGAAGAGCATGACTATTTAGTACCAAAACACAAGGCAAGCATAGTCGGGTTGTTTCGGTGTTCTTCGAGTTCATAGAAACCGATTTTCCGATAAAATTCACGTGAGATGGCAATGTCTCGGACAGGAAGATTTATCCAAAGCTCCTTGCTCATTTTTTTCTTTTCTCCAGCCGCGCAACGATGAGCACATAAATCCCCATCCCTACCAGCATAAAAGGCGGCGCTGCAATCATTCCATCGTCCTAAAGGAAATAGGAGAGACTACTGCCTGTGACGATTAAAATCCCCGCCAAAAGTCCCGGGTATTTCGGTCGCCACGGTCCTTTTGGCTTAATTCTCTTCTCTTCCTTTTTTGCAATCGTTTCAGTAATGCCATGGTTAGCAAAGAGCGTGCATATAATTAAGACAGTCCGGAAATCACTCCATTCTCATCAATGGTCATGCCTTCTGATGCAGGAATGGCTGGCAATCCTGGCATGCGCATCATTTGTCCGAGTATCGGAATGATAAATCCTGCACCTGCAGCAAATTCAAAATTCCTCACAGTGATACTAAAGCCTTCCGGACGACCCAGTTTCTTTTCATCATCTGAGAAAGATTTCTGAGTTTTAGCCATGCAAATAGGCAATTTGTCCAACCCCAGTTTCTCAATCTTACGAAGTCCGCTGGCTGCTTCTGCAGAATATTTTACATCGGTGGCACCGTAAATTTCGCGGGCTACTGTTGCAATCTTATCTTTTACCGACATGTTCCAGTCGTAAATTTGCTTGTACTGTCCGCGGCCGCTTTCCACTTCAGCAATAACGGCATCAGCAAGTTCTGTCATTCCATTTCCTCCCTGAGCAAATCCACGGGCAACAACGGCTTTACAACCAGCTGCCTCGCATTGCTCCTGAACAAAGCGCACTTCTTCGTCTGTATCGCTTGGAAATGCATTGATGGCAACTACTGGGTGGTAGCCATATTTCTTGCAGTTCTCTATATGCTTGGCCAGGTTTTGGAAACCGTTGCGAACGCGTTCCATGCTTGGTGTATTGTATTCTTCCGCAGGTGCACCACCATGATGACGTAGCGCGCGGATGGTGGCTACAAGGACGATTGCTTTCGGACGCAATCCACTGGAAGCACATTTAATATCAATGAATTTCTCCGCACCCAGATCTGCACCAAAGCCAGCTTCTGTAACCACGTAATCAGCGAGCGACAAGCCCATCTTGGTGGCGAGAATGGTATTCGTTCCCTGGGCGATATTGGCAAATGGTCCGCCGTGAATAATCACCGGATTGTTTTCCAAGGTCTGAACCAGGTTTGGCTTAATGGCATCTTTTAATAGAATGGCCATTGCATTTTCTGCCTTCAGGTCTCGGGCATAAATGGCTTTGCCATCAAAGGTATTGCCCACATAAATATTTCCGAGGCGGGCTTTCAGATCCTCAAAATCATTTGCCATACAGAGAATGGCCATAACTTCTGACGCGGCCGTAATATTGAAGCCATCTTCTCTTGGAATTCCATTGGCTGTTCCTCCGATTCCAATGACGATATGGCGCAAGGCCCGGTCGTTCATATCCATCACCCGTTTCCAAACAATAGTACGAGGATCGATACCGAGTCCGAATTTCTTATTCTGAATATTGTTGTCGATCAGGGCGGCCAGCAGGTTGTTGGCCTTTTCAATCGCTGAGAAATCGCCTGTAAAATGAAGATTGATGTCTTCCATCGGCACCACCTGAGCATAGCCGCCGCCGGCAGCCCCACCTTTGATTCCGAATACTGGCCCCAGGGAAGGTTCGCGCAATACGGCCATGGCTTTTTTGCCACGCTTGTTCAGTCCTTCATTCAACCCGATACTGGTGGTTGTTTTTCCTTCTCCGGCAGGAGTGGGGGTAATGGCAGTAACCAATACCAAATTACTTTGTGCCAGTTTGGCTTCATTGATTAAGCTCAAGGGAAGCTTGGCCTTGTAGCGGCCGTACAATTCAATTTGCTCTTCAGAAATCCCCAAATTTTCGGCTATATCCTTAATCGGACGCATGTTGGCTTGCTGGGCAATTTCAATGTCACTTGGAAAGGCAGATTTATTGGTACTCATGGTAGTGTTTTTAGTGGTGTCGAATATAAGCATTTAGATGACAGAGGCCGTTAAATTGGCATAAAGTGTTGGGTATTTCAGAGCAGTTCAATCCAATTGATTCTGGATTTTGTCTACCCGCATCTTTCTTACTTAATCACTTCTTGTTCATCCAAAAGCTTTCCATCCCATTCAAATTCGGGATCGTATTTGATATTGGAAATAAGATGAAGCATAATGGCACGCGAAAGACGGAAACTCACGGGCGACAATAATATCATGACTGCGATAATCACTCCGATATACCAATTGATATCCACTCCTTCGCCCAAAATGATGCGCATGGCTAAACCAATGGCTACGCTCATTGCTACTGTAATGGCATACGAAATATACATGGCACCCCAATAGAAACCTGTTTCGGGTTCGAAGCTAACTGCACATACCGGGCAATGCAGGTGCATTTCCTGGAATTTGCCAAGGCTGAAAACAGAGTGGGTAAACATTTTCCCGCGGCGGCATCGCGGACATTTATATTGACGAAAGGCACTAAAGCCTGAGGGAGCTTTGTCTGTGCACATAGACCTTAGGCCATTTGTTTTTTGCGGTTGCGGATCCAGAAGAAGATCACTCCACCGATGAGTAAATAAGGTGCAGCAAGCAAATAGAGAATGCCATCATTCAATCCGAGACCAGCGGTAGCCCCTTCGTTATTCAGGTTGGATTCTACAGCCGTTTTGCACATTGGGCATTGAGCCAATATCCAGGCCGTTGAGAGAAGAAAAGCGACAAGAGAATATAAAATCCTTTTCATGATTCGAAGATACAGATTAATAAACGTAATAAGGTGAAATCATCACATAAACCATCACACCGGTTACCGCCACATACAACCAGATCGGGTAGGTTATCCTGGCGAGTTTTTTATGGCGGTCGAATTGCTCACTCAATGCCCTGACATAGGTTATTAGCACCATTGGAATGATGATGATACTTAACAGAATATGGCTGGCCAGAATAGATTGATAAAATCCTTTCATGAAACCGGTACCTCCGTAATGCGTTGTGTCGCTGGTTATATGGTAAGCAACATACATAAGCAGAAACAGAGAAGAGAGTATGATATTCGTCTTCATCAGACGTTCGTGCAATTTTCTTTTTCCCTTACGAATTGCTGTAACAGCTATAACGAGTAAAATGGCTGTCAATCCGTTGATGCTTGCGTAAATGGGGGGCAGGAAGCTGAGATCAACTCCTGGAATTTTTAATTGAAACAATGCGGCAACAGCAAGGGGAATAATAACGGAAAGAGCAATAATTCCCTTCTTATACTTCAATTTAGTTTCTTGCATGGTATTCTACTACGAGGGCCTTGATATCATCTGACAGACGACGCATTTCATTAAAATCGGTTGCTTTGTAAAATCCGCGAATGCGAAAATCTTTGTCAATCAAAACCGCCATATCGCTATGGATAAATGCAGTTTCCAGCGGAGTTTCCACGCTTGCAAGCAGGTAATCGTATTCTGCGGCACTGTACAGCATTTGTTTGCTTCCGGTTGCCAGGTACCAGCGTTTAGGATTGGCTCCCAGATCGTATCCGTATTTCGCTAATTCCGGAACCGAATCCCTTTTGGGGTCTACGGTCATGGAAACAAAGCGGATATCTGGAGATTCTTTGTATTTGTTGTAGACAAACTGAAGGTTGCTCATCATCGTGGGACAGATATCCGGGCAATGGGTGAAAAAGAAATTCGCCACATAAATTTTGCCCTGTAGATCTGACTTGCTGAAAGAATCGCCTTCCTGGTCTATAAATGAAAAATCGGAGATGGTATGATATACCGTATCTCCGATTTTGTTATCGTAGTATCGCTCACCGTAAATGGCCAATGGAGAGGAGACAATCTCGCCATCCTTCAATAAAAAAAGCCATAATGCTGGAATCGCAAGGATTGCCAAAGCGATAATAAATCCGTATTTCTTCATTCTTTATATTGTGCTCCAGAAGTTGCCTTCATAAAGCAGTCCGAATATCAATCCAAGGATAAAAAGAACAGGGACGATAATGGACAAAGCCAGGTTCAATCTTTCATGTTTCATGTGCATGAAGTAACCAACAATGAGGTATGCCTTCACGATTCCGAACACCACGAAGATGATGTTTCTGAACATGGTTGGGTTCATAGAAAAGTAAAGGATGATATCGAGAATGGTGATCACAGTCAACCATCCGAATATCTTCCAAATTTCTTTGGTTCCGTGGCTGGCGCCAAGGTATAGCATCTCCTGATTGTTTTCGTACATCAGGGTTTCGTTATCGGTATTTGCAGTATGTGCCATGTTTATTTTGGGTAATAGGTTAGATCAGATAGAAGAAAGTAAATACGAATACCCATACCAGATCAACAAAGTGCCAGTAGAGTCCAACTTTCTCCACCATTTCATAGTGGCCGCGTTTCTCGTAAGTTCCTTTTAATACATTGATATAAATAATCACGTTCAACACCACTCCACTGAATACGTGGAATCCGTGGAATCCGGTCACGATAAAGAAAAGTGCCGAGAAAACACCAGGTCCGGCCTGGCGTAGGTTATCGTGCCATTCATAATGTCCACCAACATGCAAGGTTTTGGCGTACTCCAGTCCGGCTGCTGAAAGCGAGAAATGATTACCATGCAAGGTGGCACCGTCGCCAATAAACTGAGTCCATTCCCAGGCCTGGCAGCTCAAAAAGGCCAGACCACCTAAGATGGTCAACAACATGTATTTAGCTACTTCTTTTTTCGCCATTCGATGTCCTGCTTCAACTGCCAATACCATGGTAACGGAGGAGAAGATGAGGATAAATGTCATCAAACTCACGAAGAATAAAGGCAGGTGAATATGATGCATGAATGGGAAGTGATTGAACACCATATCCGGCATAGGCCATGGGGTGTCTACGTTTCCGAAGAAACTAAAGCGTTCTGCTCCGTATGAAATCAGCAGGGATGAGAAGGTAAATGCGTCGGATAGCAAAAAGATCCACATCATTAACTTACCATAGCTGACATTAAACGGAGAGACACCGCCTCTCCATACAGATCCGGAATTGTTCGATGCTACTGGGTGTGTTGACATTCCTTGTTTATTAGCGGTTCAAAAATAAAAACAAATACAAATAAATCCAGAGTAAACCCATGAAGTGCCAATAGGTGGCCGCCATGGTAATAGTGCGCATACTCTTTTTATGAATTTCTAACTTAAAAGCTTTGTGGGTAGCGCGAATCAGCGCAATCCATCCTCCAAATAAATGGAGAAAGTGAAAGCCGGTGATGGCATAAAAGAATGAAGACGCCACATCATCTCCCGAAAAGAAGAGGTTGTTGTCGACCAGGACTTTATATCCCATAAACTGACTGATACCAAATCCAACTCCCAGGATAAGGGTGCTGAACAAGGCTACTTTTAATTGGATAATTTCATCTCTTTTGGCAGCGAAATAGGCCCACTGCATGGTAATTGAACTCAGAATTACAATTACCGTTGAATAGATGAATTGTTGCGGTATTAAAAACGCATTCCAGTTGCCCTCGGCTCTTCTGACAATATAGGCGGAAGTCAGAGCGGCAAATAACATGGCCGATCCGATAATAGCCAACCAGAGGTTGAACTTCTTTGGATCGAAGATGTAATTCTTTTCATCGGTTCGCGTTTGTGCTGCACTCATCATACTCATCAGATTTTATCGATTACGAACGAAACCAGTACCACAGGCAAATAAAGGAAAGATGCAAACATGAGCACCTTGGCGTCTTTGTCGGAGCAGGACCGGTAGAGTTTAATTGCATAATAAAGGAATACCATGGCAGCCGTTGCGGAAACAAATCCGGAAGCCAGTCCGGAAATTCCCAAGCTGAAGGGCAGGAATCCCATGGGGATCAAGACAAAGGTATACCACATCATTTGACGTGCAGAACGTTTCCCGCGGCCTTCAAAAGAAGGAAGCAAACGATAGCCCGCACGTTTATAATCTTCATCCAATATCCATGCAATGGCCCAAAAATGAGGGAATTGCCAGAAGAATTGTATTGCAAACAAAGCCAAAGCAATGCTGTCAATGGCGCCTGTTACCGCAACATAACCCAACATGGGAGGAATGGCGCCCGGGAATGCTCCAACGAATACTGCTATAGGAGATATCCTCTTTAATGGCGTATAGAAAAAGGCATAGGATACAAGTGAAGCCAGTGCAAGCCATCCGCTCAAAGGATTAAGGGTAAGACTCAGTATGCTCACTCCTGCGATTCCCAATACGAGGCAAAATAATGCAGCTTCTACTACACTCATGCGTCCTGTGGCAATTGGACGGTTGGCCGTGCGGTGCATCAGTTTATCGTAGTTCTTCTCAATAATTTGATTGATACCATTGGAACTACCTACCACAAGAAATCCACCCAATACCAACCAGAACAAATCCATTAAATGGGTTGTGGGTTGAAAGGCCAACAGAAAACCCATGGCCGCAGAAAACACTACGGTAAAGGTCAGTCTCATTTTAATGAGCTGACTGTAATCGCTCAATTTTGCTTTGAGCGAAAAGGTTTCTGTTCTATTTAATTCGTTTGTGATCATCTCACATTTATTCTTAAAGGGCTTCCTGAGAAGCAATCTTTCTGTTTAATACCATCCACAAGTAAAACCATCCGCCGGAAATTAATGTTCCGAACAATATATGGCTCATTTGTGCAATGGCGGGCAATTCCATCCATCTATTGGCGATTCCACTGATTATCTGAATAGCAGTGCAGAGCAAGGTTGCTGTTAGCACGCGTTTCATGATTTTTTCACTTTTGAAGCTTCGGTAACCCATAAAGGCGAGAAGCATACTCAATGCAAAGACCAATACCGATAAGACGATATGCCCGGTCAGTAAAGAGCCTGCATAAGCAATCCAATCAGGAGCCAGGTGCAACAACATTACTTCATCTACTCGTTCGCGCACCTGAGTGCCGGAAGTGATTTGGATGAGAGTAATGAGCAAGGCCAGCATACTCAGATTACGCAAAGTGATTTTATGGGATATGGCATGATGCAATCGATGCCGACGAAAAACTGACAGCATAACAAGTCCTACAACGAGCAGGGCAATGAGCATGTGGATGGTGACCATCCAACCTGCCAGATTCTTATCTACCACTACTTTTCCAATCCATCCCTGGAATCCAACCAACAAGAAAGAAAGAACTGCATATGCGGTAATTCTGGGCTCTGTCTTTCTGAATTGAAAGGAAGAAACCATGGTTATCGCAATAAAAATCCCGATCAGAACCCCGACAAGTCGGTTTACATATTCTGTCCAGGTGTGAACCACATTAAACTCTGCCACTGGTTTTCCAGGCGATGCGAAACGGGTTCGATAATCTTCGGGCAACTCGGATACATCCGTGGGTGGAACCCATTGGTCAAAGCATTTGGGCCAATCGGGGCATCCCATTCCGGAGCCTGTTACGCGGACCCAACCGCCAACGAAGATTAGAAAGAAGATGGAGTAAACGGTTAAGAATCCGAATCTTCTGAAAAAGGCTTCTGAATACAGCTTCTTAATCATTTACTCCCGCTTCTCTTATCTGGCGAAACCGAACAATTTGCGCAAAGCGGCAAATGAAACGGTTGGGCCGTCTTCTCCTTCTGAGGCCGGAACTTCTTCGTGTTTCGGCTTAGCCGGAGCTTTTTTCGGTGCAGGTTCCACAGTTTGTCCTTCATCAGGAACGTTTTGTGGAATGAAGTCTTCTTCACTGTCAGGGCGGCTGTAATCGTATGGCCAACGGTAAACGGTTGGGATCTCACCCGGCCAGTTTCCGTGAATACGCTCAACAGGAGCAGTCCATTCCAGAGTATTGGATCTCCATGGATTCTGTGGCGATTTTTTACCACGGAAAATGGAGTGGAAGAAGTTCCAAAGGAAGAGTACCTGTGCCAATCCACCAACGATGGCGGCAATGGTAATTAATACGTTTACATCCATCCATACGCCAAATTCAGGCAATACGGTAAACTGGTAATAACGACGTGGAACACCGGCAATTCCCATAAAGTGCATTGGGAAGAATACCAGGTATGCAGAAGCAAAAGTCAACCAGAAATGAATATAACCGAGGGTATTGTTCATGTAGCGTCCGTACATTCTTGGGAACCAGTGGTAAATACCAGCCAACATACCAAAGATGGCAGCAGAACCCATTACCAGGTGGAAGTGAGCCACTACAAAATAAGTATCGTGTAAGTTGATATCGAGGGTTGCATTACCCAGGAAGATACCGGTCAATCCACCAGAGATGAAAAGAGATACCAATCCGATTGCAAACAACATTCCCGGCGTAAATTGGATGTTTCCTTTCCAAAGGGTAGCGAGGTAATTAAATGTTTTTACAGCCGACGGCACCGCAATAATCAAGGTGATAACCATGAATATTTCTCCAAGGAATGGATTCATACCCGTGATAAACATGTGGTGACCCCAAACCAGGAAGGAAAGGAAGGCAATACCCAAAAGCGAAATAATCATCGCGGTGTAACCAAAGATTGGCTTACGTGCATTGGTCGCAATTACTTCAGAGGTAATACCCAATGCAGGCATCAGGATGATATATACTTCAGGGTGACCCAGGAACCAGAATAAGTGCTGGAACAAGATTGGGCTACCGCCTGTATTATTCAACGCACCAGCGCCGTTTACCCAAATATCGGATAAATAGAAACTGGTACCGAAGCTACGGTCGAAAATCAATAGCAAACCACCACCAAGCAATACCGGGAAGGCCAAAAGACCCAAAACAGCGGTGAAGAAGAAAGCCCAGATAGTCAAAGGCATTCTGTTCATTGACATGCCTTTGGTACGCATGTTCAGGATGGTCGAGATATAGTTGATACCTCCCAGCAATGAGGAAGCAATAAACAGGATAATCGCAACGAGCCATAAAGTCATGCCTGCGCCCGATCCGGGAATCGCTTCAGGCAATGCCGACAGCGGAGGATAAATGGTCCATCCACCGGAAGCAGGTCCTGTTTCAAGGAACAGGGAGGCAAGCAATACCACAGATGAACAGAAGAAGAACCAGTAAGACAACATGTTCATGAATGGGGAAGCCATATCACGAGCACCTACCTGCAATGGAATCAATAAGTTCGAAAAGGTACCACTTAAACCGGCGGTTAATACGTAGAATACCATGATGGTACCGTGAATCGTAATAAGCGACAGGTAAAAATTCGGATCGAGTTTTCCATCCGGAGCCCATTTACCTAAAAGGGTATGAAGGAATCCGAAATGTTCGTCCGGCCATGCTAACTGCAGTCTGAATAAAAGCGACATGACCATTCCGATTACCCCCATGATTATCCCTGTAATCAGGAATTGCTTGGAGATCATTTTGTGGTCCATACTGAAGACATACTTCCTGATGAAGCTTTCTTCGTGATGGTGATCGTGGGCATCGTGATGTAGTTCTGCGCTATGTGTTGCGTTTGCCATGCTTATTGGTATTGATGCGTGTTAAAATTCTTTTTCTTATTTGATAGCTACTTCTTGTTCAGCTTTCTTATTCGCTACTTTATTGTTTTGAGCACGAAGCCATTTCTGATAATCGGCTTTGCTTTCAACAATCACCTTCATTTTCATATTGAAGTGTGCAGCTCCACAGATTTTTGCGCAGAAAAGGTAATAATCAAAGTTCTGATCATTTTTCTCGCTGCGGATTTGAGCTGTAGTTTTGGTTGGTTTAAACCAGAATTGGGTTGGCATGCCGGGTACGCAGTTCATCTGAACGCGGAAATAGGGCATATAAGCCGAGTGAATAACATCACGTGCGCGGAAATGAAACAATACAGGCTCATCAACCGGGATATGGATTTCCGTAGGCAGGAAGTCGTCGTCGCCGGTGCCGTCGAAGATGCGCTCATTGTTTTCCAATGCGAGCAAGCGGCTGTAATGGCCCTGGGCACGGTCTAGTTTTTTATTATTATCAGCAATTGCAATAGCTTCTTCCTCTGTTGGGTCGTCGTTTTTGCTGAGGAATTCATGTTCTTTGGTCAACTCATCCAAGGTTTCCTTCGCCTCGGCTCTCACTTTTTCGTATTCTGACCTGATGGCAACACCCAAATTATTGGTGCCTGAGATCAGGTTAAAGTTAGATTTACCCAACACGTTATCCGCACCAGGGTAACGCACTTTCCATCCGAACTGGTAAGCGAATACCTCGATTTGTTGTGCATCTTCCGGAGCTTTGGAGGTAATCTTCGTCCACATACTGAATCCATTCAATACAAGAATGGTCAATGCGATGGCAGGAATTACGGTCCAATATACTTCCAGCTTATTGTTATGTGCATAGAAAATAGCTTTTCTGCCTTCCTTATGACGGTACAGGTATGCAAAAGCAAACAAGGCAATCTGTGTGATCACGAACACACCGCCGGTCATGTACAATGTAATATTGAACATTTTGTCGATGAACTTTCCATGCTCGGAAGCAGCTTCCGGCAAAGTCAATGGTCCGTGCACAGCGAATTCCCAAATGGCGCCGGTCATTCCCAGAATCAGGAATACCAGCATCAGGATTGCATTGCTTTTATTCGGGTTGAAGAACTTGGTTCCGGTGTATTCGGAAACTAATTTCAGGATATTAAATACCTGAACCACCAGAATGAAGATACCCAGCATGATCACCACAATCATCCAGGATGCACCGCCTTCTTCAGGAACCGCTCCGCCCGTAGTCACGACATTGTTTCCTCCCGCAGTCTCTGCCGGAGCAGCGGCTGGTTTATCCCCACCAGTGGCGATATAGGCTAGAATGTCTTTTACGTCTTCGTCGCTGAAGTTTTCAAAACTGGTCATCGCAACTTTGTTATTCTCATCAAAGAGTTTAACAGCAGTTGGATCCCCATCCTTAATCATGGCTGTGGAGTTTTTTACCCACTTGAGCAGCCAGGCTTCCTGACGGCGGTCCTGTACTCCGGCAAGTGCGGGGCCAATCAATTTTTCATTGATTGCGTGACAGGAGGTGCAGTTCTGTTCAAAGAGGTCCTTTCCTTTGGCAGCATCTGCCGCCCAACCATTGACAAAGGTTGTGAGAATCAGTGCGCAAAGCAGCATGATTCGGGTTAGGTTCTTTCCGGTTTGAATGTTCATCTTTTTGGAAAAAGCTATGTTTGAGTGCATTAAAATTCTAATCGGCGCTAATCCCCTCAATCCTTTCAAGTCTAATGGCTATCGGGGATTGCGGGATTTCAATCCCGCGCAAATTTAGAGTAAATTTTAAATTAAAAAACTCAGAGGAGTTGATTTGCTTATTTAGGATTGTTCTAAACAATGTTTACTTCTTGTCTGAGTCCATGGTTTCAATATCCTGTGCGCGTTGAAGCAGCCTTTTACTTTCTTCAATGATCCCATCATCTTCCACTGGATAATTATCCACAAGGCTGTTTAATATCGGGCGGGCATTGAATAAGTCTTTCTGATCCAGGTAAGCCTGTGCCATCAAATTATATCCTTTGGCTACCCAATACGTTTGATTGGCATACTTGTCGTCGAGGGAATAAACCATTTTAGGGACTTCTTTTAAATGGCCTTCTTGATATGAAATGTAACAGAGATAGTATTTGGCTTCCGCACCTTTCTCATTCACATTTTCTTTGTCCTTGTCGACCTGAACAAAATAAGGTTTGGCTTCTTCGTATTTCTCTTCCAATACCAGTACCCTGCCCATGATCAGATTGGCATCACGCTTTTCTGTTTTTTGGGCTTTGTCGTTGCCAAGAATTTTTTCCGCATAACCTCGGGCATCCTGAAGCTGGTTAAGCGCCAGATAGATATACATTAAATTGGATTGAGCGTACAGAATATTGTCTTTCTGAGAGGCAATCTTTTCGAGTTCCACCAGATAGGGTATCGCGGATTCCTGTTCCTTCTTCCAGAGGTAAATGGCCGAGGTTCTGCGCAATGCCCGCTCATAGAATTCGGGATATTTCTTCTGAACAGTGTATTCGTAACCAGGAAGTGCTTCTGCAAACTGGTTTTCGGAATAGAGGCATTCGGATCGGAAGAATTCTGCCTGTATCCTGAAATAGCCGTTCGGGAAACGCTCCAGGTAACTCTTAAAGGCATTACTGGCTTGTCCGCAATCTTTGGCTACATAATGTTTCAATGCAGAATTGTAGATGACAGAGTCTTCATAAGATATGCTCAGCGTCTTATTGGCTTTGGTTTTGAGCCATAATATAAGTTCGTCGCCACGGCCTTGCTCGTTCATGATGGTGGTAACAAAACCAATGGCTTCTTCCGTTTGCTGATCTTTGCTGAAATTTTCAACCACATACTCAAAGTCCTTCAGGGCATCATCCGATTGTCCGAGGTTGTATTCGGCCATTCCCCGATGCAAATAGGATGATTTTGCATAAACACCGTTCGGATAGTCTTCAAGCAAGAATGAAAATTCACGCAGGGCTTCCTGATAATGCTGACGACTCAGGTCCACCAGCGCAATCTGAAACAAAGCATCATCTACATATTCGGAATTCGGGTAAAGCGAAGGAATTCGTTTCATCGTAACAATTTTCTCATCGGGTTTCCCCTGCAAACCGTAAATCATTCCGATCTGATACCAGGCATAATCGCTGCTGGCTGCTTCTTTGGTGGTCACATAAGCGTAAGCATCAATGGCCTTTTTGTATTCATCCGGATTTCCTGAAATATAGTGGCAGTCGCCCAATCGGGTCATGCCATCCAGATACTTGGCTTTTTTATCTCCATTGTATACTTCTTTCTGAGTGTATTTTTTAAAGTAGGGCAGGGCCTTTGCATACTGTTTCTGGTCAAAAAAGGCATAAGCCAGATTATACAAACCATCCGCATAAACCGGGGTTTCCTCCGCATGGGTATTCTCGCAAAAATGTTCCCATAGCTTTTGCGATTTCTGAATCTCTCCTTCTTTATAGTAGATCTCCCCTTCCCAGAAATCAACCATTGCATCAATCTTTTGGTTGACCGGGTAGGTGCGGGCTTTCTCAAAATACTCCAGGGCCTTTTCCGGCGCCTGTCTTAATAACTCGTTGGCGTAGAAATAGCAAATTTGCTGGTAGGTAGATTTGATTTTGCTATTTTTATTCTGAATACTTTCCAAAACAGGAATAGCATCCGAATATCGTTTGGCTCCCAACAGTGCTTCGCCCAGCAGACCTTTGGCTTCATCTGCATGCGGAGAATTGGGCCATGTTTCCACAAATTTATTGAGTATGCCAACTGCCTCGTTTTGAAATGGAGGCTCCAAGCTCAGTTTGGCATAATTAAAATGAGCCTGTTCCTGAACTGACTTATCGGTTTCCAGGCGGGAGGCTTCATAAAAGGCATTGCGGGCATTGGTTTTCTTGTCGAGTTTCAGGAAACAATCGCCGGCATACATCAAAGCATTCTGGCGCAGGGGAGAAAGATCGCTGGTAATGGCGGTAAAATGAACATAGGCATTGTCGTAATCTTTCAACTTGTAATACGTCATTCCCAACATGTATTGCTCATCGTCGCTCAGATCTCGGGTGCCTCGACCTTTGTTGAAATTGTTCAGGGCTTCCTGTGGCTGATCCAGCTGATAATAGGCTTTCCCTCTTTCCCAGAATATATCCTGAGATGCGCTGTTTTCTTTTAAGGTATCGCTGAAAGCAATGAGGTCCTGGTAACGTTGCATTTTATAATAAGCCAGGCAGCTCAATTTGAAAGCCAGGTCTCCATATACTTTGGATCGATAGAGTTTTTGGAAGTGTTCCAGGGCTTTGTCGTTTTTGTCGTCCGACAAATCCATAAAACCCAGGTAGTAATGGGTAGGGTAATAAAATTTGTCTTTGTTGTTTTCTATGGGATGAAGTTGTTCTCTGGCTTCCTTGTATTTGTCTTTGGTGAACAGTCCATAGCCATAAATAAAATGATAGGCTTTTCGATCCTCCTGAGTCAGGTTCAGAAAATCTGTTTCTTCCAGATACTGAATGGATTTTCCAATATTTCCTCGGTTGTAATAAGAGCGACCCAATACAAAGCGGGCATAATTGGATTTGGGATGATCGGGATGTTCTTCCAGAAGGTTCAGAATCTGCTGTTCAGCATCTTTATGATTTAACTCATTGTGACAAAAAGCAATGTAAAACCGGGCGTTGATTTTCAATTCATATTCGCCTCCTTTTTCCAGATAAGTTTCAAACTCGGTAATTGCTGCTCCGAATTTTTCTTTGTCGTAAAGTTCAAGTCCGTTGTTGTAGTAAGATACCGGATCGGTATATACCTGCGTTTCCTGGGCCTGCGAATAGAAACAGGTCAGGGTTATGAGCATGGAAATGAAGATTCTCAGCTTACGCATCATGGCCAAAATTTTTGGGAAGTTATCCTCTTAATGGAACGTTGGCGGAAGCCTTTTTTGCACACTTGTGGAAAGCAAAAAAAATCCCGGCAACATTTGCTACCGGGATTAAAAACTTAACCTGATGTTTAGAATTGAATTTATTCCTTGTCGTCCTTGCCTTTCGGTACTTCTGCGACATGTGGTTCAATGCCTGCCAGTCTTTCGATAAGCAGTTGCAACTTGTCTGTTAAATAATACATTGCAGGTACAACAACCAAGGTAAGGAAGGTTGCGAATGTCAATCCGAAGATGATGGTCCAGCTCATTGGCCCCCAGAACATCGCCGAATCTCCTCCCACATAATATTCTGCATCGTAGCTGGCAAAGAAGGTAAAGAAGTTGATGTTCATACCAATTGCCAAAGGAATTAATCCAAGAACGGTAGTAATGGCCGTAAGCAGTACCGGACGCAAGCGGGTTTTGCCTGCCTCAATAATTGTCCCGCGAATTTCTTCTTCGGGCAAACGGTCTCCGTCAGCCACCCCAAGTTCAGCTCTTCTTCTCGCCCGGAGCAGGTTGGTATAATCGATCAATACAATCGCATTGTTTACAACGACCCCTGCCAGCGAGATGATACCGATACCCATCATCAGGATCACGAACTCCATATTGAAAGCGGCCAGTCCGAGGAATACCCCGGTGGTGCTGAACATTACAGAGAACATGATAATCGCCGGCTGCATGATCGAATTGAACTGAGCAACGATAATGAGGAAGATGAGGAGGAAGGCGATACCAAAAGCACGTCCGAGGAATGCAGACGATTCGTCCTGGTCTTCCTGCTCTCCGGTAAATTTCAGGGTATATCCGTCGGGAAGCTTCTCATCCTTCAAAAGTGATTTGAATTTATTGACCAATTCGTTGGCGTTAAATCCGGCTTTTACTTCTGAATAGATTGAGATGATTTTATCCGAATCCTTCCTTTTTACGGAACCATAGGTAGAACCAAACTCAATCGAAGCAACAGAGGAAATAGGAACCTGTGCAATTTGTCCGGTCGGAGTACGGAAGGTAATCTTCTGATTCAACAGAGTGGAGATATCGTAGCGTTCGTCTTTCTTCAAACGGACGAAGATCTTATAATCGTCTTCTCCTTGTTTGAACTTGGATACTTCTTTTCCAAAAAGTGCCGTACGGATGGTGTTGGCAATCTGCATGGTGGAAACACCATACCTGCGTGCCGCTTCCCGGTCAATATCTACCAGAATTTCTGGTTTGCCTGTTTCCAAATCCGATTTAAGCTTGTCTACTCCCGGATAGTTGGCGCTCACCATTTTCTTTTTTATTTTCTCGGTGATTCGAATCAGGGTATCCAATTCCGGGCCGCTCAGCTCGACGTTAATGGGTTTGCCTACAGGAGGCCCTTCCCGGTTTTTCTGCACCACAATGTTCGCTTCGGGTAAATCTTGTACCGCATCCGAAATCAGCTCCATCATGCGGGTTGTGGAGGTATCAGACAGGAAAACCCGCTTGGCTGTCTCAAGAAACGAAATGGTGATACGGGCCTTATGAGGAGAACTTCCCTGTGCAGGACCTTCTCTTGGATCCGAGGTGCCTTCGCCAACAGAGGCCACCATGGCTTCCACGATATTGGCATTCGGAGCGAGTTTTTTCCAGATACTGTCTTCAACGCGCTTGGTAAATGCATTGGTGCGCTCAATATCAGTGCCCAAAGGCAAGTCAATGAACACGTTTACATACTGCGGCTCATTGGTCGGGAAGAATGTTACTTTCGGTTCACTTCCCCAGTACATTTTCATGGCAACAACCATCAGGATGGTCATCCCGAAGAACGTGATGTACGGACGCGGGCCATGCAAAACCCATGAAACGGTTCGTGCATAGAAATTCTCCAGTCTGGGTAGGAAGTTTTCCTGAAAACGGACGGAAGCCGGTTGAAGAACAAAACGGTACAGCACACGCAGGATGGCAAACAATACCAAAAGGTTCCCTGCAGTTTTGTTTGTTGCTGCAAATAATAGCACGATACCAATACTCAGAAAAGCAAGGGTGAGGCGCCAGAATTTTTTAGCAGAACTACGTTTGGACGGGTCTTCAATCTTCATGAAATTAGCCGTCAATACCGGATTGATAACCAGGGCCACAAATAATGACGCCGACAGGGTTACAATCAGGGTAATGGGCAGGTATTTCATAAACTCACCGACCAGTGATTTCCAAAAGAGGAGAGGGAAGAAGGCTGCCAATGTGGTGAGGGTAGAAGCAATAATCGGAATGGCTACTTCGCCCACGCCATATTTGGATGCATCTTCGCGCTTCATTCCGGAAGAATAAAGTCGGTATACGTTTTCAACCACAACAATTCCGTTGTCGACCAACATACCCAGCGCCAGAATCAGCGAGAAGAGTACCATCATGTTCAGAGTGGTTCCCAGGAAGTTCACAATGGCCACCGCCATCAGCATGGAGAGAGGTATCGCAATACCCACAAACATGGAGTTTCTTCCTCCCATAAAGAAAAGGAGTACCAGAACTACCAGGATTACACCCGAAATAATGGAGTTTTCCAGGTTGCTTACCATGTCGATGGTTCGTTTCGACTGGTCATTGGTAATTACAATCTTCATCTCTTTGGGAAGCCTGTTTTTCTGGGCTTCTTTCAGAAATGATTTAATGCTTTCCGAGGCATTGATCAGGTTCTCACCGCTCTTTTTCTTTACATCCAGAAATACCACCGGTTTGCGGTCCATCCGTGCAAATGAAGTCGGTTCAACCGGACCGAAACTAACGGTAGCAATATCCCGCAGGAATACGATTTCCTGCTTTTCATCTTTTACGATGATATTTTCAATCTCACGGTAGTCTTTGAATTCTCCGGTAATACGCAGACTCCGGCGATTCATTCTGCCTCCGCTGATGCTTAGGATGTCGCCACCCGACATACTCACGTTTTCCGAACGAACCGCATTTTCAATGTCATTGAAGCTGATTCGCGAAGCTTCCATCTTGTAGCGATCTACCGTAATCTCAACTTCTTTGTTCAGAAGCCCGCGGATATCCACTTCCGAGATTTCGGGAAATTTCTCAATCTCTTCTTCCAGATACTCTGCGTTTTCTTTTAAAACATCGTAAGGAAAGTTGCCGCTCAGGTTAATGTTCATTACCGGGAACTCAGAGAAATCGAGTTCGAAAACATTTGGATCGGCAGGCAGGTCGGCAGGCAGATCCACCTTCGATTTATCCACCGCATCTTTTACATCCTGTAAGGCTTTGGTTACGTCGACATCCAATTCAAACTCCACAATGATGGTAGAGTAATCCTGAATAGAGGTAGAAGTAAATTTCTTTACACCTTTCAGGGATTTGATTTCTTTTTCGATGGGACGGGTAACCAGGTTTTCCATGTCAACCGGAGAGTTTCCGGGATAGGGCGTTCCCACATAAATCGTGGGTTGCTTGATCTCCGGAAAGCTTTCCTTTGGCATCGTGTTATAGGAAATCAAACCAACGAGCAGGACTATGAAGCCCAAAACGTATACGCTGGTTTTGTTGTCGATGGAAAAACTCGACAACCTGAATTCCTTCAGTTTTTCTTTAAATGCGCTCATCAATCTTTGGATTATTGGGGTTCAACATTGTCTCCAGCTTCTACGCTCAAATAGCCGTCGCTGATAACCTGATCGCCGGGGTTCAAACCGCTTTCAATGTAAATCATTCCATTGCTGCTCAAACCTGATTGAACATCGCGACGTTCTACTTTCCATTTGTCTCCATCTTTCACGGCCACAAATACAAACTTGTCGTAGTTCTCGGTTTGTACCAGATTTGAAGGTACGGCTATGCCTGCTTCTGTTTGGAAATCGGTCGCTTTTACAATGGCCAGAAGATTGGGTTTCAAACGATCGTCGCCACTTGGAATGCTCACATGAACGGTAAAGGTTCTGTTGCTTGTATTGATTACCTGTCCAACCGCAATAATCTTAGTTTCGATGGTGTCGCGGATGGCTGGGAAATAAACATCTACCTTATCTCCGACATGGAATTTGCCCACGTATTTTTCGGAAACATCGGCACTTACTTCAAGATCCTGAAGATTCACAACGCGAACAACAGGAAGACCTGGAGCCGTTATTTCTCCCAGATTGGTCATGATGGCGTCGATCATGCCGTCGATGGGAGAATTAATTTGGAACTTGTCGAGTTGGGCCGATAACACTTCCTGTTGTTTTTGAAGTGCCTCGTAATTGTTTTTCGCCTGTTCCCACTGGATTTGGGTTCCAATGTTTTGTTTCCAGAGACGATCCTGCTTTTCGTACAGCGTTTTTGCGAGTTGAAGTCTTGTGTTCACTTCTGCCAAATTTGCCTGAATGGTGCTGCCATCCAGATCAATCAATCTCTGACCTCTGCTTACCCGTTGTCCTTCTTTGACATACACTTTGATTACTTTACCACCGTTTTCTGCAGATAAAGTAATGTTGTTGTCGGTGCTGATCAGTCCCTGAATATCCACACTATGACTGAAAGGTGCTTTCTGAATTTCCATCAGGCTCACCTGGGTGAGAAGCTCCACCGTATCACTTATTGCGTGCAGTTTGACAATGCGGTCTTGAACACTCTTGAGACTATCGTTGAGTTTTTTAATTTCTGTTTGTATTTCCGACTCTTTCTTTTGCAAGGATTTCAGGTCTTCCTGCTGATTCCCGCATGCCGCAAGTATAGCGGTGGCTGAAAGGAAAAGAATATATTTTTTCATTGAGGTGTTTTTGGCGTTTGTTTATTTAAGGATTCCTAAGGATTTTTTATAATTCAATTCGGCAACCAGCATGTCGTAAACAGCATTGAGGTAGTTGGTTTGCGCTTGCAAGAGATCGCTGTTGGCAGAGGTTACTTCCAATGAAGTACCTACTCCTTCATCGTATTTGGCTTCGGCAATCTGTTGGATTTCTTGCGATAGTTTGTGGTTTTTGTATTGATTTTCAACAGTTTGAATCGATGTTTCGTAGATGTTACGTGCATTGAATACTTCGTTGTCAATGGCGCGTTCCATATTTTTTATGTCATTCCGGGTTTTGATGGTTTGCAAACGGGCTTGTTCTACCTGCGCCTGGCGTTGGAACCCGCTAAAGATTGGCACGTTCAGGGTGACGCCCCAGAGGAGTCCCTCATAATATGTTTTACCCAGTTGATTGAACTGATCCTTTTGAGCATAGGTGCTTTGCTGATAGGTGCCAAAGGCACTCAATGAAGGTAGATAACCCATTTGATAGCGGCGCACATTGAGATTGTTCAACACTTGATTTTGGCTTATCACCTGATAATCGGGGCGATTGGTATAATTCACCTGTTGGGTGGTGTCTGCGCTTCCAGACAAAGACATCAATTGCGTAAGCTCATCGGTTAATCGAAGGGGTGCATTGACGTCCATTCCCATTTGAAATTTGAGAATATGGTAGGCATACTCTCTTTGGTTGCTCATTTTGTTGCGTTGAATTTTCAGGTTATTCAACTGCAACTCCAATCTTCCCATATCAATCTTCTCAGCGAAACCATTTTCGTAAAGTGCTTTGGTATCCAGGTAGGTCTTTTCCAAAGTCACAATATTCGAATCCATGGAGGCCATGGTGGCGTCGGCGATCAAAGCCATATAATACGCCTGGCTCACATTAATGCGTGTTTGGACTTCGGTGCTGGCGCGCGTGCGGCTGGCCATTTCCACGTATTCTTTGGCGGCTTTCAGTCCCAGAAAATAGGTTCCATCTGCAATGAGCCAATTCGCGTTCAGGGCTGCAGTTGCACTATGGGTAATCCCCATTCTGAACTGCATGGGCGGGCCATTGGGATCGGTAATGTTTGGGATAACCCGAACAGGAATAACAGGTTGCCCCTGGTACTGAACCTGTCCGTTCAATTGAGGAAGTCCCATGGCTGTGGTTTCCTTTACCTTTTTTTGAGCAATCTGCACGTCGATCATTGCATTTTTCAATCCGGGGTTGTTTTTCATGGCGTAATCGATGGCCTGTTGAAGGCTCATAGTAGACAAATCGCCTTGTGCCATAGCACTAAGCCCAGACACAAGGGACAGTGCCAGGAGGAGGACTTTGAGTTTATTCATGACTGATTGATTATTTCATTTAAGTGGTTGATGCCTTTCGGGGTACAAATCCCGTGTATATGATAAATAAGAACTTCTCGCCTCAGATCCTTAAAAGAGTATTCGGTTTTAGGAAACAGGACGTCGTCCATAATCATGTCGATAATGCCAGAGTAAACCCGGGAAATGATTGATACCTGGACCTCCGGGCGGTAGTAGCCCAATTGAATGCCTTTTTCCAGATTTCTTCTCACCTGATCAATCATGGTATTTTCCCGGTAATTCTGAATCATGGCCCAGGTTTCCGGAAAGTACTTTTTCAAGTCGTAGAAAAGGTTCGGACTTGTTTGCCGGTGCTGATCGTGAAAGTAACGGCTAACATTCAGCAATTGTTCAATCGGATTCTCGTATTCGTTGTATATCGAGCTGCAGGAATATTCCATATTGCTCAAATGGTAGCGCACCGCATCCATCACCAGGCCATTTCTGTCGCCATGGTGCTGGTAAATGGTTTTTTTGGAAACTCCTGCCTCACGGGCCACGTCGTCCATGCTTACGCTACGTACCCCGTAGCGAAGAAAAAGAGAAACGGTCTTTTCCAGCAGATGATTGGGCTCTTGTTTTGGGATATTCATTTTCGGTGGCAAATCTATGTTTTGGAAACTATTTTATTATCAATAGTTTCCTCGGTATTCGCTAAACGGAGTTCAATTGGAGGTAAATGCCAACAAATCCGTCGGCGAAATAGCTACAAATTTTTTCCTCTCTGGTGAAAGAATTTTGCGAAGCAGTCGGAATAGCAACTGAAACGTAAAGTGTTGCCTTTTATTTACATGAGTCTCCGTTTCAATACCACTTGTGATTAAAGAGAATCATCCTATTTCTTTCTTATTGTCTGTTCATTTTGTCTTGATGCTTCGACTTTGCAGAGCATAAATTCCAAACGAACCAAAAAATCAAGGCCAAAA
>WGMZ01000009.1 GCA_016124735.1 Bacteroidota bacterium
CTAAAGTCTCTAAAGTCTCTAAAGTCTCTAAAGTCTCTAAAGTCTCTAAAGTCTCTAAAGTCTCTAAAGTCTCTAAAGTCTCTAAAGTCTCTAAAGTCTCTAAAGTCTCTAAAGTCTCTAAAGTCTCTAAAGTCTCAATTTAAAATTTTAATTACTGATTATCTGTTGTTTACAAAATATCTTTCCATATAACTGTATCTTTTTATTCTTCCCGGCATTATAGAGATAGAAAGCCTGAAAAATGAATCGCCTTCTCCTCATATCAACAACGCTCATCAGCACTTTATCATACAGCCAGCCAGAAGTTGGAACGATTAAAGTAAAAAAGGCGAAAGAGAAAACTGCGTTCGAAAGCTTTATGAGAGAAACTCCCGACACAACACGATTCAGCCTTTTTAGCTGTTTATTGTTTTGCGGTTGTCCTCCCCTGCCTAGTCCGGTTCGCCACACCTGGATTATGACCGGAGCAGGAAATTCAAATGGCTGGTATGGTGAGTTGGGTATAGAGCAAATCATTTTATGGCATTATGTCCATGTCGGAATTTTAGGGAAATACCATCAATACCAAGGGGCCAAACTCCGCACTTATATTCAGGGAGACATAGACCCCTTAGGTGAAAGACTTGGTTTTAGTGCAGGATTTAGTCACAACTTCAGTCTGAATAATTCCGTAAAAAACACCATGGAACCTTATATTGGATTCAGATTAGACCGGAGATTTTTAAGTCATTTCCAAATGAATCTGGGCTACGCCTTTTCCTACGGGAAAAAAAATGAAATAAATACGTCGAGCAACGCATTAAGTATTGGATTGTGGTGCAGACTTTAAAGACAACAAAACCAATGAATACCGACTCAAAATATCATGTAGATACAGCGCGGGTTAGCGAAGAGTCCGAAATAATCCTTCGGGCCAAATCCAATCCGGCGGCTTTCGAGCCACTCTACAACAGATATTTTGAAGGGATTTATCGCTTTGTATACCAGCGGATGGATGATATTGATACTGCAAAAGATATCACCCAAATGGCATTTATCAAAGCCTTGGAAAAGTTGAATACCTATGAAGACCGCGGGCTTCCCTTCAGTTCCTGGCTGTACCGAATTGCCTATAACGAACTGACCCAGCACTTCAGAAACAACAGTAAAAATCGTTGTTTGAATATCGATGATGCCGGATTGGATGAGTTGATGGAAGAAATGCAGGAAGACCGATATGAACCCTACCTGGATAAACTGGTGGATGTGTTGAGCCAATTGGAACCGGAAAACGAAGCATTGATTGAAATGCGCTTTTTTGAGAAACGCAGCTTCAAAGAGATCGCCGAGATTCTGGACCTGACCGAGACCAATGCAAAGGTGCGCTTGTACCGCTTGCTCGACAAAATTAAACTGGTTATCACTCGGGTTGCTTAAGAAAGAATTAAAATGAAAACGAACGGGAAATATAGGATGAACAGAAAGCCATTGAGCTCAGAGGAAATCAACCGCATGCAGGATTTTAATGCGGTCCTCAAGGGTGCTTCAATGAGCGGGCCTAAAGGAGGCAATGGAGGAGGCGGATTCAGCAATTGGCTGTATATGACAGGGGCTTCCTTACTGGTAGTAGTTGGCGTGGCGGCCTGGTTCTTCTATCCTGACACTAAAGAAAAAGCGATATCACGACAGGTAGAGCAAAATATTCCGGAGACGATGCCCAGAACACAAGAGGACTCCGAAGATCTAGTACGAGCGCCTCTTGTACGTCTTCCGGTAAAAGAATGGGATATTGCCTTTGCATCCTATACTCTGGATGCTCAAAAAGGTGGATTGATTCTACATCCCGGCGGAACAGAAATCCGAGTACCTGCCTCCTGTCTGATCGATGATAAAGGAAACACCATTCAGGGTCCGGTAGAATTCCGCTACCGCGAATTTTTCGACCCTGTGGAAATTGCACTGAGTGGCATCACCATGGAATACGATTCTGCCGGTGTATCGTACTACTTCGAAACCGGCGGCATGTGTGAGTTGCGGGCCTTCCAGCATGGAACCGAATTGAAGATGAAACCTGAAAAGCCAGTCGAGGTATCGATGCCCGCTAAAATTGATGGCAACTACAATCTTTATTATTTAGATGATGAAAGAGGCTGGCAGCCGAAAGGAAACAGCAAGCAGGTTTCTAATGCGACTCGAGATAATATCACCAGCGTGCCGCCTGTCACGGAAAGTATTAGTGAAGGAGAAGAAAGCATAATTGAACCGCTTACTCCCGAGCTCAAACGTATTCAAACCCAAATTAACCAACTCGAAAGCCAAAAGCCGAAAGCACCCAGAAAAGCCAATGTAAACCGTCCACGATTCAACCTGGATGTCAAGTTGAATGAATTCCCTGAACTGAGTGATTTCGACAAGATGCAGTTTGAAATTGCCCCGGAAGACAAGGTATTCACTACCGATTTGTACAAAATAGAATGGAACGACGTGCAATTGAAACGTTATTCCAGCACCCGTTATAAAATGGTATTATCTCAGGCCGGAATTGGAGATAGTCCGAGGCGCGTAGTTGAACTCATTGTGGTTCCGGTGATTGACGAAAAAGATTTTGCCGAAGCACAAAAGAAATACAAGCAGCTTTTAGAAGATTATAATGCCAAACTGGAAGCTAAAAAAGCAGAAGAAGCCCGACTGAAAAAAGAAGCGGAAGTAGCCCGCAATAAACAGATGGAGGCCTACCAGCAGCAGTTAAAAAACCAACAAGCCACCGTGTTTACGGAACAGGAGGTAAGGCATGTCTTTTCAATGGATGGATTCGGTATCTGGAACAATGACAATCCCCGAATCAAACCCAAAAGAATTATTCAGGCGCAGTTTGTCACTCCAAACAAAGAGCCGATTCAGTGCTATAATGCCAAGGTCATTTTACCTTCAAAAAGAGCGTTGATTGATATCCATCATGGTGGAAATGGAATTTATGGAATTCACGATGTGGGAGATTCAAAAAGCATTGTGTTGTTCGTGCTTCCCGATAAACAAATTGCATTCAAACGGGTAAGTGATTTGAACCCTTCGGATGGAGTCATCATCATGCAACCGGATCCACATCGATTCGAATCTGCGAAAGAAATAAAAGAATATATCTACCGGACCCTCGGTCAGTAGATTGGTTTGGTTCATACACGGTAAGCCCCTGTCTTGCAAGGACAGGGGTTTTTTTGATAAGAATTTTGTAACTTAATAGGACTAAAAAATGCATCAATATGTTATCACCCGATTGGCTTACAGAACCGATAATCGACTACGAATACAAAAAGTATATTTTGTTGGCTTACCTTCAAAATGTTCATAAAGATTTTCAAAATACCCGTCTGTATCCGCATTTGTCAGACTTGGTACAACACTACCGCAGCCTGCTCGATTTTGAAAAAACTATCCGACTGATGCAGGCCGAAGAAAAAGGAGAACTAAAACATATCGACTTTCAAAATCTGAAGCTGGTATATGAAAAAACTCTGCTCAATGATGGATTGATGCAGGAATTGGATGATATCGTTCGGTTTTCCATCCCTCATTTTAAATACCACCTCAAGGAAGGCAAAGAAATATACGAAGGTGTTGAACACCAGCTGAGTTTGTCTCCTATTGGCATCGTTCCCTTGTATACCGATGAGGGATACATGCTATTAAAAAGCAATACCAATTACGAAACGCATATCTATCAGTATAAGATGACTATGTTTCAAATGGCGGGCGAACCTTACCGGGGTATCCATACCCATTTCATCAGTACACAGAAAAACAGCCTCATCCATACGTTTGAAGCCATCAAGAGACAATTGGTGAAGGAAAATAAGGATTTGCCCAATCCGGCTACCTACCTCATTGAATCAGAAAAGCAGTATCCCGTAAACGAAACACTGCTTCCCATCGCCAGGCGAATGCTGGTCAGATATCTTTATAAATCAGAATCCTGAAAATTGTTTACTGAACCGGAGGCATTTCCGGAGCAGGAGTTGGATTTGACGGAGCCGGAGTATCGTCAATCATATCCTGCATATCAGATTCTGGCGCCTGCTCAGTACTGGCGTTGCTGATAAATGCATTCGACATCAGAGTCAAAGCAATGATGCCAATAGCCAATCCCCATGTCAGTTTCTCAATAAAGTCTGTGGTGCGTTTTACACCCATGATATTGTTTCCAGCTGAAAAATTAGAAGCAATGCCTCCACCTTTTGGATTCTGAATCAAAACCACCAGGATCAATAATATGGCGGCAATTACAATCAATACACTAATTACGGTGAACATCAGTCAATTTTACTTTTAAGTTCCTCAATAAGGGCTGCAAAGTAATTGCTTTTCTGTGGATATTTCAACTGCAATTTCTCGTACGCATCGATTGCCCGTTCAAATTTCTCCTGTTTAACAAAAATTTTGGCCATGGTCTCGGTAATTAACGCATCATCAAGCCTTTCGCTCTCCCTGGCTTTTTCCACCGGGTTATAAAAATTGCCCTGTACCCGGGTGATACTCGGGTTGGTTTCAATAAACTTGTCGATAAGTTGAATGGTTTCCGGAGACTCTGCTCCTGGTTCATGGCTATCAGCATTTGACTTCGCCTCATGCTCACCGATTTTCGAATATTCCTCTTCTCGTCCCTGGTTTTCAGCTTCGTTCTGATTAACGGGCTCATGCATAGTGATTCGGTCTAACCAGTGCAGGAAGTCTGTTTTAGTTTCCGAGGGTATCGTTGCTGTATGCTCTGCTTCTGGCCTCTGATCTTCGGCTATTGGCTCCTCACTGATACCTGTTGGCTCATCTTCTATCTCAGTTTCCAACTTAGCCTCAACTTCATCTTCAATCTCTTCTTCAACCTCCTCAACTGTCGGAGTTTCCTCCTCTCGCCCCTGGTCTTCGGTTTCGTTCAAACTAACGGGCTCGTTTACTATTGTATCAACCTCTTCCTTCAACTCTTCCGCATTCTGCTCATCCTTAACATCAGGCCCAATCTCATCACCCTTCTTTAGCAAAAACGGAATCTCCTTCAATTCACCTTCCTGCGTGGGAACTTCTTCTTCCTCCGTTTTTTCAATCTCAGAAAAATCAACCATGAAACGGGTATCCGAATTTCTTTCGGCTATTGTCTCTATTGGCTCCTGGACTTCTGATTCACTAAGAATTTCAGGCTCCTTGGTTAAGGGTTCTTCGATATTAACTATTGGCTTAACCTCAACCTCCCCATCCTCATTCACCAACTTAAACAACTTTTTACGGTCGTACGCCTGGAGAGAGATAAATGGAAGGATTTCTTCAAATGCGGGGTGCTGTTGCACCTTAAGACTTCGGGCCAATAACAGATATGGGGCAGAAAAATAAGGATAGGTGGCAATCAATTCACGCAAGTGCTGCTCGTCCCCTTTATTCAAAAGGGCCGGATTTTTCAATCTATCCAGCAGCCATTGTGTATCCATTACCAATTGATTACCGCGTCGTTGAAGACATTCTGCACGATTTTATCGCAGATGGAATTCACCAGATCTGCCTCCACCGAACTCAGACTCTTCGTCGCGTCGAAGTCCTCAAAGTTGCTGAAACTTTTTTCGAAATCATACTTCGCATCGGTTTTGTTCACAAACTTCACCTGTATCGTGACCGTTAGCCGGTTCTGTGCGGCGGAAACATTTTGTTGAATGGCCACCGGTGCCACATTGTAATCGATGATTTTCCCGCTCAGTTGCATATCGCCATTGGCATCCAACAACTTCAATGGAGTTTCCCGAATGAATTTATCTTTCAATTTCTCAGTAAAAACCTGACTGATCGTCGGATTATTCAGGGGTGCCACATTGGTAAAGTAGGTTATACTCACAGTCTTAGCTGTTCCCACCTGTGCACCACTAAAGCCATAATTGACAGTGCAGGAAACTGGTACAAAAAACGCCAGGCTTAAGAAAAGTATCCAGATATTTCTCATCAGATTTCTTCCAATTCGTATTGTTTGATCTTACGATACAAGGTCCGTTCCGAAATCCCTAACTCGTTGGCGGCCTTCTTTCTACGTCCTCTGTGCTTTTCCAGGGCTTTTCGAATCATCTCTTTTTCTTTGTCCTCCAAAGACAGGTTTTCTTCTTCCTGTGCATCCTGCGCCTCTACGTATACTTCATGTACATTCGAATCAACCGGCATATTGGGTCTCACAAAGACCGGACTGGACTGAGTTGGAGAGCTATGGCGTATATCCGACTCATTGATATCCAATACTTTAGAGAGCAGCTCTTCATTATTTTCAATGAAATTTTGCTGGTCCCCTCCGTTCTCTATCAACTTGATAACCACCTTTTTCAGGTCAGCCACATCGTTTCGTAAATCGAAAAGAACCTTGTAAAAAATATCCCTTTCGGAAAAACCTGCATCTTCCTTCTTCGACAATGCCGGCAAACTTGATCCTTCGTTCGGAATATATTTGGAAAGGTCGCCTGCGTGAAGTCTTTTGTTTTCTCCTTCCAGCACCGAGATCTGTTCAACCATGTTTTTCAGCTGACGCACATTTCCCGGCCAGCGGTAATTTTCCAGTATTTGCTGCGCTTCCACATCCAGTTCAACCGGAAGGGTATGGTATTTTTCTGCATAGACCGTCGCAAATTTCCGGAACAGCAGGTAGATGTCTTCCTTTCTTTCTTTCAGAGATGGAACACGAATCGGAACGGTAGAAAGCCGGTAATACAAATCCTCTCTGAATTTACCCTGGGCAGCACGATCCAATAAATCGCGGTTGGTGGCTGCCACCACGCGAACATCGGTCTTCTGAACTTTAGAAGAACCTACTTTGATGAATTCCCCTGTCTCTAAAACACGCAGCAGGCGTGCCTGGGTATCAAGAGGCAACTCCCCCACCTCATCCAAAAAGATGGTTCCGCCGTTTACCGTTTCAAAATATCCTTTGCGCGTATCGTGAGCACCGGTAAATGAGCCTTTTTCGTGACCAAACAATTCGGAATCAATGGTCCCTTCCGGTATTGCGCCACAATTGACAGCAATAAAAGGCCCGTGCTTCCTTGAACTGTAGTTATGGATGATTTTGGAAATGGCTTCTTTTCCCACTCCGCTTTCTCCATTTATCAATACTGATATATCTGTTGGTGCAACTTTTAAAGCCGTTTCCAACGCCAGGTTCAGTTTGGTGGAATTCCCCACAATCTCGAACCGTTGTTTGATCGCCTGTAAATCCATATGCTTCGGCTGCAAAAATACAATGCCGTTCAGGTAATGGAAAGAAAAAACTGACAGAGTGTCAGAAAATGGAGGTGGGAGTACGTTAAATAATCATGAACTCTTCCAGCTTCTCCGGAAGATGGACATTTTCGTAGCCATTCAAGGCTAAATCGCTTTCCAGACTCATCATAGAGGATTCTTCTGCATGAACCAGAAATATTCCTTTCAAAGACTTGCCTCCGCTTTCTTCAATATAACGTTTCAGCCCATAATGATCGGGGTGTGCACTAAAGGCATCGGTTTTATGTACCTGAGCAAAAACCGGATAATCATGGCCATTCATATAGATATTGCCCTGCCCGTTTAAAAGGCGATGACCCAGGGTTCCTTCTGCGCAAAAACCAGCAATCAGGATGGTGCAATATCCATTTCCGATATTGTTCCGTACATGTTCCTGAATTCTTCCTCCTTCCACCATTCCTGCAGCAGAGATGATGACACAAGGCTCATAATGATCCTGAAGCCTTTCCGAATCGCGCTTATCGGTGATGTAATCCATATATTCAAACTCGAACAACGAGCCATTCTGCTTTAAAAAGCGCTGCGATTCTTCGTTCATGTATTCTCCATACTTCGCGTACACATCGGTGGTACGAATGGCCAGCGGACTATCCACGAAATACCGTATTTCCGGCAATCGACCTTGTACGTATAACTCATGCAATGCATAGATGATGGCTTGTGTTCTTCCTACAGAAAAGGCAGGAATCACCAATCGGCCCGGTTGGCGCACACAGGTCCGTTCTATATAATACAACAGTTCCTCTTCCGGACTTCTTTTCGCCTGATGTACACGGCCGCCATAGGTGCTTTCGCTAATCAGGTAATTGATGCCTTCGAAAGGTGTCGGGTCCTTCATCAATTTAGAGCCGTAATTCCCAAGATCGCCGGTAAAGCCAAAGACTGTTTTCTTTCCTTTTTCATCGACAGTAATTTTAACGGAAGCGGCTCCCAAAATATGTCCAGCCTCCTGAAAACGAACAGACAGGGAAGAATTCAGGTCAAAGTCCTTGTTAAAATGCAATGTAATCAGACGATCCATCGCTTCTTCGAAGTCTTTGTATCCATAAATAGAGCTCAGTTTATTGGGCTTCTTGCCTTTTCTTCTGTTTCCTTCTTTCCGCTTCATCTCCATCTCCATGATTTTCAGCGAATCGAGCAAAAGAAATCGTGTTAACTCGGCGGTAGGTGGGGTACAAACTATTTTCCCTCCAAAACCCTGGCGCACCAGGGTTGGAATATTTCCTGAATGGTCTACATGCGCGTGAGTAAGGATTACCACATCGATGGATGAAGGATCAAATGGAAACTGGACCTTCGCCCCGCGGTGGAATTCCTTTTGTTGATTGTAATCGAGTCCGCAATCAATCAATACCCGGTAACCACTTTCCAATTCAAGCAAATGCATGCTCCCGGTTACCTGTCGTGCCGCTCCACAAAATGTAATTTTCATCCTTACCGGCGGCAAAAGTAGTAAGAATGCAGGGAGTTTCAATTAGCTGGGACGTATAAGTATACGGCTACTCACTGCTTTGCCCTGATGTTCATAGCGAACTATATAAATTCCTGTCGCAAACTGACTCATATCGGTATGCAAAAGATTCCGTTCGGTCATTTCAAATCGTAAGACCAATTTACCGTTGCTGTCAAAAATATGCAGAATACCTCCTGGATGACTTACCAGGAAATTCACCGGACCAACACTGGGGACCGGATAACAAGTCAATTGCAAAGAGTCGGAGGCATGGGCATGTGGATTATTTTGATCGCTTGAATCGTTTATACTCTGGATGGATTCACAGCCATTCACTTGTGCATAGCGATTGATTAAATTCACCAGCAGATCATTGAGTTTTTGCACCGTGTAATCATCTGTGCTTGGGGCCAAATGAGAATTGCCCACACCACTATGATTGGTTAGGAAGGTGTACGTTCCATTGGTGGCCAATGCCATAGAACGCATCAGGAACTCCACATCTTGGTTGATTCCTGAACCCGTAACTGGAATGATTCGCACACCCATGGCCGCTGCTTTCACCATAAGCTGTTGCACCCTGCTCACTATAGTATCGGCCTGATGGGGAGGAGCATCCAGGACGAGGAAAAGAAGCCGCCCCCGCGCTTCGGGACTCCATGATAGGCGGTTCAGTGCAGCATCAAGTGCCTCATCAACAGCCTCCGGAAAATCTCCTCCCCCGGCCGCATTTTGTTGTTGAATAAATTGCAACGTAGTATCCAAAACAGGGGTAAAATCACTCAGACGAGTCAGGTACTGGTCTCCTCTATCCCGGTAGAAAACACTGCCCGTGCGAATTTGAGCGTGTGGATTCGACTCTCCCACCCGCTGAATGACATCTTCCAATTCCGCCTTGAGATAGTCAATTTCATCTCCCATGGACCCGGTTCCATCCACCACAAAAGCGATATCCATTATCGGAGAAACTTCGCATGGCATCTCTATCTCCAGACTATTGATACCATTAGGAAAATCATTGAGTACCGGAAAGCGGTAGTCTTTTCCTTTGTACTTCACCACTGCTTTATAATGCCTTAACATACGATCGCGGGTCTGTGGAATCATATCAGCCCATAATTCCGCCTTGCCGGTGTTATCGGTCCGGGCCAGAAATACCCGTTCATTTCGATCGCCCAAAAGTTGAACTTCTGCATCCACCACCGGATTCCCCTGCTTAAATTTCACCTGCACAGTATAGCGGTTCTTAAGAAAGAGCCCCCACTTTTTCTGGAATTCTTCAAATCGGGTTTCCGTTAAGTCTTCCCATAGCACCCACTTACTAAAATCATTAATTTCTCCTGCTGTTAAAGTTCCTGCTCCAACTGGAATGTCTGAAGTTCCACCCCGACTCACCGGAGCTGAATGATACTTTCTCGAAACGCCTGGAGCGGCTTTGGAAGCAAAGCCAATGGATTCTTCCGGTATTAGCGACGACCTTCCCGGCGCTTCTTTTTTTACATTGTTTTCATGCTCTTTCACCACAGGCTTAGGCTGCAATTGAATCTCCAAATGAGGATCTATGGATTGAAAACTGAATTCGGTTTCGCACGTTGAATAAGATGGGTGTGTAACGCGCAACAAATAGTTTGCGGATGAAGGAATAGAATCGAAAGAAAATTTACCTGAGTGATCACTTAGTGTGCTTAATTGGGTGATTCCATTGCTGTCGATCAAGTCGATTCGGGCCACCCAAACGGGAGTGGTCTGATGAAGTATCAAACCGGATAGTTTACCGGATGGCAGGGGTTGAAGCAGAACACTGGTGGCGATAACAGCCGATGTGCCCAGAAAAAATAGCAAAATGTTTTTCATATGAAGAGATTTTTACCTGGAACAGTACCAGCATAAATACCTTGGGCAGTTGAATAGTAAACAAGAAAAAAAAATTAATTTTATACAATAATAGAGTGACCCTTTGCGTTGCCTCCTTAACCGGACGCTATGAACACACCAAAAAAACTAATTCGCGAATCCGGGTTCATTCCTGCTTACGAAGAATGGAAACTCGGAAAAGGACGTAATTCCAGCATACGCCGTGTCAGAGAATTCTTTGACAAATTTATGCTGGGTGAATCTTCCTGGGACTGTGATATAATCCAGACCCCTACTTATGCCATGCTAATCCTGCATCATATGGATGATTGGGATGAAGATGACTACCGCTACCTGATGGATTTCTGGCGCGAACGTATTTTAGGCGAAGGCTATATCGCCTATATGTCGGATTCGCGCGTTGAAGTACTTGACGGAGGCATTCGCCAACGCATTGAAAGGCATTATCTTAAACCGAACGTTTTTGACGCCATTCGCCTGGGCCTGCCTGTCGATAGGAAATATGGAAATCTTACCCTGGAACTCGTTTTCCTCGGAGAAGAAGTGGACTACATGAAGATGACCATGGGATTTTACCATGAAAGAGCGAAAAGAGGACAAATGGGACTCGAACGCCTGATGGAGGTTCTTTTAAAAGGCTAAGCCCTCAAGACTCCTCTTAAATCAAATCGCTTTAAATTCTTTCCCGCACCAGATAGGTATTACGGTCTGCGGAGCTGCGTCCTATCAACTCTCCCAGGAAACCCGCCAGGAACAATTGTGTTCCCAATATCATGGTTGCAAGGGCAATGAAGAACCAGGGATTATCTGTGACTTTCATTGCGACCTCCCCAATCGAGATTTTATACAGCTTATCAATGCCCAAATATGCCGAAGAAACAAATCCGATGGCAAACATCAAGGTGCCAATCAATCCGAAAAAGTGCATTGGCTTTTTGCCAAAGCGACCTACAAAAAAGATGGACATCAAATCGAGAAAACCGTTGATAAAACGGGTCCATCCAAATTTTGTATGCCCGTATTTTCTCGCCTGATGCTGAACCACCTGTTCGCCTATTTTGCGGAAACCGGCCCATTTGGCAATCACCGGGATGTAACGGTGCATCTCCCCATAAACTTCGATGCTTCGGGTCACTTCTGAACGGTAGGCCTTCAATCCACAATTGAAATCATGGAGGTAGATCCCACTCATTTTTCGGGTTGCCCAATTGAATAGTTTGGTGGGTATTGTCTTTGTAATAGGATCATATCGTTTTTGCTTCCAACCGGAAATCAAATCCAGATCTTCTTCCAGGATGCGGCGGCGCAGTTCCGGGATCTCATCCGGGCTGTCTTGCAAATCTGCATCCATTGTAATCACGATATCACCCTGCGTGGCGCCAAAACCTTCGTTCAATGCTGCCGACTTTCCATAGTTCCGGCGAAAGCGGATCCCATGAACATTGGGGTTGTTCTTTCTCAAATCCTGGATAACTGCCCAGGAATTATCCGTACTTCCATCATC
Source organism: Bacteroidota bacterium (assembly GCA_016124735.1). Taxonomy (GTDB): domain Bacteria; phylum Bacteroidota; class Bacteroidia; order UBA8524; family UBA8524; genus UBA8524. Next base: position 12,105 of record WGMZ01000009.1, read on the forward strand.
TACAAAAATGACTTCGTAGCTGAAGCCATTTTCATTCATTACACGTGCAATCCAGTCCGTAAGTTCGGGAAGCGACTCATCTTCATTAAATAGTGGAATGACTAGAGAAAGATCCATAGATGGCGCAAGTATACGAGATTAAGCTTCAACTTTATGTGTGAAAATACCAGTAATAAGTCCTGCAACAAGTCCAACAAATACATTTCCGATAAAAGTAAATAAAGCCATTGCAGCGGGTGACGTTGTCATTTTCATCATGCTGATTACCTGGTCCTCCTGTCCGGATGGCAAATCATTCATCTTACTCAATGCATTCTCAATAATTAATTGCTGAAATTCCGGATGAAGTATTCCAAAAAATACGAACATGTAGATGGCCATGCATATTCCCGCTCCAAGTGCAGTAATTGTAGCAATTCCAACGGCCCTGCCATAACCCATGAAACCACCTAGTTCTTTATTCCTGTGTTCAATTTGCGCCACAACAATTATCAGGGCGAGTATCAGATATCCCAAATATTGTGACCATCTTTTGCCGGATTTTTCCAATAATTCCGGGTCCGACCAATCAACGCCCATAGAGGCTATATAACTGATCAAAACAATAACTATTCCTCCAATAATACCCCATTTGAGGCCTACACCCCAAGGTCCGGGTTTTTTAAGTTCTTCGATTGTTTCCATAGGTTCTATTCTTTACAAGTTTACGGATTCTGATCCGGTTCCGTTTGTTCCTTCAATTTTCTTTTCAGCTCTTTTCTTTGTTTGTCTAAACGGTCAAATTCCAATGCATAATATAAACCGATGCCCTGGGTATTGACGTTCCGGTTTATGGCCGAAGTTGACTGACTATTTGGATCGGAAGACTGAAGGGTACCCGTACGGTTAAACGCCCTCACGCGCAATCGTCCATCGGGGGTTATCCGGTACATCGCACTGACATTGTTATAAAAGTTATTGGTGTTCGTGTTGAAGGTACCCTGAATTTCCAGTCGGTCGTTCATAAACTTATGACTGGCATTGATTAAAAGATTGGATTGCGCATTTCCCATCACATAATTCACCCCCAATTTCCAGTTTGAATTGATTTGATTCAACCAATTACTCACCTGGTTCGACAAAAGGTCGCCTACACTGGACGAAAGCACTCCTCCCTGTACATCCGCAGCCACAAATTGCTGATTAACAGCCGGTGGAATGAACGTATTGGCTACCAATAAGCTAAACACCTGGCGGGTCATTTCTTCCTGATCCTGTTCGATTTTTCGAAGTACCGTATTCACTGTTGAGGTATTGATGCCGGATGAACTCAAAGAAGTGATATTCGGTATCCTCAATCCAAAACGTATTTCCGGGGCAGTTAATTCTCCCCGCAGCTTCATGATGGCTTCCACATCGGTTCTTTGTTTGTATGCGCTCAATTGCTCGGAAGTCACAATACCGCGGACCAAACTTTCCAGAGAGGATTTGGCAGTATAAGTCGCCTCTAAATTCATATTGGCCTTCATCGGATCGCCATTCCAGATGATTTTTCCACCTCTTTGAATCACAAATTTTTTATTGATGAGATTCGCTGCAGTGAAGAGGTAATCTCCCTGATCTACAACGTAATCTCCGTACATTTTGAAATCTCCGTTGCTGTTAATTTCCATTAATAACTTGGCATTTCCGCGGGAACGAATAATGTCTCCCAATCGGGAGTCAAAAATCAACTGTATCTCGGTAGATGGCGTAAGCTCGAGGTCAAAATTCATCTGTATGCCCGATAAATCCTGATAGGGCTGTGAAGAACCAAAATCTTCCATACTCACAAAGCGAATAAACTCCAATTCACTTGAACCCACATAATTTTCGAGCGGGATAAAAAAGGCGGAGTTCTTTTCTGCTTTTCCTTTCACGTCTATCCTCAGATCGTCGAAGCTGCCTCTAAAGGTGGCGGAGCCAGTCATAAATGCCGTGCCATAGTAATACTCATTATTCTCCAGACGGGTATTCAGGCACAAGAAATTATTCAGGTTGTTCAGTTCAATATTTAACCCAAAATCCGACAAATTTTTATGACTGATATAGCCGCTGCAGAAACCGGTATTCCCCAATTCATCCGTTATCTTAAAACGTCTCAGCTCGAATCGGTTGCTGCTCACTGTAATCACTGAATTGAAGGTGTAATAGGTGTTCAGGTAATCTACCTTTATCCCGGCATCATCCAGGTATATTTTACCATTCAAGGTGGGCTTGTTCAAGGGGCCGCCGATGTCAATTTTACCACTACCTCTTCCTTTGAACTCAGAAGCTAAATCGACAAAGAATGGTTCAAAAAGGTGCAGCGGTGTGGTATCCATCTGCAGCTGAAGATTATAGCCATTGTCTTCCTTGGAAGTCTTAAGAAAGCCGGAAAGTGAAACCCTTTTGAAATCTCCGTCCTTGAGAAGGCCACTCATTGTAATTATTTCATAGCCTTCGGGCACTCTGCTGCTCAGTTCAAACCGGCCCAGGTAATCGCCATTCATTCCCAAACTGTCGATACTTAAATCGGAGGTAAAAAGCGGAATGCTGCCTTTGAATGATTTGATGGATAAGTCGCCATTGACTTCCCCTTGTATACTTTCATCCCCCGACGGATATAAAAAGACATTCAATCCCTCGAGACGAAAACGTTCGAAAGAAAGATCCAGACGATCCTGATCATTTCCCATCAAAGAGCCATTAAGCGTTACACTTTGGTTCAGAGTGCCTATGTGAAACCGGTCTAAAATAAAGATGGAATCTGAAACCAGTCCCAGTCGCGAATTCCCGGCAATGGCCCAATCCAGGGTATCTACCCGAATATAGGATGGATCGAATTCAGTAAACATGCTGGTGTCGTTGTAATGTAATTTCCCAACCAGATTCAGTTCGGTAGAATAAGGGGCACTATAACCGGCTATATGAAAATCTACGTTATTACGCATAACCCCCAAATCGACCAGAGCTCCGTGAACGAGTTGCGAGTCATTCCGGGTAATCTCGCTGCAATTGAGAGAGAGACTGAAACGCTCATCTCCCACCGAAGAATCTGCGCTCAGGGTAACCTGGCTAAAACCAAATTCACTGTAATGTGCCTCGTCTACATAAACATCCAGGGACAAACTTTCCTTTTGCGAATCAAAACGTCCTTTAACCACTCCCTGGTTGACCCAGGTTCCTGCCTGAACCAATTCTGTGATTTCTTTGGCTTTTTTAAGTTCCAGTCCAAATTCAAATTCCTGGGCCGGCATTTCCACCCGTTCCAATTTGAGTGAATTAGGCAGTAACTGGGCAAAGAAGTTATTGAATGACTTATCCAAAAGTGAAGGCGAAAAATGCCCGTTCAAATGCGCATTGAGAATGTCGCCATTAACGCTCATCCTGCGGTAGCCATTGCTCAGGTCAGAGAGCAAAATCAAGCTGTCGATTGGATAAACACGCTTGTCTTTTTCAATCTCAATATTGCGAAGGGCGAGGCTGCCAACAAAATCATCAAGCTCCGTTCCGCTGAAATCGGCTACCAGTTTCCCACTCAAAACAGCAGGAAAATCCGGAGCCCAGTTGAGCTTTGCTATTTCCGCTTTGTAGAATTGACTGGTACAATCAAAAACCGGCATCTCTCCGGAAAGACCTACTTTTCCTGCGAAAACCATCTCCAGATTCGGATCTTTAATTTCTACATTTCCAGTATAAATCTGCTTTTTGAGCAAGCCTTTCACCTGAATGTTCCGGTAGTCGTAGCCATTCATTTCAAGATGATTTACAGTGGCCTCCAGACGATTTATCATATTAGAAAGCTCAAATCCCTTTCCATCCATCTTGCTGTTGAAGCTTATTCGCCCGGTTCCGGGAAGCTGAAAAAAGTTTCCAATATCAAAATTTTCGGCAATAAGCTCCCCCGAATATTCATCAATGCCGTTCAGCTTCATGTTCAGATCAGACCGGATATTTCCCAATGCCGTTTGAAAATTACCATAGGCCACAAAATCGTAGATGAAGCCGGTAAACCTGCCCGTATAGGTTACTTGTCCCAGCCTCTCCAGTTCATCCGGCCAGATATCCATTGGGATTAATTTGGCCAACTCCTCCCGTGTTGTCCGGGCAGTTTGAATGCGCGCGTCGATATAGGTCTGTTCAATATCGGGCAACCCTCTCATCTGAATAGTACCCTGAAGTCCGGAGTTTTGCCCGAATCGAAGGTTCATATTCCGGGCCCGCATAGAACGCAGTGGCCCCGCTCCCTCGCCTTCTACAAAAACCAATTCATCCCAGCCCAACAAATTATCAGAGAAGTATTGCAGGTCCTTGAAACTCACTTCACTTTTTTTCAAATCGGCTTTCATTACCACGTCGTCATAGAAATTATTGAACGCACGCCAATGATCGTATTCCATCGCGAAGTAATCGCCTAAACGGCTGTTGGGGGTTTGCAGGTCGAGTTGGGTAAACTGCATGCCCTGCGCGTAAATGATGGCATGGGCGTCTAAATTGACAATTTCAAAACTGTTTTGTTCTTTCAGCCTCAGGTTCTTAGCCGTAAAATTAAGGGAGTCATCCACTACATAAAAATCCGTCAGGTCTGCGTTGATCTGGTTGAAGCGCATATCGTTTTCCCGAAAGGTGCGATCGCTTACCGTATCATCATCAAAACGCAAATGGAAACAGGCATTTCTCAATTTGATTTTTTCAAAAAGAAGTGTCCAGATCACGGGTGCCCTTGTGCTATCGGAAGGTCCAGAATCAATGGCTTCCAGGAAATAATCAAAATTCAGGGCACCGGATTGGTGGTATTGTCTGAAATTGACCAGAACACTGTCCAGCGAAACCTTAGTAAAATGGATGTAGCGATTGTTCTCATCGTATAATTTAAAATGGGCTTTGATATCCCTTACATAGAACAAAGTGTCTTGTTTATAATCCTCAACAAAAGCATCTTTTACAGATATACCGTGAATGGGATCCCAGCCAACATAGCCAAAGCTTACACGAGTTTTCAGCTCCTTTGAGATATAGTTACTTAGCCTGTTTCTGATTTCCCTCTGCCCGGCCTCCGATTGAATCACAGACAGGACGAGCAATAACAAAAACAAGATAGAAAGCAGCAGCCCTGCAGTTATTTTAAGGATTCTTCTCACCGATTACCGCCAAAAATAGGAAATTTGCAGCATGAACAGTCAGGTCAAAATCCTTGCCATCGAGTCCAGCTGCGACGATACCTCTGCGGCAATATTGGTTGATGGAAAGATTCTATCGAATGAAGTGGCCGGACAAGAGGTTCATGAAAGGTATGGAGGGGTGGTTCCGGAATTGGCTTCCCGGGCGCATCAACAGCATATTGTTCCCGTGGTTCAGGCAGCCTTGAACCAGGCCGGAATTGGCGTGGAAGACCTCTCTGCCATTGCCTATACTCAGGGCCCTGGCTTAATGGGCTCATTGCTGGTGGGCGGCTCTTTTGCAAAAGGACTTTCTATCGCTCAAAAAATTCCATTGATTGGTGTGCATCACATGGATGCACACGTAATGGCACATTTTATTGATGACCCCAAGCCTGAGTTTCCATTTTTATGCCTGGTGGTTTCCGGAGGACATACTCAATTGGTTCGGATGGATTCACCGGCCAGCATGGAAATAATCGGAGCAACCCGCGACGATGCGGCGGGTGAGGCATTCGACAAAAGTGCAAAACTCTTGGGACTGCCTTATCCGGGAGGTCCTCTGATTGATCGTTATGCAAAAGATGGAAACCCTGAAAAATTTCAATTCAGTACTTCGCGAATGCCTGGCTTCGATTTTAGCTTCAGCGGCTTAAAAACAAGTATTCTCTATTTTGTCCAGGAACAGCAAAGCAAAAACCCGCAATTTGTTGAAGAAAACCGGAATGATCTCTGCGCTTCTATTCAGGAAACAATTGTAAGCTATTTGTTAAAAAATTTGGAAGCTGCCGCCCTCACCTTAGGAATTCAACATATTGGAATTGCAGGTGGAGTGTCGGCAAATAGCCAGCTCCGTGAGAGGTTGCAAAGTCTGGCAGATACTAAGCGTTGGAAGGCTTATATACCCAGGTTTGAGTACTGTACAGATAATGCCGCAATGATAGCCATATCAGCCTATTACAAATTTAAAAACGGCGAATTCGGAAAATTAGATGAGAAGCCGTTTGCCCGGTAGTCAATATCTGACGTCCTAGTCTTGCAAGGGTTTTTATAGCTAAATACCGATATTTAGTTATATCGTCATGTACGTTAAAATGTATCTTGCAGACCTGATGAATCGTATTAAACATATACTACCAGCCCTTTTTGCCTTAATTATAACGTTCCAGGTTGCAAATGCCCAGGAAGAATGGAGACCCGGAAAATATATGCAACAGGCCGTCGATCATGTTAGGGAAAAAGCCGAACTCGCCACCTCATTCGGCGATTACGGATACTCTGAAGGCTTCTGTTTCTTAGGTGCTTATATTCGAAACGGGAAATCCGTGACCTGGAGAACAACCCTGCCAACCGGAAAGCAACTCCTTTTTATTGGTGGAGGAGACAATGACGCCACGGATGTAGACATCAAAATTTACGACGATAATGGAAAGTTGCTTGCGGAAGACAATGATGCGGATAATAGTCCGGTTTTGAAGTTTAGAAGCAATACGAGTCAAACCTACAAGATTGAGTTGCGTCTTTACAAGTCAGAGTCTAACGGCAGCTTTTGTTGCCTCTCATTTTTAGAGGAAGATGCCCCGAGTCTGCCTATGAAGAACATGCATGAGGCGATGAAAAATGTGATCGATTTTGGCATCAAAGTGAATGATGAATTCGATGTTCGTTTTCATGACTTGGACAACCAATGGTGTTTATTTGGTTTGAATCAGGAAAGCGGAGCGTATAATTCATGTTATAACCTGAGTCTGGGAACAGAATCCCATATTTTTATGGCTGCCGGCGACGACAGACTGAAAGACAGTGACCTATACCTTCTTGATGCCGATGATAATGTTCTGGAAAAAGATGTTTCAGATGATGCCATACCTGCATTCAAGTATAAAACAGATGCCGATTTGCGTTACAAGCTGAAACTGAAGAATGTCAAATCAGAAGGAAATTCCATGACCATCATGCTCATCCTTACACAGTAGCAATGTAGTATTCCCCGTTCGCCAGTGGGTCGATTGATAGCAACCATGCCGAAGGAAAATTCCTGACTTCGTTTTTGATCTCCTGATCTTCCCGACTGGAATTAGCGTGCCTTCCATTTTATTTTCTCAACTAAATACCAGAATAAATTACCTTAGGGAATCAATTCATCCCTGATTGGTCAATGGCAAAAAAAATTTCCCTTAAAAGTATCCAAACGGAAGTGGATGCAAGCTTTCTTTATCATCTCCTCTCTGAAAATGAAGAAGACCCCGGAGTGGCTGATGTTTTCCGACAGATGAGTGAGATAGAAAAAGGACATGCTCTGGCCTTCCTGCATGGCAAAGGTTTGAATGAAAGTTTCTTGCCTCAGCCATCTTCGCGGGCAAAAACCTTAAAAAGACTGGCCAAAGTCTTCGGCTATAACCTGATTTTGGGAATATTGCTTGATACGGAAAAAGGGCTTTCCAGAAATATTCTCAGCGCCAGAAAAAAGACCGGCACTGAAAAATCGATTTCGGATACTGCGCATGTTGCCATTCTTAAGAATGTTCTGACACAGCACCCCGATGCTGCGGGAAACCTGGCACGTTTCGAAAAACATCACCGCAATATCGGCGGCAACGCGCTCCGCGCGGCGGTGCTGGGTGGAAACGACGGTCTTGTTTCGAACTTCAGCCTGGTTATGGGAGTGGCCGGAGCGAGCAGCGGACAGCAAGAAGTCCTGTTAGCGGGTATTGCCGGACTACTCGCCGGTGCATTGTCGATGGCATTGGGCGAGTGGGTTTCCGTCAAAAGCTCTCAGGAGCTCTACGAAAACCAGATGGAAATTGAAAAGGAAGAGCTGGAACATAATCCTGAAGGGGAAGAAAAGGAAATTGCCCTGATTTATCAGGCGAAAGGAATTCCCAAAGAGCAGGCCAAAGAAATGGCTTCGGAAATCATGAAAGACAAGGCCTCAGCCCATGAAGTTTTAGTAAAAGAAGAGCTTGGAATAGATGCCGAAGAGCTAAAAGGATCTGCCATGGAAGCAGCTTTGAGTTCTTTTATGATGTTTGCCATAGGTGCCATACTCCCTGTCCTTCCCTTTTTCTTTTCCAAAGGTTGGCATGCTATTTTATTTAGTGCTTTATTGAGCACCCTGGGATTATTTCTGATTGGCTCCGCTATTACCTTGTTTACCGGAAGAAGCGTGTTAAAATCCGGTTTTCGTCAGGTTATTTTTGGATTGGCAGCCGCAGCTGTTACCTATGGAATTGGTTCACTTATTGGCGCCAGCATTTCTTAATAAATGGAAATATGTACCTTATAGGTCCATTTAATAAGCAGCGTTCATGAAAACGAATCTTCTGATATTTTTGACCCTTTTCCTATTTTCCTGCCAGCAGAATAAAATTGCCTACCAGGATCATTCTGTGAGTTCGGTAATTGGGGATGAGAGCTTCATCAAAACTTTCGGGTTTCAACCCAACGATGCAGTCAATTGTAAACTTCGTGTTCAAACTCATCTGGAGTATGTCGAAAAACTACTGAGAGCAAAAGACATTTCTCATTTGTCTCCTGAATTGAAAAAAAGACGTTTGGTCTCATTGGATGCATTGAAAGAATATGCCCGTGCCGGGGTTTTTCCGCATAACAATGATTATCCAAACGTATATCGGCCCTGTTTCATAGATGACGAAGGACGTATTTGTGCAGTAGGTTACCTGGTTGAACAAAGTGCCGGAAGAGAAATGGCAGAAACAATAAATGAACAGGCACAATATGAGTTGATTGAAAATATCCATCTGGTCGAATTGGATCATTGGATTGATCAATCAGGATTCCGGAAAGAGGAGTTGGCAATGATTCAACCCCAATACTATACAGGACCTCCGGTGGGCCCAGCCAAAGAAGTGGTCAATCTTGGTTACGGCATGTCGTCCATACTGTTTACCTTGTCGAACAGCACCCTGATTGGTGTCAATATGTATCAATTGAAACATCAGAATCAATTCCATTCCAAACGAATGATTTGGATTGGTTTGGGACTGGGACTTGGTCAATCAGCAATGGGAATTTTATGTATGCCTTCTACGCATCAGGACCGGGTTACTTTTCCAAAAAGCACATCGATATCCTGGGCTAATATTGGCATTGGTGCTGCCAGCATGCTTACTTCCGGTGCAAACATGCTCTCCAATAAGAGCTTCTCTAAAAACCAAATGACATTATTTCTCTCTACTCCCCGGGTAAATTCTAAATGCACCGCCTTTGGCATTGGTTTGATTAAAACATTATAGTTTCAATATTCCTTTTTGAATGGTTTTCTTTGAAGCGAAACAAAGCCTGAAAGCAATGATCAAGCACTTCGCCTATTCTATTTTCTGTTTATTGATATTCCAATCCATTGCATGCAAAAGCAAGAAAGAAACGGTACAAATGCAATTTGGAGTGGTGCAGGAAAAGCTAATGGAAACGCATTGGGAACTGATTGAATTGGAAGGAAAACCCTTTGCTAAAAAGGAATCACCCAATGCAATTCCTTTCCTCGAGATTGATTCTTTGGGCCAGGTGGTGGCTAACGACGGTTGCAACCGGCTCACAGGTAGCGCGCAAATAGGAAAAGATGGCAGCATACAGTTTGGACCAATGACCAGCAGCTTCAAGGCTTGTTTTGGCCAAACCTTCGAAACGCCATTTCGGAATGCCCTAAAAAACTGCGACCACTACATCATTACAGGTGGTATTCTGAATCTGATGCAAGGAAAGAAAAATTCCCTTGCCCGATTTGATGCAGTGGGGTCCGCAAATTAATCGTCTTCTTCTTTCGGCTCAGTAGTTGGTCGATTCAGGTTTGGATCGTTTTGATCCCACTCGTCCCATGGGGTAATCACATGCGTGTTGGGATCAATAAAATACCATTCATCTCTCTTAATCAGGACGAAGCCCCCCGGTGGTTTCGGGAAGTAAAAACGGGATATTTTATCGTAAACGAACTCAACAAGGATTTCATTTTTGGAATTGATCATCCCCATTTTTCCCTGTTTCAAAACAATTGCCGTATCGTTCACAAAAGGCTCTCCTCCATCATATATAAAAGGAATCACAGTATTGCCATTGGTATCAATATAGCCGTAATGTTCATTTTGCCTGATTACGCATAGCCCTTCACGAAAAATTGCAAACTGGCCGTATTTGTAATCTATTACCATATCGCCATTGAAATTGCAATACCCGAATAAACCGTCTTTGTATAGTGATATACGGCTATTTCCGGCAAAACGAGCCATGTTATCCCCCATTGGCACCACCATCACCAAATCCTTATTAATCACACCAAGTAAACTATCCTGACGAAGAATAGCGACTTCGCGACTTCCATGCACATTGATCATATCGTATTCAAAGGGTAGGATGATTTTCCCTTTGGTCGACACCATGCCCCATTTGTATTTCTGACGCCCGACCATGGTTCCCGGAAACGACTTATCATTGAGATCACGGAAAATAAAAGGTAAGATGAGTTTACCGGTTTTGTCGATGGCCGCATATTTATCATTGCTTGGGTCATGGCCGTCCTGATTGTCCGATCGACCTGCTTTTCTCACTATCGCGATTCCATCTGAATTAAAATTCTGTGCATCATCGAATTGGGGTTTGATAATCCAATTGCCTTTTTCATCAATAAATCCCGCCTTGCCACTTTCAAAAACAACGGCAGTTCCGTCGGGACCAAAAGGACGGCAAAAATCGAACATGGCTGGAATAATAAATTTCCCACTTGATGGATCCACATAGCCCATTTTCTGAGTAATGTCATTGTTGCGGTGCGCAGGAATCGGTGTTTTCTGTGCTCCGGCCTGCAAAACGCATAATAAGAATAAGATGCTGATAAATTTTTTCATCTGCTGCAAATGTAATCCGTCCATCCCGTTTGTGCCATTCCGGTATATTTGCAACGAAATTTTTTTCCTTTTATGACTTCCAATTCCATTCCCTCAATTGATCTCTCCGACTTTACCTCAGGCGATCCTTTGCGGAAAGCAGCCTTCGTTAATTCCCTGGGACAAGCGTATGAACGCATTGGTTTTGTAGCGCTAAAAAACCATGGACTTAGCCAGGAATTGGAAAATAAATTGTACGCCCAGGTGAAGGCATTTTTTAATGCCCCTCTTGAGATCAAGAAGAAGTATGAAATCGAAGGACTGGGTGGGCAAAGAGGATATACCTCCTTTGGAAAAGAGCATGCCAAAGGGAGTTTGGTCGGGGATTTAAAAGAGTTTTGGCATTTCGGACAAGAAGTTACCGACGGTGATCCCATCAAAGAAGAGTACCCGGAAAATGTAATCGTTGAGGAGCTCCCAGAATTCAATAAAATCGGAATGACTGCCTACAAAACCCTGGAAAATACCGGGCGCTCGGTGTTGCAGGCGATTGCCCTTTTCCTGGGCTTGGATGAGCACTGGTTCGATGCCAAAATTCACAATGGGAACAGCATACTCCGCCCAATTCATTATGGCCCGATCACTCATGAGCCGAAAACAGCTGTGCGGGCCGGAGCTCATGAAGATATCAATCTCATCACCCTCTTAATGGGTGCCAGTGCAGATGGACTCCAAATTCTTACGAAACAAAATGAATGGGTTGGAGTAACTGCTTTGCCTAATCAGATTGTGGTGAATGTTGGCGACATGTTACAACGACTCGCCAATAACCGATTGCGCTCAACAACGCATCGGGTGGTCAATCCACCGCATGAAAAATGGAATGAGTCCAGATACAGTATTCCCTTCTTTCTTCATCCAAGAAGTGATATGCGATTGGATTGTCTGAAATCATGTATTGATGAAAACCATCCCTTAAGTTATGCCCCGATCAGTGCCGGTGAATATTTAGATGAACGCCTGAAAGAGATTGGCTTGAAGTGATGCATTGTCGAATTTGGGGGCATTTTGTGGAGATTCAATCTGAATAAACTTACCTTCACACTTGTATGAAAAGATGTACTGCATTTGCTTTCCTGATTTTTTCCATGTTTCAGCTAAGCGCTCAATTTATCCCTCAAATTACTCGTACTTCCCCGAACAAACTCTCCCTGATGGGTAAAAGATGGGGAACACAGGCGGATTCTTCCACCCTCTTTCAATGGAATGGTACTTCCTTCAATGGACTCCAAACCAAAGTTTACACGTACAACGCGGATAACAGTATTGCTGAAATCAAGGAATACAATGCTCAAACCCACGAATACCTTCACCGGTATACTTATAAGTACGATCAGCAAGGCAGATTGGTGGAAATATTGATGGAGGCCAATTACAATGGTACCCTGAAACCTTACATGCGCTATACGTACATCTTTGATGCCCACGGCAACCAGGAGGTCTACAAAACTGAAAGCTTCTCAAATAACACCTGGAATATCTCGGATGGAGATTCGGCCGCTTTTACCTACGATGCCATGGATCGAATCACGGAAATGAGTCTTTTCAAATACAATGGTTCGAATATCAATCCAATTCAAAAACTAGACTACTCTGACTTCAACGCGAATAACTTACCTGAAACGGTCACCATTCAAACTTATCAGGGTTCATCCTATATAAACTATGTACAGCTTCAAAACACGGGTTGGCAAGCCGGTTACGATCCCATCAATATCAACCCGAGTTCTTATATAGGTTACCTGTGGCAACAAACTTCCTGGCAAAGAGCTACCTATGATACAGCCTATGTGCACAATGGAAGAATGGACAGCAGCTTTTTGTTTCAATACACCACAAATACCCTGGATTCCTTGAATAAAACCACGTTTGCCTACGATTCACAAGACAAACTCTGGGAAACTTTAAATTACTACTATTCGACCAACATCTGGGAACTCTCGAGCGGGCATCGCGACAGCAATGCATATGGTAGCTACGATGAGCTTCAGTATCAAATATCTTCTACCTATTCGGCAATGGATTTTCGCTGGAATATCGATGGAAAAGAAGTGTTTTATTACAACAGTCTGTCCGTTCAACCGGTGAAGAGAAATACCCTTAATCTCTATCCAAACCCTGCCAAAAACACGGTCTATATTCAATTAGATCAATCCGTCGACGAAATCGTTTTCATCAATAGCCAAGGTATGGAAATTCATCCGAAATGGAGCTCTAATCAAATCCATCTGGAACAAATCCCTCCGGGAATTTATCTCGTCAGAATGAAGTCAGACGAAGCCTATTATTTTTCTAAGATTGAAGTAATACCCTAGCGGTTATTGTTCGTGTTACTTGCCTCAGAAACATATCCGATTAGCTCATCGTAGCCGAAATTTTGATTTTTACAGTACATGTAGATATAGTACTGATTTTCGGTATTCATATAATTCCCCTCCGTTTCATAGGTTTCCATCACGCCGTTTTCTGTATTCAGTGTAACAAAAAGGTAGCTGTAATATCCTTGCTTCAGCAAAGCCCGTCCTTCATACGATTTGGAGGTCGGATTATATTCCAACCTGAATAGTGGATTGGCCCTCCAGCCACTGAGCTCTCCCATCACATAAACATCTCCGCTCAATAAAGGCTGCCCGGAACGGAATGTAAAATAAACCCAGGTATAGTCGCCGTCGAAAGATCCATCATTTTGACCATCTTTATTGGCGATTACCCGCTTGCCGTCAAAATCTTTGTACTGAACATATGCTCCGCTACCCCTCCTGTCCGCCGGATAGAGATAAAGATTCGTCAGCGTATCATGCGTTTTCTTCATGACGTTTTGGGAGAGAAAACGGAGACTTCTGGAATCAAAAAAGCGGTATTCATTGGTGCCATCAAACAGATTTTGCTCCTCGTAATTATAGGTATATTCATTTCCCACGATGAACAAGGGATGCAGTCCGTACACGGCATTATCCCATCTATTATTCTGACTGATTACCACTTTTAGATCCGTGTAAGGGTTAACGACTCTGTATTCGTTAATGGTGGCTTTAAAATCCACTTCCTGTTTCGAAAAACGATATTGTGAAAGGGTTGCCGGGTGAATATCGAAATTAAAGCTCGTGCGGTTATCTACCACAAAGAAGCGTCTGGTAATCACAATATCCTGTTCATCGTAGTTCCGATAAACCTTCAGAATATAATTGCCCGATAATTTCGGACGCATATCCCTGGATGGAAAATTCACCGAGTAATGCACATATTTCTGATAGGTATTGCTTGAATACTTGAAATCGTTGATGTAATCCAGCAGATTCCCTTCGATGTATTGCATGGGTCTCAGGTTAGATGGATTCCAATTGGCATCACAATGAATAAAAGTAAATTGGTAGTAATCGTTGTCTGTAACCAACTCATCAAAACTTAGTTGGAGCTGATCCTGAGAATTCAGATTCATGACCGGAGTTGGAACATTCGATCCGGGTTTATAGAGCAGAACCGTATGAAATTGTGGCTCGTAGATGAAGTTTGTGTATTGCAGGACCTTTTGTGCCTTTGCAGAAATTGTGAGTATAGCCAGAAGGCCAAATAAGATACTTTTTTTCATTATCCGTTTTCCAAACTTAGCAGTTTTTCAAAAAGAACTTCGAATTCTTCGTCTAATTCAGAACACCGTAATCGTGCCAATTCGTATGCCTGACTCAAATTTCCCAATTCTTCGGCATTCGACGCAATCTCCGGATTCGCCATTTTTTTCTCAATTTCTGCCAATTCACTCTTCACTTTCTCCAACTCCTTCTCCACTTTCCCCGATTGTTTTTGAAGCTCAAGTTTTTCATCTGCTCCATCTACTTTGACTACAGGTTTCGCCTTTACTGCTTTTGCGGGAGGTGGGTTCTTTTGCTGTTCCCTTTCCTTTTCTGCTTTCCAGGTCATGTACTCTGCGTAGCTTCCAGGATATTCCCGAATTTCCTGATCTTCGATCCACCAAATTTTATTGGCAATATTCGACACGAAATAACGGTCGTGAGAAACTACAATGAAAGTGCCTTCGTATTGCTGCAAAGCCTGAATCAGGATATTGATACTTTGCATATCCAGGTGGTTCGTTGGCTCATCCAATAAGAGAAAATTGGATTGCGTTAGCAAAGTTTTGGCCAATGCCACCCGCGCCTTCTCGCCTCCGGACAGCACCTTAATTTTTTTGAACACATCCTCTCCAGTAAAGAGGAAACAACCCAATACTGTGCGTAATTCCTGATCGGTCTTGGAAGGAGCATGTTGCCTCAACTCATCCAGAATGGGTATTTCCACATTCAGGGATTCCAGCTGATGCTGGGCATAAAAAGATGGATTTACATTATGTCCGTTACTAATTCTGCCCGACTTAATTTCTTCGCTTCCTGCAATCATCCGCAATACAGTTGATTTTCCCTTGCCATTCGCACCTATCAGAGCAATTTTATCTCCTCTGACAATTTCTGCAGAAGAATGAGTGAGTATGGGTAAGTCTTCCCCATAATTCTTGGTTATATTTTCCAGGCGCGAAACTACCTTTCCGGAGGTCTGCTTCACTTCAAAACGCAGGTTGATTTCAACGGTATCATCCTGTACGGCCTCCACCCGTTCCAGTTTCTCCAATTGTTTCAACTTACTCCGCGCCTGAGTCGCTTTGCTGGCTTTGGCTTTAAAACGCTCAATAAAACGCTCTTGCTGACGGATATAGGCCTGCTGGTTTTCATAGGCTTTTCCCTGAATTTCTTCGCGTTCGGATTTGGCCTCCAAAAACTCATCGTAATTGCCCGGATAATGAACCAGTTTCTGACCGGTAACATGAACAATTTTAGTCACCATATTATTCAGGAAATACCGGTCGTGAGAAACCACGATAACCGTCCCAGGATAGCTGGTGATATACTCTTCCAACCATTGAATGGATGGTAAATCCAGGTGGTTCGTCGGCTCATCGAGAAGCAGGACACTCGGATTTTGCAAAAGCAATTTGGCAAGCATCACCCGCATCCTCCATCCTCCCGAAAACTCTTTCAATGGACGTTGAAGTTCGGCGGTATTGAAACCAAGTCCTTCAAGCACCTTCTCTGTTTTATGGTGAATATTGTAGCCATCGAGCGAATCAAATTCCGTTTGAACAAGCGTAAGGCGATCCATCAGAGCATCAGAATGATCGGTAGCCATTTTCTCGTAGATGAGATTGAGTTCGTCTTCCAATTCCATGACCCTTTGAAAGGCGCTCAAGGCCACATGAAAAATACTTTCATCGCTTTCGTAGGAAAGTAGATCCTGATTCAGGAATCCAATGGTCACATCTTTGGCTTTGGTAATGCTACCTCCTGTCAGAGAATATTCGCCACTGATTACCCGGAGCAAAGTGGATTTCCCCGTTCCATTTTGGCCAATCAGACCAATTCTTTCTCCGGGTTTAATCTGCCATCCGGCATCTTTGAAAAGATACCTGCCTCCAAAATCAAAACTAAAATTAACCAAGTCGATCATTGCGGCGCAAAGGTAGGATATTGCTAATGATCTAAACGGATTATTGCTGGCATGATTTCTGATTTTTGAAGAATGCCATGCTAATACTCGCCGGACTTCTTTTTTGGATCAATTTTGCTCTGATGCCTGCAGAACCAGAGGTGCCGGTTTACGCTTCCTTCGAAGATTTTCAACCTTATCTCCATCAAACGTCGGATACCCTGTATGTAGTGAATTTCTGGGCTACCTGGTGCAAACCTTGTGTGAAGGAACTGCCCTATTTCGATCAGCTCGCCTCTAAATACCCAGACCAAAAGATCAAAGTAATTTTGGTCAGTCTTGATTTTAGTGAGAATCTCAAAGAGCAGGTTCTTCCCTTTCTTGAGAAAATACAGATTCAGAGTCAGGTTTTAATCCTAGACGACCCTAATACAACTGCGTGGATTGAAAAAGTGGATTCCTCCTGGTCGGGTGCAATTCCCTCCACCGTCTTTTATTCAAAAGATTTCAGGGAGTTTCACGAAGGCGACTTCACCGAGGAAACCTTGCATCAAACCGTAAATAAACTTCTTAAACCTTAACTATGAAAAACTTAAAATTCATTCTCTTCTTCAGTGTCATCATCTTTGGCGCAATCAGTTTGGCCTTTACTTCAGATGAAGGATATCAGGTTGGTGATCCGGTTGAAGATTTCTCTCTTAAGAATACCGATGGGAACTTTGTATCTCTGGCCGGTCTCAAAAATACCAAGGGCGCCATTGTCATCTTCACCTGCAATCACTGTCCCTATTCAAAACTTTACGAACAGAGAATTCAGGACCTTGATAAAATGTATGCATCTAAAGGCTTTCCGGTGGTAGCTATTAATCCAACAGACCCGGAAATGAATCCTGATGACAGTTTTGAAGAAATGGTGAAACGAGCAAAAGAGAAGAAATATAGCTTTCCTTATCTGGTAGATGAAGGCCAAATGGTCTTTCCAAAATTCGGAGCGAACCGCACACCACATGCCTTTGTTCTTTCCAAGAAGGAGGGGAAATTTTACGTGGAATATATTGGTGCCATCGACGATAACACCAAGGATGGCAGCAAGGCGACCCATCACTATGTTGAAGAAGCTGTTAACTCCTTGTTGAAAGGAAAAAAGCCAGAAACAACCTTTACAAAAGCCATAGGTTGTTCGATAAAGTCGAAGAAATAAGTCAAGCCAAAAGCATTAAAAAAGCCGCATTCGAGATGGATGCGGCTTTTCTTTTTATATCTTATTTAACCCGTTTCCAGGTTTCTGTTCGTCCCATAAGACTCACTCCTACGAAGCCTCTCATCTGCAGGTTGTCGGTATTTTCATCTTCGAACCACATTTTACAAGAATAGGTTTTCCCTTCTTTCGGGTCATAGATAGTTCCTTCGCTCCACTTGTGATTTCCCTCGTATTCGAAACCCTTAAGGATAAGCAAATTGATCAAGGGTTTCAGACGCATATTCGCATCCGGATTATTCAAATCCTTTTTGGGTTCTCCTTGATCATTGGTGGGATTTTTTAGCCAGATAATCTTACCATAGAAATATTTTCCGGTTTTAAATATTTCAATGTGAGCCGTTTCATGACCGTTGAGCCAAACACCGGTTACATCATCCTCTCCTCCATCGCTGCTTATAAAAGCCGACAGACTGAAAAACAAAAGGGTAAGAATTAAGGGCTGTTTCATTTTTATCCTCCAAATACTTTTTTAAGAATATCAGACACCTGATGCGAGATATTGTTTCGAATCTTGCCTTCTTCGATGGTCACTTTTTTAAACAAACCATCTAGTGCTTTTTGCGTGGTATACTCGCCCAGGGTATTCTGGGTTATGGGTTTAATTAATCCGAAGCTGGCATTTGCAATCACATTATATTTGTCTACCAATCCCTGGTACAATGATTCTGCCGAGGTCGAGCCAATCAATGGCTTGCTCAGGCTGGCAGTGATTTTTGGCGCGAAGGCCGCTTTCAAATCATCGTAGGTATTGGTTCTGAGATAATCTGTAGCAGAGGAGTCATTTCCTTTTAAAATAGCCGTGGCATCACTGAACGTCATGTTGGTGATGGCATTCAGGAAAATCGGCTTCGCCTCAATGGCGGCGTCTTCTGCCGAGCGATTGATTGCTTTGATTGTCTCATCCACCAATTGGGTGCCTCCGGGAATCTTGGAAAGATTATCGAAGATGACGGATGCTTCCGGCGGAAGTAAAATCTTGACGGTCTCATCCAAATAATATCCATCCAGCGCATGTAAGGTAGAAACAGAAGTATCTGTACTCACATTCAGCGCTTCTTTCAGGCCTTTGATAATATCGTCTGTACTAAGTCCCTGCGGGACAAGGTCAGGCACCTGATCACAAGAAGTGAAGCTGAAGAGCCCAACAAAACTGAAGATTAGTGTAATTTTTTTCATGTGACTCGAATTTAACCAATGTCATCCAATTTCCTGCCATGAATAAAGTACGGCTTTCGCTCGCTGTTTTCAAAAAAGAAGAAATAGTCCCTTCCTCCATCTTTTAACCGATGTAATTTCTTAAGCTCCTGCGGGCTCCATTTAAAGAAGCGGGAAGCCAGATTGGCTTGCTGGATTGACTGGTCTTTCAGGTATTGATCAAATTTCTTTCGGCTGTAGGCAGAGCGGTGAATTTGGATGAATTCACGTCCAAAAAATGAGGGAATCAATTGATCAGATTGTTGGTAAATTCCGTTAGAAATCAATACTTCTGTTCCAATCGATTCCGCATAGGATGAGGCCAAGCCACTTTTTGATAAACTTGGATGGACTTCATAGAAATAGGTTTTGTCTGGCATTGCCCAAGACTTATTCGCGGCAGGTTTACCTTTAAAAGATTGATATGGATCCAACTCAATAGCCTTTCGGGAAACCTCTCCCGAATAACCGGTTTCGCAATATGCCAAAACTTCCTTCACCTCTCCTTTCCATGCCACCACTTCTATTCGATAAATTCCTGGCAGTTCCTGCTCCAATTGTTCAAGCGGATACAGGGGCGATAGCTTGATAAGTTGCCGTTTTGATTTGTTTTGGATGAGGCTCCAAAGAGGAATTATTTCCGGAGAGCAATCACACATCTGAACAAATCGCTTTCCACTCTCCCTGCGATCGGGATCTGCAAATATCCAATCGTAGGTTTCCGATTCATCTTCTAAAAATTGTCCTGCCTCATTCAGCACTCGACGGATATTTTGAATACCCAGTTTTTTCATGTTCACCAGGGCAAGTTCATGCACTTCCTCATCCATCTCTACAGAAACAACTTCCTTAAAGCACCGAGCAAAAGCAGCATCATCCACCCCGATTCCTCCGCATAAATTCAAAATTCTATCCCCATTTAGTTCACGAATTTTTTGTTGGGCTGTCATTTCAGAACTCGCCTGTTCCATTGATCTTCGCGTGAATACACAGCGCCTGTCCACCCAGTTCGGAAGCTTGTCTTTTCCTCTTTGCAAGGCATCCAGCCACTCTAAAACTGCCGGTAGCTGGAATGCAACCTTGCCGGAATACCGCAAGCCCAGCGATGCAACGTCACCTGTTATATTCTCGTTAACAAAGGCAAGGACCGTCGGATCACGTGACAATTCGGCTATTTTTATTTTACTTTGCACAATATTTGCGACCCACACTTAGTATGAAGAAGTTTCTTTTTGTAATGGTAATTTTATTTGCAGGATCAGTGCTTATGAGCTCGTGCCACAAGGACCGTTGTCCCGCTTATAAGATTACAATCTTAGCAAAATAAGCGCGGACATGCATTGGAATCAACTTGAATCGGCAGAGCAGCTAGAACTAATCCATCAGGCTTCTTTTACCAATCCTCAGGCAATATTCAAGCATAGCACTCGCTGCAACATTAGCAGCATGGCAAAGATGCGCCTTGACCAAATGGATGGCCCGGATGAAATTCCTTTCTATTATTTGGACCTAATTCAATTCCGCAACATCTCCAATGAAATAGCCGACAAGTGGCAGGTTCATCATGAATCCCCTCAGTTGTTAATCATTCGCAATGGCGAATGTGTTTACGAAGCTTCCCATATGGAAATACGTGCCGACGAAATTCGGGACGCCCTGCCGGAGCTCAATCCGTAAAATGATAAATCAGGTTTTGTTTGATGTCTGGGTGAAGACTTAATGCTACCGGACAGGTATCGGCAATCTCCTTAATCTTCTCTTTTTCCGCTTCGCTGTACTGAATATCAGGAGAAAAGTACATGTGGATATCAATGGCCCCGATACGTCGAGGGTTATTAACCATGTGCTTTTGGACGTCTGCCTTCCATCCATCCAGTCGAATGTTTTCATTTGCCACCTTGATTCCAATGGTTGTGATGATGCAGGTAGCCAGAGCCGTTGCTACCAAATCAGTAGGCGAAAAATAGGCTCCCTGTCCGTGATTATCTGTCGGTGCATCGGTTACTATGGAATTACCCGATTGAAGATGCGTAGCCTCAGTACGTAAATTGCCTTTGTATTCTATGCGAGAAGTAAACATAATCCTGATTGCTTTTGTTAAATTTGTTAGATGCTTAAAAAGTTTTCACTGTGGCTGATTCTGATGTTTTTTGCCTTACCAAATATGGCACAAAGCATTGATAAGAGCAATCCGGGTCGCTACATGAATACCAGCAACGATTTCACAGGAGGCTTTTTCTGGCATCCCCGTGGATTGGGGATGAGTTTCAAATCATCTAAAAAAATTCACGATCAAACATGGCGGGTCATCAATTTTGACCTGATCAGCATGCGCCATGAAAAAGAGCGGAGAATTCGAAGTTCCAGCTTTAGCGCTCCCGGAAGTTTTTTCTTCGGCAAACTGAATTATGTCTATTTCCTTCGGATGAATTATGGACGCCGTTGGGATCTTGGCCAGCATCTTTACAAAAATACGCTTGCAACCCGGGTAGGCTTTTCCGTCGGACCAACCCTTGCCTTTCTAAAACCGGTTTACCTGGAAATTTATCATCCGGGCCCTGATCAGGCATCAGGCTACCTGGTAAGTGAACGGTATAATCCAGCCGTGCATAATGACCCCAGCATCATTTTCGGGACTTCGCCAATAACCAAAGGACTTCTTCAAACGAAATTAAGAGCCGGACTCAGCGCCAAGGCCTATATCGAGTTCGACTGGAGCGATTATTATGATCAGATTCAATCGCTTGAATTCGGCATAGCCATTGATGCCTTTGGACGAAACATTCCCATTCTCGCATTTGCCCAAAACAAGAATGTCTTTACCTCGTTGTATATTTGCCTCAATATTGGGAATCGTTGGTGAACCCAGAAAGGAATTATTGTGATAGAACTTCCCGTCATTCAACCTGAATCCGAAGTACAAAAAGCTCCGGAACGTGTGAAAAAGCCATCCTGGCTAAAAGTAAAACTCCCTACAGGAGAGAATTACCGCAGTGTCAGAAAATTGGTAGATGAGCATAAGCTGCACACCATTTGCGAAAGCGGAAACTGTCCGAACATGGGCGAATGTTGGGGCGCAGGCACGGCTACCTTTATGATTCTTGGCAATATCTGCACACGCTCCTGCTCATTTTGTGCCGTGGCTACGGGCCGACCCACAGAATATGATTTAGATGAACCCCGACGCGTTGCGGAAGCCATTCAGTTGATGAAGGTGAAGCATGCGGTAATCACCTCAGTGAATCGGGACGAATTAAAAGACAAAGGAGCCGGTGTATGGGCAGACACCATTCGGGAAACGAAAAAACTGAATCCGGATACCACACTCGAAACACTCATTCCCGACTTCAAAGCGAAATGGGATTTGTTGTATCAGGTGATTGATGAAAAGCCGGAAGTGGTTTCTCACAACATGGAAACGGTGGAACGTCTCTACAGAAAAGTCAGACCGCAGGCCAAATACGAACGTTCTCTCGAACAAATCAAGCTGACCAAGGAACATGGTTCACGGACCAAATCAGGTATTATGCTCGGTTTAGGAGAGACCGATGAAGAAGTCTTTAAAATCATGGATGATCTGGTTGCCAATGGCTGCGACGTACTTACTTTAGGACAATACCTTCAACCAACTAAAATGCACCTGGACGTGATGGAATTTGTTCATCCGGACAAGTTCGACATGTACCGGGAGGAAGGCTACAAAAGAGGGTTCGACTTCGTTGAGTCCGGCCCAATGGTTAGAAGTTCGTATCATTCGGAGCGTCATCTTTAAGAAATTATCAGCATGTGGAAGAGAGGTTAATGTCATTCACATGCGTAAGCCGAATGCGCCTAGCCTCCGCAGATGGGATACCCGCAGCCTGACGGAGCGTTTATTTTCTTCCCTGTTTGAGCGAACGGAGTGAAGCGAGTTTGAAGAAAATAGCGGAGGAAGGCTTAGCGGGTCATTGAGGAAGCAAGCGCGCTTTTTAAAATTCTTTTTTTCTAAAAAAAAGAATTTTAAAACCAATCAATTATTAACCAAAAAGTAACAAAGCAGATACAATTTATGTGTCTGAACGTTCTACTTTTGTGCCGTCGATTTCAGTAAAACGGAACAGACGTATCACTCTCTATGAAGCCTCCGGATTTTCGGTTCCGGAATTCGCTGTTCAACTATTTAAATAAATCATGAATAAACTGATCCAACAGGCATGGATGCTTGTCTTGGGATACCTGTGCCTTGCGTCGGGTGTCCATGCATCCACACTTCTTTCTGCTGCAAAATGTGTCACGGAAACGTACACCGAACAACACATTTGTCCGGGCGACAGTTTCCTCTTCAACCAAAAATGGATTAAAGACCAGGGAACCTACGACGCGGTGTTTACCTCATCCGAAGGTTGCGATTCTTTTGTGCATTTCACCCTATGGATCATGCCGACCAGCCTAACTGAAATTGAGATGGACCTTTGTCAAGGAGAGAAGATCACCATTGAAGGTTACAAGATTGACCACGGGGGCGATTTTACCTTCCATCTTCGGGCATCCTGGGGCTGCGATTCCACCGTGCTTGTGCATGTAATAGAAAAACAAGCACCTGTTGTCACAGTGAATAAAACGCTCTGTGAAGGCGACAGCCTCCAGTTCGGCAGGATATGGATCAAAGAAAGCGGTTCCTATCAGTTAAAGTTTGCTCGTTCAGGAAGCTGTGATTCCATAGTCAATCTTCAGGTATCCAAAATTCAGACCCGGGCACCAATAGAACGCGAATACGACGGCCTGCTGGCGACCATTGTGGTGGAAGACTACCAATGGCTGGCTTGTCCGAGTTATATCGCTATTCCCAATGCCAATAAACAAAAGCTGACCGTTGCCGGAGCCGGAAACTATTCCCTGCGCGTAGAAAACAAAGGATGCATCGACACGATGAAGTGCATCCACTTCGATAGAAACACTTCCGGACTGGAAGATGAAAATAAAGTCGAAATCAAGATTTACCCAAATCCAGCTACCGATGTGCTCAAGATTGATGGAGAGTTTACTTCTTCTGTTGAGGTGGAACTTTACTCCATGCTGGGCCAAATAGTGCAGAAGAAAAACTTCGAACCAAATGCTTCCATCCGTCTGGATTTGGCAGATCTACCAAAAGGAAGATACATCCTGCGTATCCTTTCTTCCGGAATAGCTTTCAAGCAGGAACTGATCGAAATTCGTTAAAAGAACCGAATTACTTATCTCAATGAAAGCCTCCCTAATTGGAGGCTTTTTATTTTATATTGTCTGGGTTGCAGAATCAATAGAAAAAGCCCCTTTCGGGGCTTTCTCTGATTCAATTACATGTATTAAAGCGCCTCCATTGGCTCTTCGTATGCTTCCATCGGAGGACAAGCACAAATCAGGTTTCTGTCTCCGTAGGTGCTATTGATTCGACTCACCGCTGGCCAGAACTTGTTGGTACGGGTCCAGGATGCAGGGAATGCAGCCTTTTCGCGTGTATAAGGACGATCCCAAGCGTCGTTGATTACCACTTCTGCTGTATGCGGAGCGTGTTTCAACACATTGTTCTCGCGGTCTGCTCTATCTTCTTCTATCTCAGCGATTTCTCCTCGAATACCGATAAGCGCTTCGCAGAAACGATCGAGCTCAGCTTTGCTTTCGCTTTCTGTTGGCTCAATCATCAGGGTTCCCGCTACCGGGAAGGAAACTGTTGGTGCATGGTATCCATAGTCCATCAATCTTTTTGCGATGTCTTCTACTTCCACCCCGGCAGTATGTTTGAATCCACGGGTATCCAAAATCATCTCGTGCGCAACACGTCCATTGGAACCTTTATACAAGGTTTGGAAGTGCTCTGACAACACAGTCTGCATATAGTTCGCATTCAGGATGGCATATTTCGTTGCCTCTGTCAGGCCTTTTCCTCCCATCAAACGGATATACGCATAGCTAATCAACAAGATGCTGGCACTTCCCCATGGAGCTGCAGAAATGGCAGAAATTGCCTGAACGCCGCCGGTTTTGATTACCGGATGTCCTGGCAAGAATGGAATCAGGTGTTTCGCCACACAGATAGGTCCCATTCCAGGGCCTCCTCCACCATGCGGAATACAGAATGTTTTGTGAAGATTGAGGTGACAAACGTCGGCGCCAATCATGCCAGGACTGGTTAGTCCCACCTGCGCATTCATATTGGCTCCGTCCATGTAAACTTGTCCGCCATTTTCGTGGATGATGGAAGTAATCTCCCGGATACTTTCTTCAAACACTCCATGGGTAGATGGATACGTAACCATCAAACAAGCCAGGCTGTCTTTGTATTGGATTGCCTTCTGACGCAGGTCTTCCACATCGATATTTCCTTTTTCGTCTGTTTTGGTCACCACCACTTTCATGCCCGCCATTACGGCTGAGGCTGGGTTGGTCCCATGAGCGGAGGCTGGAATCAGAGCCACGTCACGGTGGTTTTCATTCCGGCTGCGGAAGTATTCGCGAATCACCATCAATCCGGCATATTCGCCTTGTGCTCCCGCATTCGGTTGTAAGCTTACCCCGGCAAAACCGGTAATCTCAGCCAAGGCTCCGGAAAGTTCATCAAAGATTTCCCGGTAACCAGCAGCCTGATCTGTCGGAACAAAGGGGTGAATAGCATTGAACTCAGGCCAGGTAATCGGCATCATTTCAGTTGTCGCATTCAATTTCATGGTACAAGAGCCCAGGGAAATCATGCTGTGAACCAAAGACAAATCCTTTTGTTCCAGGCTATGAATATAACGGAGCATTTCATGCTCTGTATGGTATTGGTTGAATACCGGATGACCCAAATAAGCAGACGAGCGACGAAGGTTATGTGGCCAGGTAATCTCATTATTCCCTGAAAGTAGCTCCAGTTGTTCTGAAGAAATAGTGGACCCTTCTTCTGAGAACAATTCAAGAATATCCTGCACATCCTGAAGCGTAGTCGTTTCGTCCAAAGAAATTCCAATGCTGTGATCTCCGAAGTACCGGAAGTTTATCTTCTTGGTAACAGAAGCCTGGCGAATATTTTCTGCGATGCCATTTACATCAACCCGAATGGTATCAAAATAGTCTTTGTGACGCACCGAGTGACCCAATTCTATCAAGCCTTTTTCAAGTGTTTTGGTTAGACCATGTACCCTTTCAGCGATGCTTTTAAGCCCCTTGGGACCATGATAAACGGCAAACATACCGGCCATGACTGAGAGAAGCACCTGTGCTGTACAGATATTGGAAGTTGCTTTTTCACGACGAATATGTTGCTCACGGGTTTGCAGCGCCATTCTATAAGCCGTCTTTCCTTGTGCATCGATGGAAACACCAATGATTCTGCCCGGGATGCTGCGCTTGTATTCATCTTTGGTTGCCAGGTAAGCGGCGTGCGGACCACCATAACCCAAGGGAACACCAAAGCGCTGAGTAGAGCCCACCACGATATCTGCGCCCCATTCTCCCGGAGGTGTTAAAAGTGTCATGGACAGAATGTCAACTGCCACACACACCATTGTATTAACCGCTTTGGCATTGTCCGCAAATTCTTTGTAGTCGTATATAACACCATCGTTGGCAGGATACTGAACAAGTGCTCCGAAGAAATCTTCATTCAATTGAATTTGACGGTGGTCTCCGATAATCAGTTCTACTCCAATTGGTGTCGATCTTGTTTTTAGCAGATCGATCGTTTGAGGGAAGCATTCGTGAGAAACGAAAAACTTATTTCCCTGATTTTTTCCTTTCAACGCATAAGCCATGTGCATGGCTTCCGCCGCCGCCGTTGCCTCATCCAGAAGAGATGCATTTGCAATCTCCATCCCTGTCATATCCATAACCAGTGTTTGGAAATTAATCAAAGCTTCCAAACGACCCTGGGCGATCTCAGCCTGATATGGAGTGTAAGCTGTATACCAAGCTGGGTTTTCAGTAATATTTCTAAGGATTACACCTGGTGTATAACAGTTGTAATAGCCCGTACCGATATAACTTTTGAAGATTTGATTCTTCCCGGCAATTCCCTTGAGAATACTCAAAAACTCCTGCTCGCCCAAACCCTCAGGCAAGTTAAGTGGTTCAGGAAGACGGATAGATGCCGGAACGGTCTCATCAATTAGTTGATCAAGAGTTTCAACTCCGATCCGGTCTAACATTGCTTGGGTTTCTTCTGCATCAGGCCCATTGTGCCTGTTTACGAAGTGGTCATTATTTTTAATGGAAAGAGGCATGTAGATGCGTTTTGAAAAAATTTTCCAAATATACGCAAACTATCTACAGCAAGATGAAATCTGGGCCAGTATATTCCAAGGCTTTGGTCAACTTTTCCATGCCCATGGGTTTCAGGATATAACCCCGCAATCCGGCATTGTGATTCCGGGCTTTTTCGATATCAGTTGACAAAGGAGATGAGCTCACAATATAGATGACGGAATTCTTCTTTAAACGGCTTTGAGCCAGATGAATTTCATCCAAAACATCCCATCCGTCGAGGGCATTCATATTGATATCGATGAAGAAGAAATCAGGGAAAGTTTCATCTGAATAAGCCTTGATGGCATCGATAGCAGATTCCCCGTCCTCAAAAAACTGGGAGGCGGTAACCTGCGGAAGCCTTTTTAATAAAGTAGTTCCAACAAATCGATAGACGGAATCATCGTCTACTAACACCACTTTCATGATAATCGAATTTACGTCAAATAAATGGAAAATTGTTTTCCAAAAAAAAAGCCGCCAAAGGCGGCTATCTTATCAGATATATTTTAATCAGTTATTAATGGGAAGCAAGCTGTAATTCTTGCTGTATTCCATCATTTGTTCTGTAAAATCTTTTGGATATTCGATTTTTACATCGACAATTTTATCTCCTTCCATTACCGGAACGAGTTTAGGCTGAATAAACCCTGAGTAAGGAGCCAGATTTAATTTGGCATATCGTTCCAATACTTCTTTATGAAGTTCTGGATCTACTTTTACTCCGTAATTTTCAACCAACTCCTGACCTGCTTTGAAATCTCCTTCGGATTTAATTCGCTGAATCTCACGAAGCAAGTCTCCAAACAAGACTCTCAGTTTATCATAATCGTTGATTTTCACAAAGGTTTTACCATCCCGTTTTACAAACTCAATGACATTATCGGCTTTCCCTTTTTCGAAACACCATTTCGCCACCAGTTGTCTGTTTCTCATGTGTGCTTCTTCAATCTCATCTCCCAGCTTGATGCGTGTCAGTTGTGTCATCAAACCGTTCATGATATATCCATCGTATTCTGCCTTGCCCACTTCCAGACTTGGCATTACTCCGATTTCAACCAGTTTCGGATCAAGAATAAAGTAAAGAGCCACCAAATCGGCACGGGCCTCTTCCAAGCAAGAAGCGTACTGCTTCAAGGTTTGATCGGGAGTACCAATTCCCTGGTTGATTTTTCCGGAGGCGTGCCCAATTACCTCGTGCATATCCGTATGCAAATCAGATGAAAGCGCTCCGTATTCTTTGATTCGATTGATTACGGTATCGTTTAATCCAAATTCGTCGAGGGTGCTTCCTTTGGCTTTGGCCTCATTGTATGAATGAACAATGTTTCCAAGCGAAACAGATTTTGAACCTTTCTCCTGACGAACCCAGTTATTATTTGGAAGATTGATACCAATAGGAGTCGAAGGAGCTGCGTCGCCACTTTCAACCACTACTGTGATTACTTTGGCTTCAATACCTTTCACCTCTGCCTTCTTGTGATCCTGCATAATTGGCGAGTTATCCTCAAACCATTGTGCCTGGTGGCTGATTGCCTGGATCACTTCCGTGGCTTTTTTATCTTTAAACGATACAACCGATTCGAAGCTTCCCTTTTTGCCGATGGCATCGAGGTAAACTTCAATAAATCCGTTGACCACATCCACCTGGCTATTGATGTCTTTCACCCAGGCCATATTGTAATTGTCCCAGTCGTGCACATCGCCACTGCGGTAGTAAGTAACCAATTTTTCCAATGCTTCTTTCTGCTCTGGCGTCTCTGACAATGGAATGGCTTTTTCCAACCAGTACACAATCTTCTCGATGGCTCCGGTATACATGCCACCCACTTTCCAGGTTTTCTCTACAATCTTCCCGTCTTCCTTGATCACTTTGGTGTTCAATCCGAATTCAGGAATTTCCGCTCCTTTGCCTTCGGTGAATTGCGCATAGTAGTCTTCGACCTCTTTTTGGGTAACGCCTTCATAGAAGTTATTCGCGCTACCTACCACATTATCGATGCCTGCTGCCTGATTCACAATTTTTGGATCGATGCTGGGGTCAAATATGATTTCCACCAGGCTGGCAAATTCAGGAGAATCGACTGCCATTGGGAACCCGCTGGCGTCGGAGCCAGCCACATATTCTGCGAAGATTGGTTTTTCAATCTCCGGAGTGAATTTCATGTTGCTGTAATGGTGGTGAATTCCGTTACTGAACCATACTCTTTTTACATAGGTCATAAAGTTTTTCCAGTCTTCGGTGTCTTTGTTCCCTTTGTAGCTGGATACGATGTTCTCCAAAGTTTTTCGAATGGCGAGGTTGTGCTTGTACTTCTGATCGTATATGATATCGCGGCCACATAATGCCGCTTCATAGAGGTAATACAATAACTCTTTTTGCTGAGGACTCAACTCTTCAAATCCGGGAGCCTGGTAACGCAGCACTTGCAAGTCTGCGAATTGTTCAGCGATGTAGTCAAACTCATCTGTTTTCACTTCAACTTCTTCTTTTTGTTCTTTTTCTGCATTGTTGCATGCGGTGCCAAGTCCCAGTGTTGCCACTACCCCGGCGAGCATCAAGTATCTATGTTTCATGATTGTCATTTTCTGATAACTTTGTCCGCAATTTAAAGAAAGCGTTTATTCCACCTATCATGATCCAGAGAAAACAATCCATCTATCTGCTCATTATCCTATTTACCTGCCTTGCTCTTTTTGCTGGCAATCCGCTGATTTACGAGGTTTCAGGTATCGATCAATGGACTCTTGGGACCAAGGGAACAATCGAGGTAAGTGTCTTGAAAATCGATGGAATAGTAGGAGACCAAGTGCAATTCTCCGTATGGAATTCCTATTTAATCTACTCATTGGCGGTGATTGGATTACTTGCCGGCATTGCGCTATTCAATTTTAAAAACAGGAAAATGCAGCTTTTGATGTGTGGCTTCAATTACCTGGCCATGCTTATTTTCGCGGTGCTGGTATATGTATATGTGCAGGATGGAATCCAACGGGTGTATGAAATCCATTCCACTTCCAGGCATTATTTAATTGGTGCTGCTGCTTTTTTACCGCTTTGGAATTACCTGGCCATGCGCGGTATTATGCGGGATGAAAAGCTGATTCGGTCGATGGACCGCTTGCGTTAGAAAACATAACCGATTCCCAGACTCAACTGGTAGATTCGAAAAGCCTGTTGAAACTGAATATAGGTCGTTTGATCAGGCTTCCCCGTTTGTTTGGTTACTTTTTCAACCTGGTTAAAAACCGGATTGGCCTGGTAATAATCTGCATTGATTAAAGCCACCCAGCTCCATTTGAATTCATATTTAAAAGTCATCCCGGCTCCTATCGCAAAGGCAGAGGCCTTTTTCTCTTTGGTAACGATGTTCAATACATCAGATCCATTCAGGCTGGTTCCTGAATAAGTAAGCTGCGGAGAAATAAAATTCAGAGCTCCCAAAGCAACACGAAAATCGAAGGCTGTTTTTTTAAAGTTTTGACTGAATTGGGGACCAAACATAAATCCAACCAGCGACCATGAATTGGCTTTTACAGCCCAGCTATAGGAATTAGGGCCGGAATTTAAAGCCTTTGAAAGTGCCGCTTCATTGACCGGGTTCACCGAAAAATTCATGGATACAAAGGCTCCAAACTGCTTATGGATTTTATGTCCCAACAAGGCATGAAGCATCAAGCCATTGTTGGCAAAACCAGCCGCCGGATTGTTTGCATTAGTCGCCCCAAAATCGCCAGAACTGATACTGGTTCCGATACCCACATGTAAAAACCCTCCCACATCCTGCTGTGCATTGGCAGTAATCCCGACAAGAAGCAGTAACAGCAGGAGAACTTTTTTCACTTTTTCATTATGGTCTGTTCGCGGTCCGGACCCACGGAGATGACCCCAATAGGCACTTCACATTCCGCTTCCATAAAATCAATATACTGACGGAACGTTTCTGGCAATGCCTGATACTCGCGGATCACAGAGATATCTTCCTGCCAGCCCGGAAAACTTTTGTATTCCGGAGTAAGGGTCGTTCCCTGCATATTGAAAGGACATTGTTCTTCATCTGAACATCCTTCATAAGCCAACGCTGCCTGAATCGTATCAATACCACTCAGCACATCTGCTTTCATCATAATTAATTCATCTACCCCACTCAACATAATGGCATATTTCAAAGCCGGCAGATCTAGCCAACCGGTTCTTCTGGGACGCCCTGTTGTTGCACCATATTCATGTCCCTTATCCCGCAGGAATTGACCCATATCATCGTTTAACTCGGTTGGAAACGGACCACTTCCCACCCGGGTGCAATAGGCCTTGAATATTCCGGTCACCTTGTTGATGTATTTCGGGGCAAGCCCCAGTCCAACACAGGCACCGCCAGAAATGGTATTGGAGGATGTTACAAAAGGGTAAGAACCAAAATCAAGGTCGAGAAGAGAACCTTGCGCACCTTCTGCCAACACTTTTTTACCCGCTTTTATTTGGCGATGAAGGAAAAATTCTGAATTCACCTGTTTGAAACCGCGCAGGTATTCCACCGCTTCAAACCATTCGGATTCCAAATTTTTCAGCGTCTCTTCATAATCAAATTGATAATACCGAAAGACGGAGATATGTTTTTCTAATGCTTTTTGATACAGTGCTTTGAATTCAGGCGAATCGGCATCACCGACCCGCAGACCACTTCTTCCGGTTTTGTCCTGATAGGTAGGAGAAATACCCCGCAGAGTAGAACCAATTTTTTGTTCCCCTTTGGCATTTTCGCTTGCAGCATCTAATAAACGATGGCTTGGTAAAATCAAGTGGGCTTTTTTGGAGATATACAAACCTCCTCTCACATCCGCTCCTGCCGCAATGGTTTTTTCAATCTCGGCCCGGAGAAGTATTGGATCAATCACCACACCATTGCCGATCAGATTGATGCAGTTCTCATGAAAAATACCAGATGGAATAGTATTCAGCACGTGTTTCATCCCATTAATTTCCAGCGAGTGCCCGGCATTCGGTCCTCCTTGAAATCTGGCTACCACATCGTAATTCGGTGTGAGAAAATCTGCGATTTTTCCTTTGCCTTCATCGCCCCATTGCAGGCCCAACAAAACGTCAACCATTTCTTCTGTTATTATCCTTTGCGTTATTACTCTTCTGTCTCTGTGATTTTCACCTCTTTTTTACAGGAAATACAGTGATTGGTTTCATCCAATATCGGGCTTCCGTAAAGGTTCAGGGAATGAGAGGTGACCTTAAATTTCAGGAGGTCCCCCATCATATTTTGAATTTGCTGTATTCTGGGATCACAGAATTCCATCACCTTATTGCACATGTTGCAAATAAGATGATCGTGTTGTTTGTAGCCATACGACTTTTCAAACAAGGCCATATTCTGTCCGAACTGGTGTTTGGTAACCAGATTACATTCCAATAATAAATCGAGCGTATTGTATACAGTAGCCCTGGAAACATGGTAGTTTCTGTTTTTCATCTGCAGGTACAGGGTATCCACATCGAAATGGCCTTCCTGGGTGTAGATTTCTTCCAGAATTGCATACCGTTCCGGTGTCTTTCTCTGCTTCTTCGTTTCCAGGTAATCGGTAAAAATTTTCCGAACCTGTTCGAGCATCTGCTTCTTGTTATTTGCCGTGTTGGGCATTCCTGTAATTAAAATGCGAAACTAAGGAAAAGATGTGAAAATCCGGCTTATTGACTCACATTCACACGGATGACCTGAGAGTGAGGAACGGCTTGTTTTATCTTCTGAATCAGGGTGTCAAGATGGGAGGTATCATGAATAAACAAACTGATTTTTCCCTCAAATGTCCCTGAGTTGGATTCTACCGTAATGGATTTCATATTCACCTGCAACTCCCTGGAAATGGTATCGGTAATCTTAGAAATGATTCCGACATCGTCAATTCCGGTGACCTTGATTCCTGCAAGAAAGGCCTTGTCGCTTTTCAATGGAGTATTTGCCCAGGTAGCCTTAATAATCCGGTAGCCATAGTTGGAAGACAATTTGATCGCATTCGGGCAATTGGTGCGGTGCACTTTGATGCCCTCACCCACCGTAATAAAGCCAATAATTTCATCTCCCGGTATCGCATTGCAGCAGCGGGCAAAGCCATAGTCCATCTCTTCCATCTTTTCACCAAACAAGACGGTTTCCGAGCTAAGTACTTTGGTTTTAACCGGACCTTTACCCGAAACATGCTTTTGAACTTCTCTGCGGTGAGGGGCCTGGTGAAAAACTTCATCGAGATCCAGTTTCGACTTATCAAACTGCTCGGTACTTATGGCATAAAACAAATCCAGAGAGGTATGAAAGCGGAAATAATTCGTGAGGATATTGAGATTTTCCGTTGTGAATGAAATGTTGTGCTGCTTGAATTTTCGCTCCATCCATTCTTTGCCAATCTGAGCTGCCTCTCTTTTATCCTCTTTCAACAATTGCTTGATCTTTGATTTCGCCTTGGCCGTCACGACAAATGAAAGCCATTCGTCGTTGACCTTTTGTTTTTTCGAGGTAATGATTTCAACCTGATCCCCATTAGAAAGGTTATGACTCAATGGGACCAGTTTGTTATTGACTTTAGCTCCAATACATTTTGAACCCAAATCGGAGTGAATATCAAATGCGAAATCGAGCGCCGTGGCATTGGCCGGCATTTTTCTCAGTTCTCCTTTTGGGGTAAACACAAAAACCTCATCCGAAAACAGGTTGAGTTTGAAATCATCCAGAAAATCTACGGCGTTCGCATCCGGATTTTCGAGGATTTCACGCACACGGGCAAGCCAATCTTCCAAGCCATGCTCAGAAGCACTTCCCGCGGCATCCTTGTATTTCCAATGCGCCGCATACCCTTTCTCTGCAATTTCATTCATCCGCTCGCTTCGAATCTGCACCTCCACCCATTTTCCTTTGGGCCCCATTACGGTAGTATGCAATGACTCATAGCCATTCGATTTGGGAGAAGATATCCAATCGCGGAGCCTGTCGGGGTTGGGGTAATAAAAATCCGTTACAATGCTGTAAATGCTCCAGCAGGCGGCCTTTTCTTCTTCATAAGGCACTTCGATGATGATACGAATAGCAAAGAGATCGTATACTTCTTCGAAGGTGATTCCCTGCTTTTTCATCTTATTCAGGATGGAATAGATGGATTTCGGGCGGCCTTTGATTTCGTAGTGAAACCCTAAAGATTTCAGCTCTGTTTCAATGGGTTCAATAAAACTTCGGATATACTTGTTCCGCTGAATCTTGGTATCCTGCAGTTTTTGAGCAATTTCAAAATACCTTTCCTGCTCGGTGTATTTGATGGATAAATCCTCGAGCTCAGTTTTAATGGTATATAAGCCCAGACGATGGGCCAGCGGCGCATATAGGTACAATGTCTCCGAGGCAATCTTCATCTGATTCTTCTTCGACAGGCTATCCAGAGTCCGCATATTATGCAGACGATCGGCTAGCTTAATTAAAATAACACGAACATCCTCGGAAAGGGTCAGGAGCATTTTCCGGAAATTCTCTGCCTGAATCGAATTGGTGCTTTGATCGAAGACTCCGGATATCTTGGTCAGTCCATCAATTATCTGGGCCACTTTTGGCCCAAATCCATGGCGAATATCTTCGAGAGTTACCGAGGTATCTTCTACCGTATCATGCAGTAAAGCACATACAATGGATGTTGTTCCCAGACCAATTTCTTCAGCACATATCTGTGCAACGGCAAGAGGATGATAGATATAGGGCTCTCCCGATTTTCGACGCATATCTTTATGAGCGTCAAGAGCCAGGTCAAATGCCTTCCTTATTTTTTGTTTATCCCCTTTTTCAAGGGTTCTGCGACAGGCACGCAATAAGCCTCTGTAGCGTTTTAATATTTCTTTTTTCTCCAGTTCTAAAGCAGCCTCATTCATCGGGTGGGAATTTGCAATAATTTACGTGTTGATTGGCAAAATTCATAGCAAAGGAAGAAAATGACAAGCCGCTTGAATGGAATTATTTCCGAAACAATTCCAAACCCCATTTAATATTAAAGTAAACCGCGGGTTTGATGTAATTAAAAGAATCCCAAATAAAATAATCCGTTACGCCATTGGAAGTATACCGTTGGATCTGCATGCTATGCTGATTCATTCCAAGACCAATATTAAATTCCCTGAATGGGCCAAAAATATCCTGTGAGAAATACATGAGCGCCAATTCACTGACAAAAACATTGGCCATGTCTTTTCCATCCACCACCTGATCTTGTTTATAACGGTGTAAACGTTGATTCAAAAACAGGCTGATACCTCTTCCGTTAAGTAACCCATCGTATTCAAAAAACCATTTGAAGGAGGCGGTAAATCCGGCTCCTAACCGCGCATTCTTCCAACTCATAGGGTTTATCGTTGACTGGGGAACCACTTTTTGGTCATGCAATAATCCGTTTTGAAACCAATAGTCCCAACCAAAATCATAATAGGTGAGGCTTGGTCCAAATTCTATGGACCACTTTTTATTGTTCTGATATTCAGCTAAAAAAGTCAATTCTCCCCTCCCCAGTCGGAATATACTGGATTTCAATACCATTCCCGTTCCCTCTTCTTTTTTAATAATTGACTTCCCGATAGGTTTTAGCCTGGAAACCGTGTCAACCTGCGCATTAAGCGAAAATGACAGGAGTACTGAACTTAAAAACAAGTTATATATAAGTATGTGTTTCACGTTAAAACTGGTCCTTTATGGTTCCATCACGAAATATTCGTATAATGCAGGGATTTTTTACTTATGAAACAATTATTTATTATTCTCTTGAGCTTTGCTCTTTTTACCGGAAATGTGAAAGGGCAGGCGACCGACATGCTTTGGGGACCAGACCTCAAACTCAAAGGAACCATGAACATTATCGGTGAGCAAAACGGTGGTGTGTTTGCTTTGCGATACTACAAATCCAATGTATTCCTTGAAAAATATGATGGAGAAGAAATGACAAAAGACTTCTCATATCCACTGGAATTAAAAATCGAGGGTTCCCGAAAAAAGAACATGAGCATCGAAGGCACCTATTTCTTAAATGGAAATATCGTGCTCTTAGCCAGCTATTATGACAAACATGATGACAAAAATATTCTTAAAGCCACCATTTTTACTGAAGGTGGTGATTTGGTAAAAGACTGGGAAGTTATAGCCGCCTTTCATGCGGATAGTAAGAAAAACACAGGGGATTATATCGTCAGTTTTTCACCCGATAAAAAATCCGTTATGGTAGCGGCCAACCTGCCCTATGAAAAAAAGAAAAATGAACGCTACCAGATTTATATGTTCAACCAGAATCTGGAGAAACAATGGCAAAAGGAATTTGTGTTGCCTTATGCAGATAATCAGGTGAGTATATATAGCTATGTGGTTGATAATAACAGAGTGGCTCATATGTTGGCCTCGGTTGCTCCAGCAACCAGAAAAGAAAGGAAACAAGCTCGTAAAGCCAAAGAAGATGCGGACAAACAGTTGCTTGTAACCTACGATGGCGCAAACGACAAAACCTCAGAATACGAACTAAAACTTAAAAACAAAACCATCATGGCTGCTCGTCTGCGTTTAGACTCAGCAAACAATGTAATCATCGCTGGGTTTTATCACGACAATCTCAACAAAAAAGCTGCGCTTAGCGGAGTGTTTTATGCCCGTATGCAACCCGGCGCCGATGAGCTAGATGTATTGAATACGAATGAATTCGATAAAAAATTTGTTGCTAAACTAATTGGTGATAAACGTGCGAAAAAAGGAAAAGAAATCAGCTCCGCATTTGTTCTGCGAAACCTTATTCCTACCAAAGACGGAGGACTTATTGCCATAGCTGAGGAGTATTATATTGTTGAGCACTGCAGCACCAACCCTAAAACAGGAGTACAAACCTGTACCTACACCTATCATTTCAACGATATTATAGTGACTGGAATTAATAATCAGGGAGAAATTATCTGGTCCAATGTAATCAAGAAAACATCTTATGACGGGGCAAATGGTTACTACTTATCTTATGGCGTACAGGTAACTGATTCAAAAGTGAATCTCATATTTCTAGACAACAAAAAGAACTACAACGAATACGGAGAACGTATCGACGACAGCAAACTGAAAGGTGTGAATGTTAGAAAATCAGTAGCAACCTGTGCATCTGTTGGGTTGGATGGAGCTGTGGAATATTCAGTTCTGTACGATGTTCGCGCCACAAAAATTACAATGCGGCCAAGAATTTCTGTTCAGTTGAATAAAAATACCATGATCGCCTATGGCAGAGGCAAGAAACGAAGCGCGGTTCATTTAGGGAGAATAAGTTTCTAATCTTCTGTGAACCATGAACAAAACACAGATAAAATTTAAATCCTATTTGGTAACAGCACGTCTTTTCGGCTTGCTGTTATTCATTTCAGGTTGTGCCAGTATTTATATTCCCAAAAAGCAGAGCGTACACATTCATCACCCTTCTGATGATGCTGTTGTGGTACTGGATGGAGATACCATTGGATATGGAAACCATGTAAAAAAAAGGATTAAAAAGGAAGGTAGCCGTCAAATTACGGTAAAGGTGCCCGGCGAGAAGGAATCACAGCATGTGCTATTACCTACTCACCGCCCCGTTTTCTTTTGGCTTATGCAGCCGCTCAATATATCCTGTTTTTTTATTTATGGTTACATGGTTGATTTCAGTTTAGAAAAAAATGTATCCTATAATCGGCATTACTATTTCCCATACAATTCCGAGGGGAAACAGCGCGATTCATTATTGCACAACTATGTTCGCTTAGAGAATGTTCAATTACTGAAATCCAAGGGCCCAAGTTCATTCCTTTCTGTTTTTGTAAAATATTCCAAGAACAAGGATATGCTTGAAAAGCGTAAAAATAAAGCAGAACAAAAGGCAATTCTGGCCGAAAAAGACCGCGATAAATACAGCCCGAATATGATTTACACAGGGCCATTTAATATCCCGCACTTTGAAGAAAAAGTAGTGGGAAAAATGAATGAATTGCTTGATCAGTTTGGGTACTATAACCGCGAGGATTCAATCTTTTTTGATTCAAGAAAGTACACCTATTTATCATGCCGTATTGATGGGGGTGTCGTTTACCAAATATCTGGAAAGGCAAACAACCAATACGAAGAACTCAAATTGAACTGCACTTGGTTTGTAACAAATAAGTACGGGGAAAAAGTTGATAGCATTTCGATCACCTCGAAATCAGGACAGTTTATTTTTGGAAATCTTTCGCTGATGTACGATGCCTTAGGAGAAAATTTCATGCAATTGGTTCAAAATCCATTTTTCACCAAGTATATCCAGCATAAACCTCAAGCTTTACCCGAAGGCGAAAAAGTTCAACTGGGTAAAATCACAAAACCAATAACAAAGCAGGAGGATGTACCAAAGGCCTGCGTGGCTGTGCGAACGAGTCTGGGACACGGCAGTGGCTTCGCCATTTCTCATGAAGGGCATATCATTACCAACTACCATGTTATTTCGGGAGATGTAATCGGGAATTATCCCAAGATTAAAATTGTGGATTATGAGGGATTGCAGTACGATGCGGAAATTATTTGCATTGATCGTGAAAATGATTTGGCATTATTAAAAACCGGGAAAAAATTTGAGTATTGTTTCGCTATCCCAGACAGTGTTGAAATAAAGCCATTGGAAAAAATTTACACCATTGGTTCGCCAATGAGTACCGAGTTAGCAAATTCTGTTTCCAAAGGACTTGTCTCCGGAACCAATTTGGCATCAAGTCAGGGATTGATTCAATTAAATATGGGAGTAAGCCCTGGAAACAGCGGAGGCCCTGTATTTAATGACAATTTGCAATTGAGAGGAATTGTGGTTTCCAGAATGACCAATCAAGAGGTGGAGGAAATCTGCTTTGCCGTTCCGGCGAATAAAATCAAGCGGCTGTTGAGTAGTGCGGAATAACACACTATTAATTACATAACTGTCCATTTAATTCCTACCACACGGTATTCTGGCGGAGCCAGAAGCTAACTTGCCTGTAAAATTACTGGAAATAACTCATTTAGAATTCTTTAAATGTTACAGAACTGACGCTCAATGTAAGTCCCATTGGATTGAAATGCGCAAGAAACAAGGTGTTGTTTGCCAAAATTGCCAATGTCAGAAACATAATTAGATGCCAAAGAAGGAGCAGTTCCAATGTGCCGATTGTCGATTTCGTACCACATGAAGAATTAGCACAATACCAGATTCCAGTAAACTTTCATATCGGGATTGGTACATGGCAATGGTTTTAATGACTTCAAGT
Organism: Bacteroidota bacterium; assembly: GCA_016124735.1. GTDB lineage: Bacteria > Bacteroidota > Bacteroidia > UBA8524 > UBA8524 > UBA8524. Next base: position 51,627 of record WGMZ01000009.1, read on the forward strand.
AAGAACGGCATTTCTGCGCTTAATATGAAGCGACATTCAGGCGGAAATCGCTATGAGCCAGCTTGATTGATGATGCATAAGATCAGAGACCTGATGCTTTTACGTGAGGAGCAATAACAATTGAAAGGTGAGATAGAAGTGGATGAAATATTTATTCGGCATGCCAGCTCATTGGAAGCAGAAGCAGTGCTTAAACGCGGTAAAGGAAACCAACGACGCGCTGTGGCCATCATCGCTGTTGAATTAAAAAAACGACAAGGACGGACCTAAGTGCGGAAAGCGTATAGGTTATGTTAAAGTTGAGCCGTTTTGAAAGTCACAGAGCGAAAGTGGCCAGGCGAGCAATTGAGAAAATGACGAATGTACTAAAGAAAATCACCTCAGCTAAAGGACGGGAGTTTAGAGAGGTCCATAAAATAGCTAAACACAAACAAGTTCTATCTACTAATGAGAATGACGACTTGTATTTACCCTGAATAGACGTGGTAACCGCAAATGTTAAACGCATGTTATCAGGTACTTACCATTCATAAAAAAGAGAAAATCTTGCAGGGATCTGGCGAAAAACTGCTATAGATTTAACAGGAAATGTTTTAGCCTTAATAACTTCGAAAGGCCAGTAAATATATGTGTTTTTCCTAGTTTAGTGGCAAACTAAAGGACAATCATGATCTTTTATTTTTTATTCCCAAAAATCACTACCTTTGCGCTCCTTTTGAGGAGTCCGCGGGCGTGGCGAAATTGGTAGACGCACCAGACTTAGGATCTGGCGCCGCAAGGTGTGGGGGTTCGAGTCCCTTCGCCCGCACAAATTTTTGGATTATAAAAGGCAAATCCACGGGTTTGCCTTTTCTTTTAAAACAAAACAAAGTGGAAGTAGCACTGCAGAAAAAAGACGGCCTAGAAGCCGTTCTAACCATTAACATCAGCAAGGACGATTACTCGCCTCGCGTGGAAGCCGAACTTAAAAAAACCCAGAAAAAAGTAAATGTTCCGGGATTCCGTCCTGGTCATGCACCGATGGGAATGGTAAAAAAGATGTATGGGAAAGGCATTTATGTGGACGAAGTAAATCGCCTGGCTTCCGAAGCGATGTATAATTACCTCGACGAAAATAAAATTGAATACCTGGCTCAGCCAATCATGGCCGACAATGCTGATCAGAAAATCAATTTCGATGCAGAGGAAGATTTTACCTTCATGTTCGAGATAGGACTTGCGCCTAAGGTGGATCTTGAGCTGAGCGAAAAAGACAAAGTGACCCGGTATAAAATTACCGTTAGCGATGCAGAACTGGATAAGGAAATCGACACCATTCAACGTCGCTACTCTAAAGAAGAGACTGCTGAAACGGCTGAAGAAAAAGATATTGTTTACCTGAATGCAACCGAACTCGACGACGCCGGAAAAGCTCCGCTTGATGGTGGTGTGGCAGATAAAAACATTTCTACTACTCCTGAATTGGTAAAAGACAAAACCATCCAGAAAAAACTGGTTGGTGCCAAAGTAGGAGATGAATTCATTGCCGACATTTTCAAAATGTTCGATAACAATGAAACGGTAATCTCCAGCTCATTGGGAATTCAGAAAGAAGGAGTTGCCGATCTGAATAAGAAATTCTCTTTCAAGGTAACAGAGATCAAACGCTTCATTCCGGCTGAATTGAATCAGGAACTGTTTGACACTGTTTTCGGACAAGACCGCGTAAGTGATTTGGACGGATTCAAGGCTTTATTAAAAGAAGATCTTGAAAAATACTATGCTCAGGAAGCAGAAAATATGTTCGAGCATAATGTAGATCATCTTATCTACGACAAACATATTTTCGATCTGCCTGAACAATTCCTGAAACGTTGGTTGGTAGAAAACAACAAGGAAGACTTTTCGCCTGAGAATATTGAGCAGAAATACCAGGACGAGGCACGTCAGCTTCGTTATGTTTTAGTGCGCAATAAGGTACTGGCCGATAACGACATTAAAATTAGTCAGGAAGATGTTGAGAACATGAGTATGGCATACAGTGCACAGATGTTGCGCCAGTATGGCATGCCAAATGCCGATGAAGCATTGATCCGTCAGATTTCTGAAAACAATAAAAAAGAAGCTGGCTACATGAACCGTGTAACCGATATGGTTGCTCAGCGTAAATTCATGGAAGTAGCGAAATCAAAGGTGAAAGCCGTAGAAAAAGAAGTAGGTGTAGAAGAATTCTACGACATCATCAAAAAACACAACGAGGAACACAATCACTAATTGGTGCTCTGTTTACCGATTAAATCCCGGCCATGGTAGGGATTTTTTTATGCCAAGCAGTCAAGTGAACCCCTGTGGCACCAATTTAGTGCTGGCCTTTGTAAACTTTTTTATAGTATTGTTCAATCGATAAAACTATGGATTACGGTAAAGAATTTAGAAAATACGCAACAAAACATGCAGGCATTAGCAGCCTGACTACGGATAAATTCATCTCTTCAGTAGAAGGGATGACCCGCACCGTTATTGAAGAACGTCCGGTTAACTTCCGTGAGATTGATGTGTTCTCACGCCTGATGGCCGACCGCATCATCTTCCTTGGAACAGCCATTGACGACTATATCGCCAATATTGTTCAGGCCCAAATGCTCTTTTTGGAATCCATGGACAATCGCCGCGATATTCAAATGTATATCAACAGTCCGGGGGGGTCTGTTTATGCCGGATTAGGCATCTACGATACCATGCAATACATTGGCCCGGATGTAGCTACCATTTGCACCGGAATGGCAGCCTCCATGGGAGCCGTTTTGCTTTGTGCCGGTGCCGATGGAAAAAGAACCGGACTCAAACACAGTCGCGTTATGATTCATCAACCAATGGGAGGAGCGCAAGGTCAGGAATCTGATATTGAAATTACTGCTCGCGAAATCAAGAAATTGAAAGGTGAACTCTATGATATCATTGCTACCCATTCCAAAAATGATGTCAAGAAGATTGAAAAAGATGCCGATCGTGATTACTGGATGATTGCCGAAGAAGCCAAAAAATACGGTATGATAGATGAAGTGCTTATTAAAAGCAAATAATTCAGGCAGTTCGCTTAAGTAACAAATAACTGTTGCCTGTAACTGAAATTTGAAAGGGTCGGTTTACCGGCCCTTTCTGTTTTCTTAAAAGCAGTTACCCAAAACACAACGCTAATTTCATGTAACCCATAAATTGGTTTTATCTTTGTACTTTAAAGATTCTAATGGTAAAAGGAAAAGAACAGCATTGCTCATTCTGCGGGCGTCCGAAATCTCAGACCCTGATGCTGATCAGCGGAAGCGAAGGTCATATTTGCAATTTTTGCATTGACGAGGCGAATAAAATAATCGAGATTGAATTAGGAAGCTCCTCTATTAAGTCAGGGAAGGAAAAATCAAAATCGGATTTCAAGCTTCCAAAGCCTTCCGAAATAAAATCCTATCTGGACCAATATGTAATCGGACAGGATGAAGCCAAAAAAGTCCTTTCTGTTGCTGTATACAATCATTACAAACGTATCAAACAAAAGAAATCCAAAGATGAGGTGGAACTGGAAAAGTCCAATATCCTCATGATTGGTGAAACAGGCACCGGAAAAACATTGCTGGCCAAAACACTGGCTCGGGTATTGGATGTACCATTTTGTATTGCCGACGCCACTGTATTCACCGAAGCAGGATATGTGGGCGAAGATGTAGAAAGTACAATTTCCCGTCTTCTGCAAGCTGCAGATTACGATGTGGAATCTGCCGAAAGGGGTATCATCTATATTGATGAAATTGACAAAATTGCCCGAAAAGGAGACAACCCTTCCATCACCCGCGATGTAAGCGGCGAAGGAGTACAACAAGGATTGCTTAAAATATTGGAGGGAACCGTATCCAATGTTCCACCACAAGGAGGCAGAAAGCATCCGGACCAAAAATATATTCAGGTAAATACCTCCAATATTCTTTTCATAGTTGGCGGCGCCTTCGAAGGAATCGACAAAATGATTGAAAGACGCATTGCCACGCAGGCAATAGGGTTCAAGTCAAACGACGAAATCCAGTACGATTCAGAAAATCTGTATCAATATGTCAGCGCATCCGATTTGAAAACTTACGGTTTGATTCCGGAAATTATTGGCCGATTGCCTGTTTTGACGCACCTCAATCCTTTGAGTAAAGACTCATTGCGTAGAATCCTGACCGAGCCAAAAAATGCATTGATTCGTCAATACACGAAGTTGTTTGAATTGGAAGGTCACGAATTAAAATTTACGGAAGATGCCATCGACAGCATTGTGGAGCATGCTTTTGAAAGTAAATTGGGTGCCAGAGGACTTCGAGGTATTTGCGAAGCGGTAATGCTTGATTTGATGTACGATTCTCCGGAAGATGATAAACAAACCATCGTAGTTGATGCCAAGTTCGTGGCCAGCTATCTGAAAAAGGAGAAGAATAAACTGAAAGTCGCTTAATACTGTTTTAGGAAATCATCCGAAAAAATTTTCGGAGTAAAATCGCGCATATTCAATATCTTGGCCTCCTGAATGCAGGAAATCGTCAAGAATAACAAACGAATTATGAATTCGTGGGCCATTTACGACATGGCCAACTCGGTGTATTCGCTTTGTATTGCAACAGCAATATTTCCTCCTTATTACGATAATCTGACCAGTGTCAGAAATGCTTTCAACGAAGAAATTTCAAGGGATATGGTATCCATATTCGGAATACAGCTGAAGAATTCTGTGGTGTACGAATATGGATTGTCATTCGCCTTCTTGACCATCGCTTTCCTTTCGCCAATTCTTTCAGGCATTGCCGATTATACCGGTAATAAAAAAGGGTTCATGAAGTTTTTCGTTTACCTGGGGTCTCTGAGCTGTGCGGGTTTATTCTTCTTCGAAAGTACCTATTATCGGTACGAACTCCTTCAGAATCCCAATTTTGCTCCCGATGTCACCTGGCCCATCCTCTGTTTTGTATTGGCCACCATAGGTTTCTCGGGGAGCTTTGTTTTCTATAACTCATATCTGCCGGAAATATGCACGCCCGATCGCTTTGAAAAACTAAGTGCCAAAGGTTTCGCTATGGGCTATGGGGGGTCTGTTATTTTACTCATCATCAATCTGATGATGATTCAGATGCCAGACCTTTTTCATATCGCCAGCAAAGGTGAAGCCGCCCGCATTGCCTTTCTTACTGTTGGCATTTGGTGGGCCGGTATTTCACAGATTACTTTTTATAACCTTCCATCTACTTCTCACAGACAGAAGGTTACTTCCCATATTTTGTTGAATGGCTTCCGTGAGTTAAAACGTGTTTTTCACGATTTAAAAGTACAATCGAAGCTCCGTGGATTTCTGTTAGCCTTTTTCTTTCTCAGCATGGGATTGCAAACCGTGATGTTTGTAGCCAGCCTCTTCGGAAAAAAGGTTCTTAATATGCCCACACCCAAACTGATTATTACTGTGCTTTTGATTCAGTTAATTGCCATACCGGGATCCTATTTCTTTGCATGGAGCTCCAATAAAAGGGGAAATATTCCAACTCTGGGTATGTCGACGATAGTGTGGATTGGCGTCTGTATTGCCGCCTATTTTACTACTGAACACTACCAGTTTTACATCATTGCTGCGGTAGTTGGTTTTGTCATGGGAGGCGTACAATCCTTATGCCGTGCCACCTTTACCCGTTTGCTAAACCGGGAACATGATACTGCTTCCTACTACAGCTTTTACGATGCTACCGAAAAGATTGCCATTGTTCTGGGTACTTTGAGCTACGGCATTATCGACCACTACTACAACATGCGCCAATCTGTACTCGCATTGATGGTGTTTTTCCTTATTGCAGCGCTTATGCTGTGGCGAATTCGCAGAGTGCGTTAAGCATTTCACGATTATCCTCCGCCTGACGAGCGGAATCCTTAAATTTGCCTCCAATGAAAACTGTTTATGTCATTGACGCCGTTCGCACGGCGATAGGGAAATATGCCGGAACACTGGCTACCGAAAGACCAGATGATCTTGCCGCATTTGTCATTAAGGCCATTATGGAAAGAAATCAGGGAGTTGATTATGCGGAGATTGAGGATGTCATCTTTGGTGCAGCCAACCAGGCGGGAGAGGATAACCGGAATGTAGCCCGCATGGCCGTCCTCCTTGCAGGGTTACCCGTCAATGTTCCGGGGCTCACGGTAAATCGTCTTTGCGCGAGTGGTTTGCAGGCGATCATTCAAGCCGCACAGGGTATTCAGCTGGGTGCTGGCGAGTTGTATATAGCCGGTGGGGTAGAAAGCATGAGCCGGGCACCATTTGTAATGGCGAAAGCAGACAAAGCTTTCGACCGCGTCCCTGAAATTTACGATACCACAATAGGCTGGCGCTTTACCAATAAACGATTATCCGACATGTACTATCCTTTTTCCATGGGAGAAACAGCAGAAAATGTGGCGGAACGCTGGAAACTAACTCGTGAGGAACAGGATGTCTTTGCGCATGAATCCCAACGACGCTATAAAGAAGCCCATATAGCGGGGAAATTTAAAAATGAGATTGTACCCTACTCTATTTCTCAGAGAAAGGGAGACCCCATTGTTTTTGATAAAGATGAACATCCTCGATTGACATCGGTAGATGTCCTCGCAGGATTAAAACCTGCATTTAAAAAGGACGGAAGTGTAACAGCAGGAAACTCTTCCGGAGTGAACGACGGTGCTTCTGCCCTATTGCTTGCTTCAGAAGATGCCGTGAAAAAATACAACCTGAAACCAATGGCCCGTTTTGTTTCATTCGGAGCCGCCGGCGTGGATCCGGCAATTATGGGTGTAGGACCTATTCCTGCCTCACAGAAAGCCCTGCAACGCGCGGGACTCACTTCAAAGGATTTGGATTTGGTGGAACTGAACGAGGCATTTGCTTCACAAAGCATTGTTTGCCGCAGAGAACTCAATCTGGACCCGGAGAAAGTCAATGTCAATGGAGGAGCTATAGCGATTGGTCATCCACTTGGGGCAAGTGGAGCCCGTATTACAACGACTCTACTGCATGAAATGCACAAACGGGAGGGCTCCCGCTTTGGTCTGGCTACCATGTGCATTGGTGTAGGTCAAGGCCTTGCCGGGATATTTGAGAAAGTTTGATACTCTCCGGAATAAACAAAAAACCCCGAAGTTTCCTTCGGGGTTTTTTAGTTTGAAATGACTGCATTTATTGGATGATAATTCCAGTTGCTTCAAAACGCAATTCGCGTTTCGGCTCTGTAATGGCATCAATCTCTTCCTGAGATTTCTTCGCATCGACAGCATAATGTTTCAGCTCATCTACAGAAGTTTCCTTCCAGTACATTCGGCCTTCAGCTATTGCTGTTTTGCCAGAGCAATCTTTTGGCAATTGAAAAGCATGATCCTTGGTAATGACCATCATTGTTTTGCCATCGCCTAAATCGTATTTATACCAGCAACCTTCTGCCTGACATACCTGCTGAACTGTTCCGACAATTTTCCCCTGCATCTCAGGCTGATCTCCCATGGATGCAATAAAATCGTTGACTGCAACGGCACCATCTCCTGTGATGGTCTCTCCGAAATTTCCGGTCTTAGGTGTTTGTTTACATGCTGCAAAAAGCACAACGCCCAGCAGCAAAAATCCAAGTTTCTTCATTATTTCATCAAGTTTAATTCGTTGATAATATTGGTCGCATCAAAATATTTATCAATTATAAACAATACATATCGGATGTCTACATTGATGCAACGTTTGTATTTCGGATCATAAACGATATCACCGCTCATAGCTTCCCAGTTTCCATCAAAAGCCAATCCAATTAATTCACCATTTCCGTTGATTACCGGCGAGCCGGAATTACCTCCTGTAATATCATTGTTGGTAATAAATCCGACATGAAGCTGACCGTTCTCATCTGCATATTGGCCATAATTCTTGGCGTTGTACAAATCAATCAACTTGCCTGGTAGGTCAAATTCATAATTACCCGGGATGTATTTTTCCATCACCCCCTCGATGGTGGTATAGAAGCTATAAAAGACTCCATCTTTTGGTTTGTATGGTTGCACTGAACCATAGGTAAGTCTCAGTGTAGAGTTTGCATCCGGGTACTGAACCATTTTAGGATCCATCTCCATCAATCCTTTGAGATAGGTGCGCATCATCAGCGCTTTGGTTTCGTAGTAAGCCCTAACCTGGGTTTGGAAATTCGCCACATAATGCTGGTAGAATGAAGTAGCATATTCGTATACCGGGTCTTTCTGAAGTTTTTTAAGGGACGGATTATCTAAAAATGCCATCAACTTCTCTGAAGAGTTGAACATGGTCTTTTTAAAACAATCCGCAGCATAGGCCTTGAATGCATTCTCGGGGTTTAATTTTTTGTATTTTTTGAGAATGGTAGCGATGATGGCCGGGTGCTGTTCTTTAGGAATATTGGTATAATACAAATACAAAGTAGCCGCCATGATATTCTCATCTACAACAAGGTTGTATGATTCAAATAAGCTCGGCACCGCTCCTTTATATTTTTCAATAGCCTTATTCAGCTCTTCTTTCTTTGATTTATCTGCCATTAAAGCTTCCAATCCGGAAAACTGGATGGCATTTTTAACCGTACCGCTGGCAAATATTCCCTCATTCAAGTAAATCGGTTGCAAGGCCACATTCGCGTATGTATTGTTCGCCTGACGCAGATTATTTAATACGGTAGAATATTCAGGCTTATTTTGCGCCCAAGCTTCAAATTTCGTTTCGATTTCGCGTTTTTCATCTACTACATGTAAACGCTTTAACTGCTCCGTTTGTCCAATAAAATATTTCCAGTAATTGGCAATCTGAGCATAGTCAGCAGAGAGCAATAAACGCAGGCTATCGCTCTTTTTCATTTCTTCCATCATCAACTTCAGGCGTGCATCACGCAGAGTTACAATGGCTGGGTTGGTTTTGTTGATAGCAACTTCCAACTCATAGGAGGTGGCATATCTGTTGGTGCGGCCCGGGTATCCAAAAACCATGGAGAAGTCGCCTTCTTTTACCCCTTTCAAAGATACAGGCAAAGAATATTTTGGAGTATAGGGAACATTCGCCTCGTTGAATGGAGCAGGCATGTTATCCGGTCCTGCATAAATACGGAACATGGAAAAATCGCCCGTATGACGTGGCCACATCCAGTTGTCTGTATCTCCGCCGTATTTTCCTATGCTTTGTGGAGGAACGCCAACCAAACGGATATCCTGAAAGCGTTCCATCACAAATAAAATGAATTGGTTATTATCAAAAATTCCTTTAACAGTAGCTGTATAGTGCGAATTCGACGTTACTTCCTGTTCAATCTGCTCACTTATTTCTTTGATTTTCGCTTTCCGTTCGTCCTCACCGAGTCCTTTCACTTCGGGTAGAATGCGGTCACTTACATCCTCCATACGAACAAGGACAGCTGCCCAAAGTCCTTTGGCCGGACGTTCCTGATCCAGGCTTTTTGCAAAAAATCCATTGTCAAGAATATTGTCCTGTGTAGTTGACAAAGAAGCAACAGATTCGTAACCGCAGTGGTGATTGGTTAAGACCAGCCCCTTATCTGAGATGATTTCGCCAGTACAAAACCCACCAAACCAAACAATTGCGTCTTTCATTGCAGCCTGGTTGGCGCTGTAAATTTGTTCCGGACTAAGCTTGAGTCCAAGTCGCTGCATTTCAGCGTAGTTGTAATCTTTTAATAAGATTGGCAGCCACATCCCTTCGTCGAAGGATCCGGCCCATGAACTAACTATGGTCAGAAAAGCGACCAAAGAGGTAAAAATTCGTTTCATGTATCGATTAAATTTAGTCGCGACAAAGGTATGTTTTTGTGCCGCAACCTCACGGCATTGCCATCAATCTGTAAAAAAAATCCGGACAAAATCAATCTGCAGGAAACTTTCCCGTAACACATATTTAACACTGGCTTAATAAAGGCTCAGTAATCCAATTGCACCTTTGCAAGCAAATTCATGGAAACATCCGGTACCAGCTCACTTTTAAGCAATTCCCCTTCAAGCAAGACAGGCAAAGGCATGAACTTCATACAAAGAGAAAAATATTTTCTGCTACTCGTATTAGTAGGCTTTGCTGTTTCCATCATATTTTATCAGAACCCTGCTATTGCCATGTGGATCGGTTTTGGCTTTGCGGCATATTCTGCTATTGCCAACGACAGCATTCAGACCATCGGAACATTTATCGGTTCCAATAGCGAAAAAAAATGGTGGGTGCTTTGGTTGTTTATTGGCCTGATATTTTTAGTGACCGTTACATACAGCTGGGTTGTTTTTGACGGCGATGTGTCTTATGAAAGGTTGATGTCGAAAGATAAAGCCAGCGGTCAGCTTTTATACCCTCACCCGACCAGCTTTAGCTATTTGCAAATTGCCGCTCCGCTGATCCTCCTGATAATTACCCGGATGAAAATGCCGGTTTCAACAACATTTCTTTTGTTGAGCGCATTTACAATCAATGCCGGTGGTATCACTAAAATGCTCACAAAAAGCTTGAGCGGCTATGCTATTGCTTTTGTGCTTTCCATTATCGTTTATGCCGTTTTCAATGGTCTTATCCGAAAGTATTTCAGCAGTCGTAAACCAGCCAAAGGCTGGGTGGTAGCTCAATGGATTACCTCCGGAACACTGTGGAGCATCTGGGTGATGCAAGACGCAGCGAACATCTCTGTTTATCTGCCCAGGCATTTGGACCTACCCCAGTTTCTTGGGTTTTCCTTATGCATTTTCTTTGGATTGGGACTCCTCTTCTATTTGCGCGGAGACAAGATTCAGGGTATAGTAACGGAGAAAACACAAATTACAGATTTACGTGCGGCTACTCTCGTGAATTTGGTCTATTCCTCCATCATGTTTTATCATTTGGTAGACAGCACGATTCCCATGAGTACCACCTGGGTATTTTTAGGGCTGTTGGGAGGCAGAGAAATTACCATCAATTTTATGCGACGTAAATCCGGCCAACTTCATGCCTTGAAGGCTGTTCGGCTTGCTGGCAAAGATATGTTGTATGCTACATTCGGGCTGCTTGTTTCGATCCTGATAGCCATGGGCGTAAACGACGGTGTCCGCCAGGACATTCTCAATCTATTCAGCTTTTAATCGCGACAAGCGGTTAAAGCGCCAATAGAGCAATCCGGCAGAAACGCTCAAGGCAAAAGACAATCCAATCCAGATTCCTTCGATGGATAATGAGCTATGGAAACCCAAGATCCAGGCCATTGGAATCCCGATGATCCAATAAGCAAACAGAGTGATCAAAGTGGGAATCCGCACATCCGAAATGCCGCGTAGAATTCCGAGTCCGATAGCCTGAATGCCATCCGAAAGTTGAAACATCGCCGCAATCAGAAGAAGTTTCTCCGCCCAGAATAGTACGTCTGCTTCACCTATGAATAAGCCCGCAATTTGAGTTCTAAACAATGCCAGACCTATTCCACAAAGCAGCATCCATACTGCTCCCAGTATTACTGCCGACTTTCCGGCAATCCTCACTTCCCGAACCGCATATCCACCAAACGCTGCCCCAACGCGAATGCTCCCGGCGGCAGAGAGTCCGGTCACTGCCATATAGGTCAAAGCCGCCGTATTGATGGCAATTTGATGCGCGGCCTGTTGAGCTACGCCAATCCATCCCGCCATAATCATAGCTGTACCAAAAGCTGCCACTTCAAAAAAATATTGAAAGCCCGAAGGAACTCCAATGCGAAACACCTTTCGGGTGAATGAGCCCACCAATTTCGGCTTGTTTATCACAAATGAGTGCAGACCTTTGGAGCGATGGACGAAAAGGATCATGGCGAGCATCATGAAAACACGAGTGATCAGTGTCGCATATCCTGCGCCATCCAAACCCAATTCAGGCATACCCCAATTTCCATAAATCAGCAACCAGTTCAGGAAAGCATTGGTCGGTATGGCAAGCAAGGTAATCAACATGGATGAACGCGTGAATGACAGGCCATCTGCAAATTGCTTGACAGAAAGAAATACGATCATAGGCAAGACCGACCAGATGATAATTCTCAAATACGATACAGCCATTTCACTCACTTCAGCATTCTGTTTCAGAAAATTGAAAAAGAAGGAAACTAAAAACAGTAAAATCATGATGATGAGAGAAATCAGCACTGCAGCCCAATACGAACCACGTAATATACCGGCAGTTTCCGCTTTGTCGTTTTTTGCCGCCGCCATGGATACCAGTGGAGATACCGCAGATGACAACCCAAATCCAAATACAGTGAACAGAAAAAAGACAGAGCTTGCTGCACCGGCGGCCGCTACGGGAAATTCCCCAAGAGAGCCTACCATAGCTGTATCAATAACACCCATGCTTACCTGCCCAATTTGACCAATTATAATTGGCCACGCCAGTATCAGAGTCGCAACAAAATGCGGTTTATAGTTGTGCCAAAACCCCGAAAATTGCATGTTATTCCACGTAAAGAAGGAGCCCTTTCAAGTACTCTCCTTCCGGATGAAAAATATTAACCGGATGATCCAATGGCTGTCCCAAATGCTGTAGTATCCTCACATTGCGTCCAACGTCCGCGGCGGCACCAAAGACAATTTTTTGAAAGAGCAATTTGTCAATATTCTGAGAACAGGAGAAAGTAAGAATTAAACCTCCCGGTTTCACTCTTTTGATTCCGAGCATATTCAGCTCTTTGTAACCGCGGGTTGCATTTTCCACTTTCCGTGCACTTTTTGCAAAGGCCGGCGGATCAAGAATAATCAAATCGTAATAATATGGTTCTACCGCTTTCAGGAAATCAAAGCAATCAGCAACGAAAGACTCATGGCGCGAATCAAAACCATTCAATGCCACATTCTCTTCGCACATGGCGATGGCATCTTTGGAACTGTCCACAGAATGGACCACCTTAGCCCCACCCTGAAGAGCATAAACACTAAAGCCCCCTGTATAACAAAAAGTATTCAGTACGTTTTTGCCCTCACTTAATTTTCCAGCCAATTGGCGGTTTACCCGCTGATCCAGAAAAAAACCGGTTTTTTGACCTTTTTCGAAATCTACTTTCAAACGAACACCATTCTCCTGAACAACGACGGGAAGGTCAACAGGATCGGTTAACCAGGTCAATTCTTCATTGATATTTTCAAGAATTTGAGAAGATTGTTTGGTCTTGAGATAGATATGTTCGAAACCCAATTCCATAAAAGCCAATTTCAATTCTTCTACCAGCCTTTCAGTTCCTTTGATTAACAATTGAATGACCAGACTTTTCCCGTATGCATCGGCAATGATTCCGGGAAAAAAATCTCCTTCTGCATGGAGCAAGCGGTAACAATCGGTGCGACTAAAGTCTATTAGATTTTTTCGTATTTCCAGTGCGCGGCTAATCTTTCCTTTCCAATAGACGCCGTCGATGATTTTATCTTTCGGGTCAAATTCAAAAACTCGGCAAATTATTTGGCTATACGGGCTATAAAAGCCATATCCCAGCAACTTTCCTTCATGTGAAATAACTTCCACAATTTCGCCATTCTCCAGCTCGGGCACCGATGCCACTGCCCCGGAAAATATCCAGGGGTGCCTGTGCACAAAGGCCCGTTCTTTCTTGGGTTTTAAGACTAATTGCGGGAACATCCTTATTTGCGCTTGTTGCGCTGTTGCTGTGACTGTTGCTGTTGTTTAGCCATGGTTTCCAGACGTTCAGCGAATCTTGATTTCTTCACTGGTTTTTTCTTGTTCTGTTGAATCATCGCGTGAATTTTATCGTCGTTTACCAATTTCCGGATACCCCACTGCTGACCAAAAGTGATCATGTTGGAAAGGAAATAGTAGTAACTCAATCCTGCGGCATACTTGTTAAAGAATCCGAGGAAGACGATAGGCATGATGTATCCGATGTATTTCATCTGACCACTCATTCCGGAAATCTGGTTGTTCAGTCGTGTATAGATGAGTGTTGAAATCGTCATCAATAAGGTAAACAAACTCACATGGTCTCCATAAATTGTATCAATAAATGGGATATGTCCGAAATTCCAGATCGAATCGTAGCTCGATAAATCATGTGCCCATAAAAAGCTTTGTTGCCGCAATTCAAAAGAAACCGGGAAGAAACGGAACATGGCGAAGAGAATCGGCATCTGCAATAGCATTGGTACACATCCTCCAACTGGATTCACACCTGCTTTTCGGTAGAGCTTCATACTCTCTGCTTGCATTTTTTGAGGATCCTTGCCGTATTTCTCCTTCAATTCATCCATCTCAGGTTTGATAACCCGCATTTTGGCGGTGGAGAGATAGGATTTATAAACCAGGGGAAACAGTCCCAGTTTGATGATAATCGTGAGCAAAAGAATAATCAGACCATAGCTGCTGATATACTGGTTTAAAAAGTTGAAGACCGGAATTACCACAAAACGGTTCACCCAGCCAAAAATGCCCCAACCCAATGGCACCAATCTTTGTAAATCGTGGCCTTGCGCTTTTAAGATTTGATAGTGATTTGGACCAAAATAGAATTCCATACTGAACTCATCATAATCGCGTCCGTTAGATTCAATAAACCATTTGGCCTTTGCTTGTTTAACGTAAATACCGTTCGGGATATCGTTCGTTGCCAGTTCGGCATCATCAAAGCCGCGAGCATCGGTAGAAATAAGTGTTGAGTTAAAGAACTGCTGTTTGAAGGATATCCACTCCAGCGGCCCCCCTTCTGCTTTTTCCTCGTCGTTCTTGGTTTCAGAGAGGTTATCGTATTCACCCGTTTTGTATTGATAGTAAACGGTAGTGGTTTTGCTTTCGTTCTCCTTGGATTTTTCCTGAAGGGGCATCTCGAGCGACCATTCGGCCAGCAAGTCTCGGTTGCTGGGCGACATCGCGCGATCGAAGCCTTCGGTAACCAATTTGTAGCCCAGCATAAATCCATCTTTACGCAGGGTATAAACCTGACTGATAGAAATGTTATTATTCAAACGAGCGGTAAGAGTCAAAGTCGCCGAATCGCCCTGAACCACCACATTGGTTGCAGAAGGAGTGAAATACAACTCATCGGTACGAATCTGATGATTGTCATAACTCATGAATGTATAATTCAGCTGGTTATCACTCCCTTCAAACAAAATAAGATTTTGTTTTTCAGTTTGTCCTTCCTGCAGGGCCCTTTTGTATGGTTTTAACCAAACACGCTTAGGCACGCCACCTTTTTTACTGAATTCTACCTGAATCTTTTCATTTTCCAGAACAACCAGTCCATTTTGACCCATTGCAAGCGGAGCAAACATTCCAAAACGGGAATCTGCCAGAGCAGAATCCTGAGTGAACCGAACGCTGTCGGGCAACGATTCCTGTTCCTCTACTGCCTGGAGAAGAGAATCCTGACTTCTTTGTTGAACAAGTGCCGCCATGCTATCTTGTTCTCTTTTAAGTCTCTGTGCCTCCTCTACGGTCGGCTGGTTGATAAAGATGGTCCCAATCAGAATTAAAAATATGAGCGTAAGACCAATAACCGAATTTCTATCCATCATTTTTAACGCGCGCAAAGGTAAGGGATTCGATCGAGCTTTGGCAGCGATTTACCTTCGATTGCTTGAGGTCAATCCAAATCTCCGTACTTTTGTTCCACTTTTCAGAAATGAGTTTAAAACCCATAGCCCCACAAGTTGAAGAAGGTAATGTAGAAGTGTTCGGTGCACGGGAGCATAACCTCAAAAATATTGATGTTTCCTTTCCCAGAAATCAATTGGTTGTGATTACGGGAATGAGCGGTAGCGGTAAGTCGTCACTGGCTTTCGATACCATTCATGCGGAAGGACAAAGGCGTTACATGGAAAGTTTTTCGGCCTACGCACGTCAATTTATGGGCAATATGGAAAGACCTGACGTTGATAAGATCAACGGATTGAGTCCTGTTATTTCCATTGAACAAAAAACAGTTTCCAGAAACCCCCGATCAACTGTTGGCACAATTACCGAAATATATGATTTCCTCCGACTCCTCTATGCGCGTGTAGGAGAAGCCTTTTCTTTTGAAAGCGGTGCGAAGATGATTCGATTTTCAGAAGAGCAGATCAAAAGCACCTTACTCGAACAGTTTTCAGGAAAAAAAATAAGTTTACTTGCACCAGTAGTCAAAGGTAGAAAAGGCCATTACCGGGAGCTCTTCGAACAACTTAGGAAGCAAGGCTATCAAAAAGTACGTGTAGATGGAGAGCTTCTCGATATGCGCGCAAAAATGCAGGTCGATCGTTATAAGTTACATGATATCGAAGTTCTGATCGATCGGCTGGAAATAGGGGATAAATCCAGGGTGCGTCTGGCACAATCCCTCCAAACGGCTATTAAGATGGGGAAAGGACTGGTTGGCGTTTTGGATGATGAATCGGGAGATTACCGGCAATACAGTCGCTTTTTAATGGATCCGGAATCGGGCATTTCTTACGACGAGCCCCAGCCAAACAGCTTTTCCTTTAACTCTCCCTATGGTCACTGTCCAAAATGCCACGGAATCGGCACGGTGAGCGAGGTTGAGATTGAAAATATTATTCCTGATCCGAAAGTGAGCATTAACAGAGGTGGACTTACTCCGATAGGGGAAGTGAAGGAAAATTGGACATTCCAGCAATTAAGGGCTATTGCTAAAGCATATAAGTTTAGTCTGGCTGATCCCATAGAGAAAATACCAGAAGAAGCACTTCAAATCATTCTGCATGGAAGCGACGAGACTTTTCAGGTAAAATACCGCTACAGTACCGGAAGAGAACAAAATTACAATAGCAGTTTTGAGGGCTTAATTCCGATGATAGAGCGCTCTTTCCATGAAAAATCATACGACAGTATTTATCGATGGGCAGAAGAATTCATGAGTGAAGCACCTTGTCCGGAATGCCATGGAGCCCGATTGAAAAAAGAGTCACTGTATTTCCTGATAGATGGAAAAAACATCGCTGAACTAGGGCAGATGAATATCAGTGAACTCCGAACCTGGCTTTCTGATTTACCCAAACGTTTAAGCGATCGCCAGAATCTGATTGCGGTTGAAATATTGAAAGAGATCAACAACCGCCTTGGGTTTTTATACGATGTAGGTCTTGATTATTTAACCCTGAACAGTCCTTCTAAAATTCTTTCCGGTGGTGAAGCACAACGGATTCGCCTGGCCACGCAAATCGGCTCCCAATTAGTAGGAGTCATGTACATTTTGGATGAACCCAGTATTGGACTTCATCAACGCGACAATTATAAGTTGATTCAATCTTTGAAGAATCTAAGAGACCTCGGTAATTCGGTAATCGTTGTCGAACACGACAAAGAAATGATGGAAGAGGCCGATTATATCATCGATGTGGGACCCTATGCCGGGATTCATGGAGGACATATCGTTGCAGAAGGAAACTTGAAAGCTATTGAAAAGTCTGATACCATCACTGGAGATTATTTAAGTGGTAGAAAGAAAATCGAGATTCCACCAGTCAGAAGAAAAGGGAATGGGCATGAATTGATTCTCAGCGGATGCAAGGGGAACAACCTGAAAAATGTCACGGCTCATTTTCCCTTGGGCAAGTTCATTTGTGTGACAGGCGTTTCCGGAGGAGGTAAATCATCCCTGATCAATGATACGCTGTATCCGGTTTTAAACCAGCATTTTTACAAATCGCATAAAAAGCCATTGCCTTATAAAGGCATCAAAGGACTGGAACATGTCGATAAGGTGATTGAGATTGATCAGAGTCCAATAGGCCGTACTCCGCGTTCCAATCCGGCAACCTATGTCGGCGTTTTTGATGATATCCGAAAACTATACGCGGAATTACCGGAAGCCAAAATTCGCGGATACAAACCAGGAAGATTCTCATTTAATGTAAAAGGCGGACGATGTGAAACATGCAAGGGTGGAGGAATGCGTTTGATAGAGATGAATTTTCTGCCTGATGTCTATGTGCGATGTGAAGAATGCGGAGGCAAACGTTACAACAGGGAAACTTTGGAAGTCAGGTATCGGGGTAAATCTATTTCAGATGTTCTAAACATGGATATTGAACATGCTGCAGAATTTTTCGAGAACATGCCTCAAATCTACCGGAAGATCAAAGCTATGGAGGAAGTTGGACTGGGTTATGTAACCCTTGGTCAAAGTTCTGTTTCATTATCAGGAGGGGAAGCGCAACGCGTGAAACTGGCAACAGAACTCTCTAAAAAAGACACGGGTAACACTTTTTATATCTTAGATGAGCCAACAACCGGGCTGCATTTTGAGGATGTACGTGTTTTGTTGGACGTACTTCAGAAGCTAGTAGACAAAGGCAATACTGTTTTGGTGATTGAACACAATATGGACGTTATCAAGGTAGCCGATCATCTTATTGATTTGGGGCCAGAAGGCGGTCTGGCTGGCGGCCAGATTATTGCTTCCGGAACCCCCGAAGCAATTATTAAAGTAAAAGAAAGTTATACCGGCCAATTTTTGAAGAAAGAATTCGGTTGATTTTCTTAGTTAGGCTGAAGTATATTCACAGAAAAATTACTCTATGAATATGAAACATTTACTCGCTGTTGCCTGCTTATTTACGAGCGTAATTTCCTTTGGACAAGGAACTCTGGATTCAGGGCTGATTCGATACTATCCATTCAATGGTGATGCAAAAGACATGTCTGCTGCGGGCATTGATGCGACTGTAAACAATGCTACGTTGACCTTGAACAGATTTGGAGATTCCAATTCGGCCTATATGTTCAATGGGAATGATGCAACAATCACGTTTGACGGGACAGGGTGTGATAGTAATGCATTCAGTTTCTCGCTTTGGGCCAATATTGAATTTGACAATTCCTATAACAACGGTGTAGGAACATATGGTCTTATGTACATCGGAAATGCATCGAACAACGACCATGGTATTACTACCGGTGCAGGAGGAGTACAATGGACTGTTGGCTCATACAATTCTGACGCTACATTATTTAACATTCTTTCTGGTGTTGAGCCAACGGCTAGTACATGGCATCATCTTGCATTTTCCAGGGATGCTGATTCAATCAAGCTTTAATTAGATGGGAAAGAAATTGGCGCAACTTATTTGAATGGAAAACCTGCAGGTTGGCAAGGTTCTTTACAAGGTGTTATCGGCGGGCGCCCAGGTCCAAGTTCAAGTTACATGTACTATTTCAAAGGTGCATTAGATGATGTTAGAGTATATGGAAGAGCCATTACAGCCGCAGAAGTTTCTGCCATTTATACTTCTCCGAATACATCCGTTAATCCGATAAGTCCTGTTAATTTTGATGTGTTCCCCAATCCAGTGATTTCTGGCTCAGCGATTCAGCTTAGAAGTAAACCAATGCCACTGGAGACTGTGGTTCGGCTCTACAGCAGTGCTGGTAAATTAATTTTAACTTCTCCATATTCCGAGTCAATTGAAATTCCTTCTTTAGCAGCGGGCGTTTATATCCTGCAGGTTCAAAATCAAGAAGGATCTGCCACAAAAAAATTGATCATTCAAGATTAAACTTGAAAAGTTAAAGAATAAAAAAGGCCCTATTCGGCCTTTTTTACTTTAATTTCAAGTGTATATAAAACACCGTCCCCTTCCCTTCCCAGGTATCAAAAGCTATACGCCCGCCGCTGGTTTCAATAATCTGTTTGGTAATAGCCAACCCCAGTCCCATTCCTGAATTCTTGGTGCTGAAGCTCGGTGTGAAAATTCGACTTGCTATATCAATTGGCATTCCGTTTCCATTATCCGCAATGCGAATCATGGCCTCTTTTCCTTCTTTGGTCAGACTAATTTCAATTCTCCCTCTCCGGTTTTCAGGAATTGCCTGTATCGCATTCTTTAAAATATTATGAAAGGCCCGCGAGATCTGATTTTTATCGGCTACCATGAACATTCTCTCCTTTTCTGCACTGAAATGAATGTCTACATCCGGTGAGTTGAAATAAAGCTCAACGACTGAAGTGAGCACATCAGACAATTCAAATTCTTCCTCCTTGGCTGTTGGCATTTGTGCGAATGATGAAAATTCTGTTGCCAATAAGGATAAGCTGTCTATCTGATCAATCAATACCGCTGTTACCCTTTTAAATGTCTGGCCCAGATTATCATTTTTATTGACCCAGGCTCTTTGCAAATGCTGGACACTGAGCTTCATTGGCGTCAAAGGATTTTTGATTTCATGTGCTATTTGTTTTGCCATCTCTTTCCAGGCATCCTCCCTTTCACTCTTGGCCAAAATCTCAGCACTTTTTTCCATCTGATCGACCATAAAATTATATTGTCGAACCAGTTGACCTATCTCATCCTGTTGCCTCCATTCCAGACGCTCATTCCGATTCCCGAGTCGCGTTGACGCCAATTTGGATTGTATCAATGTAAGGGGTAAGGTGATCCGTTGAGAAATAAGAAAGGCAATGATTCCTGCCAAAATGAAAAAGAATACATAAATGTTAATGAAGTTCTCAAGAAATGAAGTCAGCTCCATTTTCAATTCTTTCTCATTTGAGAAAAATGGAACATTCATAAATGCAATGAGTTTATGGTTCCCGTCAAATATGGGCACGTAAGATGCCAGGTATTCCAATTTGCCAACGCGTTCGGTTTGGATATGTTGAGATCTCGCCTCATGGGCAATTTTTGCAAATGCAAGTGGATTGATTCGATCTAATAACACACCACTTTGAAAGATGCGCATTTGTGTGCTGGCGAGTAGTTTCCCATTCAGACTAAACAGATTGATATCTGTATTGTAAAATTCCGCCAGTTGATTGAGGTAGGCTGCCAACTCATCATTATATAACATCATTTCCTCAAAACGTCGTTCATTCTCAATGGCTGAAATGATAGATTTCACTTTGCTGTCGAGTCGCTCATTCTGGCGCTGACTGTATTTGAAATTTATATACTGAACCGTGAAATATCCGGTCAACAAAAGTGCTACCAGAACTAAACCAATCATGGCCAATTGAATTCTGGTGGAAAAAAATAAACCCCTGAATTTCCTATAAGGCAGAAAACGCCCCATCCAGGAATAAAATGCCGCAAGCTGTCGCCTTTTCCCTCCAAATCTTGCTACAGCTATCCGAATGGACATAAATAGGAAGTTCAAAGCAAACACCAATAAGGTGAACAGACTGAATGTGAGGAATAAAAAGGAGAATATGGTCAATGGTTCCAAAAAGGAATCCCGCTTTTTGGATACGACAACTATCATCCCGCCCTCCCCTTGTTTCAGGAAATGAGAATATCCCTCCCTTTTAACAAATTGTTCTGAATTGACATAGCGGAAATCATATTTCAAAGAATATGGATAAGCTCCACTCTGATTGATAAGTGCTCCATCCTGATATATCGCATAGGAGTAGTTACTCAAGTCTGTTTGCGATTCTGTATTCGAAAGGAGTTCAGTAAATATTTTTTCATCCTGAACAAACTTGGGTTTGAGCAGAATGAATAATTTACCCAAGGTCGCTTTATCCGTACACACCTCATATTTAGCAATGTAACCAAACCGTAAAGTGGGATCGTTTACAAAATAAAAGTGATTGCTGAGTGTGCTTTGGGTTCTGGAATTGTATACTTCCTCAAGGTATGAATATGGGAAGTCATTCATTTCTTTAAATGGATTCCCCAATGTATCAAAATCATAAATATCCATCTCATAACGAGATAGATAGCCTGTAAAATAGAGTTGTTTGATTCTTTTTTCCAGCTGACTCTTTTGCAATACCGGACTGCGAAAATAGTTTTTTATAAATCCGTCATATTCCAATTTAGTTTCGATGTCCAGGAAAACCGATTCGGCATTGAGGTCCTTCGGAGAGATAATACGCTCGGCAAGAGCCATTCTGTATTTCTTTTCTTTGTCGTGGATAGTTCGGTAAATAAGAGACGACGCAAACACTGAAACGATAAACAAGATTGCGACAATGCGCTGGAAATAATTCTGCTCCAAAACCAACTGGTACGTAATGTATACAGCCAGTAAATACGAAATGCTTTGAACCGTTAAGACATAGTCAAAGCGGCCGGATAATAAGAAAAGGCCAATGAACAATGCCACCGAAAGCAGGAAATAAAGAATTAAATGAGAAACCTTCATTTCCGTTCTATGCACCATTATGACAATGATATTGACACCCAGAAAATGCATGGTCAGCAGCATTGCCGCGATTAGCAAACCCAAAGCGGTATGAATACCTGAATTTAAAATATTGGTGATATCAAAATTCAGAGCGGAATCGTTGATAAGAGATTCAAGAGCTCCTAACAAAATAGCTGTGCCAACCAGCATGCCGGTAAGAATCACTGTTGAAATCAAGGGACGTTTTAAAGTCTTCCAGTTAAACCGTGAACTATCTCGCGAAGCCAGCAGCGTCCCTTTGAATGCGGAGAATACTAAAATAAAACCCAGCAATACATCAATCAACAAATCGCCCAGACTTGGAATCCATCGATTTAGTGAGTATAAATCCGGATTAAACAGACCATACTCATTTAAAAATTTCGGGTAATCGAGCCACTGAGTCAAAGCCCGCAGCCCAAGAAGCATCCCGCCTAAAAACAACCAGGCCCATCTGAAAGAGGATTCATGTTCAATGTATTCAAAGGCATGGAGAATGAAAATAGAAAAGAAAAAGACCGCTAACAGGAATAAAATTTTGACATACAATGGCGTTTCCGGTATTTCCGGGTTGATGAAATGTGCATAGACAGGTTCCCGCAACCATTGTTTTCCGATTCGTATATCATCCACCTTTCCGGGAACGAATTGGAATTCTGCCTTGGAACGAATATTTAGATCCTGGTTGAATCCATCATCTAAAAGTGGATTATTCGAAATCTGATAGTGGCGATACAAGGGGTAACACAACAGGATACTTGTTTTCCCCTGCATTACATTATCGTAGAGATACCAACCTCTCTTAATTTCTGCCAATCCAAACCCTACCGAATCCTTGTAAGCACCAATACTTTCGTCGATTGCTACACTGGTCCAGTAAGTCAAATCTCCATCCTCATACATCAAAGCCATTACCTTTTTACTACGAAGTGTGGAGATAAGATGTTCATCAAATACCTTGGACCTGATTTTATTCATCAGGCTGTCGTCCTGACGGATTTCTTCAAACTCTTTTTTCTTTTTTTGGATCAGCTTATCAATCTCAAATCCATAATACTCTTCTGGTTTCTGAAAGTTAAACCTGTTTTCAGCCAGACCTTCCAGCAGAAAACAGAGTAATGCAAGAAAAATCCATTTGAAGTTATGGGAGAAGAATTTTTTCATTCCTTAGATCGATAACAAACTTCCGGCCTATTTGAGTTTCACATCCAGCGCATCCCGGAGTCCATTGCCAACAAAATTAAAAGACATCACCAAAAGCATGATTGCAATGCCGGGAATTATAGCAAGATACGCACTGTCCAGCACGATATAGCCATAATGTTCTTTAATCATTTGTCCCCATGACGGTGCTGGCGCCTGAACACCCAATCCCAGAAAACTCAATCCTGCTTCGAGCAGAATAGCTGAAGCAAAATTTGCCGCCGCTACTACAGTGAGTGGACCAATGAGGTTGGGAAGAATATGTTTGAACAATATTTGCCAATCAGGAAGTCCCAATACCCGCGCTGCCTCTACAAATTCTTTTTCTTTAAGACTGAGCACCTGCCCTCTCACCAAACGCGCCACATCTACCCACATGCTCAAGCCAATTGCAATAAAAATTTGCCATAAGCCCTTACCTAAAGCCAATGCAAAAGCAATGACAAGAAGCAGCGTAGGTAAAGACCAAATAACATTCATAAGCCATTGAATGACTTTGTCTATCCCTCCTCCATAGTAAGCTGCCAAAGCACCCAGGATAATTCCAACAATCATCGATATAAATACGGCAAGCATCCCCACTGCAATGCTTACCCGCGCCCCCAATAACATCCGACTTAACATATCTCTTCCAAATCGATCGGTACCAAGCCAAAATTTCTTCCAACTTATGTTGTGCGACCTGATTTGACCCTCTGGGAACCGGGTCTTGGGGATAAATTCGCGAATACCATCAGCTGCTTCCTCGGCATAATGTGTGATCCATATCCCATTATCCTGAATATCGTAATCAAGAATTGGGATTTCCGTTTTCTGTTCGGGAATGCCGCTAAACCATTGCACCAAACTGCCTGAATTTTCTATTGAATCTGGTATTTGAAGAACCTGAACCTGAAAGCCTGGTTTTTTCGCTGCCAATGGTAATTGAATGGCATTGGCATCCGGACTTCTATCCGGTGACAATGGAACCGCGAGAATAGCACTGATACATGTCAGTCCAATAATAATCAATCCCAAGGCCGAGAGGCGATTTGACAATAATTTTTTCCAGAATGCCCGGGAGTCTTTATTCATTTTTATGTTCCAGCATATTCAATCCAAGCGAGCTAAGCTGGTAACGGTATTCACTCAGCTTATCTGCATCGTATATCATGCGCCTTTCCCAAACCTGGCCTTTTTCATTCCATTCCAGCAAATGGAGCACCTTCCGTCTGACAAGGTTTCTCAAACAGTCACCTAAAATAAAGGAATCTCCACTAAATTCTCCAAGAATCGTAGCATAGCTCTCCGCATGAACCACCATCCCTAGAATCTCTTTTTCATACTGATCTAAGTCAATGATCTGAATTCTCTTCCTTTCCATTTATAATTTCCAAATTTACCCAGCAGTCCAATAACGACCACGTAGAATAGCTGAACGATTTCCGAAAAGATGAATCCTTTCAATAATCTGCTTTCCCCAAAAAATGCCAATGTCCTTCTGTAGAACCTGTATTCAATCCCTGTTTTCAAAAAAAAGGAAACCATTCCGAAGAGGGCCAATTGTAAGTTCCATAAAATCCCACTCAAACAAAACAATATGCTGAAATAATACAGCCATATCATTGTCATTTCGATACTCACCCACCTATTTTCAAAGCTTCCATTCTTGGATGCCCAACGCACCCTCTGAGCAATAAAAGAGCCGAGTTCGGTCACGGCATCTGTAAAAACAATCGCCTCCTGATTCTTACAAAACCGGATCGAGTTGGCGCTATTCTTATGAAGCCGATGCAATAAAAACTGATCGTCACCACCAGGAACCATTTCATTTCCCACAAACCCTCCAACTCTTGTAAAACTTGATTTTCTGTACATGATATTCGCTCCATTGCACATATTGGGCGAACCCAACGCAATTGCAGCGCCTCCAATGGCAATTAACCCCGAAAACTCAAGGCATTGCCATTGAGAAAACCATGAATTTCCCGGCCTGATTGAAACCGGTCCGGAAACTAATTCCACCTGCTCATTATCAATTGCAGCCGCCATTACAGACAACCAGTTCGGACCGCGAAAAGTATCTGCATCGGTACAAAGCACCCAGTCTGTTTCTGCCTTATTAATACCCAAATTGATTGCTGCTTTTTTTCCGATAACATTATCCGGGACTTCTATACTGATTTTAGTCCCCACCTTCGGATTCCAGGCCTGAACCAATTCCTGTCCCTTGTCATCACTCCGGTCATCCACAAAAATCCATGTAACATTCCCGTAATCCTGAGAATCGAAAGAATCAAAAAGCCGTTTCAGATTTCCCCCCTCATTTCGATATGGAATAATGACAGATAATGGCAGGTATTTTTCTTGCTTATGAGTTACTGAGATACTTTCCCATCCACGAGTGTATCGAAAGAAAAGCCGAATGTACCAAATTGCCAAAAGGCTAAAGATGACGAAGAGGCTATAGATCCACATCCGACTTTCTATTAAACAAAAACAACAGGGCGCCAAACAAGGCCGGAAGAAGCAAGTTGATAAACCAAATACTATAGGTAGCCAATAAGACAATCCCCTGCTCAATTCCCACTTGGTTGAAAATATAATTGGCGGTAATGCCCCTGCTGGTTAATTCCATTATCGTAATAGAAGGAATTATACTCTGAATCAGAAAAAACAATCCGATGCCTTGCATGGCAACCGCAAAATCGAAATAAGCGCCCCAGCTCAAAAACATCAGATAGAATTGAACACTATATATTCCATACCGCAAGATGGAAATAAGTAATATGCTGAGTAATGTCTTCGTCTTTAAATGTCTTAATGGCAAAAAATAACGCAACCATTTTCTGGATAGGCCGAAATACCAAAGGCTCATAGCAAGTCGGTCAATATTGAAGTAGAAAAAAAGTACGACCGCGGTCAGAATAATTATTCCCGTAGCACCAAGCATCCATTCCAAATGGTCAGAAGCAAAAAATATTAATCCGGCCAGGCATCCGAACAATAGAGTACATATATTTTGAGCAAGCCCTCCGGTTAAAGTGAGAATCGTGCCTTCAATTTTTTTCCCCGGCAGATAAATAATCCGTCCGGCAAACTCACCCGAACGATTGGGAGTAAAGAAGCTGACAAAGACACCTGTTAGAACTGCTTTATACGCAATCCAAAAATGAATATGCGCCAGTTCTTTTACTAAAATTCTCCACTTTATTGCTTCCGCAGCCCAATTGAAGAATATGAGTACCACAAATAATGAAAGCCATTCATAGTGTATTGAAATATCTCCAGATAGCCACTGATCCAATACTCTATGAAATTTTTCATTGCTTAAAATTTCTGAATACAATAACCAGCCACTCAGGAGAACCGCTAAAATCTTCAGAAATCGCAGTGCTTGTGTTTTATTTTGGAATATCCTTCTGGCCAATTTCAATAACTTTGAAACGAATGACACAAGACGCTCAATACGACACCGTCATTCTGGGGATTGACCCCGGAACAAATATAATGGGTTATGGCATCCTTGGTTGTAAAAAGAAATCCTTCGAGCTCATTACCACCGGAGTCATTCATCTGGGCAAATTGGAGAATCAAGCTCAAAAGCTTAAGAAGATTTTTGAACGTTGTCTTTATCTCATTGATACCTACCATCCTGATGAATTAGCAATTGAAGCACCATTCTTCGGGAAGAATGTTCAATCCATGCTCAAATTAGGGAGGGCACAAGGTACTGCTATGGCCGCCGCGCTATATCGTGACATGCCCATATTCGAATACGCTCCTAAAAAAGTGAAGCAGAGCATTACCGGAAGCGGAAATGCCAGTAAAGAGCAGGTTGCAGCCATGCTCCAAAGCCTTTGTCAATTCGAAGAAATGCCTGCATATCTCGATGCAACCGATGGTTTAGCCGTGGCTGTCTGCCATTTCTTTCAGGGAGGGGCTACTGCAACGGGTCTAAAGAAAAACAAAAAAAGCAGCGGTTGGACTGCTTTCGTTAAAAATAATCCTGACAGACTCGCTTAAGAGATTTGATTTATCTTTTCGGCCACGGTCGCCAATTGATCCTGACTCAATTTTAGTTTTGGTCGGGAGAAATTGCAATCATCCATTTGATTAATGGGAATCAAATGTACATGAGCATGAGGTACTTCCAAGCCAATCACACTTACCGCAATCCTTTTGCATGGAACTGCTTTTTTCAGTCGAATTGCCACTTTTCTGGAAAAGGCCATTAATTCATTCAATTCCATTTCACTCAGATCGAAAATATAATCCGTCTCCTTTTTTGGAATAACCAACACATGTCCCAGACTCACCGGTTGAATATCCAAAAATGCCAGGTGCTTATCATCCTCTGCTACCTTGTGGCACGGGATACTGCCTTCTACTATTTTACTAAAAATGGAAGCCATTAGAAACTGATCTCCAGAATTTCAAATTGAATTTTTCCTGCAGGTACCTCTATTTCTGCAACATCTCCCACGGATTTGCCCAATAAGCCTTTAGCAATAGGCGAACCCGAAGAAATTTTACCCGATTTCAAATCCGCTTCCTTTTCCGTTACGATGGTATAAGTCAGGTCCTTGCCGGTTTT
This sequence comes from Bacteroidota bacterium, assembly GCA_016124735.1. GTDB lineage: Bacteria > Bacteroidota > Bacteroidia > UBA8524 > UBA8524 > UBA8524. The sequence goes on from WGMZ01000009.1 coordinate 79,529, forward strand.
GTGGTTCTTTACCTTAACCTTACTCAGGATCATGACCTTGCTACTATCCAGTTTACTTTGGTCGATAATTCTTGCACGGGAAAGTAAATCCTCCATCTTGGCAATTTTTGCCTCCAGAAGACCCTGTGCTTCTTTTGCCGCATCGTATTCGGCATTTTCAGACAAGTCTCCTTTGTCTCTAGCCTCAGCAATCTGCTGGGAAATTGAAGGACGCTGAACCGTTTTGAGTTCGTGCAATTCCTTTTTAAGGTTTTCCAGACCTTCTTCAGTAAAATATTGAATGTCTGCCATATGTGTTTCTTGATTGATTAAAAAAGAAAAAGCTCCGGGCTAACCCGGAACTTTCTCAAAGATATTGTTTGTAATCTAAATTATTGTAGGTTCAATCGGATTCCGAATGAATGAATTCCTCTGAAAGGGTTTGTGCTTCTGTAAGAATAATCAAAGCCCAAAGTAGTTCCGGTTTTCTTATTCAAAGGAAGCTCAAAGGTGAGTCCACCGCAGAAACCTGTCAACGCTGTTTGACGGCCATCTACAGCAAGTTGTTTAAAGATATCTTTTTCGTAAACAAAGCCTGTACGAAGCATGAGAAATTCCTTATAAGCATACTCCAGTCCAAGAACTAAATTGTTTCTGGAGAACGAGTTGCTTACAAAATTACCTGCAGCAGTTAAACGGTGAAAATACGTGTTAGAATCTTTATCCAAACGGATATCGTAGGAGGCACCAATATTTACCTGAGATGGAAGGTTGAACGTCGCAACGCGGTTTTCCACGGTGTTATCGTAACTATTGTTTCCATTGATTCTCGCTTTTATGGACAGACCATCTCCAGAGAATTTCATGTCAGGGCCAACATTTCGGATAGAGATACCGAATTTGATATCATCCTTTTTTATACCCTTTTTCTGGCTTGAGGTCTTGTATTGCACGCCGGCATCAAGTGCTACACCAGAAGCTCTCACGTCTTCAATTGCTTCGTTAATGATTTTCATTTGAATACCACCTGAAATACTATTGGAGAATCGTTTTGCATATCCAATACCCACATTCAGAAACTGAGGAGAGAAGGTGCCGATTCCTCCTTCCGGGTGGTCCGTTGTGGTCCTTTGAATTTCTCCAAAGCTTAGGTTATTTATAGATAACGATAAAGCTGCTTCATTCTTCAGCTTCTGGGCAAACCCAAATGTGCTCACATGAACACCAGATGGAACCAACCAGTTCGTTCTAGCAAAAACAACTTCCGTTCTAGGTGTATATGCAATGCCTGCAATATTCAATTGGGTTGCTTCAAGGCCAGTTATTCCTGCGGAATGCACTGCTCCCCACCCAGAGCTTCTTGCGAAACTATTGATGAGCAATTCAGTAGCTCCTGCCTGACCTACACGGTCAGGGTTACCCGCCTGGGCGCCAAGGCTTAATGCCAGGGCTCCCAGAACTGCAACAACTTTTATACTAATACTTTTCATTCTTTTCTCAGCGTTAATTGATTAGAAAGAGTCCAGGTCGATTTGACGCATCACTCCAAACCATTTAATTACTTTTTCGCCCAATGCGCCTCCATCAATATGTATCAAATACATACCGCTGGCAATCGGAACATTCGCGTGGTTTTTAAGATTCCAATCGACATACGTGTCATCATCATCTTTCTTAATTTGTTTTACCAAAGAACCATTCAAGGTGAAGATGTTGATTGTGCATTTATGTGGCAGATTGATAATCTTGATTCTGTTATCCAACTGGCTACCTTCATAGCTGGAATAAGCGTAATATGGGTTTGGAACAACATTGATCAAATCCATCGCATTCTTTCCAACTTCAGTATTAACCAATGGTGCGATATCGCTGGTATTGAAAGTATACCTCGGCATTTCGTATTGACCTGAAGATGAATTCAAGGAAGTACCATAGGTTCTCTTCACCCGAAGTTTGATTGTCACCTCATTAGGAGGAACTCCATCATTCATGTCAAAATTAGATTCTAGCATTGCGGGCATTACCCACAGGCATTGAGAATATACCTTACGCATTTCAGAATTGCTTCCAGAATTCAACTTTGTCAGGTAATCACTGCCCTCATCATAAATAGGACCAGTATAGCCTTTCCAGTTATGACTGCCCATGATGTAAATGAAGTGCTTACCTCCAATTACAGGAACAGTTGCTGTACCGATTGTACTCGTTGGGTTCCACATCATATCATCGCCATTCGCTCCGGATAAGTATGAATCCTCACCAAACATGATATTCAACCGTTGACCCGTTTCCAAATCAATGGCATAACCAGGGAACCAGCTTCTTCCGGTTTCACCAGAACCTGTCATTTCCTTAAAGTTAATATCCAGTGATGTGCTTTTTCGGGGAGTATGCTTGTCAGCATTTCCAATTGACAATCCAGGGTCTTCGCTCATTTCAACGACTACGCATCTTGTCCATTTGCTTTTATCCGGTGTAATCACCAGATCTACACTATGCAAATCACCTAACGTATTATCCAATCCGACTACACTGCCGGAATAAGCAGGGCCAAATGTGGCTTTTGCCGGATTTACATAAGGAGCTCTCGCCGCAAGTGCATAGGGCGCAACAGTCCCATTGAAAATTTTCTCGTAGCGTTCAAATGGGTCCATCGCTTCTCCACCAATTGCGAAGTCCTGGGTATAATTCATATCCGTGAAGTTGTCCGTGCGTCCACGATTTCCGGAACGAATCCAGTTCATCCACATCACCGAGTTGTCATTGTCTTTTAAACCGGTAAGCCACTGACGTGCATCATCTTCCCAAACCACGTCGTATCCGATGTATCCATTGGCATCATCCAATTGATTGGTTGGCCATCCCGGAGCAACTGCTTGTCCAACGGTCACAGACATGCCCCATTTCGCGATTACCTGCTCATCCGGAAGATGAATGCTGGTATCAGAATATACGGTGTCTTGATCATCTATATTCACCAGGTACCAAGTTGTGGTAGCATCGTGCAATGAATCACGTCTGCTTCCGGCTTGATAATTTGTATCTAAGTCCTCAATGACCAATTCAAAATTTGCATTCGGAACCTTGATAGGATCCACCACTTTAATATTGACAGGTCCGCCGGCACCAAGATATTTAGGTTTGCTGCTGAAGTAAGGTGCGCGAAGTAATTCCTCTACAGATTTTTCTGAGATATTCAGGAATACTCCCCCGTTACCTGTACCGCTTTCGCGAACAATTTGAGGACCATCGGCATAACCAGCATTTAATTTAGTTCCTCCATTCCGTGGTTCATTTTTGTGAGGTATTGCTTTATACGTATTCACGTTCAAGCGACCCTCCAAATATTGAACCGGCTCAGATGGATCATTTTTACATACTGCGTAGGCCACTACCACATAGTAATAGCTTTGGAAATTTACAATTTCCGTTGCTCCGGTTGCGAACAGGTCTTCGGTAACCTTGAAACTGTGTTTGATGCCCTGGTTTCCACCGTTCACCATGATGGTAGGAATGTTCACTCCCAAATCAGGATCCAGAACCTGATTGATTACCCTTCCGTACTCATCTCTCACATCCACCTGGAAAAGTAAACGTGCTCTTTCAATGTTCGTAAGCTCACCAGTGGTTACGGTTGCATCTCTCAATTGATAAATTTTATATCCCTGGAAGGAATAGTCCAAATCTCCTTTGGCTCCCTTGGCAATCATATTAAAAGACTCAATATTCTTGATTTTATAGTTGGAGTCAACCATGGTAATTACCAATTCACGATCCAATTCCTGAATCTGCAAAGTAGGTGCTGGTGGTCCATCCAAAATTTGGAATTTGTTATTAAAGAGTTTTTGAGCTTTATCTGAAGCCAATTTTAACAAGTTCAAAGAACCGGTTGCTCCTCCGCTGGTAGTTCTGGCCCAAACCACACCTACCGTAACATAATTCACGGCACCTGGTTTCAGGTTAAATGGACCAGCAGATTGCAAATAGCGGCGGTCGCCGGGAGTATTACCTGCACTTTTTTCATGCCATTCACTTGGAACCGTTGGGTTTCCGGGAAACATATAATTCACTTCTGTTCCGGAAGAATGGTATCCATTCCCGCCTTCTGTAATGTGAGAACCATCTTTCCAAACACCTTTGAGGTAATTGTAATACTGCTCAGCATTCGTAGGATTACCTTGTAGAGAAAAGTCATTGTTATAGTAAACAAAACGACTCAGTCCGATTTCATTTCCTGCAGAGTCACGCGGACCTTCAAAGAAAGTTGTTCCCACAGACGGAGGATTTAAACCATATCCCAGAATACCTTCGTCATCGTCGTCTCCATTATAACAATACCCTAAATTTCTCGTGGTATCACAGCCAACATAGTCATCTGAGTAGTTACCCAAATCTGCATCAACCCACTGACCGAACCAGCAATTACGAATCTCGTCAAAAGAACGGTTGGTAATTTTAGTTTTGTAGAAAGTCATGTTGTTCACCTCGTCGTTGGTAGCGAAGGCAAATGCGATGGTTTGAAGTTCCAGACCAATTGGAATTCCACTGGTTTCGTTATGAATGTTTCCTTTGTCATTGTAAACAAAGTAGAGCATTTGATCCGGCTGGTCTTCCGGCCGGTTGTGATCACGTGGACGGGTAGGATCCAATACAGGATAGTCCCCTGCATTGACATCGTAATTACCACTTCCTACATTATCAAAGAACGGAGCCATTTCAAAGCCCTCACCATTCATCGGGTGATTTCCGGCAGCAGGCCAACTGATAATATCATCAGAGGCCGTTGAAGGATCATCATAAGCGTCCTGAATCTCCGTCCTGCTTATCTTCCAAATTTTATCGTATGCGGTACAGCGGTTTCGATCCGTTTCAGCAGTAGAAGTATCCAAAGGACCAGGATAGTAGTCACTACCACTCTGGCGATAAGTCATGGCAGCCATTTTCAGGTTACCACCCACATCAAGTCCTCCAATCCAAATAGCACCGGCAAATAGAGAATTCTTTCGAATTGTATTTTGATCAGTCACTTTCGGAATTTCATACTTCGCTACGGAGTTCAAATCCCACCACATATCGCCACCATTCAGGATACGGGCACGCACATTGTTCACGTCTATATCCACCTGAGCGGTAGCAGGCAAACAGCCGGCTGCTTTCCTTTGCAGCATGGCACTGTTCTGTCTTCCATTATTCGGGCCGCCAATTACTTGCTTTGCATCCACTGTATTTAAACCCAGTGTGACACAACATGCAACGGCTAAACCTTTTATCATCTTAAATTTCATCGTTTTCCAATTACAGAGTTTTCTAGAAAGAAAGTTTAACATTCAATTGTATTCTCCTTGGTAACCCGTAATAACCAGGATTTTGAAGCGCAGTATTATACAAATTCACAAAAGCCTGTGAAGAAACAGCTGCATTGATGGCCTGTTGACCATGCGCAGAGTTCAGGTAACCATCCGTACTTGGCGAGCCGGTATAGGGGTGAACGGCACGAATGTTCTGGAGATTAAGGAAGTTCTGAACCCAGAGGGTGAATTGCAACTGTCCGTGCTTGGTAACTCCATCTTTGTTTTTACCAAGTTTCACAGCGTAGAATTTGTTTACTTGTATATCGTTTTGCAACTGCCATGGCAATCTGGAACCAAAAGGAGTACCTTTAATAGGACTTCTCAATACGATACCGCTTTGTGCACGTGGCGTAGCAATTGTGTTCGCAGTATAAGGAATACCTGAAAATGCGTTCAGGATCAGACCAACACCCGAGTTGGCAAGGATTTGTTTTCCTTTAACAACAGGACCATTGTATCTCTTACCATTGGAATAGCTATAGAACAAGTTCACTTTGATGTTGTGACGGATGTCAATGTTCAGCGGGAACAAGTTTCTCAAGTTTGGCTGACCTGCAGAAATCAGGGTTTGTTGAGAGTTTGTACCGGAACCTGTACCATCTGCATACTGAAGTGTATAGTTCGCATCAATGTTCAAGTTACCTGCATCACGCAATTCATATTCAACGCGGAAACCTTTGATGGTTGAAAAGTCAATGTTTCCATAAGAAATATAGGTAACAGGGTATGCGTAGTTAAAGCGATACTGTTGAACCAGGTTACGCTGCTCGCGGTAGTTGGCAATCAAACTCAAGCCTGAGTTATCAGTCAACTTTTGTTTGAAACCAATCTCGTAGTCAGTAGTCAATTGAGGTTTCAATGCCGGGTTGTTCACAACATTGGTTGGATTATATTTCAAGTAGTAATACGCATTAATCGGAGTAAAACTGGCTCCAAGATCCGGACGTTGAGCAATCACGTCGTAGTTCGCGAAGAAACGTGCCTCAGATGAAATAGGGAAGTCAAACCAAACACGTGGCAAAGCATAAACCTGTGGTTTATAGTTCGTAAATGAAGCGGCTGTAACTGTTTGATTATTCGGATCAACCAGGTATGGCTGAATGGTACCTGAAGATGTTTGGCTGGCAATATTTGCCGCATCCTGAATTTGGATACCGTCTTTATTGAACCAGTGATTTCCTTCACGGTAACCCAAAATGCTGGTTGGATTTTTTGTATTGTTTACATACACATAGTAATCGCTTCCAACTCCAGACGGATGGGTAACCGGCGTACCGTTTAACTCTTTTACTTCTCCCGCTGTTTTAATTGGATACAGAGAGTAAGGATCTTTCAATACTGGCTGGTTTGCATCGTAACGTTCAACACGAACACCCACCCGGAAGATCAAATCCTTGAAGGCAAATTTATCCTGAATAAAACCGGCAGTATAGATAGGCATGAATGCGCCAACCGAACGGTTCAATGCATCATCGGTAAATGCTTCAATCTTTTTCTTGCCTCTGGTCACGTTGCCGAGGTAATCGTATCCATAGTAGCTAACAACAGAGTTACCATTGTTCAACAACTCATCTGCACTAAAGAATTTCAATTTGAGATCGGTCGGATCATAGGAGTTCACATCAATTACCGTGTTCTCGTTCACCAGGTTTCCGTAGCTGTCAACCTTTCCATGTTCAATCAGATACTGACGGAAGTTCTTGTCAAAAGTTGACTGGGTTGCCGGATCTACTTTGGCATTGAAGTTTACGGTATTGGTGAATACCCCATTTTGATCATATTGCAACAAAGGATTAGACTGGTCGAGCTTCATACCATTACCCAAACGGGCACTGTATTGCCAGGCAAGTTGCCAAAGAGAACCAGCACCAACGCTGTAACCTCTATAAATACGTTGTTCATAATAAATACCAAATTTCAGGTCATGACCCAAAATTGAAGCCTCGCCAATCGCATTCAATGAATACTGTGATTGTTGACTTTTAGTATATCCGGAAATAACCGTTCCTGCGTTTACCCACATATTGGAATAAATAGCCACCGGACTTTGTCCATTAACCAAACCGGCAGCACTACCTCTTACCTGAGAAAAAGACTGAACATTTCCTCCTACATAATCGTAGTAATTGCTGGTATAGTTTGACAAAATTGGGTTCTTGGTTGGTGTACGGTCGAAAGTATAGAGTGTATCTGTAATACCTACTTGCTTGTAGTAATTCTTCAACCAAACGGTATCGCCATCAACAACGTACATGTCTCCACCCTGGGCATTTGGTCCATCTCCGGTTCCACTTAACTGGTACTCGGGACGTGAATAGGTCTTGTACTTTCCGTAATATCCATAATCCCAAATATTATTTTGATGTACTGCATCCTGACTGGTCGTCCAGGTAGATTGATACTGGAGAGAAATCGTATAGAATGCTTTATCAATAATTCTCTTTTTCGTCTGCTTCTTGGTTGGATCAGCGGGCGAAATCAGTTTTTGTGTCAGAATCAAATAGGATAAGAATCCATTCTGAATGTACTGCTGATTATTATTGCTGTTGAACAAAGAGTTCTGGAAGTTATAGTTTCTTTGATTGACGTAGTTATAAGTACCTCCAAACAATATATTCACACGATCATTCGGCGCGTATGTCATATTGAAAACTGCATTCACCCGATACTGTGGGGTATTTTGCTTGGCCTGAACTTTTTGCAACTGATCTTGCGTAACGAAAGAGGCGGTTGGAACGAATCCTGATCCGACAGGCGACGGACGCAATGGCGTTTCTTCAATAGCCTTCAGGTCATTCGGTTTCATGGTCCACACACCAATTGCCGATGGGGAATAATCCGCATGGTACTGGAAGTTTCCGGAGAATAAATAACCCAAAACAGCTCTTTCATTTTGCTTTCCTTTATTCTTTATATACAAAGGTCCCGTCAGCATCGTTTCAAACTGATTGTAATGGTATTTATTAAATAAGCTGGAAGTGATGCCTTCAAAAACGCCATTAAACTTGCTTGATGGTGCAGGAGTTGAGATGGAAATCGCTCCTCCGGTAAAGTCACCATATTCTGCGGGAATACCGCCAGTGATTACGTTGGTTTGTCCGATACCATTCTGAGGTAGCGTTACACTACCGATTACCCGTACACCATTAATATAATAAGCTGTACCTGATGGGCGAGAACCCCTGAAACTCGGAGTACCTCCATCCAAACTGAATACCCCGGAACCCATGTTTGCAATGGTGTTCGCATTCCGGCTTGGTACCTTTTTAATTTGATCCCCATCGAGGGTTTTTCCATTGTCATCCGCGCGGATGATAGGATTTTTGTACACCTTCTTTACAACCTCCTGGATTTCGGTTACAGCCTCATCCATTTCAATGTCGAGGAAAGTAATTTGATCCGGTTTTACAAGAACGTCATCAAATTCTACCGGATTGTATCCGACATAACTTACTTTGATGGTGTACTTACCTGGAGTTAAGGCGGTGATGGAATATTTTCCATCTAAATCCGACACCGTTCCCCCGGCATTATACCCTTGTAGAAAAGCAGCAACCTGAACGAAATCAAGCGGCTGTTTGGTCTTTGCATCCTTAATCACACCCCGTATTTCCCCCCTTTGGGCCTGCCCAAACGTCGAGGAAACGGAGAAAAGAAGAATGACTAAACACGCGTAAAGCTTCCTAATCATACTTGTTTTGAGTTATTTACAATTTTCGATAAGCGGCAATTAACAGGCGTCCAAGTTAAAATTTATTTAACCAATAATCCAAGCGCGGAATCGGTCAAATTTCATCCTAAGCTAACATGGACATAATCTTATTCAACAAGACTTCTGAAATTTTTCGGTAAGAAGCTCGGGTCCAACCACCTATGTGGGGGGTAACCACCACACGGTTTGTTTTTACCAGGCTATCAAACATCCTTTTCTCATCTTCTGTCCAATGAACAAGGGTTTCATTCTCCAACACATCAAGTCCTGCTCCCTTAATTTTTCCATTTTCCAATCCCCACAAGATGTCTTTTGTGTTCATGATCCCACCTCTGGACAAATTCAACAGGTAAAACGGGCGTGTTACCGTTTCAATTAAGTCGCGGTTAATCAAGCCCTTATTCGATTCATCCAATGGAATATGAAAACTCAGAACATCCGCCTGATCATATACCTCCTCCAGTAACGCTGGTCTGGCAAAATGGGTTGGAACGGATGGAATAAATTTATCGAAGTAGAGTACCTGGCATCCAAAGCCACTGATTTTCTGAGCGAAAGATTGCCCGGTATTTCCAAATCCAATAATTCCCACTGTCAATTCCGTTAACTCTTCCCCTCTGTTTTCCTCTCGCAACCACTTCCCCTCCTGCACTTCCTTGTAAGAGCGACCGATGTTACGTGTAAGGTTTAACAACATGCCGAGGGCATGTTCTCCAACAGCATCACGGTTTCCTTCCGGGGCATTCAGGCATACGATTCCCCTGGACTTGGCATATGCCTCGTCTATATTGTCCATGCCTGCGCCAGCACGGGCAATGCATTTCAGGGAAGAAGCCCTGTCAATAAGGTCACGGTCCACTCTGATTTTAGAGCGAACAATTAACATCTCATATTCAGGAATCACTTCTTTTAACTCATCGACTGAAATATCCGGTCTGTAGTCGAACGAAATGTGGGCATCCTGTAATCCATTCATGAGGACAGCATGCATATCATCCGCAATAAGAATAGGTTTCAGTAATTCCATCAAGTTTCAAAGAACGGCAATGCCAAAGAAATTCACCCCTGATTTTCTTCGGAATTTTACGGGTTTGAGAATAAAACGAGAGAAGGCTTTAAAAGCGTTGCATGCTTATGCCCAAAGATTGAGTTCCTTCAGTTTGATGGACTCCGGGAAGAATATTTTTGCTGTTTCTTCGAACGAAGCGGTGTAGTCTGAGAGATAAAATTCGTGTTTGGGTTTTTCTCCTGAAACGTTGTTTATCCCGAATTGATGTAATTCCTCTTCGACTTTCTCTGCTACGGCATGGGCAGAGTCTATTATTCGGACTTGGTCCCGATAATAATTTTCAATTTCCTTTTGAATCAAGGGATAATGCGTACAGGCTAAGATGAGCGTATCAATGTGCTCCAGCGTTTTCCGGGATAAATAAGAATTGATGATGGTCTGGCTTATTTTATTGTTAAAAAAGCCTTCTTCAATCATAGGTGCCAAAAGTGGCGTAGCCAGCTCACAAGTCATCATCTCAGGATATTCCTTAACGATACGCTTGGTGTAGGCCCGGGTACTGACCGTGCGCTTTGTGCCAATGATTCCGACTTTGTGGGTATCCCGTTTATCGGAGAGGTGACTTACCACCGGATCAATTACGTTCAAGGCTGGAATTTTCTTACCACAAATTTTCTTCACCTCCTTGTACCCAACAGCAGATGCGGTATTGCAAGCCACCACAACCATTTTACATCCTTTTCCAATCAAAAAATGGGTAATGGCCTGGCTGTATGATTTAATGGCATGAGCCGATTTGTCGCCATAAGGCATATGCGCTGTGTCCCCAAAATAGATGATCCGCTCTTCGGGCATGAGTTTAAGAATGGCATTGGCAACTGTAAGTCCACCTATACCCGAATCAAAAATTCCAATGGGTGCTTTCGACATATTCAAAAAAAAGCCGGCATAAACCGGCTTCAAAAATCTATAATATTTCCGAGAATTAAAGTCCCAGTTTCTTTCTTACCAAATTGGTGATGTCGTCTGCAGGCGGAGACACCAGCAAAACTTGTTCGTTGATTACATAAGTATAGCCTTTCTCTTTGGCCACTTCATTTATTGCCGCTTTAATTTCGGCAATCAGAGGTTGCATAAGGCTCATCTCATAATCCTGTAATTCAGTTTGAGCGTCGTTTTCGAACTTTTGCATGCGAGCTGCCACATCTTCCACACTCTTTTTTGCATAGGCAACAATAGAGGGAGGCATGGTTTTATCCGCTGCCTTTTTCTTATAGTCTGCATCTGCACGTGTGTATTCGTCCAAAAGCATTTGATAATGTGTTCCGTATTCTCCCTGTTTGGTTTGTACTCTTTGATCTATTGAATCTCTCAAGGAGATTTCCATCACCAGAGAATCGGTATTCACGTGAGCAAATTTCTGCGCATTGGCTGCACTTGCAAAGGCCATCACGGCGAACACAAGCACGAAAGTTCTGATTATTGTTTTCATCGTTTGCAATATTACACTATTTCGGTTGTTCATTCGGTAAATCATCGGGTGCTCCTCCACCTTGTCCATTTTGTTCCGTTCCCGGAACAACTCCTAATTCTTCCAGAACTTCTCCACTCCTGTCATATTTTTTATTTGTATACAACATGCTTACTCCTCCTGCTTTATCAAAGATGAAGTCGAGTGCATTGTCCTTAGCAACTTTCTGTATCGCGTCAAAAATCCGATCCTGAATTGGTTGAATCAGTTCTTGTCTTTTTTTGAAAAGCTCACCATTGACACCAAATTTCTGCTGCTGGAAAGCGATAAGTTCTTTCTCCTTTTTATCAATATCGGCCTGACGTTGATTCTTTACATCATCTACCAGGAAGATCTTCTCGGCTTCTAAATCCGATTTCATCTTCTCTATCTCGGCCTTTTTAGTCTCTATTTCCTTCTGCCATTCAAACGCCATCAGGTCCAGCTGCTTTTGAGCACTATTGTATTCTGGCATTTGATTGAGAATATATTCGGAATCAACATAGGCAAAACGTTGAGCCATCCCAAAGGTTGGAATCAATAATCCAACTATTAAAAAAATGCGTAAAATGTACTTTCTCATCTTCTGTCAAAATTAGAATTGCTGTCCGATAAAGAAATGGAACTGTCCTTTTCCAGACATTGGACTGTAAGGATTGGTATCAAATCCATAGGCCCAATCCAATCCGAGCAAGCCAAACATAGGCAAATATACCCGAACTCCACCTCCGGATGACCTGAGCAGATTGGTAGGAGTGTAGTCTCTCGCATTACTAAAATTGTTCCCTGCCTCAGCAAATACCAGAGCATAAATGGTCGCTTGGGGGTTCAACGAAATAGGATAACGTAATTCAGCTGTAAATTTATTGTAGATTACGCCTCCCAGATAATTGCCCGTGGTGGTGTTTCTAGGTGTTACAGAATTGTTTTTATATCCGCGCATGGCGATCAACTCACGTCCATCCAAATTGAAACCAATCAAACCCGCTCCTCCAAGGTAAAACCTTTCAAACGGAGAATATCCAATGCTTTTATTGTAGTATCCCATGAATCCGAAATGGGCTTGCGTTGCAAGTACGAGTTTGTCGACCAGGGTCACATACCAGGCTGCATCAAATTTCCACTTATGGTATTCTATGATTCTGTATTTCTCCTGATCGGTTGCTTCTGAATAATCCTTTCCACTGAACCACGACCAGGGCGGGGTTACCTGCAAAGTGGCATTAAATTTCGAACCGCTTCGGGGATAAATAGGCTGATCCACCGAGTTACGGCTCAAGGATACGCGAAAATTCAGGTTGTCTGAAATACCGGTTCCAAAAGTGAAAAGTGCCGCATAATTGTCCAACAGGTAATGCTGGTAGGTAAAGCCATAACTCAATGAGAAGAAGTCATCCGGCTTTTTTAACAAACGTCCAATTCCAACCGTCACACCTGTAATAGTAATAGAAGCCCTATTTGGGTTTCCTTTGGTATTACCATTGGTTTGAATGGAATGGAAAACACTAACCGACAATGATTGGGGTCTTTTGCCTCCCAGCCATGGTTCCGTAAAACTTGCATTATAAGATTGGAAATAGCTGCCATTCGATTGTGCGCGGATGCTAAGTCTCTGTCCGTCACCTGCGGGAATAGGCTTCCACTCTTTAAAATCAAACATTTTACGGGTGGAAAAGTTTGTCAGGTTCAAACCAAGTGTTCCAACGATGAATCCTGCACCAAAACCTCCGGAGAGCTCGATTTGATCAGAAGGACGCTCTTCAACGTGGTACTCAATATCTACTGTTCCGGCCGCATAATTTGGTACCGGCTTCACGTCAATCTTTTCGGGATCAAAATACCCAAGTGCTGCCAACTCCCGCACAGAACGCTGAATGTCTGATCGACTGAATTTTTGTCCCGGCCTGGTTCGGATTTCGCGAAGGATCACATAATCGCTTGTTTTTGTATTACCTGAAACCAGAATTTTATTGACAATGGCCTGAGGACCCTCCGTGATGCGGATTTCGATATCGATGGAATCATTTTCCACCCGCGTCTCAACAGGAAGTATGTTGAAAAACAGATAGCCATCATCCATATATAAAGAAGAGATATCAGAGCCATTGGCACTCATGTACAAACGGGTTTCAAGCCTTGAGATATCATAAACATCACCCCGCTTGATGGCCAACATGGTATCCAACTGTCCGGTACGGTATTTATTGTTCCCAGTCCAGGTGATGTTTCTAAAATAGTATTTCGGACCTTCATCCAGTTCTATTTTAATTCCCAGACGGTTGTCAGAAATTTTGTAAACAGAATCCTTGATTATTCGTGCATCCCTGTATCCCTGGGTATTGTAGTAGGAAATCAGACTGTTTTTATCCGTTTCGTAGGCATCTTCCACGAATTTGGCTTTTTTGAAATGAAGGAGAGTGACAATTCTATTAAGCCTGAATTCCTTTGTTTCAGACATTGCCTTTTTAAGTTTCCTTTCAGGAATACCATTATTCCCTGTAAATGTAATTTCTCTGATTTTTGTTTTGATTCCGGGAGCAACATGGATAACAAGTATTCTCATGTTTTTTTGAGGAATCCCGTCGGCAGTTATAACATCCAAACTGACCTTGACATTTAAAAATCCCTTATCGATATAGTGATCTTTAATTTCCGTGATGGTGCGCTGCTTCAAATTGTCGGTGATCATATCTCCCGCCTTGAGACTCAGATCTTCACGCAGATTCTTTGCCTTGCCTTTTCTCAAGCCACGAATTTCAAACTCATAAAGCCGCGGATTTTCCTGCAGAACAAATTTCAGATAGACCTTTTTACCCTCAATTTTCGTCACAAGAATCTTTATATCTGTAAAGAGTTTTTGCGACCAAAGGTTCTCCATAGCCTTGGTAATCTCATCGCCGGGTATGGTAATTTCCTGCCCGGTATATAATCCCGAGAAAAGCTTTACAATATTGGGATCGAAGTAAGTCACTCCCTCCACTTCCATTCCACCGATTTCAAGAGTAACGGGCCGCTGATAATTCAATGGTAAATACGGCAATTCCTTTTGGGTACTATCCTCCTGAGCAAAAAGGTCCGATGATAATATTCCAATTAGAAAAAAGAATAGAATATGCAGTTTATACTTCATCAGGTCAATTGCTCACTGGTTTTACCGAATCTCCTTTCGCGGTTTTGGTAATCTATAATCGCTTTAAAAAGTTCTTCCGAACTGAAGTCAGGCCAGAGTACATCAGTGAAATACAATTCACTATAAGCAATTTCCCAAAGGAGAAAATTGCTTATTCGAAGTTCCCCACTGGTCCGTATCAATAATTCCGGTTCGGGGATATCATGCGTGGATAAATACTTCGTTATCAAATTATTATCTATCTCTTCCTTTTTAATTGCTCCACTCTGGACATCGCTGGCTATTTTTTTCACTGCCTCACAGATATCCCATTTTGCCGAATAACTCAAAGCCAAGACGAGGGTCATACCTGAATTGTTACAGGTTAATTCTTTTGCTTCATTTAAATTCTTCAAACACTTGGAAGGGAGCGAGTCCATGTTCCCTATTGCATCCAGGCGAATATTGTTTTTCATGAGAGTCGGCATCTCTCTTTTGATGGTTTTAACGAGTAAATCCATCAAAGCATTGACCTCCGCCTTCGGTCTGTTCCAGTTTTCGGTGCTAAAAGCGTACAAAGTTAAATACTTGACACCAAGCTCGGCCGCCGTTTCCGTAATTTCCTTTACCGTATCCACACCTTTGTGATGGCCGAAAACACGAAATTTACCCTGTCCTTTGGCCCAACGGCCATTTCCATCCATGATAATGGCAATGTGCCGGGGTAGTCTTTCTTTATTGATTTGCCCTTCCAGAGTCATTCGCTTTTTTACTCAAGCTGCGAAAATAAGATTAAATAGATGGATTCTTAGTTTTTCGAAAACATGCATCGAATTGGAGTGAAACGGTAAGTCAGGCTAAACCCGGTAATAAAGTACCAATCCTTAATTGCAGGGTCTCCTCTATAATTTCCCTCTGTGGCTTGCCTTGCACTATGATTCAATTCTCCAGACCGATCTGATAATGCCACCGCATCCGATCCGCTTCGACTTTGAAGCTGTTCGAAATTCGGGTATGTCGTACTTACGTCGTCCAGGTAATCCGTGAATGTTTTTCGAACTGATATTTCGAAGGCCAAAACCCAGTTATCGGAAAGACTATATTTATACCCAAGTCCCACTGGAATCGCAACATTCACTCTGGAATATTTCTTATGTCCCGGTAAATTCTGTCCTTCGGTTCCCAAAGGCTGCAACTGCACAATACTGCCATTGTATTTGGCTTTTGGATTGAAATAGAAAGCGTTGATTCCGGCAAAAAAGAAAGCACTATGTCGCTTGGCTAATACCCCTGTGCCGAATCGGACAAAATTAAATTCAATCCTGTTGTCCAGTTCCCATATATGACTAAAAAAACTGAGGTTTCTATTTTGGTATTCCTTGAAATTATAATCCCCACCAGAAACCTTGGCATAGTTAATCCCAAACCTCCACGAGAAATATTCCGAAATATTATATCGACCTAAAAGGCCTGCACTGAAATTAGATTCTGACGGCACTATTTTTCTCGCAAGATCGCCGGTATAGTTGGACGTACCTATGAATCCTCCCGCTTCCCAAAACTGAGAATAGGCGTTCACTTGAAAGAAAAACAGAAACAGAATTAAGCCGCTAAGCCTAGAACTTAAAGCATTTAACACGATTTCCAAAAATTGTATAGGTAATCGTTATACCACCATAGGCGTACCAATCTTTTGTTTTAGGGTTTCCTCTTGTCCCACCTTTAAACGTAAGCGGGTCATACGTTCTACTATTTTTAACTTCCTGAGATGATCTATCGGCAAGCACAGAAGAATAGCCACCGTCCTTCAACGTACCATAATTCTGATCCAGAATATCCGGCTCCACATAGGTCGTTGAAACATCATCCAAATAATCATTGTAGGTCTTTCTCAATCCATATTCTACAGCAAGGGTCCATCCACGTGCCACTCTCACCTTAAATCCGCCCCCAATCGGGAATGATACTTGGGTCAGAGCATATTTTTTTCTGTCCTGAAATTGAGTCGTTCCTTGCCCTTCTGTTCCAATGGGTTGAAGTTCCACCCATTGTTTCTTTCCAGTAAGCGGATTAGCAAAGTATGCCAACGGGTTGTACTTATACACCCCAATTCCTATAAAGGCAAAGGGCGTAAAAGCCTTCTTACCATTGCGTCCAACCGGATCAAAAGCCCAAAGGTTCCATTCCACTTCCGCCGAAAACTCAAAAAGGAAAGATTTAAAACTGAGGTTTCTATTTCTTAAATCCTGTTTCGTTTGAAGTGAGTCCGCGCCTGATATATGCCCGTAAAATGCAGAGCCCTTTAAGGAGAAATGATCGTTGATATTGTATCGACCCACTAATCCGAATGCAAAATGATAATTGCTTGTGGCTGTGGGACTCAACTCACCGATATAATTAGAAGCCCCTATCATTATTCCTGCATCGACCGACTTTTGACCAAAGGCTGTCGCAACTGAGCAGCTAATTAATAACAAAGTAAAGAGTCTCTTCATACGCTTATAAAACGACGACCAAACAGTATTTATTTTAAAAAAACAAAACGGGTTAAGCATGCTTAACCCGTCGTAAATATACAATTAATCCAATAAGTTTATTAGCGGCACTTGTATGGACGAAGGGTTTTCGTCAATGTTATTCCGTAAATAAAATAGGAGTCTTTATAACCCGGGTTTCCTCTCTTGGTACCTGCGGCCACTGGTTTTCCCGTTCTGTTGCCCAAATTTGCGGACATGGAACCAGAATTATCGCCTGTGTAATTGGTACTTACATCATCAAGATAGTCTGTAAACATTATTCTCCAACCAGCTTCTACTCCAAGAACCCAATCGTTCTTCAAGCTGAATTTCAATCCACCACCCACAGGAATCACAGCCTGAATCGGGCTGTAGCTTGACCCTTGCTTTCCCGTTTCAGTAGTTAAGGGACGCAAATTAACAAGTTTGCCATTGTACCAGGCCATCGGATGGATATAAGTCAAACCGAAACCACCAAATAAATATGGTGTCCATTTGTATTTGTTTGATCCGGAAATGAAACGCAAAATATTGTATTCTACCGTACCGGACAATTCTACAATCGGAGAGTTGAAACTTAAATTACGAGACTCGCGGGAAGTTCCTTTGTTGTAATATTTATCATACGCTGCAACCCAGCCAATATTCAGATTCCCTCTTACAGAAAAATGAGGATGGAAGTTGTAACGGTAGATTCCCCCTATCGCAGGACGTTCACCTCTGAACGCATTAATTAATCCATTGTCTAAACCTGGGGCAAGATCTCCTTGATAACCAGACAACCCACCCATAATACCGACATCATAATCTTGGGCTTTTGAAGCGGAGGTTCCAAATCCGATTAACAGGGCTAGTAAGATGTACTTTAGTTTCATTTTTCGCTTGACGATTAGGTTAAATCAAGTGGGGCAAATATATACTTTTATTTGACAAAACTGATGAATCAAAATTATATAAAAGGGCCTAATTCCTCACATCGATGCCCCAATTTAGTTTGGAACGGAGCGTTTTGAGATAGTTAGAATTGTTAAGTTTCACCAGGTTTACATTAAAGGGTGCCCTCCGAATCGCCATCTGTACGTCATAGTTCACGCTGGTGGATCGGCTATCCATACTTACCAGATAGCTATTGCTTCTGCCTTCAATCTCGAATGAAAGGACACTTTCATCTGAGATGATTATGGGTCTTACATTCAGATTATGAGGAGATACAGGTGTCACAGCAAAACTACCCGATTGCGGGAACAATATTGGGCCGCCACAACTCAGCGAATAGCCTGTTGATCCTGTGGGAGTCGAAATAATTAATCCATCTCCCCAATACGAATTTAAAAACTCTCCATTGATAAAGGCGTGAACCGTTATCATGCTGCTTGAGTCATTTTTATGAATGACAAAGTCGTTTAATCCGAAATTCAAATCGCCAAAGAGGGGCGTCTCACATTCAAGATACAAAAGACTTCTTTTGTCAATGCCAAAGCTGCCTTTCAGCAATTCATCAATTGCGTAATAAATGTCATTTTTAGAAACTGAGGCTAAAAAACCCAATCTTCCTAAATTTATGCCTACAATGGGAATTCCGGTATCTTTAACATGCGTAACCGTTTCGAGCAATGTGCCATCGCCCCCCAGACTGAACATGAAATCCAATGTAGAAATTACCGCGTCATTTTCCGAAAAAATTCCGGCAGAGGACTTCTTCAATTTCCCCTTACGCAGAACTTCTGCGAATCGTTCATGAACGAAAACTTCTACTCCTTTATTCTTTAGTAAATCAATGATGAAGTGAACAAAGTCTACAGACTCTTCATTCAAAATACTTTTTCCAAAAACCCCTATTCTCATTATATCGGTGCAGTAAAGTGTAAATATAAGCCCTTCAATCCAAAGCTGTTGATGGAATACTCTGCGCGAATTACCCAATCATAGAAGGTAACCAGGTCGAAACCAGCGCCATATCCTCCCAATAGTTTATTTTGATACGTGTTTCCCGGGCTTTGAAATCGGCTTGAATAAACATAACCCGCATCGGCATAAATATTAAAAAACAAGGAAGTGGGTGCCCGGTTAAATTGTTTCAAGGGAATAAACTCGAAACGAATATCCCTTTTGAATAAACAGAATTTCAAATTTGATTTGGCTAATCCATAATGCTGCCCATCAATAACAAAAGGTTCGAATCCCCTAACCAAATATTTATATCCAAGTGCGCGGTACAAATTATAAGGCTGATCCTGAGGCACGGAGACCTTTCCCCTGAAACCGACTCCCGCATATATGAAACGGTTAAATTTCCAAAATTTCTCCGCATTCAGTTGAAGAGAGGCATAAAAACTTTTCGCATTAATCAGTATTCTGGGCGAGAAATTGACTTCAATAAAATGTCCTTTCAAAGGGTAGTATGCAATGTCTCTGCGATCCCATTTAAATGTATAATTCAGATAAATTGAAAATTGGTGATCCAGGTCGCCTGCCAAATAGTGAGGATTCTCGGTGGGTAATAAAACCGTATCGCTAACCCAAATATCTTCAATGCCAAGTCCAATGCGATGTCGGGTAAAGATTTTTGGTCGAAACAAATATGCCGCCTCGCCATAAACCGATCGATATGCACGTTTATTTGGATCAAAAAGAAATTGCAGCCGATTGTCTACCGGTTTATGCCAAATTTCCTTATTGCTTTGATATGATAAAATTGTTTGAAAACCGTGACGCTTTGTCTTGTCCAAATAGGGTATTTCATAATTCACATAAAGTGACCTGGAATAGCCCCATACTCCCCGAACAAATAGTTTTTCGGCGCGCCCCCGAAAATTATAATCCAACACATTTATACTTGCATTCAAGCGCGAAAGTTGTTTTGTTTCCCACCAGATATTAAAGTTTCTGTCGGCAAACTCAATCATCGGATATGGCCAGATATACCATTTTTCCGTTACGTGAATAAATACCTCGATTGCAGCGGAATCTACAGGTGTAAAATGAATATCTACTGCGTTAAATAAATGGGAGTTAAAAATCTGATTCCTGTTTTGTGCCAGATGGGCATCAATTTTATCTTTAGGGAACCAGCTTCCTTCTTTGAAATCCAATTCACGCAAGATGATGTATGTTTTCGTCACCTTATTGCCCTCAACATGAATACCTTTGACTTGCACAGAATCAATCTCTGCAAGCATCCATTTGCTGGTAAGGAGAAAAAATAACAGAATGGTCTTTCGGGTCACGCGTTGTTCAGGTATCCAGATAGCGCATCAACAGATTATATCGATCTTTTAAATCCCCATTATCTTCATCATTGCTGTAAGATGCCACCACCTGATAATTATAGCGTTCGAAGGTAGCTACCAAACTCTTTAAATCGGTAGTATTTAATTTTAAATGAACCAGAATTCTTCGGCGTTCTTCAATGGCCTGCAAATGAACACTTAAAATTTTGGCGTTATTGTATTCAACCAAACGTGCAATTTCTGCCAGACTATAATCCCGGATTCCAATATTCAAACTCAGGATACCTCCTGCTTCAAGAAATCCACTAAAATGCGCCATTTGCCGAATGAGTTCCTTTGCACTAATGATTCCAACAAAATTATCTTCTGCATCTACCACGGCTACCACTGTGGATGGGATAAGCGCAAAAAGTCTAATCACTTCAAAAAGATGCTGGCTTTCAACTATTCTGGCTGCCGGGTGACTGGAAATCAGCCCTTCCAGCTTTTTCGATTTAGGTTTGACATCCATAATCTCCCCCACGGAAACATAGGCCATGACCTTTTCTTTATCTACCACTGGCAAATAAGCGACATTCATCTCATTCATTAATTCCAAAGCCATTTGAACGGAATCATTCGATTTTAGAGGAATTAATTTGTTGGAAATAAAATCTCGGGCTAGCATTCCTTCAATTAAAGCAAAAAATCATCCAATTCCAGCTTTTGTATTATTTATTCAGGCTGTTGATCCAGTTCCGGATAAAAACCAATCCGTATTCACTCAGAACAGCTTCAGGGTGATACTGCACTGCCCAAATTGGCCATTCCCTGTGCGCTATTCCCATTGGTATTTTAGTACGGGTCTCTGACGTAAGTTCAAGCTCTTCCGGTAAGTTCTCCAAACACAAACTATGGTATCGCGCAACCTGATGCCGTTCCGGTATTCCGGAATACATAGGATGACGTGAACAAACGATTTCGGAACTTTTTCCATGAACGGGTTCTGGCAATCGAATCAATCTTGCTCCAAAAAACTCACCAATTGCCTGAAAACCCAAACAAATACCAAGGATGGGTAATTGATTATGATAGGCCTCAATCAAAGGGAGGAGGTTTCCGGAAGATTCTGGCCGGGATGGTCCCGGTGACAAAACAATACCATCGAACCCACTTAAATCAGGGATATGTTCATTGTTCCTTTTTACCTCAACTTCCGCTCCTTCTCTCAATAAGTAGTCTACCAGATTATAAGTAAAGGAGTCAAAATTGTCGAGAAGAAATATTTTCACGGTTTAAATGCATTCACACATTCTGCAATGTAACGAACATCCTCCTCAGAATGAATGGTAGAAATTGGCAAACTCAAAATGCTGCGATGTATTTCTCGTGCCAGTCTAAAATCATCTTCATTCAAAATCCATCCATTTTTGTTGAAAACATCCTGAACAGATTTTTGATCGCAGGGAGCAATTGGGTAATGGATTTCTGTTTTTATTCCCTTACTCAAAAGAAATTCTTTCAGGTTATCTCGCTGTTCGTGCCGAATCGGATATATATGATGTACTTCTTCCCAATCGGCAGATCGCGCCGGTTTGATGACTAAATTTTCATCCAACAATTCATCGTACAAGTTGGCCAGCTTTTGTTTGTGGGCTGTGATATCATCAAGTGCCTTCAATTTTATTCTCAGGAATGCAGCTTGTATTTCATCCAATCTGGAATTATCACCAACGTAATCGTTCTTGTATTTAATATGCGAGCCGTAGTTACGCCACGCCTTTATTTTATCGTACCAGCTTGTATCTGAAATACTAATGCCTCCAGCGTCGCCAAGAGCACCCAGATTTTTGGTTGGATAAAATGAAAATGCTCCAAACCCGAAAGTTCCCGTAGATTTCCCTTTGTATTTGGCACCATGAGACTGGGCGCAATCTTCGATTATTTGCAGATGATGCTTTGCACATACATCCATAATCGGATCCATCTCGCAAGGTTTTCCATAAAGATGGACTATCATGATTGCCTTTGTTTTCTCCGTAATCTTTTCTTCAATCCGAGCAGCATCAATCAAATACGTTTGCAAATTGGGTTCTACAAAAACAGGCTTATGACCGGCATTGATAATCGAGTTAATGGTAGCGATGTAGGTATTTGAAGGGACAATAATTTCCGAACCGACAGGAAAATCCAATACTTTGAGTGGTATCTCCAATGCATCTAAACCTGAGGCGAGACCTAAGAATTTCGGCGCATTCAGGAAATGTGCAAATTCATATTCAAATGAAGTCACTTGCTCTCCTAAGATGAACCATCCTTTTTCGAGAAGTGCAGAAAACACCTTTTCATATTCACTCCGAAATGGAGCATTGAGTCCGGATAAATTTTCGTAATCGATATTAGGCATACGGTTCGTCGATATAGTCGTTTACATCGTATGGCGTGTTGGCCAGAACAAGCAGCACGGCGCCATCGGAAAATCCCTGCATGGTGTGCCAATCGTCGCGGTCCACATAGAGTCCCTTTCCCGAATCATCCAGAACAAAACTTTCAAATCCTGAACCATCGTCGCACGAAACCGTGCAGGAGCCATGCAGGCATATCAGTAGTTGATCGGTATTTTTATGGCGGTGACCACCTCTTACAACATTCGGAACTCCGTGGATATAGTATACCCTTTTCACCTGAAACGGCAATTCTCTTTGAATAACATGCAATTCTCCGCGTTTATCTTTAAACGCAGGTATATCAATAATATGCGCCATGCAGGGCAAATGTAAGGGATTCTTGAAAAGGTTTTAGGGGAGCTTCGGAGGAAAAATCCTTCCCAGTATATTTCTCTTAATCCAGGAATAATGGCCGACAAGAAAAAATTCTTTCCAGTAATCAGACAATTCTCCTGTACCATGAAAATCCTGATTCGGAAATTGGGTGGCGATTTCCCTGCCCTTGTCTACCAGCTTTTTGAGGTACGGGTAGTAAAATAAAGACTTGACTATTCCCGACAATTCATAGGAACGAGGTGCCAGAATCGCTCTCATTTCCGGGTAAATTTTCACTCCATGAAAATGAAAAAACACCACCTTGTCTTTATTTTTTTCATTACTGACAAGAATATGATCCTCTCTCTTTTCAAAAGAAAATTGCTGACAATTCCATGGCGCGATTCCACCTCCTAAATGTTTTAACTCATGCACCGATGGAAATCGCGTTGTCCAATCATCGAGGTATTTTTGATCCCCAAACTTTCCATCTTCAACACGCGCATAGCACCATTCCAGACAGCGGTTTCTCCACCATTCCAGGACTTCTCTGCCTTCCCGGTTATTTTTAAAAAACATGAATTGGACACAATACTTGCCCCTTAACAATGATTGATCGTATCGACGTGTATAACGATGAGAGGTGATTAATACAGATTTTCCTGAGGCTTCCATCTCATCAATCAAGACTCTGGGATTCGCGTAAAAAACCAAATCCGCATCCAAATAGGTGCAATTCTCTACCTGGTATTTTTCTAATACATAATGGATGCTGCTGGAAGTGCAGGTCCAGCAGTATTCCGCTCTGCTACGCTCAGGCTTGACTGCTAAGAGTTCTGGATCCTCAAATTCCTCCAGGGAGATGACGGTCATCTGTGGAAGATCCAAACCTTTCAAAACGGAAAGCGCAAGACCGTTGAAGGCAAAAACGTAAAGATGAAAATCTTCTGCATACTCCACGAGTGAATCGTACATCACCAAACCCCGGCTCAGGTAGTTGGAATCGAAGAGGGTGCAGAAATTCAGGCGACTCATTTTTTAACCGCTAAGATGATATTGTCGAGATAAAAGTCGCGGCTTTTTCCGAAAAGAGGACCCCAGATCAGAGAAAGCACATTCATCGGCGACATGAATAGAAAAGTTGTAAGAAGGTTAAGAAGGCCCGAACCGGTGAGCAACTTTTTATATAAGAAGGTGTTCCACAATTGGCAAATAGCCCGGCTATCATTCACACTTTTTAAATGCGTCTCAATACTGAACCCATGTTTTTCCATCAGATGCTTGAGGCCAAAAGAAGAATAGCGGGCATAGTCGTAAGGCTGTTCATGTTCATCCCATGCAAATGGAACGGTTAGAAGCAATTTGCCACCTGGTTGAAGTACCCGGTTAATCTCCGAAAGAAACTCATCCGGATTGAAGACATGTTCCAGAACCTGGTTGCACAAAGCATTATTGAATGAAGCATTTTCAAATGGAAATACCTTTCCATCGTAGAACACATCAACGTCTTCATTTTCATGGGAATGTCCCGGATTTTCGATATCCAGTCCAATGTATTCCTTGCAGGTAAACAACGATCGATAGGGCTTTCTTCCGCAGCCTACATCAAGCACCCGACCATCAATTTCAGGAGCAAGTCGCTGAATTCCTTTATACAAACCACGTCGTGCTATGTAAAATGGATTGATAAACAGCCCGATAAAGACGGGATTGAAGTCTTCTTTACGTTTGATTGATCGGAGGCCCATACTCTTGAGGCGGGGAATTTACGGCATCTGCCTGAAGAATTAAAACGAACCGTTCCTCTCAGGTTTTTAAAGTAATGCCAAACCATCCAGCTATTTTGTTCCGGATAGCGTGACGTCGTGCGCTCCCCAGAAAATGGGCAAAGGCGAGGTATGCCTTTTCTGAATGACGAATTTCATCCGTTAATACAGGGATATGATCTGCCAAAACCGGATCAAAAACTGAAGTCGCATGGCTATGCGTTCCACTGCCGTCATTTCCTGTATTTCTTAAAAGTGATTTATTGGGATACAAGGTTAATTTATCCTGCAGAAACATAGAGGCATACCAAAGTACTGCCCAGCTTTGGTTTTCGCCTTTTACCCTTCTCTCCAGCATTCGGGTATAGGGGTAATTCCCATTAAAATCGAACTCGCGGGTTAGTTTCCTCCTTTTCAATTCTTCGAGCAATTTTACCGCGTCTGGAGTAAACAGTTCCCAGGCCCGCTTCCAGGTAGCCCATCCCCAACAGTCTGCACCTTTTATAAAAAAGGTTTCCGGAAGACGATCAATTGGATAAGTATAAGCATGGATAGAACAAACCTCGACCTGATCCCTGTATTTATTTAAGCCATCTGTCATATAGCGAAGAAAAAATGGCTGCACTTCCATGTCATCTTCGAGCACAATAATCCCGTCGTTATCTTGCAGGATGGAAGTCACGCCTTCCAAAATACTTTGGGCAAGTCCTTTATTTTTCTCGGCAAAGTGAAGCGACAATTTGCCAAAGGCCCTAAGCTTTTTCAAATAGTCACGCACCTCCTGAACAGCCTCCGCATCTTTTTGGTTCGATGCCGCATCAGAAAACACGTGCACTTCCAAATTTCCCGCCTCAGGATTTTGAAGAAGTGCCTCCACCGTTTTTTTTAGGTGAAACGGGCGGTTAAAGGAGAAAATGGCGAGGGGATATATTTTAATACTATTCAATCTCTGGATGAATGATTATTTTCGAGGCTCCAAAATTAGAAGAATGTCTGAATACCAACACCATGCCGGTGAGGCAATACAAAGGACAAAACCAAAAATCACAGATCCAAGGTACTTTTATTTACTTCAATTAAAAAAATTGGTCTTATCGGCATTTACCAAAATCAAATTGCCTGAATCGGCTACGCTAATGGATTATGGCTGTGGAGCCATGCCATATAAGGTGTCTCTGTCTAGCTATTCTATTCGTTATATGGGTGCGGATTTGAAAGAAAATGAACTCGCTGATATTCTGGTATTGCCAGATGGAAGCATTCAAAATAGCGAAGAGAAATATGACATCGTCTTTTCTACACAGGTATTGGAACATGTGCCCAACTATCAAAAATATTTAGCCGAAGCTAAACGATGTTTAAAAGAAAATGGAAAACTGGTGCTCACTACACATGGATATTGGATGTACCATCCAGATCCAACCGATTTTTGGAGATGGACATCCATGGGTTTAAAGAAAATTGTTGAGGAAGCGGGCTTTGAGATCTTACACTTTGAAGGAATCATCGGAAGATCTGCAATGGGCATTCAGTTATTTCAAGATGGTTTGATGTTTAAATTTCCGAAATTGATTCGGGTTCCGTTTATCTTGTTTTGTCAGAGTTTGATTTGGTGCTTCGACAAAGTCAACTCAGAAAAACAAAAGGCACAAGATGCCTGCACCTATCTCGTAATTGCAAAACATGCCTAAACTCCTTTTAGCCACACCGAATCAGAACTATTTTTCCGAGACATTTGTCAGAGATCATATCCGGTTATTGCAACCAGAAACAGTTCTATATGGAGGTTGGAGGCCCTATTTCACGCAGGATAACCATTCGGTATTCTCAGGTATCTGGAAATTTAATCTCTGCAGAGCCGGATTGAAAAGATTGTTTCCCAAGCTATATAGTCGGTTGTATACTCATTCCCTTGTGCGGTTTATACGCAAGGGCAACTATGATTGCATACTGACAGAATATGGAATTACAGCCACATCACTTCTACCTGCCGCAAAAGAATGTGGTGTCCCGGTTACGTGCATATTTCATGGTTTCGACGCCTATGAATTTACATATACGAATCAATATTCAAACCGCTATAAGGAGCTGTTTGAATATGCTCCTCGAATTATTTGTGTGTCAAACGATATGAAAAGTCAGCTTGTTTCTCTTGGATGTAAAGCAGATAAAATTGAAGTAATACCCTGTGGGGTAGATCCGAAAATTTTCACTCCGGGTGAAAAGAATAAAAAGTCTGGAAAAAAATTATTGTTTATTGGTCGTTTCACGCCCAAGAAAAATCCTATCGGACTGCTCCAGTCATTCAAAACCATTTCAGAAAAATTTCCTGATTGCACTTTGGTTATGGCGGGAGATGGTGAGCTTCTTAATGAGGCCAAAGAATTTGTACGTAAAAAATCAATACCCCATGTTCAATTTCCTGGAAAAATAAACCGTGAGCAAGCCATTTCCCTCATGAACAAATCGGATATTTATGTACAACATTCTATACGAGTAACGAAAACAGGGGACTCAGAAGGCACCCCTGTTTCCATACTTGAAGCTCAAGCCATGCAGCTACCTGTAGTCAGTACACTACATGCAGGAATAAAAGAAGCTGTACTCGATGGAAAAACCGGATTTTTGGTTCCAGAAAACGATGTAGATACTTTTGCAGTAAAAGTGATAGAACTTTTGGAAAATCGAGATTTGCGAATTTCATTTGGAGAAAATGCCAGAGTTCATGTTACGCAGAACTATACCCAGGAACTTCTGGTCCACAAAATTGAACATATACTTGAATTATGCCATTGAGCCCGCTAACCAATAGAGAAGCAATTCTCGAATTTGATTATTCAGAAGAAAAACTAATTGCTTTGTATAAGAACGAGCTAAACATGGATGTTAGCGGGTTTTTCGAAACCAACCAAAGCATTGGTTTGTACAGATGCGAAGAAAGCGGCTTTCGTTTTTTTGCTCCTGAATCCATTGCCGGTGATGGACCATTTTATTCGGATTTGGTAAAAAATAAACATAGTTACTACACGCCATGGAAGTGGGAACATCAAAATGCCTTGACTTTTCTTCAAAATCGATTTGCAAAGAATGATGTATTCCGACTTCTGGAGATCGGTTGCGCAGAAGGTCTTTTCTTGAAAGCAGTCCGAACAGCTTTCCCAAATTGTGAAATTCATGGTTTAGAAATTAACGAAACTGCGATTGCTGATGCCACTAAAAATCAAATGGAAGTACATCTTGGCTATATCGAAGATTTTGCCACAAACCATGCAGGAACTTTCGATGTTGTTCTAGCTTTTCAAGTACTGGAACATATTCCGAACATCCGGAGTTTTATTGATGCCAGCGTACAAACTTTACAATCGGGTGGCATTCTGCTTTATGGTGTACCTAATAACAACAGCTATATTTTTAAAGAGGATCACTATCACACTTTGAATCTGCCTCCGCATCACATGGGGTGGTGGGATTCTAGATCGCTGAATGCTTTGAAAAATTACTTTCCTTTAATGACTCTTCGTCTCGATGAAGAACCGGCAGATTTATCCAATCTTGGTGTATATTTTGATGTTTGGCTGAAGAAGTACCTACCGCATCTAAGACCTGTATTGTATCCTTTATTGCGCTTCCCAGTTAAATTAGCACTTCGTGTTTTCAAACCTAAACGCGGACTTACAATTACCGCTATATTTGAAAAAACGAATTCCTGATGGGGATAGTACTTCGTCAAAGTATAAAAGGATCAATTACACAGTATTTCGGTATACTGGTAGGGTATGTCAACTTATTGTATGTTATCCCATACTGCCTTTCTCCTGAATATAACGGACTGCTTCGATTGGTTCTTGAAACAGCCACCTTCTTTGCACTGTTTGCACAAGCAGGAGTTCCAAATGCTATTCCTAGATTTGGACCTGAATTCAGAAGTATTGGAAAAGAAAGACTGCTGATGCATTTTTCACTTCTGGTCCCATTTATGACCACAACTGCATTCAGTATCCTCTATTTTTTATTTTTTAGAGACATATTCAATAAACAATTGGAGTTAAAATCTCCCCTTTTTCTGCGTTATGAATTCTGGCTAATCCCAATTACACTTTCCATTGTATATCAAAACGTCTTAGAAAATCTGATTGCCAACTATTACAGGATTACCGTTAGTAAACTGGTTCGGGAAGTCTTCCTTCGACTGGGATTAACAGCGGTCAGTCTGATAACAATATATAAGACGATGGATCTATCCGAGTTTCTCGGTATGATTTCGGTCGTTTACCTTGCCGGTGCCCTCATTCTGCTTGCTTATTTGCTATTGATTTCCAAAAAAAACAAGACTTACCACGTTAATTCGTCTGGAAAAGCTCCCTGGGGAAAAATAGGGACTTTTATGGCGCTAATTCTGATTAGCGGATTAGGAACCAACCTAGTCAATAAGCTTGATATTTTTATGGTGAGTAGCCAAATAGGTCTCACAGAGAATGCCATCTATTCAACTGCATTTTTAATAACCATGGTAATGGAAGTTCCTTCCCGGTCCTTTCAACAAATTATGGCTCCGATAGTTTCTGAAGCTATCCATTACAACAATACCAGAAAAATTTCCTGGGCATACAAAAAGTCTTCTTCTGGACAAACTCTTGCCTCGTTGATTATATTCTCAGTTTTACTCCTAAATGCTCAATGGATATTCTCCTCAATGCCAGATTCAAAAGTGTATTCACTAGGGTATGTGTTGATTATATTTCTGGGCTTGGCAAAATTATTTGATGCTTTCACCGGAATTAACGGACTCATTTTGGCCAATTCCAAATATTACTATGTCGGCATTTATTTTACCATAGCGTTAGCAATTCTCGCCATTCTCCTCAATCTTGCTTTTATTCCGCGATATGGATTAAATGGCGTTGCCTATTCGACCGCCCTTAGTATATTCCTTTATAATTTAATTTTGTTATTGTTCGTCTGGTATCGGTTTAAAGTACATCCTTTTTCTGCCTCCAGTTTGAAACTCATAATGTACTTAGCATTGTCGGCCTCCATCATACTAATACAGTACTTTACAGGTAATATTTCCTTTATTTCATCATTCCTCTTTTCAACAGCCTATGTTGGACTTCTTTTTCTTCTTTTGCTAAGAATTCCCATACTCAGGGAAATTAAAATGATGCTGAATCGGCTTCTTACCCGGTTTTAACTGGCAATTTCTAATATGAATTTAGCTCGCTATATTGCGTAATTAACACTCTATACTGAAATGAAAAAAACTTTTACTATTATCGCTTTGCTCATAGGTGTGATCTCTCAAGCGCAAAGCCTTACTGACTCCCTCGTTGCTTATTATCCTTTTACAGGAGATACAAAAGACCATTCTGGCAAAGGAAATGATCTCACAGCACATAATGTCATGTTAACTGCGGATAGAAATGGGCAGGCGAATGCCGCCTATCTATTTAATGGAACCAATTCTTATTTGGGCCTTACCTCTGCCAGTAGTTTATTTCTTGATTCATATTCTTATTCCTGCTGGTTTAGAATAGATGCACTTCCAAATCAAGGCACTACACAAGCCATTATGTCTGTGGGTGGAGACGTAAAAGACAATGGATTCAATCTTAGTAATAAATATGCAGGCATATACTCTGGTATTGGATCTTGGACTTATCTTAAAAATTCACAGGCTACAGCGTCAGTTGACGATCCTTCTTTCAATGATGCTAATTGGCATCATATTGTCGCAACAAGGAATAATGATTCTATCATTGTATATCTGGACGGTGCCAAGTTAGGCTCCGATTACACAGGTGATGCAGCTGGTTATACAGGACAAAATCTTGGTTTTTATATTGGCTGCAGAACAGGCAATGTGCTGTTTTTCAAAGGCGTAGTTGATGATATTAGAATTTGGAACAGAATTTTATCGGCAAGTGATGTTACTCAATTATTCAATTCAACTGCTACATCAGTCAAGCCAATTGGTGCGAGTTATGTTTTGAATTTATACCCAAACCCGAATTCAGGTTCTTTTAAAATTGATTGTAATACGGGTGAGAATTTATCTTATAAGATTTTCACATCCGTTGGTACCGAAATATTGACAGGTAAATTGTCAAAAAGCCAAAGTTTTGACTTAAATCAAAGTGGTCTTTATTTTATTTCCATTTTTGATCAGAATGGATATCTCCTTGAAAAAAAGCAAATTATAGTGAATTAGTCGTTCCTTAATAACACACAACATCTTGAATATAAACATATTATGTTGAAAAGTATGTATTTTGTTAGATGATTATTTGCAAGGTTTTGAGGAAATTAGAAGAAAATCTTGCAGACTATGTTGGGAAAATTGAAG